>NZ_JBSFSI010000003.1:0-701379 GCF_053589675.1 Streptomyces sp. NPDC003284
TCGGTGCTTTCCAGGTTCCCGCTTCCGCGTTTCCCTTTCCGGCGGTTCCGACTCTATCAGATCTTTTCTCGACCTGACCCCCAGTCAGCGGGGTCAGTCTTCCCGGCCGTTGGGCCGTTCCGACGTTCCAAACCTTAGCGGATCCGCTCGCTGATTCCCAATCGGGCCCTTGGCGGATCCGTTCGGCATCGACGAGTTCCATTCGAATTGAATTCGGGCACGCCGAAATCAACCCGGCCGGGAGATCGTGCTGATGGTGTGGGTGCCGCAGTGCGGCGGAGGTGTTGTCGAGGAACCGTTACGGCTCCGCGGCAACCCGAAGAACTCTACGGATCGACCAGAGGCGTGTCAAGGAGCCCCTGTCAAGATCTTTTAGTCGAGGTCGCTGAGGCGTCCGCCGGCGTCCGGCTGGGCGTGCTCCACCCGGCGCAGGAGCCGGGTCAGCACCTCGCCGAGCACGGCGCGCTCCGCCGGGGAGAGGTCCTGGAGGAGGTCGCCCTCGAAGACCGTGGCGAGGCGCATGGCCTCCATCCACTTCTCCCGGCCCTCCGGGGTCAGCTCGACGATGACGCGGACGCGGTTGTTCTCGTCGCGCTCGCGGGTGACCAGGCCCTCGCCGACCATGCGGTCGATGCGGTGGGTCATCGCGGCCGGGGTGAGGCCGAGGCGCTTGGCGAGGTCGCTCGGGCCGAGGCGGTAGGGCGCCCCGGAGAGGACGAGCGCCTTGAGCACTTCCCACTCGGCGTTGCTGATGCCCAGCTCGGAGGTCTGGCGGCCGTAGGCGACGTTCATCCGGCGGTTCAGGCGGGACAGCGCCGAGACGATCTTCTCGACCTGGGGGTCGAGGTCCTGGAACTCGCGCTGGTAGGCGGCGATCTGCTCTTCGAGTGTCGGCTCGCTGCCGAGACCGGGGGTGTCACCCATGTCCGCAGTATGGCACGGACCGGCTTGGCATTGAAGTCCTTCCAGGTGTACTCTTTAGCTTCGAACTTTAGTCTTGAAGTCTTCAGGGTTAACTCCTAATCACTTCAATGACCGACCGCCACACGATGCAGAGCTTCGGCTTGAGAGATGAGAGAGGTGAACGTGACCAGGGCGATGGGCGCAGCGATGCGCCGGATCCACGTGGGCAACGCACTCAGCGCGTTCGGGCTCGGCTTCACCGTCCCCTACCTGTACGTCTATGTGGCGCAGGTGCGGGGACTGGGAGCCATGACGGCGGGGCTCGTGCTCGCCGTCTTCGCCGTGGCCGCGCTGATAGTGCTGCCGTTCGCCGGCCGGGCGATCGTGCGCCGCGGCCCGCTGCCGGTCCTGCTCGCCGCCCTGGTCACCGCCGCACTGGGAGCGCTGAGCCTGGGGCTCGCGGGCGGCGCGACGGCCGTCCTGCTGTCGGCGGCGGCCCTGGGCGCCGGACAGGCCGTGATGCAGCCCGCGCTGGCCACGATGATCGTGGACTGCTCGGAGTCGGAGACCCGCTCGCGGGCGTTCGCGATGCAGTTCTTCCTCCAGAACCTGGGTCTCGGTGTCGGCGGCCTCATCGGCGGGCACCTCGTGGACACCTCCCGGGTCTCCTCCTTCACCCTGCTGTTCGCGATCGAGGCGGCGGTGTTCCTGCTGCTGGTCGCGGTGATGGCGACGGTGCGCGTGCCGCGCGCGCCGCGCGTCGAGGCGGCCGCGGACGCCGGACCGGGTGCGGGCCGCACCGGCTGGCGCGCGCTGCTGGGGAACCGGGCCATGGTGCAGCTGTGTGTGCTGGGCTTCGTGCTGTTCTTCGCCTGCTACGGGCAGTTCGAGTCGGGTCTGAGCGCGTACGGCGTGGAGGCCGCGGGGATCTCGACGTCGGCGCTGGGCACCGCGCTGGCGGCGAACACGCTGATGATCGTGGTGGCGCAGTTCGCCGTGCTGAGGTTCGTGGAGCGGCGGCGGCGCTCGCGGGTGATCGCCGCGGTCGGCGTGATCTGGGCGGTGGCCTGGGCCGCGGCGGCGTACGCGGGTCTGGGGCACGGCAGCCAGACGATGGCGACGGCCGCCTTCGTGTCGACGTACGCGCTGTTCGGGCTGGGTGAGGCGATGCTGTCGCCGACGCTCGCCCCGCTGGTGGCGGACCTCGCCCCGGAGGGTCTGGCCGGTCAGTACAACTCGGCGTTCGCCCTGGTGAAGCAGCTCGCGCTGGCCGTCGGTCCGGCGGTGGGCGGTCCGCTGGCGGCGTCGCTGCCGGGGCCGTACGTGGTGACCTTCCTGCTGTTCTCGCTGGGGATCAGTGTGCTGGCGCTGCGGCTGGGCCGGGGGCTGAGCTCCGTGCAGGATCACCCGTGGGCCGCGCGGACCCGGGTGGTGGCGCGCGGTGGGGCCGCGGCGGAGCCGGTGACCGCGGAGGTCTGAGCGTGCGTGTGGGCAAGGCGGCCGTCGTCCTCGGGCGACGGCCGCCTTGCCGTATCCCCCGGCCGGGTGCGGGCGGCCGGCCTCGCCGCGGGGGTCAGGGCCGCCGGGCAGGCAGGGTGAACTCGCACCAGACGGCCTTTCCGCCGTCCGGGGTGCGGCGGGCGCCCCAGTGGTCGGCGATGGTGGCGACGATGGCGATGCCCCGGCCGGACTCGTCCACGGGTTCGGCGCGGCGGCGCCGGGGCAGATGGTCGTCGCCGTCGGTGACCTCGACGATCAGCCGGCGGTCGGTGCGGCGCAGCCGCAGCCGCATGGGCGGTGTGCCGTGCTGGAGGGAGTTGGCGACGAGTTCGCTGGCCGCGAGGACGCCCGCGTCGTGGAGTTCCGGCGGGAAGCGCCAGCTGGCCAGGACGCCGGAGGCGAAGGCACGCGCGCGGGGCGCGGCTTCCACGCCGCCGAGGAGTTCCAGCGCGGCGTTGCGGAAGAGTTCGCGGTCCGGGCCGGTGCGGGCGGGGTGCTGGAGGACGAGGACGGCGACGTCGTCGTCGTGGTCGGCCTGGACCCCGGCGGAGCGGACCAGGCGGTCGCAGACGACCTGGGGGGTGCCGGTGGCGCCGGCCAGGGCGCGTTCCAGGGCGGCGATGCCCTCGTCGAGGTCCGCGTCGCGGCGTTCCACCAGGCCGTCGGTGTAGAGCACGGCCGTGGAGCCGGGGGCGAGCGGGACCGAGCCGGAGGCGTGCATCCAGCCGCCGGTGCCCAGGGGCGGGCCGGTGGGTTCGTCGGCGCGTACGACGGTGCCGGTCTCGTCGCGGACGAGGATCGGCAGGTGCCCCGCGGAGGAGTAGACCAGCCGGCCCTCGTTGGGGTCATGGACGGCGTAGACGCAGGTGGCGATCTGGTTGGCGTCGATCTCGGCGGCGAGGCCGTCCAGGAGCTGGAGGATCTCGTGCGGCGGGAGGTCCATACGGGCGTAGGCGCGCACGGCGGTGCGGAGCTGGCCCATGACCGCGGCGGCGCGCACCCCGCGGCCCATGACGTCGCCGATGACGAGGGCGGTGCGTCCGCCGCCGAGGGTGATGACGTCGTACCAGTCGCCGCCGACGGCGGCTTCGGTGCCGCCGGGGTGGTAGGTGGCGGCGACGCGCAGGTCGTCGGGCTGTTCCAGCACCTGGGGCAGCAGGGAGCGCTGGAGGGTGACGGCGGTCTCGCGCTGGCGGCGTTCGCTGGCGCGCAGGCGGTCGGCGGCCTCGGCGTGGTCGGTGACGTCGGTGGCGAAGACGAGCACGCCCGCGCCGCCCGGGGCGGTGGCGCGCTCGCCGGGTCCGGGGTCGCGGACCGGGGTGCAGGTGAAGGTGTAGGAGCGGCCGTCGGGTGCTCTGCGGGACTTCAGGGTGCGGGGTCTGCCGCTGCGCAGGACCTGGTCGAGGAGCGGGAGCAGGCCCAGTTCGCGCAGTTCGGGCAGGGCGTCGCGGGCGGGTTCGCCGAGCGGGCGCGCGCCGAAGGCCGTGGTGTACGCGTCGTTGAGGTAGGCGAGGCGGTGGTCGCCGCCGTGGACGAGGGCGACGAGGGCGGGGACGCGGTCGAGGACCTCACGGGCGGGGAGCCCGTCGACGCCGGGCGGGGGCGGGTCCCCGTCGGCCTGCCGCTCGCCGCGGGCGGCGGGCACGGAGCCGTCGGAGCGCCGGTCCGGGCCGGGCGCGGAGCCGTCGGGCCGCCGGTCCGGTGCGAGACCGGTCCGCGCCGCGGCACGGCGCTGTGTTCCGGGGATCGGGGGGAGCCGGGCGCTCCAGCGCGTGAAGTTCACGAATCCTTGCCTCGTGTCGGTGGTGTCGGTCCGGCTCCGGGCCCGGCCGGGGTGCGGGGCCGCGCGGGGCGGCCGGCCTTCTCCGGCCCCGGGTGCGGCACGGTGTCCGTGCGGATACGGCGGCCGGGGCGGGCGGCTTCCGCCTCCGGTCGTGGACCAGTCTGGCAGTGCGGGCGCCGCGCGACGGCATCCGTGGGACGCCGTCGCGCCCGGTGGAGTTCCGCGCTCCGGTCAGGACGACCCTTTCGGGTCGGTGTCCGGGTCGAGGGGGTGTTTTCCCCCGGCCGCGAGTTCGAATTCGGCGCGGGGGTGTTCCAGGGACCCGAGGGAGACGATCTCCCGTTTGAAGAGGCCGGCGAGCAGCCATTCGGCGAGGACGCGGGCCTTGCGGTTGACGGTGGGGACCCGGCTGAGGTGGTAGGCGCGGTGCATGAACCAGGCCGGGTAGCCCTTCAGCCTGCGGCCGTAGACCTGGGCGACGCCCTGGTGCAGTCCGAGGGAGGCGACCGAGCCGACGTAGCGGTGCGCGTACGTCTCCAGGGGTTCGCCGCGCAGCGCGTGGGCGATGTTGTCGCCGAGGACCTTCGCCTGGCGGACCGCGTGCTGGGCGTTGGGCGCGGTCTCCTTGCCGGGTTCGGCGGCGGTGACGTCGGGGACGGCGGCGGCGTCGCCCGCGGCCCAGGCGTGCTCGGTGCCCTGGACGGTCAGCTCGGCGGTGCACCGGACGCGGCCCCGGGCGTCGAGCGGCAGGTCGGTGGCGGCCAGCAGGGGGTGCGGCTTGACCCCGGCGGTCCATACGACGGTGCGGGTGGGGAAGCGCTGCCCGTCGCTGAGCACGGCGACGCGGTCGGCGCACGACTCCAGGCGGGTCCGCAGGAGCACCTGGATGTTGCGGCGGCGCAGTTCGGTGACCGTGTAGCGGCCCATCTCCTCGCCGACCTCGGGCAGGATGCGGTCCGAGGCCTCGACGAGGATCCATTTCATGTCCTCGGGCCGGATGTTGTGGTAGTAGCGGGCGGCGTAGCGGGCCATGTCCTCCAGTTCGCCGAGCGCTTCCACGCCCGCGTAGCCGCCGCCGACGAAGACGAAGGTGAGGGCGGCGTCGCGGATGGCGGGGTCGCGGGTGGAGGAGGCGATGTCCATCTGCTCGATGACGTGGTTGCGCAGGCCGATGGCCTCCTCGACGGTCTTGAAGCCGATGCCGTGGTCGGCGAGACCGGGGACGGGCAGGGTGCGCGCGACGGAGCCGGGGGCGAGGACGAGTTCGTCGTAGGCCAGGTGTTCGGTGCCGCCCTTCTCCTCGGTGGCGAGGGTGGCGAGGACGGCGGTGCGGTGCGCGTGGTCGACGGACTTCACCTCGCCCGCGACGACCCGGCAGCCGCCGAGGACGCGGCGCAGTGGTACGACGACGTGCCGGGGCGAGATCGCGCCGGCCGCCGCCTCGGGCAGGAACGGCTGATACGTCATATAGGGGTCGGGCGTGACGACGGTGATCTCGGCGTCGCCCCGCCGCAGCTCCTGTTTCAGCCGCCGCTGGAGGCGCAGAGCCGTGTACATCCCGACGTAGCCGCCGCCGACAACGAGAATGCGCGCACGTTCCTTCACCATCCCATGACGCACCCGTGACTCTCGTTTGTCCACAGCCCCGGCGATTTGTGTGACCGCCGGGCGGCCGGGCGCCGGATTGGCCTGATCACCGGGGGCCGGGTCAGGTGCGCAGGTCAGCGCGGGTGGGTGGGGGTGCGGAGCGGGCCGTGGGGCGCGCCGGGGCGGCTCGTACTCCGATCGGGGGGCGGTCCGTGCGGAACTGCCCCTTCTGAATTGACTCCCACTCAACTATGTTCGTGTGTCGTCGGGGTGTGGGGGAAGTGACCGGACGAGTCGGCGGGTCCCGCCTGGTCTCGCGGAACGGCTCGGTCGTGCGCGGTCCCCGTTCAGCGCATCCCGGAATTCAGTGGCGGGGAGAGTCTCCGGGGGGAGACGTCATTACCGGGGGATCGGCTATGCACATTCAGGACACTCATTGGTCCACCGCGTCCGCTGTCGCGGCCGGTGGCGGGGCGATGGGCGCGGCGGTGGGCGGACGCGGGGAGGACCCCCGGTCGGTGCGGACCACTCCGCTGCGCGTGGACGCACAGCGCAACCTCGAACACGTGCTGCGGGCGGCGCGCGAGGTCTTCGGCGAGCTGGGGTACGGCGCGCCGATGGAGGACGTGGCCCGGCGCGCCCGGGTCGGCGTGGGCACGGTGTACCGGCGCTTTCCCAGCAAGGACGTCCTGGTGCGGCGGATAGCCGAGGAGGAGACCTCCCGGCTGACCGACCAGGCACGGGCCGCGCTCGGCCAGGAGGACGAGCCGTGGTCGGCGCTCTCCCGGTTCCTGCGCACCTCGGTGGCGTCCGGCGCCGGGCGGCTGCTGCCGCCGCAGGTGCTGCGCGTCGGGGTCGCGGAGGAGCGGACCGGCGAGACGGACGGCGCGGACGGCACGGACGGCGCGCGGGTGCCGCAGCAGCGGTCCGAGCCGGGCGCGGGCGAGCTGCGGCTGGTGTCCGACCAGGACACCGGGCTCGCGCCGGAGGCGGTGGACGACACGGGAGCCGCGGAGCTGCTGGAGGTCGTGGGCCGGCTGGTGGAGCGGGCCCGTGCGGCGGGTGAGCTGCGGACCGATGTCTCGGTGTCGGACGTGCTGCTCGTGATCGCCACGGCGGCGCCCTCGCTGCCGGACGCCGCCCAGCAGGCGGCGGCCTCGGCACGGCTGCTGGACATTCTGCTGGAGGGGCTGCGGTCCCGGCCGGTGTGAGCGCGCGGGGCGGGCTCTCCGGGCGACACGGCGACGGGACGCCGTGAGGGACGCCCGCGCAGGGGATGCCTGTACGGCAGGCCCGTACGAGGGACAGGCGGGGCTCGGACGGGGCTCGGGCGGGGGCGTTGCGCCCGGGGGCGTGCGCGCCGGCGCGGGTTCCGCCGCATTCCGGGGAGCATGCCCCGTACGGGTGATGTCGATTCCGGGGGGCGGTGCGTCCCCCACGGACGGGTGGAGGATCCTTCCTGCCGAGTCCTGACAAGAGCCGCTGTGGCAGTCTGGCCCGGTGATCGGGTCGGCTGGGCTGGCGGCGGGGGCTATCGGCGATGGGCGTTGACGGACGTGGTGAGTCGGTCGGTGACGGCGGGGCGGGCACCGGCGGGCCGCGCCCGCCCCAGGTGCCGAGCCAGGGCGGTCCGGCCGGTGTCCCGCACCGGGCGGACCCGAAGGACGCCCCGGGCCCGGACTCCCTGGACCGGGACGGCCTGAGGCCGGTGGGCGAGGGCGGGGTGCCGGCCCAGCGCGAGTGGCGCGAGGACAGCGTGCTGCCGCCGCCGCGCGAGGTGCCGCCGTCCGACGCCGAGCTGGTCGACCGGATGCGGTCCGGGGACGACACGGCGTACGAGGACCTGTACCGGCGCCACGCCGACGCGGTGCGCCGGTACGCCCGCAGCTGCTGCCGGGACGCCCACACCGCCGACGACCTCACCGCCGAGGTCTTCGCCGCGATGCTCCAGGCCGTGCGGGGCGGCGCGGGCCCCCGGCACGCCGTCCGCGCCTATCTGCTGACCAGCGTCCGGCGGGTGGCCGCGCACTGGACGAAGACCGCGCGGCGCGAGCAACTGGTCGACGACTTCGCCGTGTTCGCCGCGCAGGCGGTCCGGAGCTCCGAGGTCTCCGACGACGACACGCTCGACCTGGGCGCGGACGTGCGGGCGATGCACGAGGCCGAGCAGTCGATGGCGATGCGGGCGTTCCGCTCGCTGCCCGAGCGGTGGCAGGCCGTGCTGTGGCACACCGAGGTCGAGGACGAGTCGCCCAGCGAGGTCGCCACCCTGTTCGGGCTGGACGCCAACGGCACCCGGGTGCTGGCCAGCCGGGCCCGCGAGGGTCTCAAGCAGGCCTATCTCCAGGCCCATGTGAGCACGTCCCTGACCGGCGACGCGGAGTGCGCCCGGTACGCCGACCAGCTCGGCGGCTACGCCCGGCGCAAGCTGCGCACCCGCGCCGAACGGGGCCTGCGCAAGCACCTGGAGGAGTGCGCCAGGTGCCGGGTGGCGGCGCTCCAGATCGAGGAGGTCGCCGGCGGCATCCCGGCCGTCGTGCCGGTCGCCGTCCTCGGCTGGTTCGGCGCCGCCGGGTACGCCAAGGCGTTCGGGCTGCTCGCGGGCGGCGCGGGGGCGGCCGGTGCCGCGGGCGCCGCGGGCGCGGCCGCGGGCGGGTCCTCCGGTGGCGCGGGCGCCGGGGGCGCGGCGGCCTCCGAGGGGCTCGGCGCGCCGGTGAAGGCCGGGATCGCGGCCGGAGTCGTCGCCGTGGCCGCGGCGGGGCTCGCCTTCGCCCTGGTCGGCCACGACGCCCCCGCCGACAAGCCCCGGGCCGCTCCGCCCCCCGCCCCGGTCGTCGAACCGCAGCCGCCGTCCAGCGCCCCGCCCGCTCCCCGCCCCAGCCGGAAGCCGCCGGAGCCCGTCGTCGCGCCCCGGCCCGTGCCCGAGCCGACCCCCACGCCCACACCCACCCCGAAGCCCGAGCCGTCGCCGAAACCCACCCCGAAGCCCGCACCGCCGTCTCCGTCCCCCACGCCCACCCCGTCCCCGACACCGACGCCGACACCAACGCCGACGCCGCCGCCCGCTCCCCCGGCCGTGTACCGGTGGAGCGAGCTGAGCTACGACGTCACCGGCGACGGCACCGGGCCGGAGATGCGGCTCGGCGGCAGCGGCTGGGTGTGGCAGCGCGACGGCGTGGAGATCGCCGGGAAGCGGTATCCGCACGGGGTGAGCGTGCACGGCGAGTCCTCGGTCACCATCGACCTCAACCGCGCCTGCTCCGCCTACGACGCGGTGGCCGGTGTCGACGACCTGGCGGCCGGGCTGGGCGAGGTCGCCTTCTCGGTGTACGCCGACGGTGTGCGGCTGTGGCAGTCCGCCACCGTCACCGGCGGCCAGGCCGCCGTCCCGGTCCATGTGAGCCTCGTCGGCCGCCGGACCGTGCAGCTGGTCGTCACCCCGCGCAGCGCCTTCGACGCGGTGACCCTCGCGGACTGGGCGGAGTCGCGGTTCACCTGCGCGTAGCGCCGAAGGACGGCCGGGGGACCGGGCTCACGCGCGGAGCGCCGACGGACGGCCGCGGGGCCGGGCTCACGCGCGGGCCGCGGGCGGGCGGCCCCGCACGGCTTCGGCGACCTCGGCGAGGACGCCGTCCACGGCGAGGGCCGCGCCCCGGGCGAGTTCGGCGGCGCAGCGCTCGGCGCCGAGAGCGGCGCGCGCGGCCGCCTCGGCGCGCTCCGCGCACCGCCGCTCGGGCTGCGGGCGGGGACGGCCGCCGCGCCAGCCGTCGGCGGCGGCGAGCAGCCGCAGCGCGCGGGCGTGCTCGCCGAGCCGGGACAGCACCTCGGCCGCCATGTCCGCGAGCGAGGCCGTCACCACCTCGGAGCAGTGCTGCTCGGCGGCGATGCCCAGCGCCTCGACGAGCAGCGGGAGTCCGTACCGCGGGCCGCGTTCGGCGGCGGTGACGAGGGCGTCGATCCCGCGCAGCGCCGCCTCGAACTGCGGGGGCGGGGTCCCGCGTCCGCTCTCCGCCCGTGCCGCGTCGCAGTGGGCGCGCGCACCGCGCACATCGCCGTCGTCCAGGGCCAGTTGGGCGCGCAGCATCAGCACGAACGCCCGGGAGTCCACCACCCGGTGCCGCTCGGCCACCTCGCTCGCCTCGTCCAGGGTCACGACGGCGCCGGTCCGGTCGCCCGAGCGATAGGAGATCTCGGCGAGCCGGGCCAGCAGGAACGGCGTCTCGGCGTGGGCGCCCACCTCGTGGGCGAGGCGCAGCGCCTCCTCGTACTCGGCGCGCGCCTCGGCCAGCCTGCTGCGCGCCATGGCCGCCTCCCCGGCCGCGCTGCACACCTGCGCGCGCATCCACCGGTCGCCCACCCGGTGGCTGAGCCGCCGCAGCTCGGCGAGGTCCTCGTCGACGCCGTGCAGGTTGCCGGGGGAGTCGACGACCATGTGCGTACGGAACATGAGGAGGACGCCGACCTCCCAGTCGCCGCCGTACACACGGCAGTTGGCGATGGCCCTGTCCAGGACGCGGCGCATGTCGTCAGGGGTGTTCGTCAGATAGGAGCTGAGCGGCCACAGCAGTCCTGGCATCCGGGCGGCGTGCGGGCCGCCGTCCGCGAAGGCGTCCTGGACCCGGGCCATGTAGCGCAGCACCCGTTCGTCGCGGACCGCCTCGGCCGCCTCGGTCTCCGTCGACAGGAACAGGTGCAGCATGCGCAGGTCCATGCGCAGGGCGTGCAGCGGGTGGCCGCGCTCGCCGTCCGGGGCGTTCAGGAGGGCGTCCACCAGGTCGACGGTGCCGGGGGCGGTCGCGGGCGTGAGCCCGGACGAGGACGGGCGCACGGGCGCGGGCGGGGCGCCGGTGTCCAGGGCGATACCCAGGCCCAGCACCCGGTGGACCCACTCCATGGCCTCCCAGCGGTAGGCGCGCAGCCACCAGAACCAGCCCATGCCGAGGGCGAGTTCGGCGGACGCCCGCTCGTTCCCGGCGGTCAGGGCCCGGTCGAGGGCCGCCCGGATGTTGTCCAGCTCGGCCTCCAGCCGGGCGATCCAGGCCAGTTGCCCGGCCGACCGCAGTTGCGGATCGGCCTCCGTGACGAGCGCGTACGCCCAGGCGCGGTGCCGTTCCTCGGCGGCGGCGCGCAGCCCCGGCATCTCGGCGGCGCGCTCGGTGGCGTACTCGTGGATGGTCTCCAGCATGCGGTAGCGCATGCCGCCGCCGTCCCCGCCGCCCTCCGCCCCGGCCGGGGTGGCGATGACCAGGGACTTGTCGACGAGCGCCCCGACCAGGCCGGCGGCGGGGCCGCTGCACACGGCCTCGGCGGCGGCGAGGTCCCAGCCGCCCGCGAAGACGGACGCCTCGCGCAGCATGGTCCGCTCCTGCTCGTCGAGCAGGTCCCAGGACCAGTCGACGACGGCGCGCAGGGTCTGCTGGCGGGGCAGGACGGTGCGGCTGCCCGCGGTGAGCAGGCGGAAGCGGTCGTCGAGCCGGTCGGCGATCTGCCGCGGGGTGAGCATCCGCAGCCGGGCGGCGGCCAGTTCGATGGCGAGCGGCAGGCCGTCCAGACGGCGGCAGATCTCCGCCACGGCCTCCTTGTCGTCGAGGACACCGGCGCCGTCGGGGCGGACGGCGGCGGCGCGTTCGGCGAAGAGGCGGTGGGCCTGGTCGGGTGCCAGCGGTTCGACCGGGCGCACCAGTTCGCCGGGGACGCCGAGGGGTTCGCGGCTGGTGGCGAGGACGGTGAGGCCGGGGCAGCGGGTGAGCAGCGTCTCGGCGAGGGCCGCGGCGGCGCCGATGACGTGTTCGCAGTTGTCGAGGACCAGCAGGGTGGCGCGCGGGGCGCAGTACTCGACGAGCAGCGTCAGCGGGTCGTCCTGCGGGGTCACCAGGTCGTTGGTCTTCAGTACGGTCTCGCGCAGCCCCAGCGCGCTGACCACGGCGCCGGGCACCGCCTCCGGCCGGTCCAGCGGCGCCAGCTCGACGAGCCAGGGCTGCGGGAGCCCGGCGACGGCCTCCTCCGCGAGCCGCGTCTTGCCGGAACCGCCCGGTCCGATGAGGGTGACGAGCCGGGCCCCGTGCAGGTCGGCGCGGAGGGCGGCGAGTTCGGGCTCCCGGCCGACGAAGGAGGTCAGGCGGGGGCGGATGTTGCCGGTGCGGGCCGCATCCGGGACGACGGCCGGGGCGGCCGGGACGACCGGCACGGCCGGGGTGGGGGGAACGGCCGGGATGGGGGGAACGGGGTACGCGGGGCGCGGCGGTTCCGTGGCGGACGACGGGCGGGCGGTGGACGCGGCGGGCGCGGGGCCGGGAGGAGATGGCGCGGGGGCGAGGAGACCGGCGTGCAGGGCGCGGAGTCCCGGTCCCGGGTCGGTGCCGAGGCCGTCGGCCAGGGCGCGGCGGGCCCGTTCGTAGGCGGCGAGGGCGTCGGCGCCGCGGCCGGTGTCGCGCAGCGCGCGGATGAGCAGCGCGTGCAGCGACTCGTCGTACGGGTGTGCGACGGTCAGTTCCGTCAGCTCCGGTACGACCTCGGCGGCGCGGCCCAGCCGCAACCGCGCGTCGGCGCGGGAGCGGACCGCCTCCAGACGCAGCGTGTCGACGCGGGCGGCGGCCGTACGGTCGGGCAGGTCGGCCAGGGCGGGGCCGCGCCACAGGGCGAGCGCGTCGTCGAGGGAGCGGGCCGCGGCGGACGCGTCGCCCCGCCCGAGGGCGGCGGTGCCCCGCCGTACGAGGCCCTCGAAGGCGAAGAGGTCGACGCCGTCCTCGGCCACGGCGAGCCGGTACCCGCCCGTCTCGGAACGGATCGCGTCCCGGCCGAGGGTGCGGCGCAGCCGGCCCACCAGCGCCTGGAGCGCCGCCGGGGCGTCCTGGGGCGGGTCCTCGCCCCACACCTCGTCGATCAGGGCGCCCGGGGCGGTGACCCGTCCGGGCCGCAGGGCGAGCGCGGTGAGCAGGGCCCGCAGGCGCGGACCGCCCACGGGCAGGGCAGTGCCCCGGTCGTCCTCCGCCTGGGTGACGCCCAGGATTCTGTACTGCACCGGGACATTGTCGCCGGGCGGCGGAAGCGGGGCACGGGGTTTCTCGCCGCGCCGCGGGGCGGTGGCTGGGGTGAGGGCGCGCGGACGGCGGCAGCGCGGGGCCGGGGCGGAGCATCCGCGAGCGGGTGGGGAAGCCGTCGCAGTCGCGGGAACGCGAGGGCGGCCGAGGCAAGCCGCAGCGGAGGCCCGGGAGCCCGGACGCGCCACCGGGCGACCGAGGCGGAGGCGCGAGGCGCGTGCCCCGGCGCCGGGGCAGCCCGCCCTCGGGCGCTGCCGGCCGGAGCGCGGACGCGGGGCCCGCGCGCGGCCGGGACGCCGATGCCGACGTACGCCCCAGGGCTCCGCCATGACTCCCGCGTCCCGACGCAGCGCGGCACTCGCCCGGAGCAGCCCGGAGCAGAGGGAGCAGAACACTCGCCCGGAGCAGAAGGAGCAGAAGGAGCGGGCGAAGCGGCCCGACCACGGGCCTATGTACGTCGACCACGGGCCTATGTACGTACAGCGCGGCCGCCCCGTACGCGCCTCCCCAGGCGGGCGACCGCCCCCTCACGCCCCGGAGGCCAGTGCCCCCCGCTGGGGTGCGATGCCGCCGGGGACCGCGCGGGCGCGGGCCGGGGTGCCGGTCCAGCAGGTGCCGCGGCGGGCCAGCAGGCGGCGCAGCCAGATCTCCAGGGAGACCAGGTCGGCCAGGCCGTCCAGGGGCAGGGGCTCGCCCTGGGCCGCCGCGCGCAGCGCCTTGCGGACCACCCGGGCCTCGACCAGGCCCGCCTCGGCGAGCAGCGGGGTGGCGAACAGGGCCATCAGGCCGTCCGCGGCCAGGCGCAGGCCCGCGCGCTCGGCGGACCCGCCCGGGGCCTGCGCGGGCGCGCCCCAGCCGGGCGGCAGGCCGCCCACTCCGGCGCCCTCCAGGACGGTGCGCAGGATCGCCGCGCGGGCTCCCGGCCGGACCCGCAGGGCCTCGGGGAGCGCGCGGCAGGCCCGTACGACCTGGTTGTCGAGGAAGGGGGCGTGCAGCCGCTGGGAGCGGATCTCCGCGGCCTGCTCCAGGACGCGGAGGTCGGCGGCGTGCCGGGCCAGGGCGGCACGCGCGCGGTGGTCGCCCGGCCGCTGTCCCGGGCCGGTCGTCGAGCGGTTGGTCGCGGCCTGGAGGCGAACCGATACTTCAGCCAGCGCCTCACCGGTCAGCCAGCGGGCGGCGGGCCCGGCCCCGGCCCAGGTGAGCGCGGCCAGGGAGGCGCCGACCGCGCCCCTGGGCTCGTCGAAGCGGCGCTGGAGCAGCCGTCCCGCGAGGTCTTCGAGACCGGCGCGGTAGGGGGTGCGGGCGAGCTTGCGCGCCGCGCCGTACACGCGCGCGGGGACCATCACCGAGCCGTCGGCCCTGGCGAGCGCGGCCACCGGCCGGACCAGATGGCGCCGTCTGCGGTCCATGAGCAGGTCGGCCAGGCGCGCGGGGTGGGCGTCGAGGACCTGGCGGGCGCCGTGGCCGGTGAAGTGGTCGGCGCTGCCCGACGCGAGGCGGGCCCGGTGGCGGGCCGCGGTCACCAGGGAGGGGCCGGGCTCGTCGGTGAGCGGGCCCTCCAGGTCGGCGTAGGGCAGGACGTCCTCGCCGCCCGCCACCACGACGTGGTGCAGGCGCGGGTTGGCGGCGAGCGCACCGGCCCGTTCGATCTCCTCCTCGCGGCCGCCGACGGCGAGGTCGTTGAAGGTGACGGCGAGCAGGCGTTCACCGGCGCCGGTGCCGTGGCCCAGCAGGGTGCCGGGGTTGCCCGGCAGGCCCGCGGCCAGCAGGGCGAGGGTGCCCGAGGCCGGGCCGCCGGACAGGTCGGCGCCGATGCCGGGCACCGGCATGCCGCGGGCGGCGCGGCGCTCGGCCGGTCCCATGCCGGGCACCGGGCCGGGGTCGATGTCGGGGACGTGCCGGGGCGCGGAGAGCCGGGCCCGGACGGCTTCGACCAGGGCGTCCCGGACGGCGCCGACCGCGCTGTCGGGGTCGGCGGGGGGCGCGGCCACGGCGAGGGAGGCGACCTGCTCGTACCCGGCGACCTCGCGCGCCCCGGCGCGCAGGATCAGCGCGTGCCCCGGCGGAATGCGCCGTACGCCCTCGTACGGGGTGGAGTCGTCCAGCGCGGCCGGTACGGCAGGGGCGGCGAGCAGCGCGGCGAGGTGCCCGAAGTCGAGGTTGGCCTCGACGAGGTCGGCCAGCGGCAGCGCGGCCGTCGCGTACGCCGTGCCGCGCGCCCAGGGGGTGTGGAACACCGGCCGGGCGCCCGCGAGATCGCCGCAGACGGTGATGCGGCGGCCGACCTGCACGACGGCGGTGTAGCTGCCGGGCCAGGCGGTCAGGTGGCGCAGCGCGCCACCGCGCGCGGCCAGCAGGCCGACGCGCAACTGCTCGTCGGAGGCGCCGCAGACGCCGAGCACCGCGATCCTGGTCTGCGCGTCGGCCCGCACCAGCCGGATCTCGTCCGGCCGCCAGTCGCCGACCGCCCACAGCGGATCGGGGTCGCCCCACAGCAGTTGGGAGCCGACCGGCTGCACGGTCTCGCCGTCGTACCCGGTGGCGCCCGCGGAACCGGTCCCGGCGATGCCCGCGGCGGCGCTGCTCCATCCCACCAACCACCGCATCGACGCCTCCACGGACCGGGATTCACCAGTGCACCGCACGAACCGGGTCCATGCTGCCACGAAGCAGGCGTGGCGGAGCGGAGGCGGAGCCGCCTCGGGTCCGTGCCGCGCGCCCTCGCGCGCCGGTCGGCGAGATTGCCGCGAGATGGCCAACGGCCGTGCCGGGCACGGACATCTCGACCTGAATGCGCCCCCTGATGCGCTCCCCGTAGCACCCTGTGCGCCGTCAACTCCCGTGGTGGGAACGGGAAATACCCGGCAGGAAGCAGAGATGATTTTCAGCCAAATTGGCGCGGCGGGAGCGGATGTGCGCACGCTCCGTACACAGTCTGCGCCGGGTGCGGTCAACGCGCAGTCCGGGAGGCGCGGTTGGCCTCCCGGACCGTTCCGCCGCCCGCGGGGATGAAGGCGGCGGTGTCCCCCAGCCCACTGGATCCAGTACAGCGGGCCGACCCACGCAGAACCATGGAACCGTCGCGCCGATGGCCGGAGAAGAGCGCACGGGCGGGCGCACGGCCACACATCGGGAGCACGTGGCAACCGTGCGTGCAGGGCCCGTACTCCCGTGCGGACCACAATCCCGCCAACCGGAAGAATGCCCCTTAACGCTTGGGATGCGGCGAACTACGCTGGGTTTACGAATGCCGCGTGGTTATGCCAGCGCGGCAGCCGTCTGTGTCGAGGGGTGGCGCATGTCCAGGGAGCAACGCGGGCCGAACGAAAAACTCGGCGCCGTTCTCGCCCTCGCGGGAATCAGCAACGCCGGACTCGCACGACGCGTCAACGACCTCGGCGCCCAGCGCGGGTTGACGCTTCGCTACGACAAGACGTCGGTGGCCCGCTGGGTCTCGAAGGGGATGGTGCCGCAGGGAGCGGCGCCGCACCTCATCGCGGCCGCCATCGGCCAGAAACTCGGCCGTCCGGTGCCGCTCCACGAGATCGGCCTCGCGGACGCGGACCCCGCGCCCGAGGTCGGCCTCGCCTTCCCCCGCGACGTCAACCAGGCGGTGAAGTCGGCCACCGAGCTGTACCGGCTCGACCTGGCGGGGCGCCGGGCCGGGTCCGGCGGCATCTGGCAGTCGCTCGCCGGTTCGTTCGCCGTCACCGCGTACGCCACCCCCGCCTCCCGCTGGCTGATAACCCCGGCCGACAGCTCGGTGGCGCGCGAGGCCGGCGGGACCGAGGGCTCGGCCGCACCGCTCAAAGTCGGCCACAGCGATGTGCGCAAGCTGCGGGAGGCCGCCGAGGACGCCAGGCGCTGGGACTCCAAGTACGGGGGCGGCGACTGGCGTTCGTCCATGGTGCCCGAGTGCTTACGGGTGGAGGCCGCGCCGCTGCTGCTGGGCTGCTACTCCGACGAGGTCGGCCGTGCGCTGTTCGGCGCCTCCGCCGAACTGACCCGGCTGGCGGGCTGGATGGCCTTCGACACCGGCCAGCAGGAGGCCGCCCAGCGGTACTACATCCAGGCGCTGCGCCTGGCCCGCGCGGCGGCCGACGTGCCCCTGGGGGGATACGTCCTGGCGTCGATGTCCCTCCAGGCGACCTACCGCGGCTTCGGCGACGAGGGCGTCGACCTCGCCCAGGCCGCGCTGGAGCGCAACCGCGGTCTGGCCACCGCGCGCACCATGAGCTTCTTCCGGCTGGTGGAGGCACGCGCCCACGCGCGCGCGGGTGACGCCCAGGCGGCCGGCGCCGCGCTCAAGGCGGCCGAGGGCTGGCTGGAGCGGTCCCGGGAGGGCGACAACGACCCGACCTGGCTCGGCTTCTACGGCTACGACCGGTTCGCCGCCGACGCCGCCGAGTGCTACCGCGACCTGAAGGCACCCCGCCAGGTCCGCCGCTTCACCGAACAGGCGCTGTCCAAACCGACGGAGGAGTTCGTGCGCTCGCACGGCCTCAGACTCGTCGTCTCGGCGGTCGCCGAACTGGAGTCGGGCAACCTGGACGCGGCCTGCGAGCAGGGCGTGCGGGCGGTGGAGGTCGCCGGACGCATCTCCTCCGCGCGCACCACCGAGTACGTCAGGGACCTCCTGCACCGGCTGGAGCCCTACGGCGACGAACCGCGCGTGGTCGAGCTGCGCGAGCGGGCCAGACCGCTGCTGATGACGACGGCCTGAGCGGGACGGGCGGCAGGCGGCTCCCTGCTCCGTCCCCGTCCCGTCCCCGCCGCGGGATTCAGTCGGGGGATTCCGCCGGGGGTCCGCCGAGGGGTTCCGCCTGAGGTCCGCCGCGGGCCCGAGGGGCCCGGCCCGGCGCTCCCCGCGGCCCCGGTGACCGAGGTGATGCCGGTGATCTTGCCGTCTCCCGGTTTGAAGGCATTGTCAGTGGCGCAGTGCACTATCGGGAGCGGGAGGTGGAGCAGGTGCGGAAGAGCGCTCACGACTGCGATGCGCTGGTGATCGGGGGCGGCATCGTCGGTCTGTCGACGGCGTACGCGATCACCCGGGCCGCGCCGGGCACCCGGGTGACGGTGCTGGAGAAGGAACCGGGCCCGGCCCGGCACCAGACCGGGCGCAACAGCGGGGTGATCCACAGCGGGATCTACTACCGCCCCGGCTCGCTCAAGGCGCGGTACGCGGTGCGGGGCGCCGCCGAGATGGTCAAGTTCTGCGCGGAGTACGGCATCGCGCACGCCGTCACCGGCAAGCTGATCGTCGCCACCGGCCGCGACGAGCTGCCCCGCCTGCACGCCCTGGTCCAGCGCGGCCGGGAGAACGGCATACCGGTGCGCGAGCTGGGCGCCGCCCAGATCGAGGAGTACGAACCGGAGGTGCGCGGCCTGGCCGCGATCCACGTGGGCACCACCGGCATCTGCGACTACACCGCCGTGGCCCGCCATCTCGCGGACGCCTCGGGCGCCGACATCCGCTACGGCGCCGAGGTGGTCCGCGTGGACCGGCGGCCCGAGCGGGGCGTCGCCGTCCTGACGTCCGGCGGCGACATCGTCCGCGCCCGCGTGCTGGTCAACTGCGCCGGGCTGCACTGCGACGAGGTGGCGCGGCGGACCGGGGACGACCCGCAGGTGCGGATCGTGCCGTTCCGTGGGGAGTACTACGAGCTGGCGCGCCCGGAGCTGGTGCGGGGACTGGTGTATCCGGTGCCGGACCCGGCGTTCCCCTTCCTCGGCGTGCACCTCACCCGGGGCATCGACGGCGGAGTGCACGTCGGCCCGAACGCGGTGCCGGCGCTGGCCCGCGAGGGGTACGGCTGGGGAGTCGTACGGCCGCGTGAGCTGGCGGGCACGTTGAGCTGGCCCGGCTCCTGGCGGATCGCCCGCAGGCACTGGCGGTACGGGGCGGGGGAGCTGCGCCGGTCGGTGTCGAAGGCGGCGTTCGCCGAGGCGGTGCGCAGGCTGCTGCCCGCCGTCGAGGAGCGGGACCTGGTGCCCGCGCCCGCCGGGGTCCGGGCCCAGGCCGTCCTGCGGGACGGGACGCTGGTGGACGACTTCCTGATCCGCGAGGGCCCTCGGACCGTGCATGTGCTGAACGCCCCGTCCCCGGCGGCCACGGCCTCCCTGCCGATCGGCCGGGAGGTGGCCCGCCGGGCCCTGGCCGCACTGGCGGCCACGGAGTGAGTGAAGCACCCCGCACCGCGACGAGGCCGACGACGAGGACGACGGCGAGGCCCGCCGGAGTCACGGCGGCGGGGGACGGCGCCCGAGCGCACCGCGCCGCCTCGCCCCGCGGGCCGAACAGGGCCACGACCGCCGGGGACGCCCCGCGAGAGGGCCGGGCGGTCCTGTCGTCCTGTGTGCCGTCCGCGGTCGCCGGGCGGCCCGTCCGGCGCCGTCCGGCCCGTAAAATGGGGCGCACTGTGTCTGACTCCGTGAACACCCCCGCCTCCGCCGCCCCCACTCCCCCGCACACTCCCGGTGAGCCCGACCGGCACACCCGGGCCAAGGGCGAGCCGCGGTTCCCCGACGGTCCCCAGGCGGACCCGGCCGGGTCGCACTTCGAGCGGCGGATCCGCAGCTTCCAGCCGCGGCGCAGCCGGGTGACCACCGGGCAGGCGGACGCGTTGCAGCGGCTGTGGCCCCAGTGGGGGCTGGACATCGACGGACAGCGGGTGCTCGACCTGGCCGAGCTGTTCGGCAACGACCGGCCGGTCGTCCTGGAGATCGGGTTCGGCATGGGCGAGGCCACCGCGCAGATGGCCGCCGCCGACCCGGACACCAACATCCTCGCGGTCGACGTGCACACCCCCGGCCAGGGCAACCTGCTGGCCCTCGCCGACCGGGGCGGACTCACCAACGTCCGGGTCGCCAACGGCGACGCGATCATCCTGCTGCGCGAGATGCTCACCCCCGACTCCCTCGACGGGCTGCGCGTCTACTTCCCCGACCCCTGGCCCAAGAAGCGGCACCACAAGCGGCGGCTGATCCAGCCGGAGTTCCTGACCCTGGCCGCCGCCCGGCTCAGGCCCGGCGCGCTCGTGCACTGCGCCACCGACTGGGAGCCGTACGCCGAGCAGATGCTCGACGTGCTGAGCGCGCACCCCGCTTTCGAGAACACCCGGCCCGGCGGCGGTTACGCGCCCCGCCCCGCCTTCCGTCCGCTGACCCGGTTCGAGGGCCAGGGCCTGGACAAGGGGCACGTCGTGAACGACCTGCTCTTCCGGCGCGTACCGCACGGGTCCGGGCAGTCCGCCCAGGACCCCGCCCCGCATCCCGGCCGCGGCTGACGAGACACCGTCGCGACCGGCACCTTCCCTCGTTAGGGTCAATGACGTGGCCACCTGTCCCCCGTACCCGACGTATCCCAGCGGTCCCCCGCCGATAGCCGACGGCCGGCCGCGGCACGCGCACTGGTGGCACAGGCGGTGGGTGCGCTACGGCGCGCTCGCGGCGCTGCTCGCGCTGTCGGGGCTGGTCATCCTCGCCCTGGTCCGCCGGCAGACCGGCACCGAGGGCTTCCTGGTCGGCCTCGGCCTGGCCGTGCTGCCGGTGCCGCTGCTGACGGCCGCCTTCCGCTGGCTGGACCGGGTCGACCCCGGCCCCTGGCGGAACATGGTCTTCGCCTTCGCCTGGGGCGCCTGCGCTGCGGCGCTCATCGCGATCGTCGCCAACAGCTTCGCCACCAAGTGGATCGCCACCGCGACCGCCGACCCGGCCGGCGCGGACACCCTGGGGGCGACGGTGATAGCCCCGATCGTGGAGGAGTCCGCGAAGGCCGCCGCCATCCTGCTGATCTTCCTCTTCCGCCGACGCGACTTCACCGGTGTCGTCGACGGCGTGGTCATCGCCGGGACCACCGCCACCGGCTTCGCCTTCACCGAGAACATCCTGTACCTGGGGACCGCCTTCGGCACCGACCAGACCAGCGGCTACCAGGGCATCGCCTCCGTCACCGCGGCGACCTTCTTCGTGCGCGTGATCATGTCCCCGTTCGCGCACCCGCTGTTCACCGTCTGCACCGGCATCGGGTTCGGCGTCGCCGCCCTGGCCGGGCAGCGCCAGCGCGCGCGGCGGCTCCTGGTGCCGCCCGCCGGACTGCTGCTCGCCATGGGCATGCACGCCTTCTGGAACGGCTCGTCCACCTTCGGCGAGTACGGCTTCTTCGCGGTCTACGGCGGCTTCATGGTGCCCGCGTTCGGGCTGCTCACCTGGCTGGTCGTGTGGACCAGGCAGCGCGAGCTGCGCACCGTCCGCGAGGAGCTGCCCGCCTACGCGGCCGCCGGGTGGCTGACGCCCGCGGAACCGTTCGCCCTCGGCTCCCTGCGCGCCCGGCGGCTGGCCCGCGAGTACGCGGCCCGGCACCTGGGCAAGCCCGCCGCCCGCACCGTCGCCCAGTACGAGGCGTACGCGACCTCGCTGGCGTTCCTGCGCCGCCGGGGACGCCTGGGCCGGGCGGGCGCCGACTTCACCCTGCGCGAGCGGGAGCTGCTGCACGAGCTGTGGCGGCGGCGCGAGACCGCCCAGCCCGCCCTGGACCACGCGGCCCGCATGACCGCACCGCCGGTACGCGTCGTCCCCGCCCCCTGGCCCGCGTACGGCCTGTACGGCTACGGACCCGGGCCGGGGTACGGGCAGGGACAGGGACAGGGCCACGGTCAGATACCGGCGCAGATGCCGGCGTACGGCTACGGCTACGGACACGGACACAGCGGGTACGGCGTCGCCGCCGGACAGCCCGCGTACGGGCAGCCCGCGTACGGACAGCCGCCTCAAGGACAGCCCCCGTACCGCGCCCAGCCGTGAGGGCGGGTCAGGCCGAGGCGCTGGTCAGCTTCGCGGTCTCCTCGTCGGTCAGCCGCAGCTCCGCCACGCCCAGCAGGGCCGGGAGCTGCTCCACGGTGCGCGCCGAGGCGATCGGGGCGACGACCGTGGGCTGCGCCGCGAGCCAGGCGAGGGCGACCGTGGCCGTCTCGGCGCCGCGGGCGCGGGCGACCTCGTCGAGCGCGGCCAGGACCTTCTGCCCGCGCTCGGTCTCCAGGTGCTTGGCCGCGCCCTGCGCGCGCGGGCTGTCGACCGTCGTACCGGGCCGGTACTTGCCCGTCAGGAAGCCCGCCGCCAGCGCGTAGTACGGCACCGCCGCCAGGCCCGCCCGCTCGGCGAGGTCCCGCAGAGCGCCCTCGTAGGTGTCCCGGGAGACCAGGTTGTAGTGCGGCTGGAGCGCGACGTAGCGGGCCAGGCCCTCGCGTTCGGAGAAGTCCAGGGACTCCTTCAGGCGCTCGGCGGAGATGTTGGAGGCGGCGATGTACCGCACCTTGCCCGCCCGCACCAGTTCGTCCAGGGCGCCGATGATCTCCTCGACGGGCACCTCGGGCCGGTCGAAGTGCGTGTAGTACAGGTCGATGTGGTCGGTGCCCAGCCGCTTGAGGGAGGCGTCGGCCGCGGCCTTGATATTGGCGCCGGACAGGCCCTGGAAGTCGGGGTGCTGGCTGACCTTGGTCGCGATGACGATGTCGGAGCGGTTGCCGCGCTCCTTGATCCACTTGCCGATGATCGTCTCGGACTCGCCGCCCTGGTGGCCCTCCACCCAGGCCGAGTAGGAGTCGGCTGTGTCCAGGAAGTTGCCGCCGGCCGCCGTGTAGGCGTCCAGGACGGCGAAGGACCGCTCCTGGTCGGCGGTCCAGCCGAAGACGTTGCCGCCGAGGGCGAGCGGGAAGACCTGGAGGTCGGACGAGCCCAGCTTGTGCAGAGAAGTCATGTGATCCATCAACGCCCCCGGCGGAGCAGCCCATTCCGCGCCCCGCCGGTCCCGGGCGCAAAGCTTGCGCAAACCACCCGGACGGCTGGCGGCGCGCCCGCAGCGGGGCCCCCGCCCGGGGGATCAGGCGAGCGGGGGGATCAGGGAATCAGGCGGATGGACCGGGCATCAGCGGCATCAGGGGTTGAGGCCCTTGGCCTGGAGCCAGGCCATCGGGTCGATGCCGGACGCCTGGGCGCCCGGGTGGACCTCCAGGTGCAGATGCGGCCCGGTGACGTTGCCGGTGGCGCCGACCCGGCCGATGACCTCGCCGGTGGCGACCTTCTGCCCGGCGCTCACGCTGATCGACGACTGGTGGCAGAACCACAGCTCGGTGCCGTCGTCCAGGGTGAGGATCGTGCGGTAGCCGTAGGCACCCGCCCAGCCGGCCTCGGTGACGGTACCGCTGTGGATCGCCTTGATCAGGGTGCCGGTGGGCGCGGCGAAGTCGAGGCCGGTGTGGTGCCCGGAGGACCACATGGAGCCGGCCTGGCCGAAGGTGGAGGTGATCGTGTACGAGGAGGTCGGCAGCGTGTACTGCTTGGCCAGCTCCGCCAGCCGCGCCGCCTCGGCCTTCTTCCGGGCCTCCTCCTCCGCCTTCTTCTTCTCGGCGGCGGCCTTGGCCTCGGCCTTCTGCTTCGCCTCGGCGGCGGCCTCGTCCGCCTGCCGGGCGGCGCGCTGGACGGCGGCCTGCTCGGTGGCGGCCTCGGCCTTGGCCACGACCTGGGCCTGCTGCTGCTCGGCCTGGGCCATGATCCGGTTGCGCAGCGCCTCGCCCGCGCCGGACGCGGCACGGGGAGCGGCCGCCGTCCCGGCCGGTGCGGCGGTGACGTCGCTGAGCGCGGTGGCGGAGCCCTCGTGGTGCTCCTTGGCGGAGCCGCCGTCGAAGAGGGAGCCGACGGAGGCGGGCAGCGCGTGCAGGTCCGGCACGTCGGGCAGCGAGATCGCGACCGGCGGCTTGCCGGTGTTGGCGCTGGCCATGCCGCCCGCGCCGACGGCCGCTATGACGCCCACGCCGAGCACGGTGGAGCTGCGGGCCAGCCCGCCGCCGCGCTGCTTGGCGACGCGGTGCCGGCCGCGCACGGGGCGGAGGGAGTCCTCGGTGGGGTTCCACTCCTCCACGGGGCCCTCGTCGGGGGTCCGGCCGCCGTAGCCGAAGGACTCGGTGCGCTGGCTCGGCACGAACGGGGCTTCTGGGGCAGGCCGGTTGGACGCCACGCGGGCGTGCTCCTTTCCTTCCGTCTCGCCTACCGGGTTAGCTGACGGGTTCGGAGCGGGAAGGTCTCCTACGCGCGTCAACCGGCCGTACGGATACGGCGGATGATGCCCGATTCACCCCAAGTTGGTGGTTCCCCGGTTCCCTTGCGGGATTCGGCGCGCGCGCACGGAGCCGCCTCTGATGACGGCTGGGACGACCGCGCTGCGTTATCGAACGTTAATAGACCCGGGCCTCCGATTCCAAGCCGCCCGCCTTGATCATTAAACCTTTTTGGCCAAGACGTACACCCCAGAGGTGACGAAACCAGGGCGAGTTGACTGAACTTCAGGCCATTTCCGGCGCGCGACGACGGCGCGGGCGCCCACGAGAGAAGTGATGGTGTGTCAGTTGTTATGCGGACGGACACAGGACGGTCACACGAGGTGACATCGATCAAGGAGCGACCGAGAGCGGGAACGCATGCCGCGGGAGACCACGGAAGACCGCAGGAGACTGCGGGAGACCTCGGGAGACTGCGGGAAGCCCGGAAAACACTCAGGGCCGGAATCCGTTTCCGGATTCCGGCCCTGAGTCTTCAGTAGCGGGGACAGGATTTGAACCTGCGACCTCTGGGTTATGAGCCCAGCGAGCTACCGAGCTGCTCCACCCCGCGTCGTTGAGATAACTGTACATCACCTGCGGGATGGATTGCACACGCGTTACGGCAGGTGCCGGTTCGGCTCCTTGGCCAGGGCCTCGAACTCCGGCAGCACCACGACGTCCGCGCCCCCGGCCGCCAGCACCCCGGAGCCGTCGGCGGACTCCACGAAGGTGTCCGGCTCCCGCCACGCCGTGACCACCCGCCGCACCCCCGCGTCCAGAATCAGCCGGGCGCACGGCCGCGGCCGGGAGGCGCGTCGGGCGCACGGTTCCAGGCTGCTGTACACCGTGGCCCCGGGCAGCCGCGGGTCCGCCGGGTCGATCTTGGCGAGCGCGGCCTCCTCCGCGTGCACCACCGGGTCACCGGCCTCCCGCGAGTGGCCCCGGGCCAGCTGGGTGCCGTCCGCCGCGACCACCACCGCGCCCACGCTGAACGCCGTGCGCGAGGGCGGGCACTGCGCGGCCAGCTCGCAGGCGATCCGCAGCCAGTGCCGGTCAGCGGGCACGGCGCCGGTCCCGGTGCCGGGGGCCGTGGGCTCGTAGCGCATGAGGACGACGTCCCCGAGGGCCCGGGTCTCCAGCAGCCGCAGCCGTCCGGCCTGGTACGCGCCCGGCCCGAACAGGCGGGGCGCCGCCGGGTCCCCGACGATCAGCGGCGCGACCACGAGCTGGAGCTCGTCGGCGAGCTGCTGCCTCAGCAACTGGGTGTGCACCGTGCCGCCGCCCTCGACCATGAGCCGGCGCACCCCGCGCACGTCGTGCAGGTGCTCCAGCAGGCGCCGCCAGTCGAGCGCCGCGCCCAGCGGGACGACGGAGACGGAGGCGGCGCCGGGGGCGGGGGCGGGGGCGGCGCCGGGGGCGGGGGACGCGGCATCGGGATCCTCGGATCCGGGGGCCGTACCGACGCCCGCGCGGCGCAGCCGTTCGGCGCCCTCGTCGGTCGTGTAGACGGCCTTCTCGCCGCCCGTGTGCCAGAAGCGCGCCCGCGGGTCCAGCTCGCCGGTGGCGGTGACCGTGACCTTCAGCGGATGCTCCGGCCGGCCGGCGGCGACCCGGGCCGCGCGGCGCTCGGGCGCGTTGACCAGCAGGCGGGGGTTGTCGGCGCGCAGGGTGCCGGCGCCGACGAGGATGGCGTCGGAGGCGGCCCGCACCGCGTCGACCCGGTCGAAGTCGGCGGCGCCGGACAGCAGCAGGCGGTCGGGGCCGGTGTCGTCCAGGCAGCCGTCCAGGGAGACGGCGGCGGACAGCAGGACATGGGGCAGGGGCATCGGGGCGCACTCTTTCTCGGAGGCGGACGGACTCGGAGGCGTGGGGGCGCTCGGTTTCTACCCGTCCATCCTCGCGGCCCCGTCCGGAACCTCACCGTCCGCCCCTGGGTCCGGGCGCGCACGTCCCCCGGCGGAGCACCGGCCCGGTGGCGTCACCCGGTCCAGTGTCCCGAGGTGAACGTCACCGCGAGCACCGCCGTCAGCGGCGCGACCACCCCGACGTACGCGTCCTTCACCCAGCGCCGCCGCAGGCTCCAGTGGGCCAGGCCGGTCCACAGCGGCCACCAGATCAGGGTGGCGCGGGGCACGGAGAGGTACCAGTAGGACGTGCCCAGGGCCCACAGGTTGAGGGCGATGAACACGGCCTCCGGCCAGCGGCGGCGGACCAGCAGCACGGCGAGCAGCAGTACCCCGACCGCCATGGCCGCCAGCTCCAGCTGGAACTCGACGGCGTACCCGGTGCTCTGGAGGTGGCCGAAGGCGTTGTGCCAGGTGTTGCGGAGGGACTCGGCGGGGGTGTGGAAGTCCCGGTACCAGCCGCGTTCCTCGGCGTGCTTCCAGGCCATCCAGTCACCGGTGTGCGCCCGCAGGTAGCCGGTGTAGACGGCGGCGGGCACGGCGGGCAGCAGGCACCAGCCGAGCGGGAGCAGCCGACGGGCGAGCGGCGTGCCGCCCGAGCCGTCCGAGCCGTCCGAGCCGTCCGAGCCGTCCGAGCCGTCCGAGCCGTCCGAGCCGTCCGAGCCGTCCGCCCGAGCCTGCGCGCGTACGGCGGTCAGGAGTTCGACGGCGAGCGCGGCGGCCAGGAACAGACCGCTGACCCGGACGGTGGTGGCCGCCGCGCCGAGCAGTCCGGCGAGCGGCCAGTTGCCGCGCTTGGCCGCGAGCCAGGCCGGGAGCGCCAGGGCGAGGAACAGCGACTCGGTGTAGCCGGCGGCCAGGAACACCGCGGCGGGCGAGAACAGCAGGAAGGTCGCGGCCCGCGGGCCCGCCTCGCCGCCGTCCGGGCGGCCGAGAGCGGCGATCCGGCCCAGCGCCACCACGGCCACCGCCCCGCTCACCAGGGAGATCAGCAGCCCGGCCGCGGTCCAGTCGGGGACGACGGTGTGGACGGCGCGCAGCAGGAGCGGGAAGCCGGGGAAGAACGCCACCCGGTTGTCGTGCGGGACGTCGATGCCCGGGAACGCGTCGAAGTAGCCGTACTCGGCGATCCGCCGGTAGTGGACCCAGTCCCACTGCTCCCAGCGGGAGAGCCAGCCGGCGGGGGTCCGGTCGGCGGTGCCGCTGGGGGCCAGCCAGGCGCTGGCGTAGGCGACGAGGCCGAGGCCGAGGCGGGTGAAGAGGTAGAGGCGCAGGACGCGGAGGTCGGCCGGGGTGAGGCGGCCGGACAGCCAGTGCGGTGTGCGGTCGGGTATCCGCTCCGGTATCCGGCCGCGTATGCGCTCCGCCACCCGGCCGGGCGTCCGCCGCCGCCCGCGCGGCCGGCCTCCCGGGCCGGCTTCGGCTCCGGCGGCGGGGGCGGAGCCCGGTCCGCGGGGGCCGCCGCCCGGCCCGGGGGCGCCCGGGGTCTCGGTCGTGGGCAGGGTGGTGGTCATCGGGCGTCCGTTCCTGAGAGGGGCCGGGCGGGCGGGCGGTGCGGGAGGCGGCTGCGGTCGGCGCTGCGGCTGGGCGCGGGACACGCGCGTGGGCTACCCGTGCCCGGCGGTGCCACTGGTGCCACTGGTGCCGCCGGACGGGGGCGTGGTCCGGGACGCCGGGGCGTACGAGGGCGAGGAGGAGTTCCCGGCCGTGGACGGCGGGCGGGTCGTGGCGGCCCGGGAAGGGGTGCCCGAGGAGGCTCCCGAGGGGGGATCGCTCGGGGAGAGGCCGGGCGCCGGTGTCCGGTCCGGGTGCGCCCGCGGGGAGAACGGCGAGGACAGGGGGCTCACCGCGGGGCGCGGCGGGGGCGCGCCGGGTTCCACGCCGACGCGGTTGCCGGGCAGGAGGACCAGTCCGAGGCCCGCTCCGGCGACCGCCAGCAGCGAGCCGACGGCCCGTTGCGCCGCACGCGCCCGGCGGCGCGCCCGTACGCCCTCCCACAGGCGTGCGCGGTGCCGGGGCTCGAAGGGGGTGTACTCCTGCGGCGCGCGCATCAGCCGCGCCAGCCGCCGTTCGAAGTCGTCGTCCATGGTCCTCTCCTTCACCCCACCGACTCGCTGACGTCGTCCAGGAGCTGCCTCAGGCGCGCCACTCCGCGCGCGGCGTGCGAGCGGGCCGTGCCCAGCGGGCAGCCCAGCGCGTCCGCCACCTGGCTCTCGGAGAGGTCCTGGCAGTAGCGCAGCACCACCACGGCCCGCTGCCGCGGGGGCAGGCGGGCGAGTGCCGCCTCCAGCCGCGAGCGCTCGGCCACGGTCGCGGACACATCGCCCGCCGTCGCCGTCTCGGGCACCTGGTCGACGGGGCGCTCGCCCCACCAGCGCCGCCGCGCGGAACGGGCCGCCGCCCGGACCATCACCTTGCGTACGTACGCCTCCGGCGCCTCGTGGGCCACTTTCGGCCACACGAACCAGAGCTTGACGAAGGCGTCCTGCACCAGGTCCTCCGCACGGTGCCGGTCACCGCCGGTGAGCAGCCGGGCGAGGTGGAGCAGCGCCGACCAGCGGGCCGCCACGAACTCGTCGAACTCACCGGCCAGAGCCTGCCGCATCCCCACCGTCCCCGTTCCCGCCAGTCGCCTACACCTGGGAACAAGACAGTGGCAGGTCCGGTTCTATGCACCCGCCCGCTGTGATCCGGGTCACCGGGGTAAGGAGCCGTGTCCCCCCGGGCCGGTCAGGGGCTGCCGAGCGCGGCCACCGCCCGCCGCGCCTCCTCGACGAAGGCGGCCTTCGCGCGGTGCAGTTCGTCCGGCGAGTCGTGCCGCCGCAGCCCCTCCAGCAGCCCGTTCGCGGCGGCCGCCGCCTCCGGGGGCCCTTCGAGCACGACACCGGCGTACGCCCGCTGGAGCGACAGCTCGTGATCACCGCCACCGCCGCCGCGGCCGGACCGCTCGGTCAGGAGCCTGGCCTCCGCGGCGCCCAGGAACTCGGCGTAGACCTGCCTGCGGAGCGCGACGGCGCGCTGGCCGTCGGCGCCCCGCAGCGTCATCCTCACCGACTCCAGCAGCGCCTCCGCCTGCCGGTCGCCCGCGTGCCGGGCCGCCTCGGCCTGCCGCACCCCGGCGCTCCTGCCGTACCAGCCCGTGACCACACTGCCCACGATCGCCGAGCCCGCGGCGATCAGCGCGATACCCCATTCACCCATGCCGCCATCCTCGCGGTCGCGCCCGGCCACGGACCCCGCTCCGGCCACAGGTGCGGCAGGGATCACTCGGCGCCCCGGGGCGTCGTGCCCGGTACGATCGGACCATGTCTGTCGAGGACACCGAAAAACCGGCGCCGACCTGCGCAAACAGCTCTTCCGGCCGCCCGTCCTCGGATAAGATTGACCATTGGGGCGACGGGCGACGGGCGACGGGCGACGGGCGACGGGCGACGGGCGACGGGCGACGGGCGACGGGCGACGGGCGACGGGCGACGGTGCTGCTCGCCGCGCGTTCGACGGTGGCGCTCCACCGGCTGCTGGACACGGTCCCCGCGCTGTCGGGCGATGACCGGATCACCCGGCTGTTCACCCTGGTCCCCGGCTCGGACTTCGGCGTCGACGTGCTCGCCGCCGTCGAGGCGGTGGGCGGGCGGCTGGTGCCGTGGAGCGAGGCGCGCGCCCGCTCCTACGATCTGATCCTCACCGCGAGCCCCAAGGGCGACCTGCGGCTGCTGCGCGGCCGCCACGTGCTGCTGCCGCACGGCGCCGGCTACAACAAGTCGATCCCCGGCGAGGGTTCGGACCCGGACTCCGCGTCCGGACTCGACCCCGCCTTCCTGCTGCGCGCGGACGACGGCACCGGCGCCGCGCCCGCCCCCGTGGCCCTGCACGCGGTCGCCCACCCCGACCAGGTGGCGAGGATCGCCGCGGCCGACCGGCGGGCCGCCGACCGGGCCAAGGTCGTCGGCGACCCCACCCTCGACCGCCTGCTCGCCTCCCGCCCGCTGCGCGAGCGCTACCGCGCCGCGCTCGGCACCGGCGCCCGCAGACTGCTCGTACTGGTCTCCACCTGGGGCCCGGAGTCGCTGCTGCGCCGCTTCCCCGAGCTGCCGGCCCGGCTGGCCGCCCGGCTCCCGCAGGACGAGTACCAACTGGCCCTGGTGGTGCACCCCAACGAGCACAGCCTGCTGGGCACCTACGACCTGACCGAGCGCCTCGCGCCCGCCCTCGACGCGGGCCTGGTCCTGGCGGGCCCCCACGAGGAGTGGGCGTCCGTGCTGGTCGCCGCCGACGCGCTGGTCACGGACCACGGCTCCACCGCGCTGTACTACTGCGCCACCGAGGACCGGCCCGTCGTCGGCGTCCACCAGGACGGCGCCGAACTGATACCGGGCAGCCCCATGCACACGCTCCTGGACCGCATACCGCGCCTCGGCGCGCCGGACGCCGCCCCCGCGGCCGTGGAAGAGGCCCTGCGCGCCTACCGCCCCGGGACCGGCCGCGAGGCCGCCGGGACCGCCTTCGCCCAGCAGGGACGGGCCCTGCGGCTGCTGCGGACCGAGCTGTACGCCCTCCTCGGCCTGACCCCGCCCGCCCGGACCGCCCCGCCCCGGCTGCTGCCCGAGCCCCGGCCCGCGGAGCGCGTCCCCGCGGCGTTCGACGTGGACACCGCGGTGGCGACCGGCACCGGCACCGGCACGGATGGCGTCGCCGCCCGCGTCCGCGTCGCCCGGCGCCCGGTCGGGCTCGGCGCCCCCGGCGACCACCTGGCCGCCGAGGACGGATCCGCGAGCGAGGCCCTGGTCCGCTCGGCGGGAGTGCTCTACCGGCGCCCGCTGCCCGCCGCCGACGCCTCGTCAGGATCGGCCTGGACGGCGGACGGCTGGATGCGCCACGCGCTGTCCGCGTACCCGGGCTGCCGTACGGCCGCGGCGGTCCTGGCGCCGGACCTGTTCCTGCTGCGCACCCGACCCCGCACCCGCACCCGCGCCTCCACCGGCGCGGCGGAGGCGTCCGGGGCGTACGTCGTCCAGGTCGCCCCGCTGGCCGAGGACGGCCGGGTGACGCGCGCCGACCCGGCCGCCGCGGTGTCGGCCGTGCACGCCTGGCTGCTGGGCGACTCCCCGGACCCGGACCCGGTGTCCCTCGCCCCCGCGCCGGTCCGGCTGAGCTGCGTCATCGGTGACCGCGCCTTCGCCCTCGCCCTGCGCCCGGCCACGGACGCCGAGGCGGCGGCGCCCTTCTGACCGCGCCGCCGCGCCGCCGTACCCCGCGGGTGCCGGACGCCCTACGCGTCCAGGCCGTTGTGCCGCCGGATGTCACGGGCGGCCGTACGGTGCTCGGCGGCCTCGGCGCTGCGGCCCTCGTTCTGGGCCAGCCCGGCCAGCGCGTCGTGGACCCGGGCCTCGTCGAAGCCGGAGCGCCGCCGGACGGCGGCCCGCAGCGAGTCCTCGTACAGCGGGCGGGCCTCGGCCGTGCGGCCGAGCCGGTGCAGCACACCGGCGAGCGCGAAGCCGGTGCGGCGGGTCATCCGCTCGCGCTTCTCCTCGACCGCCATGCCGTGTGCCTCGGCGAGCAGTTCCCGGGCCTCCTCCAGCTCACCGAGCTTCGCGCGGGCCTCGCCCAGCCGGTACGTCTGGAGCATGGCCCCGTAGGGGTTGGGGATCGCCAGGTTCATCGCGCGGGACCGGGCGAACTCGGCCGCGGCGCGCGCCCAGTCGCCACCGGCTCCGTGGAGCATGCCGCGGAACTCGACCAGCGACGCGCCGAGCTTGCGATCGCGCTCGCCGCCGCCGAGCCCGGCGAGGGCCGCCTCGGCGTGGTCGAGCTGCTCGGCCGCCTCGCTCAGCAGCCCGGCCTCCCACAGGTGCCGGGCGAGCTGGCACCGCGTGCGCACCAGCCAGGCCGGGCGGCCGCCGTCGCGGACCGCGCAGGCGACGGCGAGCCGCAGCGCCCCGATCACATCCGACTGGTGCGGGTGGTCCAGCGCATACGTCCACACCGGCTCGGACAGCGCCACCGCCTCGGCGTCCAGGCCGCGCTCATGGGCGAGGCGTACGGCGGCGAACAGCGCGTGGCGCTCCTCGTACAGCCAGGCCGAGGCCCGGTCGGAGCGCGCCGCGCGCTCCTCGGGGCCGTCCGCCTGCGCCGGGTCGGCCAGCGGGGCGTCCGGCGCCCCGGCCAGGGCGGGGAACGCGTCACCGACGAGGAGCCGGGACCCGGCGGCGAACCGGTCGGCCCGCTGGAACTGCCGTACCAGCCAGCGCAGCAGCCTGGTCAGCGCCTCCTCCGCCTCGCCGCCGCCGGCGTCCCGGCGCGAGCGCCGCCGGGCGTGGGCGCGCAGCGGACCGGGCAGCCGCATCCGGCCGTCCGCCGCGGACAGCACCTCGCTCAGGTCCAGCAGTCCGGCCCGGTCGAGCTCTTCGAGCGCGTCCTCGCACGCCTCGGGCCCGCGGCCCAGCAGCGCGGTCGCCGAATCCGCGGTGAAGGTCAGCGCGGGGTGGTGCGGCAGCAGCCGGTAGAGCAGGGCCGCGGTGGGGGACAGACCGTCGTACACGGTGTCCCAGAACCGCTCGACGCCGGGGACGCCGCTCTCCTCCCATGTGCTGTGCAGCTGCGGGACCAGCCGGGACAGGGGCCGCAGCCGGTGCCCGCGCACCCAGCCGCCCGCGACATGGAGGGCCGCCGGCAGCCCTTCGCACAGCCGCACCAGCGCCCGTACGGAGTCGGGGTCGGCCGCCAGCCGGGGGTCCCGTACGACCAGTTCCAGCAGTTCGGTGGCGGCCCGCTCCTCCAGCGGGGGCAGCGCGATCCCGAGGGCGGCCCCGTCCTCCAGGTCGCGCAGCGGGCTGTGGCTGGTGACGATCACCAGACTGCCGCCCGACGCCGGCAGCAGCGGGACGATCTCCGAGGCGTAGCGCGCGTTGTCCACGATGAGGACCAGGCGCGCGCCGGCGGTCTTGCTCCAGTACTGGTTGCACCGCGCCTTGAACTGCGGCGCGAGGAAGGCCGGCTCCACGTCCAGGGATTCCAGTAACTGGGCGAGCACGTCCGCGGGATCGGCGGCGCCGCCCATCCGGAAGTCGTCCAGGTCGACGGAGAGCACCCCGTCGGGGAACTCGTCGCGCAGCACCCGCGCGAGCAGCCGGGCCAGCTCCGTCTTGCCCATGCCCTGCGGCCCGCTGAGCGTCACGAGCAGCGGCCGGTCACCACCGGCCGCCCGCTCCCGCACCGCACGGAGCACCCGCTCCCGCTGCTCCTCACGGTCGACGAAGCACGCCGGTTCAGGGGGAAGCTGCACTCTCACGGATCCGTCCCAGCCCTTCGCGTCCTCGGTCGCCTAACACCCCACTCTAGAGGTGTAGTTGCCGCCGCACACCGTGTCACCACGGCACGCCGGACCGCACGGCGGATCCTCGGCCCGCCCCCGCGAGCAGGCACGGAGCCCCCGGCACGCCGAAGCGCCCCGACCGGTCGGAACCGGTCGGGGCGCTTCCCCGCGGGCCGGAGGGGTACTCCCCTCCCCCGCACCCGTAGGCCCTGTGGGACTCGAACCCACAACCAATGGATTAAAAGTCCACTGCTCTGCCAATTGAGCTAAGGGCCCTGGCGATGGTGCATCCCTGAGCATAGCCGTAGGAGGCCGTGGCGCCGATCGGGTATCGGACAGCGGGGCCGGAAGTGCACCGTACGGGGGTGTGCCGGGGGCACCGGCGGGGTCAGTGCGGGTCTCGGGCCGGAGCGGGGGCGGGGCGGCGGGTGCGGGTGGGGTCGAGGAACCAGTGGCGGGCCGAGGCGAGCCACCAGACGGCGGCGAAGCCGAGGACGACCAGGACGGCGACGGGGGCGTAGTTGAAGGTCTGCCAGGTGACCGGGGAGACCTGGGGCAGCATGAAGAGGACCGTGATGACACCGACCCAGACCACCGCGACGACGCCGATCGGCCGGGACCAGCGGCCCAGGTGCCAGGGGCCGCGCTCGAAGGCGTCGCCCTTGCGGACCCGCAGCAGGGTGGGGATGACGTAGGCGATGTAGAGGCCGATCACCGCGATCGACGTCACGGCGGCGTACGCGGTCTCGTTGATCAGGTAGGGCAGGCCGAGGACGAGGGCGCCGAGCGCGGCCAGCCACACCGCGGCGACGGGGGTGCGGGTGCGCGGGCCGACGGTGTGCCACAGGCGGGAGAAGGGCAGCGCGCCGTCGCGGGAGAAGGCGTAGATCATGCGGCTGTTGGCCGTCACGGACGCCATGCCGCAGAACAGCTGGGCGCCGATCACCACGAGCAGCAGCAGCTTGCCCGCGCTCGCGCCGAGGGCGTCCAGCAGGATCTGGGCGGGCGGGGCGCCGGTCGGGGAGTCCAGGGCGCGGCCGTAGTCCTGGATGGCGTAGGTGAAGCCGAGCAGCAGGACGAGCCCGGCGATCCAGGAGGTCCAGATGGAGCGGACGATGCCCCGGGGGCCGGCCGTGGCCGCGTCGTGGGTCTCCTCGGTCATGTGGGCGGAGGCGTCGTAGCCGGTGAAGGTGTACTGGGCCATCAGCAGGCCGAGCAGGACGACGTAGACGCCGCTGCCCCAGCCGGTGTTGTTCACGAAGTGGGTGAGGACGAACGACGTCGACCGGTGCTGGTCGGGGACCAGGGCGAGCGCGGCCACGATCCCCGCGACGCCGAGCACGTGCCACCACACGCTGACGCTGTTGAGGAAGGCGACGATGCGCACGCCGAAGGTGTTCAGCAGGCCGTGCAGCAGCAGGATCGCCGAGAAGAGGAGGACGGTGCGGCCGGGGGTGACCCCGAAGCCGAACTGGAGGTTCAGATACGCGCCGAGGAAGGACGCGGCGCCGAAGTCGATGCCCGCCGTCACCGCCACCTGGCCCAGCACGTTGAACCAGCCCGTGAACCAGGCCCAGGCGGCGGCCGAGCGCGGCGGCGCCAGCCGGTGGGCCCAGAAGTACAGACCGGCCGAGGTCGGGTACGCCGAGCAGATCTCGGCCATCGACAGGCCCACGAACAGCGTCATCAGGCCCACGCCCACCCAGCCCCAGGTGATCACGGCGGGGCCGCCGGTGTTCATGCCGAAGAGGTACAGCGTGAGGCAGCCGGAGAGGACGGAGATGATCGTGAAGGAGACCGCGTAGTTGGCGAAGGCCGACATGCGGCGGGCGAGGACCTGCGTGTAGCCGAGCTGGGCCAGCCGTTCCTCGTCCGACGGCCCGGCGGTCCCGTGCGCACTGGCGTCATCATCTGTCATGCCCCCAGCAATTCCCTCACCGGCGGTGTGACATGCCTCACGCGGGGATCGCACGGGGATGCGGAAGGGCCCGCACGACTCGATGTCGTACGGGCCCTTCCGGACAGTCGGCTCACACGGTGTCAGCCGTTGCGCTTCCAGCGCGGCTTGTCCTCGCGGCGGCCGAAGGAGGAGCCGCCGCCGCGGTGGTCGTCACGGCGGCCGTAGGGGCGCTCGTGACCGCCGGTGCGGAAGCCGGGGCGGTCGCCGCCCTGGCGGTCGCGGTTGAACGGACGGTCGCTGCCGCGGTGTCCGCCGCGCTCGTCACGGCGGGCCGGACGGTCGTCCCGGCGGAAGCCGCCGCGGTCGTCACGCCGGTCGAAGGAGCGGGGGGCGCGGTCGCCGCCGCGCTCACCGCGGTCGCGGTCGTCGCGGCGGAAGCCGCCACGGTCACGGTCACGGTCGAAGGAACGGTCGCGGTCGTCCCGGCGGAAACCGCCACGGTCGCCACCCCGGTCGTTGCGGTCGTTGCGGTCGAAGGAACGGCCGCCACGGTCGTCACGGCGGAAGCCGCCACGGTCACCGCGGTCCCGGTCGTCGCGGCGGAAGCCGCCACGGTCGCCGCCGCGGTCGTCACGGCGCTCGAAGGAACGGCCGCCACGGTCACGGTCGAAGGAACGGTCGCGGTCGTCACGGCGGAAACCGCCACGGTCACCACCACGGTCGTCGCGACGCTCCCGGCGGTCGTACGACGGCGCCGAGGAGGACGGGGAGGAGGACGACGCGGGCGCCGTGCGCTCCTCGCGCTCCGCGCGGTCGACGTCCTGCGCCGCGGGCTGCTCCGGCACCGACACCTCGGCGATCCGCTCGGCCTCGGCCTGCGCCTCGGCCACCGCCGCCTCGGGGTCCTCGCCGCGCTCGCGGGCGACCCGGGCGACCAGCCGGTCGGCGTCCTCGCGCAGCTCGGACGCGCGCCGCTGCGCGCGCTCCAGCTGCTTGGTGAGGTGGGCGACCTCGCGCTCGGCCTGCTGCGCGGCGTTGCCCGCGGACTCGGCCTGCACCTCGGTCATCGAACGGGCGCCGGTGATCTCGGCGACCTCCGGCTCGAAGGCGGCGCCGCCCTGGATGATGTGGCGCGTGGCGTCGACGCCCGCGTCCTCCATGAGGCGGAAGATCTGGCGGCGCTGGTGCGGCAGGGAGAGCGAGACGACCGTGCCGGTGCGGCCCGCGCGGGCGGTGCGGCCGGCCCGGTGCAGGTAGTCCTTGTGGTCACCGGCCGGGTCGACGTTCAGCACGAGGTCGATGCCGTCGACGTGGATGCCGCGGGCGGCGACATCGGTGGCGACCAGGACGTTGACGTAACCGTCCTTGAAGTCGGCCAGGGTGCGGGTGCGCGCGCCCTGGGTCATGCCGCCGTGCAGCGCGTCGGACTTCACCCCGGCGTCGCGCAGCTGCTCGGCCACGCGGTCCGCGCCGAGCTGGGTGCGCACGAAGATGATGGTGCGGCCCTTGCGGGAGGCGATGGCCGCGGTGACCGGCGCCTTGTCCTTGGGCTTCACGACCAGGATGTGGTGCGACATGGTCGTCACCGCGCCCTGGGCGGCGTCGACCTCATGGCTCACCGGGTCGGTGAGGTAGCGGTCGACGAGGGTCTTGATCTCGTTCTCCATGGTGGCGGAGAACAGCATCCGCTGGCCGCCCGCCGGGACCTGGTCGAGCAGCTCGGTGACCTCGGGCAGGAAGCCCAGGTCGGACATCTGGTCGGCCTCGTCGAGGACGGCGATCCGCACGTCCTCCAGGGAGCAGGCACCGCGGTTGATGATGTCGCGCAGCCGGCCCGGGGTGGCGACCAGGACGTCGACGCCCTTCTCCAGGGCGTAGATCTGGTTGCCCATGGAGGTGCCGCCGCAGACGACCTTCATCTTGAGGCCGAGGACGTCGCCGTAGGGCTGGAGCGCGTCGGCGACCTGCATCGCCAGCTCGCGGGTCGGGGTGAGGATGACGGCGCGCGGCTTGTGCTTCTGGGTGCGGCCGCCGGCCAGGGTGGCCAGGGTGGGCAGACCGAAGGAGAGGGTCTTGCCGGAGCCGGTGCGGCCGCGGCCGAGGATGTCCTTGCCGGCCAGGGCGTCCGGAATGGACGCGGCCTGGATCGGGAAGGGGGTGGTCACGCCGTTCTGCGCGAGCTTGCGCACGACGCCCTCGGGCAGGCCGAGGTCGGCGAAGGTGATCTCGGGGGCCCGGTCCTCGGTGCCCTCGGGAGCCTCGGCACCGGCCTGGTCGGCCAGGAGCTGCGGGTTCTCGGGGGTGTCCTCGGTGCTCTCGGGCACGACGACGTGATCAGTACTGGCAATGGACATGCGAATGCGAAACCTTCCGGAGTCTCGTCGGCACGCGCCCGTCAACTCCGTGTTTCGCACCACGACCGCCTCGATGCGGTCCGCCACGGCAAGGGAGAGTACGCGCCACACGGCGCGCTCTTCATGGGCGCCGGGCAAATGGGATCAAACGATCTACTAGCATACGCACCTTCCTCCCCTTGAGGCAAACCGAGCCCGGGGGCGGACGGAGCCGCAGGTCAGACGTGTGCCCGGCCGGGGCGGCGCAGACTGCCCGGCGCGGGCGCCGGCTCCCGTTGCGCCAGCTGGGTCCCGGTGCCCTCGTGCGCCGAGGACGACGGCTCGGCGACCGTCGGATCGGGCGAGGCCGGCGGGGGCGGCGACGCGGGCGGCTGCTCCGGCGGCGGCGCGGACGTCTGCGGCGGCTCCGGCACCACCTCGGTGGGCGCCGGGTCCCCCGCGGGCGGCGGGCCGCCGGGCCGGCCGGGTGCCGTGGCCGACGCGCTCGGGGCGCCGGTGGCCGGGGCCGAACCGGACGGCTCCCCGCTCGGCGACCCCTTCTCCTTCTTCCCGTGCCCGTGCTTGCCGTCGCCGCCCCCGGCCCGGTCCGCGGCGGCGCCGGACACCGCCGCCGCGCCGCCGGACACCTCACCGCCGCCGTGCCCGGCGGAGTGCGAGGGCCGGGCCCCGCCGCCGGCCTCCTCTCCCACGCTCACACAGCCGGTGGCGGCGGCGAGTGCGGCGAGCGCGGCGGCGAGACGGACGGACACGGGCACAGCGGGACGGACGGACACGGGCAAGGGGCGCACGGAAGCCACCTCCGGGAGGGAGAAGTCGCCGTGCCCAACTCCCGGCGCCCCGGCGAGGACACGCCGGAGCGCCGGACGGACCTCAGCCGTAGCCCAGGGCGTGCAGCCGGGCGTCGTCGATGCCGAAGTGGTGCGCGATCTCGTGCACCACGGTCACCTCGGTCTCCGCGACGACGTCCTCGCGGGTGTCGCACATGCGCAGCGTCGGCCCCCGGTAGACGGTGATCCGGTCGGGCAGCACGCCCGCGTACCACTCGCCGCGCTCGGTCAGCGGGGTGCCCTCGTAGAGCCCGAGCAGGTCGGGGTCGTCGGCGGGCGGCTCGTCCTCGACGAACACCGCGACGTTGTCCATCAGCCGTGTCAGCTCCGGCGGGATCCGGTCGAGCGCCTCGGCGACCAGTTCCTCGAACTCCTCGCGCGTCATCTCCAGCACACGCCCATTGTCCGGTACGGCGAGGTCCCGTGTCCGGGCCGTGCCCCGGCCGGTGCGCGGACCGGAGCGCGCATATCCGCCGACGCGGCCGGGCATACGCGCCCAATGGCTCGCGTCCGCCTCGCAGACCTGGACCTTCCGTACCGCCGCGGCGCCCGGCGCGGCGCCGCCCGTCCCCTGACCGCCACCGCGCCGCACCCCTGGCTCCGGGCCCTGGGCCTGGCGGCCGTCGTGATCACCGGTGCCTGGCTGGGGCTGCTGACCGTCGGCGACGTACGCGTCCCGGTCGGCCCCGTCAACACGACGATGACGCTGCGCCCCTCCCTGAGCGGCGGCACGAAGATCAATGTCTCGCCGCTGGGCGCGCTGCGCCTGGACAGCCACACCGCCCCGGTCCGGCTGGACGTGAACGTCGACCAGCTCGACCCGGAGCGCGCCCAGGCCCTCGTCGACCACCCCGAACGGCTCTCCGGGCTCCAGGACGAGGTCGCGCACGACGTGGAGCACGGCACCTTCGACCTGGCACTGCGCTCCACGGTGGCGGTGGTCGCCGGGGCCACCGCCCTGGGCCTGGCCGTCTACCGCCGCCCGCGCCGCGCGCTGGCGGCCGGGGGGCTGGCCCTGGCCCTGCTCGCCGCGTCCGGGGCGAGCGCGTACGCCACCTGGAACCCGAAGTCGGTGCTGGAGCCCCGGTTCTCCGGGCTGCTCTCCTCGGCGCCCTCGCTGGTGGGCGACGCCCGCAGCATCGTCACCGAGTTCGACGTGTACCAGCGGGAGCTGGCCCGTCTGGTGACGAACGTGACCAAGCTGTACGACGTCACCTCCACGCTCCCCGCCTACCAGCCGGACCCGACGACCATCCGGGTGCTGCACGTCTCCGACATCCATCTCAACCCGGCGAGCTGGAAGATCATCGGCTCGCTGGTGGAGCAGTACAAGGTGGACGTGATCGTCGACTCCGGCGACACGATGGACCACGGCACGGCGGCGGAGAACGGCTTCCTCGACCCGGTGGCCGACCTGGGCGTGCCCTATGTCTGGGTGCGCGGCAACCACGACTCGCGGACCACGCAGCACCGTCTGGAGCGGATGAAGAACGTGCATGTGCTGGACGACGGCCGGGCCGAGACGGTGGCGGGACTGCGCTTCGCCGGGATCGGCGACCCGCAGTTCACCCCGGACCGCTCGGCGGCGACGGGCGGTGACGCGGCGGAGCGGCTGGCGGGCGCCCGGCTGGCGTCGGCGCTGCGGGACCAGCGGGCCGCCGGCACCCCGGTCGACATCGCCGTCGCCCATGAACCGCTGGCGGCCCGGGAGACGGACGGCGCGGTGCCGCTGGTGCTGTGCGGGCATCTGCACCACGAGGGCACGGAGATCCTCCCCTACGGCACCCGGCTGCGCAGGGAGGGCTCGACGGGCGGCAGCGGACTGCGCGCGGTCGAGCAGGAGCATCCCGCCCCCGTGGAGGCGTCGGTCCTCTACGTCGACCGGGACAGCCGCCGCCTCCAGGCCTGGGACGCGATCAAGCTGGGCGGGCTGGGCCTGACGACCGCGGAGGTGAGCCGCCATCTGCCCGAGGAGAACCGGCCGGGCGCCGCTCCCACCCCCTCGGCGCCCTCCTCGTCACCGCCCCCGCCACCGGCTTCGGCACCCTCCCGGGCCGCCTCCCCGCCGGGCTCGTCAACGGTTTTGGCGATACCCCCCGGCATCCCATATGCTTCTCACGTCCCCGACGCGCTGAGAAGCGCCCAGGCGGGCCGATAGCCCTCATCGTCTAGCGGCCTAGGACGCCGCCCTTTCAAGGCGGTAGCACGGGTTCGAATCCCGTTGGGGGCACGCAAGATCGTGTGCAACACTGTTGCACACAAACAGCTTGGTCCTGTGGAGCAGCTTGGAGTGCTCGCCACCCTGTCAAGGTGGAGGCCGCGGGTTCAAATCCCGTCAGGACCGCTGAGGTTTCACGTGAAACCTCGTGGCTGGGTAGCTCAGTTGGTACGAGCGATCGCCTGAAAAGCGATAGGTCGCCGGTTCGACCCCGGCCCCAGCCACTACCCCGAGAACGTCCCGGACAGCATGCCGTCCGGGACGTTCTCGTTGTGTGCCCGAGCAAAGATCGCCCCTGGCCGCAATCCGCTCCCCGGGGCTTTGTGTGCTGACATGTCAGCACCGTGCTGTCGCGGTTCCAGGCTGCCGAAACCGCCCTCACCCGCGCAGAACCCGGTCTCCTTCAGACCGCAACACATGTCGCCCGTCAGGCACACAGCAGGGTGACAGTGCACGAGGCACAAGAATCCGCGTTGGGGTTCGCCAATCGTTCCGGCACCGTGGCCCACACTGCCTCCGATCGCAAAGACTTACGTGTGCAGCCCATTCGGCCCATCCGTGCGGGTAGGCAGATGTCAGGGGTTCGACTCCCCTAAGCTCCACAGCGAAGAAGACCCATTTGCCCTGCAAAAATACAGACGAAGGGTCTTTTTTGTTCTATTTTCCTGTGGCCATCAGTGGGCACATCGGTGCCCGTCGGGATGCGGAGAACCCAGTGACTTCTGCGGTTCGCTAGCCCGTGTGATCCCCTGGTGGAGCTCCTAGGGCGTGTCCGTAAAGTGGTTGGGTCGTTGGTGTGTTCGTGGTGCGTCGTCATGAGCTGACTGATGAGTCGTGGGCGGTGATCGGGCCGTTGCTGGCTCCGCCGCGGATGGGCCGTCCGGTGCGCGACCGGCGCCAGGTGGTCAACGGGATCCTGTGGAAGCTGTCCACCGGGGCTGCCTGGCGGGATCTGCCGGAGCGGTACGGGCCGTGGAAGACGGTCTGCGAGCGCTTCCGCCGCTGGTCGGCCGACGGCACCTGGGACCGGCTCCTGGCCCATGTCCAGCAGCATTCGGACGCGGTCGGCGCTGTGGACTGGACGGTGGTGTGCGTGGACTCCGCGGCTGTGCGGGCCCACCAGCATGCGGCCGGTGCCCGAAAAGGGGGCAGGACCGGCCGGGCGAGGCGATCGGCCGGTCCCGCGGCGGGCTGACCACGAAGATCCACCTCGCCTGCGACGGACAGGGCCGCCCCCTGGCCTTCACCCTGACCGCGGGCAACGTCAACGACTGCACCCAGTTCGAGCAGGTCATGGCCCGCATCAGCGTCCGCCGGTGCGGGCCCGGCCGGCCCAGGACCCGGCCCGAGCGGGTCGCCGCGGACAAGGGCTACTCGTCCACGAAGATCCGCACCCCTCGACTCCCTTCGTAGTGACACGTCGCGGTACCGCGGTGACCGGCAGGCCGCCGTCGAGGAGACGGGCAGCGATGACCCTACCCGTGATGCGTCGGTGCCCCGAAAATCTGCGTGAGGCTGCTGAGCAGACTCACACGTTCCCGGTGTTCTGCGTGTCGAGACCATCGGAGAGGCGATCTCGTAGGTCCAGCACCCCGCGTGGCAAGCACGAGGACACCAATCGGCGCCTGCGGGTGCAGATCGAGCCCGGACTGCCGGAGCGGCTGGCTCCGTACGAGATGTCAGCTGTGGCGATGTCGTGTCCACGCCTACCGACTATATGCAGGCCAGGTCGCCCCGCGCACGTAGGATTGCGGCCGTCGGACCATACCGGGGGAAATTATGGGTGCGGGCGAAAACGCGGGGACGGCACGCGGTCAGGCCGCCGAGGTTGTCCGGGACTTCCTCACCCGCGAGTACGCCGGTCTCATCGACCTCGGGGACATGCACCAGCGGTCGGCCTTCGAGTCCGAACGGGTCTTCGTCTCGCGCGCGTTGGCCGCCGTGTCGCTCCAACTGCTCACCGGTTGCACGCCGGACGAGGCCGCTGCATCGGTCACCGACGGGCGAGACGACCAGGGGATCGATGCCATCGGGTACTCCTCATCGGCACCCGACCTGTGGCTCGTCCAGGCCAAGTGGAGCGACAAGGGCACCGCTAGCTTCGGGGTGGACGGTGCCCTGAAACTGCTGCACGGTCTTCGGCAACTGGACAACCGCGACTTCGACCGGTTCAACAACCGGGTGCAGCGGCACGCCGCCCGTGTCCGGGACATCCTCGAATCACCGGAGTGCCGTGTGCACCTGGTCGTGGCCGTCATGGGCGAACAGGCGACGAAGGAACAGGCCCGCCGACTGATCGAGCAAGCCGCCGCGGACTTCGGCTCCGAGGTCGAGTGTCACGTCCTGGCGCTCCCCGACTTCCACTCCGCCGCACACCAAAGTTCCCTGCCTCGGAGCGTCGAACTCGTCGCCACCCTGCCCGGCAGCTGGCTCGCGCGGGACTTCCCCCATCGGGCGGTCGTCGGGCTGATCGATGCCGGCGAGGTCGCGCTCTGGTACGAGGAGCACGGTGCCCGCCTGTTCGACCGGAACATCCGGAACCCCCTCGGCATGACCCCGCCCAACCTCGGGATCGTGGAGACGCTGCGGACCGCCCCCGAAAACTTCTGGTGCTTCAACAACGGCATCACAGTGCTGTGCGACTCCATCGAGACTGAATTCTTCTCCCGCCCCGCCGAAGGCGCTCCCGTACGACTGCGGCTCACAGGTGCCACGGTCGTCAACGGCGCCCAGACTGTCGCCTCCATCTACTACGCGCACGATATACATCCGGAGAACGTCGTGCGGGCCAGTGTCCAGGTACGGTTCATCTCCCTAGCGAACGCACCCGAGGGCTTCGCCCGCTCCGTCGGTGCCGCGACAAATACCCAACACCACACCGGGTCGAGGGACTTTGTTGCCCTCGACCCGGTGCAGGGACATATCCGGGACGACTTTCGGACCAGCCTCGACAAGGAGTACGTCTTCAGGCGGGGCGAATTGGTCCCCACTCCTGCTGCGGGCTGCTCGGTAGAGGAGGCGGCCGTGGCGCTCGCATGCGGCCATCCCGACGCCTCCCTCAGCGCCTTGGCCAATGCGTCGACGGAGCGCCTGTGGGAAGCGCCATCGGAGGGGGCCTACACCCGCCTGTTCGGACGACAGCCGAGCGCACTTCAGATCTGGCGCTCCGTCCTCCTGCTCCGCGCCGTCCGTGAAGCCCTCCACGAACTGAGACCCCGTCTAAACGGGCGCTCGGCCGCCATCGCGGAGCGCGGAACCCTGCTCGTCACCCATCTTGTTTTCCGGCTCCGCGGAGCCGAGGGGATCGACGATCCCGACGCCGAGTGGGAACAGCTTCTGGACGAGGTGCCCGGTCTCGTACGCTCGGTGCTGGCAGCTCTGATCCCGCTGGTGGACGACCTCTTCGGCCGCAACTCCTTCGTAGCGACGACCTTCCGGGAGGCCGGGCGGTGCCGCCACCTCGCAGAGGCGGCCCTGCACACCCTCGCCGACGTGGAGCGGACCCCACAGCTTGTGGTCGCGTCCCCGCCGAAACCGCGGAGGAGGCCGGGATCCGCCCGGATTCTCGTCGCCCACCGACGGATCCTTGACGGGACGCAGGTGTTGTACCAGCCAGGGGCAGTGGAAGAAGCGGCCATCGGCCACTGGCTCGACGAGGACCCTCTTCGCTACCTCGCGACCTGGAACAATGACGCCCGGCAGCCGCTGCGTTGGGCAGCGGACGGGCGTCTGTACTCGATCAACGGACTGATCCGTCACATCTGGCAGCGTGCCGACTGGCGCGAGGCATGGAGTGCTGTCCAGGGACCTCGCTACTGGCTGGTCCCCGGCGAAGGCTGCCTCTCCGACCTCGCCGAAGCGCTCTGGGACTCCGAATCCCTTCAGGATGCCGAGGTTCCCCGGGACACGGGCGAGTGAGCGTGCCGGGGGTACACCGTCGCGTGGGACGCTACGAACTCGGAGAACTCATTGGCAGGGGAGGGATGGGACAGGTCTGGGCGGGACGCGACCCTGAACTGAGCCGGCACGTCGCCATCAAGCTCATTCACCCCCGGGAGGGCTCCACTCGCTCCGATGCCGGAGTCGCCCGTTTCCGCCGCGAGGCCCAGATCATGGCGCGGCTCGCCCACCCAGGTATCCCGCAGATCTATGACATCGTCACCGATCCTGCGGGCGGTGGGCGCCTCTACATCGTCATGCAGCGGCTGTTCGGATCCCCGCTCAACAACATCTGCCGGGACTTTGGCCGACTGCCCATCCCGTGGGCGGCCTGCCTGGGGGCCCATCTGTGCTCGGTGCTGACTTACACCGGGAGTGTGCCGCTCGTCCACCGCGACCTGAAGCCCGCCAACATCATGGTTGCGGACAGCGGTCTCGCGATGGTGCTGGATTTCGGTGTCTCCGCGCTGCTCGAAGGCGACCACACCCCCTTGACCCCGGAGGGCTTTCCCGTCGGCACGCCCCGGTACATGTCCCCCGAGCAGGCGCGGGCGGTCGAGGTCACCCCACGGAGCGATCTCTACGCACTGGGCTGCATCCTCTACGAACTCCTGACCGGGCGACCGCCGTTTACGCAGGACAATGCGGCCAGTCTTCTTTACCACCATGTGCACGAGCCTCCCGTTCCCGTGCGGGAGCTGCGTCCGGAGGCTGGTCCCGATCTGGACCTTCTGGTGCTGGACCTGCTCGCCAAGCGCCCAGAAGACCGGCCTGCGACTGCTCAGGAGGTCTTCAAGCGTCTCCTTCCGTTCTTCCCGAGAGGGCACCGATGGGTTGGCATAGGGGTGGCAGGAGGGGAGCAGTCTGGGCTCAGCCGTCTCGTACATCCGGAGCCCGCGTGGTTCGCCGTGCCTTCGGCCAGTAAGGGGGCACCGGCTGCGGACGCGGACAGTCTCCGGGAGGCGGACGCTGTGTTCGAGGAGGAGGAATACGGGCGTGCGCTGCTGCTGTACCGCAAGTACGTGGCCCCGCTCGCCGCCCGAGGAGCGGAGAACAGCACGGAAGGGCTGAAGGCCCGTGGTCAGATCGCCTATTGCCTAATGAAGCTGGGCGAGATGGCGCAAGCGTTGGAGGCATTCGAAGCCGTACTGAAGGCGGTGGATGGTGCCTTATCGCCCACTGACACGTTCGTCCTGACCACCCGTCGTCGGCACGGTCTGCTGCTGCACTCTGCGGGCCGACTGTCGGAGGCGTTCAACGTACTGGTTGCCCTTTACCACGACCTACTCCACACCCTGGGGGCGGAGTCTCCGGAGACGGATCGCGTACGCGCGGCACTGAATCAGCTGCGCCGTCAGATGCGGTCCAGCTGACACTGCAGTCGGTCGCCGAGCCCGTCGGCACTCCCCCGACACAACGCCGGGGCAGTAGCGAGGCGGTTGAAGGGCCCGGCTACGGCTGGTCGGAGAACTGCGGGGCCTTCTGCTGGCACGTCACCACCGCTCCCAGCACCAGTAAGCGTAGTGCTCCTCCGTTGCGCGACATGGCGGCCGAGATAGTCGGCCCAACTCGTCCTCGCTACCGAGACCTGCTCACGGCGGCCCCGGAAGCGGCGACCCTTTGCCGTGCAGTCTCGCCCGCCCGGTACACCTCAGCCAGCCCATGGGGCGACAACATTCTGCTCATCGACGACACCTGGACCACCGGCAACCATGCCCAGTCCGCATCCGCCGCGCTGAGGGCAGCCGGCGTGAGCCGTGGGACGAAATGCTCGTGAGCTCGATGGGAGTCGGTAAAGGAGTCGGCTGCCGAGGTGGCCGCAGGTAGGGTTAGGGATCCGGGGAGTCGTGGCGTGGGGGAGAGTATGAGCGAGCCGTTTTCCGAGATCGAACTCACGCAGGCAGTCGCCGTTCTGCGGCAGCAGTTGGTTGCTGCTGCGACTGCGGCCAGTGGCCAGGCGCCTCTCTTTGATGTACGGGAACTGACCATGGAGTTCTCCGTTGAGCTGCGCAGGGATGCCCAGGCCAAGGCGGGTTTTCGTGCCTGGGTGGTGTCTGGCGAGACCGGTGCCGCTGTGAGTAGGCACAAATCGCACCGGGTCACGCTCACTCTTGCGCCGAAGAACGCAGCGGATGGCAGCAGCTGGGTCATCGGCAACCCCGAAGCCGCTGATCTTTCGGAGTTCGATGACGGGCCGCGGCTATCTTAGGGGTGAGGGGCGCTCATGGGAACCTCTGCGCGGCTGAACATCGCAGTCGTTGAGGGGGAGGGGCAGGGCACCGGGCTCCTGCTAGGGGCCAGGCTCGTGCTGACTGCAGCACATTTGTTGGGCGACAAGCCTGTGCGTGTCGCGGTACCGCGCGGGCTAGGGCCCCGTATCTGCGATGTGCTGTGGTGCGGCGATGGCGAACGATCTGACGCTGCACTGTTGTTGGCGTAGTCAGACCTTGTCGGTGACGGACCTGAAACCGTTCGGTGGGGTGAGCCGGGAGACATGAACCCATGGTCTGGATGTGAAGTTCTTGGCTTTCCTCGGGTGCAGCGCCGGGAAAACCGGCCGGACACGGAGCAGTTTGTCGGCATGCTCAAGCCGGGTTCGGCCCTATTACGGGGACGCTACGTTATTGATGGGGAGCACTCTGCCCCGCGGCCGGTAGCGGACGGCTCGCCGTGGCAGGGCATGTCCGGAGCTGCTGCGATGCTGCACGGCCACGTGATCGGTGTTGCCGTCCAAGACCCAGGGGGATGGGGACATGGCCGACTAGAAGTCGTGCCTGCTCGCCTGCTGTTGGAAGACGAAGTGTTCGTGGATCTCGTACAGCGCCATACGGGAGTACACCCGGCGCTCGAACCCTTAGTACGGAGCGCCACCGGCAGTTCGTTGCACGACGTGACCGATTCCGTCAACGTCGCCACGGCCATGGGCGGCACGATCGATTGGGAAGAGGTGTCGGCAGCTTCAGCTGCCCACTTTGGGGTGCACCGGGTACGGGAAGTGTCCGGATTCCCCAGGATGGTGGACTGGCTTCCGCGAGACTTCGACAACGAGTTGGAGAGTCAACTTGCCGAGGCGGTTGGGAGCGGAGGCCTTGTTCTACTCACCGGCCCTTCTGCAGCGGGCAAGACCCGGTCGGCCTTCGAAGCCGTCCAGCGAGTCTGTCCGGACTGGCTTGTCTGCCGTCCTGAGCCAGCCACGGACTTGAGCGGACTGACTGCGACCTGTCGTACTGGCGCCCGGCACTTGGTGTGGCTCGATGACCTGGAGGGGCACCTGCATAGCACAGGCCTTACGGCGGGCCTGCTGGCAGAGCTTCAACGGCGGGGTGTGGTCGTGGTGGCCACACTGCGGTCGCATTTGTACGACGATCTACTGCAGCTGGACAGTGCTGCGGTATCACTGGGCGGACCCACGTACGGCTCAAGGGCGGCTGGTCGTCTTCTGCGTCAGGCTCGCCATGTACAGGTACCACGTACGTGGTCCGAAGCGGAGCGGGTGGAAGCGGGTCGGTCGAAGGACCCGCGGGTCATTCAGGCTCTTGAAGCGGGTGAAGGGTACGGGCTCGCTGAGTATCTCGCTGCTGGTCCACAGTTGCTGGAGAGGTGGAAGGCAGGTGACGACCGTCATCCCCGAGGAGCGGCACTGGTGGCTGCTGCGGTGGATCTCGCGCGTACCGGCCTTGCGGGCCCCTTGCCTGCTGATGCCATTGAGGAACTGCACGGTGCCTGTTTGCAGCGAGCCGGCGGCGCAGCGTTGCGGCCCGAGCCCATCAAGGAAGCGTGGGAGTGGGCAACTCGTGAATCTCTCGGCATCACAAGCTTGCTGGTTCCCTCAGAGGGCGGTGGGTGGCGCCCCTTCGATTACCTGGTCGCTGGAGCCCCTCAGGGACAGGAGACGTCCGTAAAACTGGACGAGTCGGTATGGCGCAAGGCGTTGGATCTCGCAGAGGGACAAGGTCGGTCCCTAGTTGCCTGGACGGCGCTGACTGCGGAACGCTCTGACATCGCGAAAGAAGCGCTACTGCCTCTGGCTGCAGCGGGCGAGACTACGGCGATGGTGAACCTTGCTGCCGTACTCATTGAGAGCGGGGAGCGGAGCGCTGGGGAGCGGTGGCTGAGAGAAGCCGCTATGCATGGTGATGGAACCGCCATGCTGCATCTCGGTGCTCTCCTCGTGGCCGCAGACGACTCCAGTCAGGGCAGGGAGTGGCTGGAGAAGGCAGTCGAGTCGGGCCGGACGCAGGCACTCCGGCTGCTCGGTGATCTGGCTTCGCAAGACGGTGAGGACGAAGCCGCTGCCGAGCTTTGGGAACGTGGCGCGGAGCAGGGCGATGATGAGTGTGCAGTGAAGTACGGCAACTTGCTTCGGCAGCGATACACGGTGCTGGACGATCGAGGGACCTGGCTGCAGAAGGCGGCCGATCGAGGCTTGTCCGCAGCGGCGCTGTCATTTGCTGGCTGGCTTGCGTACCGAGAGCAGAAAGAAGCAGCGGCTTACTACCTGATTCAGGCACGGGAAAGCGCCTTGGCCGCCGCTAAGGAGGGCGATCCTGATGCCATGATCACGCTTGGCACCGTACTGGCCTGGGAGGGCAATGCGGCGAGCGCCGAGTCATGGTTCCGCAAAGCACGGCAGCGTACACCCTTGTTGATGCCGGACTGGCGGATTGTCCGCGCGGAAGCCGACAGGGGCGGGCTCCAAGCCCTGGCGGTGAGCAGGAGCACCGAGGAGCAGTTGGCGGAAGGGCAACTGGCCGACGTAATGGAGGGGTTGTGGCCGCTTGACTGTCAGTACTGTGGGCTTTCGCTAGGAGCGGGGGTGCCGGCGCTGCGCGTGTTCGAGCAACCTTGGGGTGCCACCGCCAGCCTTTACCACTTGGGCATGTGCCGCTACCCCGAATGGACTGAGAACGACGGCACTCGTCGCGACAGCAGCGTCGGCATTTTCAAGATCATTGGCCCATCAGAACCTCGTCTGACCTGGACGGCGAGCGCGACTCACACGCCTCAGATCACCTTGGACGACAAGAACCCATTGATCCTGCTGGTGAACGCGGGCGTGGAATCCGTAGAGCTGGCTCAGAGCGAGGACGGGCAATGGCGTATGGCGCCGTCTGCCATCCATCAGCGCCAAGGAATGATGCCTGCCGGACATGCGCTGAACGCCATCCCTGGGGCGGCGACCGTGCTTCGACGGCAACTGACTGTGAAGCTGGGCCTTGAGGAGTGGTCGTCCGAGGTCTCGCGTGACATGGAACGCTTGTGCAAACGGCAAGGCGGAGTGCTACTCATCATCACATCTGGGCTTGCTCCTGTGGAGCCGACCGAAGCGGTCCTGAGTATGGCCTTGTCGGCCCCGGATGTCATCGCCGGATGGGTGCCGTTAGTCCAGGGCGAACGTAAGTGGTCACCTCGGTGGAGGGGTCAGTCTCAACCCGATGTCTCCGGTCGTGCGACTGCCGGTAGGCGCTTCTCTCCTTGTATTGGAGGGGTAGCACCGAGCGATGGGGAGTTCTATTCGCTATAGCAATGCCCTCTGAGCCGTGCTGACATGTCAGCGCGAGGGCTTGATCGAGGCAGACAGAACAAGACGCAGAGGGATGAAAACAAGGTCTAATATCCGATTTTCTGGCGAATCCGCAGGTCAGAAAGGTAACGTTTTCGGGTTCGAATCCCGTTGGGGGCGCGCAAGATCGTGTGCAACACTGTTGCACACAAACAGCTTGGTCCTGTGGAGCAGCTTGGAGTGCTCGCCACCCTGTCAAGGTGGAGGCCGCGGGTTCAAATCCCGTCAGGACCGCTGAGGTTTCACGTGAAACCTCGTGGCTGGGTAGCTCAGTTGGTACGAGCGATCGCCTGAAAAGCGATAGGTCGCCGGTTCGACCCCGGCCCCAGCCACCGCAGCCCTTCAGGGCATCGAGCCCCTCTCCGAAGTCCTCGGAGAGGGGCTCGTTCGTGTGTGAGGAGCGGACCGGCGTGAATGCTCTGCACCCCATCGACCCGGTGCGGCCGACCGGCCCGAGCCCGGAGCAGGTCTGGTACACCTCCTACGGCTCGAACATGCAGCTGGAGCGGCTCGCCTTCTATCTGCGCGGCGGCCGTCCGCCGGGGGCCGGACGGGACTGCCCGGGATGCCGTGATCCGCGGCTGCCCGCGCGGTCCCTCGCCGTCGAACTCACCGGCGCCCTCTACTTCGCCACCGAGTCGCCGGTGTGGGGCGGCGGCCGGGCCTTCTACGACCCACGGGCCCAGGGGCGCGTCCTGGCCAGGGCGCACCTGCTGTCGGCCGAGCAGTTCTCCGATGTCGCCGCCCAGGAGATGTACCGGGAGCCCGGCGGGCGCCTCGACCTGGCCGACGTGCTCGCCCGCGGCCGGTCCGTACTGGGCCGGGGCCGCTACGAGACCCTGGTCTGCGCGGGGCGGCTGGAGGGGCTGCCCGTCCTCACGTTCACCGCGCCCTGGGCGATGGACGAGGTGCCCTGGAACGCGCCGTCGGCCGCCTATCTCCGGCTCCTGGCCGACGGGCTGCTGTCGGCCGGCGCCTGGGACACCGACGCGGTCGCCTCGTACCTCGCCGCCTGTCCGGGGGCGGCGGGGCAGTGGTCCGAGCGGGCCGTCCGCGGACTGCTGCGCCCCACGCCGTAGCGAAGGCCGCTGCCGCGGTTGCGCCATCCCCACAACGGACTAGCGTGAAACGTGAGAAAGGCCACATAGGCCGCTCATCGATCCCTCGCCCCACCGACCCTAGGGGGCACTCATGTCCGCCACGCACCGACGAAGGGCCGTCGTTCTGGGCTCGGCCCTCATCGCCGCATCGGTCGTTCTCGGCCCGGTGAGCTTCCAGCAGGCAGCCGCCGCGGCACCGAGCGAGACCCACGCCGGCACCAGCGCCAAGGTCCCCCAGTCCGACCGGGACTACCAGCGCGGCTTCAAGGACGGCTTCAAGGACGGCTTCAAACAGGGCCACCGCGGCTGCGACCACAACGGACGCGGCGACCACGACGGGCGCTCGTTCCCCGGCGACCACATGAAGCCCGCCGCCCTCCAGCAGGACCTGCACAAGGACCTGAAGCAGGACGCCAGGAAGGACCTCAAGAAGGACTCCGGGAAGGACTACAACCGCGGTTACAAGGACGGCTTCAAGTCCGGGTTCAAGCAGGGCCACCGCAACTGCTGACCCCGGCCGCCCGCGTCCGGCCCCGGCCGGTCTCCTCCCCGTCCGCCGCGGCCGGACAAATCATTCGCGACAAATCATTCGCGCGAGATTTCCCCGAGGTGAGATCCTGGGATGCGTATGTCTACGCATCCCGCCCCCGCCCTCGGCGCCCTCGCCACCCGTCTGACCGAGCTGACGCTGCGTGACGCGCACCGGCTCGGGCGCAGGCTCGAAGGCGCGCGCAAGATCCGCAAGCCCGAGGCGCGCGCCGCCGTCCTGGCCGAGATCGACGCCGAGGCCGACAAGGCCGCGCGGCGCATGGCCGAGCGGCGCTCGCGCGTGCCCGCCGTCACCTATCCCGCGCAACTGCCGGTCAGCCAGAAGAAGGACGAGATCGCCACGGCGATCCGCGACCACCAGGTCGTCATCGTCGCCGGTGAGACCGGGTCCGGGAAGACCACGCAGATCCCGAAGATCTGCATGGAGCTGGGCCGGGGCGTGCGCGGCATGATCGGGCACACCCAGCCCCGCCGGATCGCCGCCCGCACGGTCGCCGAGCGGGTCGCCGAGGAGCTGGACACACCGCTCGGCGAGGCCGTCGGCTGGAAGGTGCGGTTCACCGACCAGGTCGACCCGGACGCCACCTTCGTCAAGCTGATGACGGACGGCATCCTGCTCGCCGAGATCCAGACCGACCGCGAGCTGCGCGCCTACGACACGATCATCATCGACGAGGCCCACGAGCGGTCCCTCAACATCGACTTCCTGCTGGGCTATCTCGCCCAGCTGCTGCCCAAGCGGCCCGATCTGAAGGTCGTCATCACCTCGGCGACCATCGACCCCGAGCGGTTCTCCCGGCACTTCGGCGACGCCCCGATCGTCGAGGTCAGCGGGCGGACGTACCCGGTGGAGGTGCGCTACCGGCCGCTCCTGGAGGAGGACTCCGAGGACGCCGACCGGGACCAGATCACCGCGATCACCGACGCCGTCGAGGAGCTGATGGCCGAGGGCTCCGGCGACATCCTGGTCTTCCTCTCCGGCGAGCGGGAGATCCGCGACACCGCCGACGCGCTCACCAAGAAGCAGTACCGCTCCACGGAGGTGCTGCCGCTGTACGCGCGCCTCTCGCACGCCGAGCAGCACCGCGTCTTCCAGCAGCACACCGGCCGCCGGATCGTGCTCGCCACCAATGTCGCCGAGACCTCCCTGACCGTCCCCGGCATCAAGTACGTCATCGACCCCGGCTTCGCCCGGATCTCCCGCTACAGCCATCGCACCAAGGTGCAGCGGCTGCCCATCGAGCCGGTCTCGCAGGCCAGCGCCAACCAGCGCAAGGGCCGCTGCGGGCGTACGTCCGACGGCATCTGCATCCGGCTCTACGGCGAGGACGACTTCCTGGCCCGCCCGGAGTTCACCGACGCGGAGATCCTGCGCACCAACCTCGCCTCCGTCATCCTCCAGATGACCGCGGCCGGCCTCGGCGACATCGAGAAGTTCCCGTTCATCGACCCGCCGGACCACCGCAACATCCGCGACGGCGTGCAGCTCCTCCAGGAGCTGGGCGCGCTCGACCCGGCGCAGAAGGACCCGCGCAAGCGGCTCACCCAGACCGGCCGCAAGCTGGCCCAGCTCCCCGTCGACCCGCGTCTTGCCCGGATGGTCCTGGAGGCCGACAAGAACGGCTGCGCGCGCGAGGTCATGGTGATCGCCGCCGCGCTGTCCATCCAGGACCCGCGCGAGCGCCCCGCCGACAAGCAGGCCCAGGCCGACCAGCAGCACGCCCGCTTCCGGGACGAGTCCAGCGACTTCCTCGCCTTCCTGAACCTCTGGCGCTATCTGCGCGAGCAGCAGAAGGAGCGCGGCTCCTCGTCCTTCCGCCGGATGTGCAAGCAGGAGTACCTCAACTTCCTGCGCATCCGCGAATGGCAGGACATCTACTCCCAGCTGCGCACGGTCGCCAAGCAGATGGGCATCCACCTCAACGAGGACGACGCCCCCGGCGACCGCGTCCATGTCTCCCTGCTGGCCGGTCTGCTCTCGCACATCGGCATGAAGGACGTGAAGGAGTCCAAGGACTCCGCACCGCAGCAGGGCCGCAGGGACGGCGGCCGGGGCGAGTACCTGGGCGCCCGCAACGCCAAGTTCGCGATCTTCCCCGGCTCCGCGCTGTTCAGGAAGCCGCCGCGGTTCGTGATGTCCGCCGAGCTGGTCGAGACCTCCCGCCTGTGGGCGCGGGTCAACGCGAAGATCGAGCCCGAGTGGGTCGAGCCGCTGGCCGGCCACCTGCTGAAGCGGACGTACAGCGAACCGCACTGGGAGAAGGACCAGGCCGCGGTGATGGCGTACGAGAAGGTGACGCTGTACGGCGTGCCGATCGTGGCCCAGCGGAAGGTCAACTACGGCCGGATCGACGCGGAGGCCAGCCGTGAGCTGTTCATCCGCAACGCCCTGGTGGAGGGCGACTGGCGCACCCACCACAAGTTCTTCGCCGACAACCGCAGACTGCTCAGCGAGGTCGAGGAGCTGGAGCACCGCGCCCGGCGCCGGGACATCGTCGTCGACGACGAGACGCTGTACGACTTCTACGACCAGCGGGTGCCCGAGCACGTCGTCTCCGGCGCCCACTTCGACTCCTGGTGGAAGCACAAGCGGCACGAGCAGCCCGACTTCCTGGACTTCGAGCGGGAGATGCTCGTCCGGGAGTCGGCGCAGGCGGTCACCAAGGCCGACTACCCGGACTCCTGGCGCCAGGGCGCGCTGAAGTTCCGGGTGACCTACCAGTTCGAACCGGGCGCGGACGCGGACGGAGTGACCGTCCACATCCCGCTCCAGGTGCTCAACCAGGTCACCGACGAGGGCTTCGACTGGCAGATCCCGGGCCTGCGCGAGGAGGTCGTCACCGAGCTGATCCGCTCGCTGCCCAAGCCGATCCGCCGGCACTACGTCCCCGCGCCCAACTACGCGAAGGCGTTCCTGGAGCAGGCGGTGCCCCTCCAGGAGCCGCTGACCACGACCATGGCGCGCGAGCTGAAGCGCAGGGTCGGGGTGCCGTTCGAGGCCGAGGACTTCGACTGGGCGAAGGTCCCCGACCATCTGAAGATCACCTTCCGGATCGTCGACGAGCGGCGCCGCAAGCTGGCCGAGGACAAGGACCTCGAAGCGCTCAAGCTGAAGCTCCGGCCGAAGGCGCGCCAGGCCCTGTCCCAGGCCGCCGCGGCGACCGCGGAGCGCAGCGGCGGCGAGTCGCTGGAGCGCTCGGGGCTGACCGACTGGACGATCGGCTCGCTCACCCGGGTCTTCGAGACCCGCCGGGCCGGTCAGCCGGTGAAGGCGTACCCGGCGCTGGTGGACGACGGACCGGCGGCGGGCACCGTCTCGGTGCGGCTCTTCGACACCGAGGCGGAGCAGGCCGAGGCCATGTGGCGGGGCACGCGCCGGCTGATCCTGCGCAACATCCCGGTGAACCCGGCGAAGTTCGCGTCCGAGAAGCTGACCAACCAGCAGAAGATCGGACTGTCGGCCAATCCGCACGGGTCGATCCAGGCTCTGTTCGACGACTGCGCCACGGCGGCGGCTGACCGGCTGATCGCCGACTTCGGCGGACCGGCCTGGGACGAGGAGTCGTACCGCAAGCTCTACGACAAAGTACGGTCCGAGATCGTGGACCTGACCGTACGGACCGTGGGCCAGGTGCAGCAGGTGCTGGCCGCCTGGCAGGCGTGCGAACGCCGCCTCAAGGCGGTCCGCAGCCCCGCGCTGCTGGCCAATCTGACGGACGTACGGCAGCAGTTGGACGCCCTCGTGAAGCCCGGCTTCGTCACCGAGGCGGGGATACGGCGGCTGCCCGACCTGATGCGCTATCTGGTCGCGGCGGACCGGCGGCTCCAGCAGATGCCGACCAGCGTCCAGCGGGACACCACGCGCATGGAGAAGGTCCGGGAGATGCGCGACGAGTACGCGTGGCTGCTGGAGCAGCTGCCGCAGGGCCGCCCGGTGCCGCAGCAGGTGCGCGACATCCGCTGGATGCTGGAGGAGCTGCGGGTCAGCTACTTCGCGCACGCGCTGGGCACGGCGTACCCCGTCTCCGACAAGCGGATCGTGAAGGCGATCGACGCCGCGGCACCGTGATGCCACCGGCACACTGAGTGAGTTCGACCAGGCGGCCCGCCTCCTGTAGAGTCTCTTCTCGCAGCGCAACGCGAGTTCGGCGCCGCGAACAAGGTCCTGTGGAGCAGCTTGGAGTGCTCGCCACCCTGTCAAGGTGGAGGCCGCGGGTTCAAATCCCGTCAGGACCGCAAGTAGGGCCCGTATCCCGGTGGATGCGGGCCTTCTTCGTGTCCGGGCGCACGACCCCGCAGGCCGCGCCCGCCGCACCCCTCGGGTACGCGGCAGACCGTGCCCGCGCCGCCCTCCGCGCCGACGCGGCCCGCTCCGCGGTCTCTTGACGGAGTCACATTCCCTCGGTACCCCAGAGGCAGGGTCCGTCGCGGCACGGCCCGCTGGAGGTGGCGTATGGCGGCGTCGGCCAGGCACGAGACCCGGGCACTCCTCCGCGCGCACCTCGCGGCCGCGTCCTCGTACGGCCATCTCACCAGCCGCTGCCCCGCCTGCCACCGGCTGCTGCGGCTGGCGATGGAGAGCGCGCCGGGGCCGCCGGCCTCCGCGGCGAAGGCCCCGCGGTTCCCCGACGCCCGGCAGAAGCCTCTGAGCGGCGCTCTGACGCCCCGGGAGGCGGTCGGGGTGCTGGAACCGCCGGAGGCGCCCGGCGCGCCGGAGGCCGTGGAACCCGACCGCTCCTCGGCCGGGTGAGCGAACGCCCCGGTTCCCGAACTCCCGTCCGCGCAGGGCGCGATGAGACCGGAGGCTTCTTTAGCGCACGGCGAGGGCCGGCAACAAGCGCCTTGCGATGTGACGGGTGTCACCGCACGAGTTTCTGAAAGCCCTGTCCTTACACCCCGCCTACAAGCAGTCAATTTAATATGTGCAATTGCACCGCACTCCAGGGCTCCCCACCAGGGATCCGACACGCCTCCCCAGCCTCGGACAAGGCCGCTCACCGGCCCGGCCCGCACCCCCGCCGACCGCACAAAAAAGATCGCGCTGGACCCGGCGGAGTCCAGCGCGATCGACGACGCACCCTGTTCACTTGCCCGACAAAGCTCTGAAGGCTTGGGCGTGGGACCTGTTGGGGCAGGACCCGCGTCGCTTGGAGCTGTTGGTCCCGGACGCGACGACTGGTTGGGGGACCAGCCGGTTTGCCCGGTTATGAAGTTGTTCAGGCCTCGCTGCGCTGCTGCGGGATGCCCGCGAGCAGAGCGCGGACCTCGGCCTCGCGGTAGCGGCGGTGCCCGCCGAGCGTGCGGATCGACGTGAGCTTGCCGGCCTTCGCCCAGCGCGTGACCGTCTTGGGGTCGACGCGGAACATGGTGGCGACCTCAGCCGGGGTCAGCAGCGGCTCGGCATCAGGGGTGCGAGCGGTCATGAGCGGCCTCCTCGGGAGAACCGAACCTTCTCGGTTCTTTCCTCTAAATTCTGCACCTTGACCCGCGTTGCCCGAAATGGCGGACGCGAGTCGAGTCGGTTATAGGACGAACGGCTTGTCCTCGGCACTACAACTACACCATCTGTCCAGCCGCGTCGGCCAAACCGATGGAATTGCCCTCCCAGGTGTTCATCAGCGACGGATGCCGATGGACCATGCCATAGCGGACAGTCACACCACTGTGACGATCAGTCACAGGGCGATCAGGAAGTCACCAGACCCCCCAAAGCGTGCAATGCTGAGATCCCACCCAAGACGGAGCATAAGCGGGCGGAAGGAGCCCTCCCCGGACTCCTTGTCCTATTTTGGCATGAGGGGGGGCAACCTAGGCAAGGGTCAGGTAAGTGCAGTCCATCACCCTTGACACATACGCCCGGATCGTGCCGTACGTCCCGTCAGCTCCGCTAAAGACCCTTGACCGTACGCTGTTCGACGCCTTTCGAGCCGTGATGCAGGTCACTCTCTGACACAGCGTCAGTTGGCCGACCGCCGGTCACGCACCGCGCGCCACCGCTCCACGAGCCGTCCGTACGCCTCCGCGGCCGCCGCCCCGTCCCCCCGGCGCAGCGCCTCGACGCCCTCGGCCACGTCCGCGGCCGAGTGGTCGCCCTCCAGCTCACCGGCCGGCAGCACATGCACCAGACCGCCGTAGTCCAGCTCCACCAGCGAGCGCGGGTGGAACTCCTCCAGCCAGCGGCCCACGTCCACCAGCCCGTCGATCAGCGGCCCCTCGTCGACGGCCTCGCGCAGCGCGCGCAGCGCCCGCGCCACCCGCCGCCGGGCCTGCACCATCGGCGTCCGGTAGCGCAGCGAGGGCTGCTCGTCCCCGAAGGCGGCCGCCGCGTCCCGCGCCCCGGCCGCCGCGCCGCCCACCCCCTTGACGTACTCCCGCTCCTCGTCGGAGACCAGCACGAACCAGTTGATCGGCACCTGCCAGGTGGAGGTGCGGATCCAGGGGCGGGCGTCCGGGTTCCGGGCCAGCCAGCGCTCGTAGTCCTGGGCGGCCTGGCGGCGCACGAGCGGGGGCAGCACCGCGTCCAGGACCACTGCGGGAAGGTCCTCGGACAGACCGTCCAGGGCCTGCCAGCCGCGCAGCCGGGTCCGCCAGGGGCAGACGCACACCACCCCGTCGACGTCGAGCACGAACGCGTCCCCGCTCTCGTGCACCGGCACCGCCACCGGCGGGGTGGGCAGCAGATCGGCCAGCGAGCGGCGCAGTTCGTCCTGGTAGGAGGGCCGGTCGGGGCGGCGGGCGTAGCGCGCCCAGTGGCTGCGCTCCGGCTCCGGGAAGGCGGCCAGCGGCTCATAGACGCGCAGATAGGTCGCGTACGGGACGACCACGGACGACACCTTGGGCACGCCTGCTCCCTCCCCAGCCCGCCGGGCGCGAAACCCGCCCGGACCGCGCCCGGACGGACGGAAAACCACGGCAAATCGTCCCACGCCCGGGTCGGAAGGTACCTCTAGGGAGGGTGATCCCGACCACTGCGCCGGTGGCGGGGGCGGCCAGGGTCTAATCTCCTGCCACGGCCCCGCCACCCGCACGGGACCGCGACACCACCCGCCGCTACTTACCTGGGAGTCACCACCGTGACCGACGTAACCGGCGCGCACGCTGACGTACTGCACACCCTGTTCCACTCGGAGCAGGGGGGCCACGAACAGGTCGTGCTCTGTCAGGACCGTGCCAGCGGCCTCAAGGCCGTCATCGCCATCCACTCCACCGCCCTCGGACCCGCGCTCGGCGGTACCCGCTTCTACCCGTACGCGAGCGAGGGCGAGGCCGTCGCCGACGCGCTGAACCTCGCCCGCGGCATGTCGTACAAGAACGCCATGGCCGGTCTCGGCCACGGCGGCGGCAAGGCCGTGATCATCGGCGACCCGGAGCTGGTCAAGACCGAGGAGCTGCTGCTCGCCTACGGGCGCTGCGTGGCCTCGCTCGGCGGGCGCTACGTCACCGCGTGCGACGTCGGCACGTACGTGGCCGACATGGACGTGGTGGCGCGCGAGTGCCGCTGGACCACCGGCCGCTCCCCGGAGAACGGCGGCGCGGGCGACTCCTCGGTGCTCACCGCCTTCGGTGTCTACCAGGGCATGCGGGCCAGCGCCCAGCACCTGTGGGGCGACCCGACGCTGCGCGGCCGCAAGGTGGGCGTGGCGGGCGTGGGCAAGGTCGGGCACCACCTGGTGCGGCACCTGCTGGACGAGGGCGCCGAGGTCGTGATCACGGATGTGCGGGCCGAGGCCGTGGACCGGATCGTCGCCGCGCACCCCGAGGTGGCCCGCGCCGCCGACACCGACGCCCTGATCCGCACCGAGGGGCTCGACATCTACGCCCCCTGCGCGCTCGGCGGCGCCCTGAACGACGACTCGGTTCCGGCGCTGACCGCCGCGGTGGTGTGCGGGGCGGCCAACAACCAGCTCGCGCACCCCGGCGTCGAGAAGGACCTGGCCGACCGCGGCATCCTCTACGCGCCGGACTACGTGGTGAACGCGGGCGGGGTCATCCAGGTGGCCGACGAGCTGCACGGCTTCGACTTCGACCGGTGCCGCGCGCAGGCCGCGAAGATCTTCGACACCACGCTCGCGATCTTCGCACGTGCAAAGGAGGACGGCATTCCGCCGGCCGCGGCGGCCGACCGGATCGCCGAGCAGCGGATGGCGGACGCGCGCGCCGCGCGGTGACCGCGGGCCCCTCGACGGGGCGTGTCCGGGCGGTACCTGCCGGTGGCCGGGTGGAGAGAACTGTCACTTCCACCGGCGGGTCGCTCCCCGATAAGTGGTTAAAATCGCCACTGACCAGCGAGGACGGGGCTCCTCGAAGGTTCTGCGCACACGCGCGTCCTGCGGGCGACGTACCGTATGGCCGCGGGCTCAGGTACCGTGGAAGCCCTACGGACCGGTCTCTCTGCGGAGAGCCCGTTCCAGATCATGAACGCGTGTCAGACTCTGGGGCCGTTGAGCCCCGTCGTTGAGGGGGTCGAGCCATGGGGCGCGGCCGGGCCAAGGCCAAGCAGACGAAGGTCGCCCGCCAGCTGAAGTACAACAGCGGTGGGACTGACCTCTCACGCCTGGCCGAGGAGCTGGGCGCATCGACGTCGAATCCGGCGCCGCCGACTAACGGCGACCGTTTCGAGGACGATGAGCAAGACGACGACCTGTACGCACGGTACGCCGACCTCTATGAGGACGACGACGAGGACGAGCGCGGCGACTCCTCACAACACCGTCGCGGCGCCTGACATCCGCGGTCGGTTCTGCCGTCCCACGCGCGTCGCCAGGGTCCTTCACTCACCCGGTCCGGTGCTTCCAGCGCCGGACCGGGTTTTGTGCTGCCCGTACCGGCCGCTCAGGCGTGGTCGCCCACCAGGGCCGCACCCGTGGTGTGCTCGCCCCGGGCGGTGATCTCACCGGCGACCCAGGCGTCGACCCCGCGGTCGGCGAGCGTGGTCAGGGCCGCGTCCGCCGACTCCTGCGGCACGACCGCGATCATGCCCACGCCCATGTTCAGGGTCTTCTCCAGCTCCAGCCGCTCCACGTCACCGCTCCGGCCGACCAGGTCGAAGACCGGGGCCGGGGTCCAGGTGGAGCGGTCGACCACGGCGTGCAGTGTGTCCGGGATCACCCGGGCCAGGTTGGCGGCCAGTCCGCCGCCGGTGATGTGGCTGAAGGCGTGCACCTCGGTGGTCCGGGTCAGCGCCAGGCAGTCCAGCGAGTAGATCTTGGTCGGCTCCAGCAGCTCCTCGCCGAGGGTGCGGCCGAAGTCCTCGATGTGCGCGTCCAGGGACAGACCCGCCCGATCGAGCAGCACGTGCCGCACCAGCGAGTACCCGTTGGAGTGAAGTCCGGAGGCCGCCAGGGCGATCACCGCGTCGCCCTCGCGGATGCGGTCGGGGCCGAGCAGCCGGTCGGCCTCCACCACGCCCGTACCGGCACCGGCGACGTCGAAGTCGTCCTCGCCGAGCAGACCGGGGTGCTCGGCCGTCTCGCCGCCCACCAGGGCGCAGCCGGCCAGGACACAGCCCTCCGCGATGCCCTTGACGATGGCGGCGACCCGCTCGGGGTGGACCTTGCCGACGCAGATGTAGTCGGTCATGAACAGCGGTTCGGCGCCGCAGACCACGATGTCGTCCATGACCATGGCGACCAGGTCGTGGCCGATGGTGTCGTACACGCCCAGGCGCCGGGCGAGGTCGACCTTGGTGCCGACGCCGTCGGTGGCGGAGGCGAGCAGGGGGCGCTCGTAGCGCTTGAGGGCGGAGGCGTCGAAGAGCCCGGCGAAGCCGCCGAGGCCGCCGAGGACCTCGGGGCGCCGCGTCTTCTTCACCCACTCCTTCATCAGCTCGACGGCGCGGTCGCCCGCTTCGATGTCGACGCCCGCCGCTGCGTAGCTGGCCCCGGTGGTCTCAGACATGACGATGAGAACTTTCGTGTCGTACTGCGGGTGTGACGGGCTGACTACGGGCGACGGATGGCGTCGGCCGCGGCCGTGGCGGCGGGCCCTGCGGCCAGCTCGGTCTCCAGCAGCTGCTTGCCGAGCAGCTCCGGGTCGGGGAGTTCCATCGGGTACTCGCCGTCGAAGCAGGCACGGCACAGGTTCGGCTTGGCGATGGTGGTCGCCTCGATCATGCCGTCGATGGAGATGTACGCCAGGGAGTCGGCGCCCAGCGAGGTGCCGATCTCGTCGATGCTCATGCCGTTGGCGATCAGCTCGGCGCGGGTGGCGAAGTCGATGCCGAAGAAGCACGGCCACTTCACCGGCGGCGAGGAGATCCGGATGTGGACCTCGGCGGCGCCGGCCTCGCGGAGCATGCGCACCAGGGCGCGCTGGGTGTTGCCGCGGACGATCGAGTCGTCGACGACGACCAGGCGCTTGCCCCGGATGACCTCCTTCAGCGGGTTCAGCTTCAGCCGGATCCCGAGCTGGCGGATGGTCTGCGAGGGCTGGATGAACGTCCGTCCGACATAGGCGTTCTTGACCAGGCCGGCGCCGAAGGGGATGCCGGACGCCTCCGCGTAGCCGATGGCGGCGGGGGTGCCGGACTCCGGCGTCGCTATGACGAGATCGGCCTCGGCGGGGGCCTCCTTCGCCAGCCGGCGGCCCATCTCGACCCGGGACAGATAGACGTTGCGTCCGGCGATGTCGGTGTCGGGGCGGGCCAGGTAGACGTACTCGAAGACACAGCCCTTGGGCTTCGCTTCTGCGAATCGCGACGTCCGGAGGCCGTTCTCGTCGATGGCGACGAACTCGCCCGGCTCGATCTCGCGCACATAGCTGGCGCCGCAGATGTCGAGGGCGGCGGACTCGGAGGCGACCACCCAGCCGCGCTCCAGCCGGCCGAGGACCAGCGGGCGGATGCCCTGCGGGTCGCGGGCGGCGTACAGCGTGTGCTCGTCCATGAAGACGAGGCTGAAGGCGCCCTTGACCTGCGGGAGGACGGTGTGGGCCGCCTCCTCGATGGTCAGCGGCTTGCCGTCGGCGTCGACCTGGGCGGCCAGCAGGGCCGTCAGCAGGTCGGTGTCGTTGGTGGCCGCGACACGGGTCGAGCGGCCGTTGGTGTCCTTGGGCAGGTCGGCGACCATCTCGGCGAGCTGAGCCGTGTTGACCAGGTTGCCGTTGTGGCCGAGCGCGATCGAGCCGTGCGCGGTGGCGCGGAACGTCGGCTGGGCGTTCTCCCACACGGAGGCGCCGGTGGTCGAGTAGCGGGCGTGTCCGACCGCGATATGACCCTGGAGCGAACCGAGCGAGGTCTCGTCGAAGACCTGGGAGACAAGGCCCATGTCCTTGAAGACGAGGATCTGGGAGCCGTTGCTGACCGCGATTCCCGCGGATTCCTGGCCCCGATGCTGGAGGGCGTAGAGCCCGAAGTACGTGAGCTTTGCGACCTCTTCGCCCGGAGCCCAGACACCGAAGACGCCGCATGCGTCCTGGGGGCCTTTCTCGCCGGGGAGCAGATCGTGATTGAGTCGACCGTCACCACGTGGCACGGCTCCGAGTGTAGGCGAGGTCGACCACTGGTCCGAATTGGGGAATGTCAAAAAAACATCGCCCCGCCCCGCCCGGCAACTGCGACCACTGCCCAACTCTCGGTATTCCCCCAGGTCAGAGGGGTCACTCTGGGGGGCATGGGCGGAACGTCCGGTTGACACGTCCCGCACGACGGGCGCCGTCGGGGCGGGGACGAGTGAGGTGTCGCACATCCCGCGGCGCGCGAACGCCCCCCGGCGCACCGGCTCGGGACACCGGCTCAGGACATCAGCGGCAGCAGCCCGCCGAGGTCGGCCCGCTCGCCGCTCGCGGTGGTCCCGGGCCGGGCGAGCGCGTCCCGCCAGGCGATGCGGCCGGTGGCGAGGCGGAGCCAGGTCAGCGGGTCGGTCTCCACGACGTTGGGCGGGGTGCCGCGGGTGTGCCGGGGGCCCTCGACGCACTGGACGACGGCGTACGGCGGGATCCGCACCTCGGTGGAACCGCCGGGCGCCTTGTGGGCCAGGGCGTCGGCGAGCAGGCGGGTGGCGGCGGCGAGCGCCTGGCGGTCGTACGGGACGTCCAGGCCCGGCACCGCGGCGTTCAGGTCGTCGGTGTGGACGACGAGTTCGACGGCGCGGGTGACGAGGTAGTCGGCGAGCGGCAGGGCGCCCGCGTTGGTGGCCAGCAGCCGGTTGCCCGGGTGGGCGTCCAGCCGGGCGCGCAACTCCTGCCCCACACCGTCGAGATAGGCGGCGGGGTCGGGGTGCTCGGCGGCGATCCGCCGGGTGAAGGCGTCGATGGCCGGGGCACTGTCCGAGGTCGCGAACGGCCAGTCGAGCAGGGCGGTGTCCTGCCGGGCGGGCTCGGGCAGGTCCAGGGCGCGGCCGATCGCGGTGGCCGCCATGCCGATGTGCGCGATCAGTTCCCGGACCGTCCAGTCCCCGAGCCGGGTGGGCGACGCGAGCTGTTCCGGGGGCAGGCCGCGCACGGCGTCCCGTACGGCGTCGAGCTGGGCGAGGACCGCCGTGCGGGTCCGGATCGGGTCGTAGGTCCTGGTGCGCTTCTTGGCCGGGGGCATGGCGGTGAGCCTATGCCGGGACGGCACGGGCGCTCAGGGCCTTTTCGACGGGGGCGCGGGCGCGCGTTCGCGGTCGGCGTCGGCGTCGGCGTCGGCGTCGGCGTCGGCGTCAGGAACGGGCAGCCCTGCTGCCCGCCGAGCCCGCCGCGGCGCGGGGGCGGCGCGACGAACCGGATCCGGGCCTGTCCCCGGTCTGTCCCCGGTCTGTCCCCGGCCTGTTCCCGGGCCGGGTCCGGCGCGGGTCCGGGCACGCCGGAGGGCCCGGCCGCCGGAGCGACCGGGCCTCGCGGCCGCCGCGTGCGGCGGACCGGCTCAGGCGAGCAGCGCCGGGATGGTGCCCTCGTGGGCCTCGCGCAGCTCGTCCAGCGTCAGCGCGAACGCGCCCTGCACCTCGACCGTGTCGCCGTCGACGACACCGATCCGGGCGGCGGGCAGACCGCGCGCGCCGCACATGTCGGTGAAGCGGACCTCCTCCGAGCGCGGCACGGAGACGATCGCGCGCCCGGCCGACTCGGAGAGCAGGAAGGTGAACGCGTCCAGGCCGTCCGGGACAACCAGCCGCGCGCCCTTGCCGCCGAGCAGCGCGGACTCCACGACGGCCTGGACCAGACCGCCGTCGGAGAGGTCGTGCGCGGAGTCGACCATGCCGTCGCGGGAGGCGGAGATCAGGATCTCGGCCAGCAGCCGCTCGCGCTCCAGGTCGACCTGGGGCGGCAGACCGCCGAGGTGGTCGTGGACCACCTGCGACCAGGCCGAACCGCCGAACTCCTCGCGGGTGTCGCCGAGGAGGTAGATCAGCTGGCCCTCCTCCTGGAAGGCGGCCGGGGTGCGGCGGGCCACGTCGTCGATCACACCGAGGACGGCGACGACCGGCGTCGGGTGGATGGCCGCCTCGCCGGTCTGGTTGTAGAGCGAGACGTTGCCGCCGGTCACCGGCGTGCCGAGCTGGAGGCAGCCGTCCGCGAGACCGCGCACGGCCTCGGTGAACTGCCACATGACCGCCGGGTCCTCGGGCGAGCCGAAGTTCAGGCAGTCGGAGACCGCCAGCGGCCTGGCGCCGGTGGTGGCGACATTGCGGTACGCCTCCGCCAGCGCGAGCTGCGCGCCGGTGTACGGGTCGAGCTTGGCGTAGCGGCCGTTGCCGTCCGTGGCGAGGGCGACGCCGAGGCCGGTCTCCTCGTCGATGCGGATCATGCCGGAGTCCTCGGGCATGGCCAGCACGGTGTTGCCCTGCACGAAGTGGTCGTACTGCTGGGTGATCCACTTCTTGGACGCCTGGTTCGGCGAGGCCACCAGCTTCAGGACCTGCGCCTTCAGCTCCTCGGCCGACTCCGGCCGGGGCAGCTTGTTCGCGTCGTCGGCCTGGAGGGCGTCCTGCCAGGACGGGCGGGCGTAGGGGCGCTCGTAGACGGGGCCCTCGTGCGCGACCGTGCGCGGGTCGACGTCGACGATCTTGCCGCCGTGCCAGTAGATCTCCAGGCGGTCGCCGTCGGTGACCTCACCGATGACGGTGGCGATGACGTCCCACTTGGCGCAGATCTCCAGGAACCGGTCGACCTTCTCCGGCTCCACGACCGCGCACATGCGCTCCTGCGACTCGCTCATGAGGATCTCCTCGGGCGAGAGCGTGGAGTCGCGCAGCGGGACGTCGTCCAGGGTGACGCGCATGCCGCCGGAGCCGTTGGAGGCCAGCTCGGAGGTGGCGCAGGACAGACCGGCCGCGCCGAGGTCCTGGATGCCGACGACCAGCTTCTCGGCGAACGCCTCCAGGGTGCACTCGATGAGCAGCTTCTCCTGGAAGGGGTCCCCGACCTGGACGGCGGGGCGCTTGGACGGCTTGGCGTCGTCGAAGGTCTCGGAGGCGAGGATGGAGGCGCCGCCGATGCCGTCGCCGCCGGTCCTGGCCCCGTACAGGATGACCTTGTTGCCCGCGCCGGACGCCTTGGCGAGGTGGATGTCCTCGTGCTTCATGACGCCGATGGCACCGGCGTTGACCAGCGGGTTGCCCTGGTAGCAGGCGTCGAAGACGACCTCGCCGCCGATGTTGGGCAGGCCCAGGCAGTTGCCGTAGCCGCCGATGCCCGCGACCACGCCGGGCAGCACCCGCTTGGTGTCGGGGTGGTCGGCGGCGCCGAAGCGCAGCGGGTCCACGACGGCGACCGGGCGGGCGCCCATCGCGATGATGTCGCGCACGATGCCGCCGACGCCGGTGGCCGCGCCCTGGTAGGGCTCCACGTACGAGGGGTGGTTGTGCGACTCCACCTTGAAGGTGACGGCGTAGCCCTGGCCGACGTCCACGACACCGGCGTTCTCGCCGATGCCGACGAGCATCGCGTCGGACTCGGGGGCCTTCTCGCCGAACTGGCGCAGATGGACCTTGGAGGACTTGTACGAGCAGTGCTCGGACCACATCACGGAGTACATGGCCAGCTCGGCACCGGTCGGGCGGCGGCCGAGGATCTCCACGACCCGCTCGTACTCGTCCTTCTTCAGGCCCAGTTCGGCCCAGGGCAGCTCGACGTCGGGGGTCGCGGCCGCGTGCTCGACCGTGTCCAGAGGCGTCCTGCTCATGCGGTGACCAGCTTCTTGAGGATCGAGGTGAAGAACGGGAGGCCGTCGGTGCGGCCGGTGCCGATCAGCGGCTCGGTGGCGTGCTCGGGGTGCGGCATCAGGCCGACCACGTTGCCGGCCTCGTTGGTGATGCCGGCGATGTCGTTGAGCGAGCCGTTGGGGTTGACGTCGAGGTAGCGGAAGGCGACCCGCCCCTCGGCCTCCAGCTTGTCCAGCGTGTACCGGTCGGCCACATAGCGGCCGTCCATGTTCTTCAGCGGGATGTGGATCTCCTGGCCGGCCGTGTAGTCGGCGGTCCAGGCGGTCTCCGCGTTCTCCACCCGCAGCTTCTGGTCGCGGCAGATGAAGTGCAGGTGGTCGTTGCCGAGCATGCCGCCGGGGAGCAGGTGGGCCTCGGTGAGGACCTGGAAGCCGTTGCAGATGCCGAGGACCGGCAGACCGGCCTTCGCCTGCTCGATGACGGTCTCCATCACCGGCGAGAAGCGGGAGATGGCACCGGCCCGCAGATAGTCGCCGTAGGAGAAGCCGCCGGGCAGGACGACCGCGTCGACCTGCCTGAGGTCCTTGTCCTTGTGCCAGAGGGCGACCGGTTCGGCGCCCGCCAGGCGGATCGCCCGCTGGGTGTCGCGGTCGTCGAGGCTGCCCGGGAAAGTGACGACGCCAATACGAGCGGTCACTTCGCGGCCCCCGCAACCACGTCGTCGGACTCGACCTTGACGGTGAAGTCCTCGATGACGGTGTTGGCGAGGAAGGATTCGGCAAGATCGTGAATGCGGGCGAGCGCTGCCTCGTCGACGGGCCCGTCCACTTCCAGTTCGAATCGCTTTCCCTGACGTACGTCGGAGATGCCGTCGAAACCCAGGCGCGGCAGTGCGCGCTGCACCGCCTGGCCCTGGGGGTCGAGGATCTCCGGCTTGAGCATGACGTCGACTACGACGCGTGCCACTGGCACTCCCGGTGTGTGGTGCTGAGCAGGTTCCTTCAGACTACCCGCACAAAATTTCTACGCGGGTAGACCTGTAGGAAAGTACGTGACGCCGGTCACGATCGGGCCTCGATCGGGGGGCTTCGTGAAAAGTTCTGGGAAAGTTCGGCGTTCCGTCTCGCATCGGGTATTGCACTGTGCCACGCGGGGACACGCGGACAGATTTAGTCGGGGCTTCACTTCACAATGCTCGGCACTGTACAAATGAATTGGCAACAGCCGATACTTTTCCCGATAACCGGCGGACAGCCGGCATCTCCGAACGTCCCCGCATGTCATGGCGGAGCAGATGGGCGCGGAGGTGCCGAACGAAGGGACCGATATTCGTGGCGCAGCGTGTCGTGGTCACTCTCTTTGACGACATCGACGGCTCGGAAGCGGCGGAGACGATCGCCTTCGGACTCGACGGCAGGTTCTACGAGATCGACCTGAACCAAACCCATGCCAAGAAACTGCGTAAGGCGCTGGAGCCCTACGTCGAGGCGGGCCGCAAGCGGTCCAGGTCGGGCAAGGCCTACCGGCAGACGGAGGTGGCCCCCGACCCGGCCGCCGTCCGGGCCTGGGCACAGGCCAACAAGATGGACGTGCCGGCCCGCGGACGCATCCCCAAGAAGGTCTACGAGGCGTTCAGCGCGGCCCAGTGACGGGCGGCGGTCCGGGCCGGACACCCGGACGGACGCCGCAGGAGCGGCCCCAGGGACCGTCAGCGGCCCCTGGGAGCAGCCGACTTGCGTTACCCCCCTGCTGATCAGCTAATGTCTGGAGCACGCCGAGGGGCGAGGCCGAAAGGCCGAGACCCACGGACTACATGCGGGTGTAGTTCAGTAGTAGAACATCCCCCTTCCAGGGGGAAGGCGCAGTGTGCGATCCCTGTCACCCGCTCTGCACCGCCGGTCCGACCACGCGAGTGGATCAGGTAGGCTGGTGCTCGCGCCGATCGGTGAGAGCCGGTCGGAGGCAATGCGGACGTAGCTCAGTTGGTAGAGCGCAACCTTGCCAAGGTTGAGGTCGCGAGTTCGAGCCTCGTCGTCCGCTCGGGAAGAAGACCCCGGTCCATCGGACCGGGGTCTTCTCGTGTCCCGTACCCGGGCCCGCACACTCTTCCCCGCTCGCGCCCTGCCCGCTTCCCCGCTCACGACTGACATTTGTCATTCCGTCCGATGACACCGCGCACTGCGCGGAGCCCGCGTCCGCCCCGACGCTGGAGCCATGGACAGGAACGAACACGAGCACGTGATTGAGGTCACCGACCTACGACGTGTGTACGGGGGCGGGTTCGAGGCCGTACGCGGCATCACGTTTCACGTGAAACAAGGAGAGATCTTCGCCCTGCTCGGCACCAACGGCGCCGGAAAGACCTCGACGGTCGAGGTGCTGGAGGGGCTGGCCGCGCCGTCCGCGGGACGCGTCCGGGTGCTGGGCCACGACCCCTTCACCGAGCGGGCCGCCGTACGGCCGCGTACCGGCGTGATGCTCCAGGAGGGCGGCTTCCCCTCCGAACTGACCGTCAGCGAGACCACACGGATGTGGGCCGGCTGCGTGAGCGGGGCCCACGACCCCCGGGAAGCCCTCGCCCTGGTCGGTCTGGAACGGCGTGCGGACGTCCGGGTGAAGCAGTTGTCCGGCGGTGAGCGGCGTCGGCTGGACCTGGCGCTCGCCCTGCTCGGCGACCCCGAGGTGCTGTTCCTGGACGAGCCGACCACCGGGCTGGACGCCGAGGGCCGACGGGACACCTGGGACCTGGTCCGGGCCCTGCGGGACGCGGGCACCACCGTGCTGCTCACCACGCACTATCTGGAGGAGGCCGAGGGGCTCGCCGACCGGCTCGCGATCCTGCACGAGGGACGCATCGCCGTATCCGGCACCCCGGCCGAGGTCACGGCCGCCCAGCCGTCCCGGATCTCCTTCGAGCTGCCCACCGGCTACTTCCCCGGCGACCTCCCGCCGCTCGCCGCCCTGGGGGTGTGCGGGCACGACGTGCAGGGCCGCGTCCTGCGGCTGCACACCCGGGAGTTGCAGCGCACCGCCACCGAACTGCTCCTGTGGGCCCGGCGGTCCGGGCTCGCCCTGCACGGCCTGGACGCCCGGTCGGCCTCACTGGAGGAGGCGTTCCTGACCATCGCCCGCGAGGTGTCGGCACCCGGGGAGCCCGCGGAGCCGAGGAAGCCGGAGCACGCCGTATGACCAGCATCGCCACCCCCACCGGCGCGGCCCGCGCCGACCGGGCTCCCAGTACGCCGCGGAGCCGTATGACCGCCCTCGCCCGCGCCGAACTGACCCTGTTCGTACGGAGCCGCAGCACCCTCGTGGCCGCCGGACTCGTCCCGCTGGTGCTGCCGTTCAGCCTGCACTCGGCGGCCGAGGGGATGAACCTCAAGGACGCCGGGCTCACCGTCGGGCTCGTCATGCTGCCCGCCGCCCTCGGCTTCTCCCTGCTGTTCGCCGTGTACTCCACGCTCGTCGGCGTGTTCGTCGCCCGGCGCGAGCAGCTCGTCCTCAAGCGGCTGCGCACCGGTGAGGCGCGGGACACCGAGATCCTCGCCGGGACCGCGCTCCCGGCGCTCGTCACGGGGCTCGGGCAGTCACTGATCCTCATTGCCGCCTGTACGGCCCTGCTGCATGTGCCCGCCCCGCACGCGCCCCACCTCGCCGTGCTCGGCCTGCTGCTGGGGCTGGCGCTGTGCCTGACCCTGGCTGCGGTCACCGCGGGACTGACCCGCACCACGGAGAGCGCCCAGGTCACCTCGATCCCGCTGATCATGGTGTCGGCGGTGGGCTCGGGGATCGCCGTCCCGCTGGAGATCCTTCCCGACCGGCTGGCCCACCTGTGCGAACTGCTCCCCCTGACCCCGGCGATCACCCTGCTGCGCGGCGGCTGGACCGGCGGGCTCAGCGGGTTCGAGGTGCTGCGGGCCCTGGTGCTCGCCCTGGTCTGGCTGACGCTCGCGGTGTTCGCTGTGCGACGGTGGTTCCGCTGGGAGCCCCGGCGCTGAGACACGGGCCGGAACGAACGGCACGAAGGCAACGGGCGGAACAGGCGGAGCAGGCGGAACGGGCGGAACGGATGGGCGGAGAAGCGCGATGTTCGACGGCATCCGGCGGTGGCAGCGGCGGCAGTGGCGGGAGCGCAGCAAGGCGGAACGGGTCGAGCTGCACAGCGTGATCATGCTGTGCGCGGCGGAGTGGGTGTTCTCGCTCACCTGGATGGCACCCCCGGTCGTCGCCGGGGTGCGCCACCGGCCGCTGCCCCTCGTCCTCGCGGGGCTGGTGATCGTCGTCGGGGTGCTCCAGTGCGCGGCCGCCAACCGGCTCGCCCAGCCCGCCTTCGACCACTTCCTGGGCCGCGGCCGACTGTCCGGACGCGCACTGAGGACCTCCTTCGGACTGCTGGTCGCGGCGCTCGTCCTGCCGTTCGCGCTGATCGCCGCCGACGGGATCGACCCCTGGGCGGCCCGGCTCGCGGTCGGCGCCGCCCTGCTGATGTTCGGCCTCGTCTACGCGCTGATCGTGTCCGTCCCCGTGTTCCTGCGCCGGTCCGCCGTGGTGGGACTGCTCGTCATGGCGGCGGACGCTCTCACCGTCCAGGAGCCCGCCGACGTTCTGATGATCGCGGTGCTGATCGCCTTCACCATCGGCTTCGCGCTGCTGGCCGCGCGTTGCAGCGCCTGGACGCTGTCCGTGCTGTGGGAGGCCGAACGCGCCCGCGAGGTCGAGGCCCGGCTGGCCGTCGCCGAGGAGCGGCTGCGCTTCGGACGGGATCTGCACGACGTGCTGGGCCGCAATCTCGCGGTGATCGCGCTGAAGGCCGAGCTGGCCGTGCAGTGGGGACGGCGCGGACGGCCCGACGCGGTGGAGCAGATGATCGAGGTGCAGCGGCTGGCTCAGGAGTCCCAGCGGGAGGTGCGTGCCGTGGTCCGCGGCTACCGGGAGGCCGACCTCGGGGCGGAACTCGCCGGTGCCCAGGGGGTGCTGGCCGCCGCGGGCATCGACTGCGCCGTCACCGGCTCGGCCACCCGGCTGCCCGCCGCGGCGCAGTCCGCGCTCGGCTGGGTGGTCCGCGAGGCCGCCACCAATGTGCTGCGGCACGGCGACGCGCGGCAGTGCGCCATCTCCCTGCGGGTGCGCGACGGGCGGGCCGAGCTGACGGTCGAGAACGACGGCGTGCCCGAGACGCCGCCCGCCGGCCGGCCGGGCTCCGGCCTCGCGGGGCTGCGCGAACGTCTCTCGGAGCTCGACGGCCTGCTGCACGCGGGACCCGCGGGCCCCGGCCGCTTCCGGCTGACCGCCGAGGTGCCGCTCCCGGCCGAGGCGGTCCGGACACGGTCCGGACCGGAAGGGAAACCAGGGCCGGGGGCGGAGTCGGGGCCGGTGCCGGTGCCGGGGCAGGAGGCAGCGCAGAAGCTGGTGCCGGAGTCGGAGTCGGAGTCGGAGTCGATGGAGGGTGACATGGCGGAGGAGACGCGGTCGGTGCGTGGGGCCGGTGGGACCGGCAGATGACGACGTACCGCGAGGCCGGGCCCGTACGGCTGCTGCTGGCCGACGACGAACACCTCATCCGGGGCGCGCTCGCCGCGCTGCTCTCGCTGGAGGACGACCTGCTGGTGGTCGCGGAGGCGGCGAGCGGCCCCGAGGCGCTGGCCATGGCACGGGCGCACGAACCCGATGTCGCCGTCCTGGATCTCCAGATGCCGGGCGCCGACGGTGTGAAGGTCGCCACATCGCTGCGGACGGAACTGCCCGGCTGCCGGGTGCTGATCGTGACCGGCCACGGCCGCCCGGGGCATCTGAAGCGGGCGCTGGCCGCGGGTGTGCGCGGCTTCGTGCCCAAGACGGTCAGCGCTCAGCGGCTCGCCGAGATCATCCGTACCGTCCACGGCGGAAACCGCTACATCGACCCGGAGTTGGCCGCCGACGCGATCTCCGCCGGTGACTCCCCGCTGACCGCGCGGGAGGCGGAGGTGCTGGAACTGGCGGCGGACGGCGCCCCCGTCACGGAGATCGCCGAGCGGGCCGCGCTCTCCCCCGGCACCGTCCGCAACTACCTGTCGTCGGCCGTGACCAAGCTGGGCGCGGAGAACCGGCATGCCGCGGCGCGGCTCGCCCGCGAGCGAGGTTGGGTATAGTTGCTCTCGCGCCACGGCGCACTGCGGACGTAGCTCAGTTGGTAGAGCGCAACCTTGCCAAGGTTGAGGTCGCGAGTTCGAGCCTCGTCGTCCGCTCCAGCAAGAAGCCCCCCGGTCTCGGCCGGGGGGCTTCTTCGTGCTCTAGGACCAGCTCGTGCCGGTCAGCCGCTCGTACGCCTCCACGTACTTGCCCCGGGTCGCCTCCACCACCGCTTCGGGCAGCGGCGGCGGGGGCTGCTCACCGGTGCGGTCCCAGCCGGACTCCGCGGAGGTCAGCCAGTCCCGCACGAACTGCTTGTCGTACGACGGCTGCGCGCGCCCCGGCTGCCACTGGTCGGCGGGCCAGAAGCGGGAGGAGTCCGGTGTGAGCACCTCGTCCGCGAGGACCAGCGTCTCCCCATCGAAGCCGAACTCGAACTTGGTGTCGGCGAGGAGGATCCCCCGCTCCCGGGCGATGTCCCGGGCCCGGCCGTAGACGGCGAGGGTCGTCTGGCGCAGCTTCGCTGCCGTCTCGGCGCCGACCTGGCGGGCCACCTCCTCGTAGGAGACGTTCTCGTCGTGCTCGCCGACCTCGGCCTTGGTGGCCGGGGTGAAGATCGGGGCGGGCAGCTCGGAGCCGTCGACGAGGCCCTCGGGGAGGGCGAGGCCGCACACCGTGCGGGAGGCGTTGTACTCGGCCAGGCCCGAGCCGGTGAGGTAGCCGCGGGCCACGCACTCCACCGGGACCATCCGCAGCGATGTGCAGACGAGCGTGCGCCCGGCCCAGTCGGCGGGGGCGCCCTCGGGGACGTCGGTGCTGATGACGTGGTGGGGGACGAGGTCGGCGAGCCGGTCGAACCACCACAGGGAGAGCCGCGTGAGAATGCGCCCCTTGTCGGGGATCTCGGTGGGCAGCACCCAGTCGTAGGCGGACATGCGGTCGCTGGCGACCATCACGAGGTCGCCCGCCTCGTTCTGGTACAGGTCGCGCACCTTGCCGGTGTGCAGATGCACCAGACCCGGAACCTGGATCGGCTCGGGCTTTTCGACGAATCCGGACACGGTTCCTCCCCGTGGTTCTGTCCAATGGCTCGATTCTCCCGTATCGGACACGGGCCGCGGACAGCGGGTGGAGCACGGGTCAGTCGCGTTTGCAGATGCGGTCCAGAAGGTTGGCCGTGGCCCGCTGCACGCGCGCGTCGACGTGGCCGGGGCGGTCCAGCGCGGGTGACCAGGCGAACGTCCCGGACGCGAAGACCAGGGCACCGGACGGCGCCCGGTACAGGGACGTCTCCTGGTGGCGCGGGACACCCTCGCCGTCGGTGTACGGGGAGTGCGCGAGGAGGATGCGGCGCTGGTGGTCGGGGAGCGGGGTGCGCGGGAAGTAGCGGTCGGCCTCGCCCGCGACCAGACCGTCGATCGCGTCGCCCTCCCGGGCCCCGGTCGCCTCCCACAGCCAGTGGCCGGCGTTGCGCACGATCAGCGGGTGCGGATCGGGGACGCCGCCCGCGTACTGGATCCCGATGAGCTGCTGCTCGGGCCGGTCGATCTCCCGCCACAGCACCGGGCGGCCGGGGCCCTTGCGTTTGCGGCAGGTCAGCAGGCGGTCGGGGACCCCGGCCGGGGAGGGGCCCAGTTCGACCTGCCAGTACATGGTGTTGGCGGAGAGGAAGACCAGGGACGTGCCGTGCTCGCGGGCGCGTTCGGCGGTGCGGCGCATCGGGACGGACCAGTACTCGTCGTGGCCGGGGAAGACCAGGCCGCGGTAGCGGGTGGGGTCGACCCGGCCCGCGTGCAGGTCGCGGGCGTCGGCGTAGGCGAGGTCGTAGCCGTAGCGCTCGGCCCAGCGGATGAAGTCGTAGGCATGGCCCACGTGCAGGGGCAGGCCCGCGCCCGCGTACGGCCGGTCGAAGGAGACCGTGGTGGCGGCGTCGGCCTCGCCGAGCAGCCGGCCGTCCTCGTCCCAGGCGTGGTAGAGGCTGGCGCCGGTGCGGCCGTCCTCCGGGTAGAGGTTGTACGCCTGCCAGGTGACGTCGGGCAGCAGCAGGAGCAGGTCGGCGGGGTGGCTGTCCCGGACGGTGAAGGGGATGTGGGAGCGGTAGCCGTCGGCGGTGGTCAGCACCGCGACGTACGCGCCGATGCTCCAGTACGAGGGGATCTGCAACCGCCACGACAGCCACCAGTGGTGGCAGGACACGGTGCGGTCGGCGGTGAGCGGCGGCGGCTGGACGATGCCGGACAGCCGCGGGCTGGTGGTGATCTTGGCGGCTCCGTCGCCGCCGTAGTGGCCGATGCGGTAGACGTCGACGCCGAACTCCTGGGGCGGGTCCACGGTGACGTGGAAGTCGATCGCCTCGCCGGGCGTGACGGCGCCCGTGGAGGCGAAGCCCTTGATCTGGCGGTGCACGTCGTCGGCCGAGCGGGGGCCGACCTCGGCGGGGCGGGGCGCCGGGATGCGGGAGGCGGTGCCGCCCGGTTTGCCGCCCGGTCCGCCGCCGGGGGCGGAGGGCGCGGCCGGGTCGACGTACCAGGGCACGACATGGCCGCTGTCGTCGTAGTACGTCTCGCTGCCCCGCAGCCAGGGCACGGGCCCCTGGCCGAACGGATCGGTGACGGCGTGCGCGAGTGCTCCCGACTCCCAGCGGCGGACACGGTCCGGTCCCATGGCTGTTCCCCTCCCTCGTCCCCCGTGCTCTGTCGTGACCGGCGGGGCGGTGCGGTGCGGATGCGTTTCTGCGCTTCCGTCCGGCCGGTGTGTCCGTGCGCCCTGGTGGGTGTGCGGTGCGTCCTGATGTGGGTGTGCGGTGCGTGTGTGCGGTTTGGGTGCGTCCTGCTGCCGGATGCCGTGGGCCTGGTCCGGGCGGCGGGGGTGGCCGGGTACGGCCGCCGGGTGACCGGAGGGCCGGGTGGTGTGCCGGCCGGTCCGGGGTGCCGTGCGTCCTGGTGCAGGCAGGCAGAGCGGGACGGCGCCCGTCTGTCGTATGTCGTGTGCGATTGCCACGTGCGCGGTCGGTCCCAGCACATCACATGACGCACGCATGCTGTCACTACTCGTTGCGAATTGACCGAAAGTGGAAGTCCTGGGTCCGGTAGGCCGCCCTCCGGATCCGCGTCCGCCGGGTTCAGGCCAGCCGCACCGGCTTTTCCGGCCGTATGCCCGCGTCGATCAGCCAGGTCCGCAACGGGCCCGGATCGCCGTCCTCGACCAGGGCGAGGACCTTGGGGCCGAGGTCGGCGGTTCTCTCGCCGTCGATCAGCAGGGAGGGACCGTCGAGCCAGTCGAGGCCGGGGGCGGCCCCGGCGGTGTCCATCGCGGCGCAGCACACCATCGCGGTGACGTGGTCGGCGAGGAGCTCCCGGCCGGTGCGCGGCGGCTGGAGCGGGAGGAGGGGGAGCGCGCCCTCGTCCCAGAGGGGTGCGGCGGGAGTCTGTCCGCCGCTCTCCGCCGACGTCGGGGCGGCGGGCGCGGCGGCCTCCTCCCGGGCCAGCTCCGCGCTGAGTCCGGCGGCGAGCGCGGCGCCGCGCTCGGTGCCCGGGTCGGACTCGTCGTCGTCCGGCCCGTACGACTCGTACCGCCCATGCGGCTCGTACGAATCATGTGGCTCGTACGGCTCATGTGGCTCGGCCGCCCCGACCGGTCCGGCCACCGGGGCTGCCTGGGCCTTCTCGACAGCTCCGGCGGGTCCGGCGGGCCCGGCGGGCTCAGCCGATGGGGGTGCTTCGGCCGTTCGGGTGGGCTCGGCCGCGCGGGTGGGGTCCGTCGGTCCGTGCGGCGGGGACGCGAGGAGGTGGTCGGCGGAGAGATGCCGCAGGACCCGTTCCAGCGTCGCGCCGTGCGGGTCGCCGGGCGGGGAGCCGGGGGCGCGGCGGACGCCCAGCGCGTCCAGTACGCGGTGCAGACGGGCGGCGTCGGTGCGCCACTTGCGGTCGACGACCTCCTCCGGGTAGTCCGCCCAGTCCACCGGGGCCCAGTCCGGGCCGGTCCCGGCCGGGCCGCCGTGGAAGAGCCGCGCCGCCAGCAGCGAGGTGGCCTCGTCCACCGTGCCGGGCTCCTCCAGCAGGTCGCAGGCGGGCCGCTCGCCCAGCCGCGAGGCGAACCCCTCGGCCAGGCGGTCGCGCCGGGACAGCTCCGTGAGGGCCGCGACGACGCCCGCGTCCAGCCGGGACGGCCAGCGGCCCATCCGCCACGCGGGCAGCGCCACCCGGGTCAGCAGCCGGTCCCAGCCCGCGTACGCCAGGCCGACCTGCTCCTGGGCGACGATCCGCAGCCCGTAGTCCACAGCCTGTGCGCGGTCGGCCGCTGCCGCCGCCACACCCCGCTCCATCAGGGCCGCGTCCTCCCGGCAGCCGCGGAGCATCAGCCGGGCCACCCAGCCGACGGCCGCGCACACCGCGTGGGACAGCGGACACCGCCCGGCCGTAGAGGCGGCGGCCACCGCCGCGTCCAGCCCGCGGACGAACCGGCGGGCGGCGGCTATGTCGGGGTGCGCCGAGGGGCCCGTACCGGCCACGACCGGGGCGAGCACGGCCCGCAGCTCGCCGACGCGCATCCACCACAGGAACGGGGAGCCGATGACCAGCACCGGCGCGGCCGCCGCCCGGCGGGAGCGGCCCGCGGGCAGGGCACCGGGCCCGTCCGGCTCGTCCCGGTCGGCGCCCGCGGGAGGGCCGTGGGCCGGATGCGTACGGTCCTCCAGCCAGCTGTCGCAGTCCGGGGTCAGCGCTATGGCGGACGGGGCCGGGACGTCGAGCCGGTCGGCGAGGTCGCGCACCAGGCGGTACAGGTCCGGGGCGGACTCCTCCGGGACCGGGACCGTGGGGCTCATCGCGGGGCGGGCGCGGGCGACGACCGCCCCGATACCGGCGGCGGCCAGCAGGACGACGACCGCCACGGCGCCGACCACCCACCGGGCGAGGTCCCAGCCGTGGCCCACGAGATGGCCGGTGGAACCGCCGGCGAGCAGGATCACGGCGACGGCGGCGGGCAGCAGGGCGACGGCCAGCGCGCGTCCGCGGACACGCAGCACGGCCAGGGCCCGGGAGCGCGCCGACTGCGCACTGCCTTCCACACCGTTTCCGGTCACGACCGGACGTCACCCCCTCCCGACTGTCCTGAACTGCCCTGTGGTGCTCACTCCCCCACTGTGGCACCCGCCACTGACATCGCAATGCCGGTGGGCCAAGTGCCGGAACGCTTGCGCCGCACCCTAGTTGGGGGTCCGGCCCACGTCAGCCGGATGGGCCATTGCTCACTCGATGGAATGGCTTTGGTCAGAGGTGGATGACACAGAGCAAAGATCAGGCCCCGGATTCTGTCCGGGGCCTGATCATCGGAAAAGGGTGCCTGAGGCCCTCGGCTAGGCGCCCGCCGCCGCCTTGGCGGCGATGTCGGTGCGGTGCTGGGAGCCGTCGAGGCGGATGCGGCCGACCGCCGTGTACGCGCGTTCGCGCGCCTCGGTGAGGTCCTTGCCGACGGCCGTGACGGACAGGACGCGGCCGCCCGCGCTCAGCACGGCGCCGTCCTCCTGCCGGGTGCCCGCGTGCAGGACGTAGGCGTGCGGGGCGTCCTCGGCGGCCACCTCGTCGAGACCGGTGATCGGGTCGCCGGTGCGCGGGGTGCCGGGGTAGTTGTGCGAGGCGACGACCACGGTCACGGCCGCCTCGTCGCTCCAGCGCAGCGGCTCCAGGTCGCCGAGGGTCCCGGTGGCCGCGGCCAGCAGGACACCCGCCAGCGGGGTCCGGAGGCGGGCCAGCACGACCTGGGTCTCCGGGTCGCCGAACCGGGCGTTGAACTCGATCACCCGGATCCCGCGACCGGTGATCGCGAGGCCCGCGTAGAGCAGCCCGGAGAACGGGGTGCCCCGGCGACGCAGCTCATCGACGGTGGGCTGGAGGACGGTCCGCAGCACCTCGTCCACCAGAGTGGGCTCGGCCCAGGGCAGCGGGGAGTACGCGCCCATGCCGCCCGTGTTCGGGCCCGCGTCGCCGTCCAGGGCGCGCTTGAAGTCCTGGGCGGGCTGGAGCGGGAGGACCGTCACACCGTCGGTGACGGCGAAGAGGGAGACCTCGGGGCCGTCGAGGTACTCCTCGATGACCACCCGGTCGCAGGCGGCGGCGTGGGTCCGGGCCGCCTCGATGTCGCCGGTGACGACGACACCCTTTCCGGCGGCGAGCCCGTCGTCCTTGACGACATAGGGGGCGCCGAAGGCGTCGAGCGCCGCGTCGGTCTCCTCGGCCGTGGCGCAGACGTAGGACCGGGCCGTGGGGACGCCGGCCCCGGCCATCACATCCTTGGCGAACGCCTTGGAGCCCTCCAGCCGCGCGGCCTGACCGGACGGCCCGAAGACCGGGATGCCCGCCTCGCGCACGGCGTCGGCGACCCCGGCGACCAGCGGCGCCTCGGGCCCGACGACCACCAGGTCGGCACCGAGCCGGGTGGCCAGCGCCGCGACGGCCGCGCCGTCGAGGGCGTCGACCTGGTGCAGCTCGGCGACCTCGGCGATACCGGCGTTGCCGGGCGCGCAGTGCAGCGCGGTGACGTCGGGATCGAGGGACAGGGAACGGCACAGGGCGTGCTCACGAGCGCCGCCGCCGATGACGAGGACCTTCACGGGGTCAGCCTAACGGCAGAGCGCGGCACCCCCTTGTGCGGGTTGCCGAGGGGGCGGGGGCGAGGTGCTCGTACGTTCCTCCGAAGCCGACGAGGCCCGTGGGACCCGGTGGGGCCCCGCCGCCCGCCGCTCCTGCTCCGTCACTCCGTCGGGTACTCGTCGAGGACGGTCGCGCCCAGCTCCCGCACGATCAGGTCGTGGCCGGACAGGGCCGACTCGTCGAGGTCCGGGTCGTCGTCCTCGGGAATGTCGTCCTCGGGGGCCACGGGCGCGGGCTCGGGAGCGGCGGGCCGGGCCGGCCGGGCCGCCTGGGACGCGGCCGGGGAGCCGCCGGGGCCCGGGGCCGCCGTACGCGCCGGGGCCGGGCGGTCGGCGGCCGGGGCGGACCCGGGAGCCGCGGATCCGGCCGGGGAGCCCGCCGTACGCTGCGGGGCCGCGCCGCCGCCGGGGAAGGCACCGCCGCCCCCGCCGAACCCGCCGCCGCCGTAGCCGCCGACGGGCTGCGGGACGGGGGCGCCGCCGCCCGACGGGTCGACGACCGCCTCGACCTTCCACTGGACGTTGAACTGCTCGGCCAGCGCCTGCCGCAGCACGTCCTCGCTGCCGCTGCCGGCGAAGTTGTCGCGGGCGCCCGCGTTGACGAAGCCGAGCTGGAGGGTGGTGCCGTCGAAGCCGGTGACCTGCGCGTTCTGGCTGAGCAGGATCCAGGTGAAGCGGCGGCGGTTCTTCACCGCCTCCAGGATGTTGGGCCACAACTGGCGCGGGTCGAGCCCGCCGCCCGCCGGGGCGGACGCGGCGACGGCCGGGGCCTGGGGCGCGGGGGCGGCGGAGGGCGCCTGCGGGGTGTTCGCGGGGGCCGGTGCCGCGCCGGGCCGGGCCGCGGGCTGGCCGCCGCCCGGTGCCGCGGCCGTGGGCCAGCCGCCGGGCCGCCGGGCACCGGATCCGGCACCGGATCCCGCACCGGCTCCGGTGGGCGCCGCCGTGGGCCAGGCGCCGGGCGCGGCGGCCGCGGGAGCCGACGCGGGCGCGGCCTCCGGGGACGGCGCGGCGGCCGGGGCCGGGGACTGCTGCGGTGAGGCGGCGGGAGCCTGCGGTGCCTCGTGCGCGGGGGCTCCCTGGGGCTGGGGGCGGTCGGCGGCGGGCGCGGCGGGCCCCTGGCCGTACTCCCCGGCGCCCGCGGACCCGGCCGCTCCGCTCGGCGCGGAAGGAGCGGCGAGGGGAGCACCGTCCGCCCCTCCGACACCACCGGGCGCTCCCTGGCCCCCCGGCGCACCGGGCGTCGCCCCCTGGGGCCCCGGTGTCCGCACCGCCGCGCGGGCCGCCGCCGCACCGCCGCCGGGCGGCACCGGGGCACCGGCCGCGGCGGTCGCGGCGGTCGCGGCGGCTCCGCCGTGGGCCTCGGGTCCGGGCACGTACCCCATCGCGGGGGCTCCGGCGCCGGTGCTGAAGTGCACGCCGCGCTCAATGCGGTCGAGGCGGGCCATCACGGACCGCTCGTCGCCGTACGCGGCGGGCAGCAGCACGCGCGCGCAGATCAGTTCGAGCTGGAGGCGGGGCGAGGTGGCGCCGCGCATCTCCGTCAGTCCCTCGTTGACGAGGTCGGCGGCACGGCTCAGCTCGGCGGCGCCGAAGGAGCGGGCCTGGGCCTGCATGCGCTCGATCACGTCGGCGGGCGCGTCGATGAGGCCCTTCTCGGCCGCGTCGGGCACGGCGGCCAGGATCACCAGGTCCCGCAGCCGCTCCAGCAGGTCGGCGACGAAGCGCCGCGGGTCGTTGCCGCCCTCGATGATGCGGTCGACGACCTCGAAGGCACCGGAGCCGTCCCCGGACGAGAACGCCTCGACGACCGAGTCGAGCAGCGAACCGTCCGTGTACCCGAGGAGCGAGGTGGCCATGGCGTACGTCACACCGGCCTCGTCCGCACCGGCGAGCAGCTGGTCCATGACGGACATGGAGTCACGCACGGATCCGGCACCGGCCCGCACGACCAGCGGAAGCACGCCGTCCTCGACCGGGATGGCCTCCTTCCCGCACACCTCGCCCAGGTAGTCCCGCAGGGTGCCGGGCGGCACCAGCCGGAAGGGGTAGTGGTGGGTCCGCGAACGGATCGTCCCGATGACCTTCTCGGGCTCCGTGGTGGCGAAGATGAACTTCAGATGCTCCGGCGGCTCCTCCACCACCTTGAGCAGCGCGTTGAAACCGGCTGACGTGACCATGTGGGCCTCGTCGATGATGTAGATCTTGTACCGGCTGCGCGCGGGCCCGAAGAACGCCTTCTCGCGCAGGTCGCGGGCGTCGTCCACACCGCCGTGCGACGCGGCGTCGATCTCGATGACGTCGATGGAGCCGGGACCGTTGCGCGCCAGGTCACGGCAGGAGTCGCACTCGCCGCAGGGCGTGGGCGTCGGGCCGTTCTCGCAGTTCAGGCAGCGGGCGAGGATGCGTGCGCTGGTCGTCTTGCCGCAGCCGCGCGGACCGCTGAACAGATACGCGTGATTGACCCGGTTGTTCCGCAGCGCCTGCTGCAACGGGTCGGTGACATGCTCCTGCCCGATGACCTCGGCGAAGGACTCCGGTCGGTAGCGGCGGTACAGCGCGAGAGACGACACGCATACGAGGTTATAGGCGCCCACCGACAACCGGCGTGGCCCGCGGATCCGCCCACCCACGCAAGGGCCCCCCACGCACCCGCCAGAGCCGACCTACCCTTGCTGCCTTCCGGCCCTGGGGGAGTTCAGTCAGATAGCGCCGCGTGAGGGGCTGCCGAAAGACTACCCGATCCCAGGGGCCGAGAACGAGTTCGCGAGCACTCCTCCGCGTCATGTAATGTTCCCAGCGGAGGATTCGCCTAGAGGCCTAGGGCGCACGCTTGGAAAGCGTGTTGGGGGCAACCCCTCACGAGTTCGAATCTCGTATCCTCCGCCAGTGCCTCACCGGGCACGTTGTCGAAGGGCCCCCTGGAAACAGGGGGCCCTTCGACGTTGGTGGTCTCGGTTGCGGCCATCCCTCCGCCGCTTTGTCCGCTCTCCGCTCTCCGCTCTCCGCTCTCCGCTCTCCGCTCTCCGACGAGGATCACGAATGACGCAGAGCACACCCGGCCCGGTCGGTCGCTTTCACTCGGGGCGTGTGACCGAGGGGCGGCCGCAGGCTCTGGACGCCTGGCGGGTCACGACCGACGACGCGGAGGTGGCCGCCCGCGTCGCCGGTCTGCTGGGCGGTCGGTCTCAGCCGAACGAAGGGGGAGAAGCACTCGCCCACGAAGTGCTGACGAAGGCGGAGACGGTACGCGTCCTCCTGGAGGGGCCCGACGCGGTGGCGTCCCACATGGTGCTCTGGGGCAGCAAGGGGATCGTCCACCGGTGCGACGGCCTGGAGTTCCTGTCGCCGGAGGAGAAGAAGGGCCAGCCGTGCGGCTGCCCGCCGCTGCTCGCGGACAGGAAGCTGGCGGCCAGGGAAGGGCGCGGCCCGTCGCCGTCCATCAGCCTCACCTTCCGGATCGCGGCGGAACCCTCGCTCGGCGAGTTCCGCTTCATGAGCGGCTCGTGGCAGTTGGCCGTGCAGCTCGCCGACCTGACGGACGCGCTGGAGCGGGTCGACGGTCCGGCCGTCTGCGACCTCACCCTGGAACTCGTCGTCCTTACGACCAAGGCGGGGAGAGGAGTCTGCTATCGAAAGCCGGTGGTCACCGTGCTGGGCAGCCCCGGCACCGTTGCGCCCCAGTCCCCGCCCCCGGCTCAGTCCGCGCCTGCTCCGGTGCCCCCTCCGCGCCGCCGCAGGACCAGGCCGACCCCGGAGCCCGCTGTCCTCGATCCCGCTGTCCCCGAACCCACCGCCCCTGAGTCCACCGTCCCGGCCTCGCCGGAGGCGAGCCACTCGGTCAGCGTGGACGCCGCTCTGCTCCGCCGGGCCGCCGAGGTGCTCGGCACCGACGGCCCTGAGGAGACCGTCGCCGCCGCCCTGTCCGAGATCGTGGCAGGACGGCGGCGGACCGCGGAGCTCGTCCGGCTGCGCGAGCAGGTCGGGCGGATCGCCGCCATCGCGGGGCAGGCACTCCAGAGCCGGGATGCGTAGCCCGGTCACGGGCGGGGTCAGTTCGTGCCGATGTCGACCTGCGAGGTGGGGAAGCAGCTCGGAGCGGGCCTGGTCAGCATGTAGGCCATGCTGCCCACGGACTTGTGGAGGGCACTGCCCGGGGCTTCGTCGACGATCAGCAGGGTGTCGCCGTGCGGAATCGCGTCGGGGTCCAGGAGCGCGACGCGGCCGTTCTCCGGGTCCAGGGACATCGCCGCGCCGAGGTGGCCGCTGTCGACCGGGGTGACCTTGGAGTCGCAGGTGGCCGAGGGGGTCAGGACGACGGCGGGCAGGCCCGCCCGCCGCAGCGCCGACTGGAGCCCGGAGAGCCTCGTACCGACGATCTTGAGCGCGACGACCTTGTCGGGGCGGACCGTCACCGAGTAGTCGACGTTGGCGAAGGCGGGCGCGGAGCCGCCGTCCGCGGTCGGCGGAGCGACCGACGCCGCCTGCGGCGCGGCCGGACCGCTGCCCGCCTGGGTACCCAGGACGACGGCGGTGACGGCGGCGGCCAGCCCGACCGAGGTGAGCGCGATACGGCGGGTGTGGCGCGGCCGGACGGGGACCGGGGAGAAGGCGGGCAGGGCCGCGGCGCGGGCCGCCAGTTCGTCGCCGAGCCGCTGCTGGAAGTTGACGGGGACGTTCACGAGGCGGCCTCCAGAAGGGCGTTCAGGGGCGGGGTGGACGGCGGGGTCGCGTTGCGCAGGGCCTTGCGGGCCCGGTGCAGGCGCATCCGGGCGGTGGCGGTGCCGATGCCCAGGACCTGGGCGGCCTCCCGGGTGGTCAGGCCGTCGACGGCCACCAGGTCCAGCACGGCGCGCAGCGGCTCGGACAGCGCGGCGTGGTGCCCGGCCAGTTGCCGGGCGGCGCGGTCCGCGTCGATGCGCGACTCGATCGCGGCGGCGTCCTGCTCGTCCAGCAGCCGGTGGCCGGCGATCCTGGAGACGGCCTGCCGCTCCCGGGCGCTGCCGCGGAAGTGCGCGGCCAGGACGTTGCGGGCGATGCCGTACAGCCAGGCGAGGGGCGTGCCTCGCCTGGCGTCGTAGCCGTCCGCCCGTTCCAGCGCGGTCAGGAAGATGTCGGCGGTCAGGTCGGCGGCCAGATGCACGTTGTCGGTGCGCCGGGTGACGAAGCCGAGGACCGCGTCGAAGTTCTGCCGGTAGAACTCGGCGAACCCGGAGGTGTCTCGTACGGGCGGGGATACAGGTGGGGGTATCGGGTGCTCCGTGGGCACGGGCGCTCCTTGCGACGAGCGGGTCACTGCCTTACACCCCTACTTGGCTCCGGCGCCGCGAAGCGTCACATGCCCCCGCCGGTGTACGGTCGGCCCGCGCGTCCGCCGGGCTCAGTGGACGCGGTAGACGCGGCCCGTCTGGGCGCCCTCGACGGAGCGTACGTAGGCCGTGGCCACGCGGGAGACGGGGACGGCTTCCATGCCCCGGAAGAAGGGGCCGTAGGCGGGGAGGGACTCCTCGACGACGGTGGGGCTCACGGCGTTGACGCGCTGGGGGGCGATCTCGATGGCGGCGGCGCGTACGAAGGCGTCGACGGCGCCGTTCACCGCCGAGGCCGCCGCCCCGGAGGCGATCGGCTCCTCGGCGAGGATGCCGCTGACCAGGGTGAAGGAGCCGGTCGGCGCGATGTGGCGCGTGCCCTGGCGGACCAGTTCGATCTGGCTGAGCGCCTTGCCGCGGAACGTCGCCGCGAAGTCCTCGGCGGTCAGATCGGCCAGCGGTCCGAAGACCGCGTCACCCGCAGCGACCGCCACCGCGTCCAGGCGGCCGGTGCTCGCGTAGAGCCGGGCCACCGACTCGGGGTCGGTGACGTCCGCCTTCACGTCACCGCCCGAGCGGCCCACACCGATCACCTCGTGCCCGCGCTCCGCGAGTGCCCGGCGCACCGCGCCGCCCAGCGTGCCGCCCGCGCCGACCAGCAGAATCCTCACGACAAGCCACCGTCCTTCGTGTCAGAGAGATAGAGGAGAAGAGATAGAGGAGAGGGGAGAGAAGAGAGAGGGGAGAGATGAGAAGAGAGGTAGAGAGCAGGCCGTGACGTCCGGGCCTCTTCGACGCTAGAGGCCCGGGATCGGTCGCGGAAATGCCGTCTGGGCAGGGACTATGCTCCGCAGGCATGAACGATGACGTGGAGCTGCGCCATCTGCGGGCCCTGGACGCGGTGGCCGCGGCCGGCACCGTCACGGCCGCCGCCGCCCGGCTGCACATGACGCAGCCCGCCCTGTCCCGGACGATCGCCCAGCTGGAGGCGCGGGTCGGCGTCCGGCTGGTGGACCGTTCCGCCCGGCGTCTGGCGCTGACCTCGGCCGGGACGACGCTGCTCGGGCACGGGCGGGCGATCCTCGCGCACCTGGACTCCGCCCTCGCCGACACCCGTGCCGTCTCCCGGCCGCTGCGCCTCGGGTACACCTGCGCGGTGCTCGGGCAGCAGACCGTTCCGCTGCTGCGCTCCTGGCGGCGGGCCTATCCGCACGTGCCGCTCGACGTGGTCCGGCAGGACAACAGCACCGCGGGTCTGGCCACCGGCGACACCGATGTGGCGGTGCTGCGCACCGTCCCCGCCGATCCGCGCATCCGCACCGAGGCCCTCTACCAGGAGGACCGGGTCGCCGCACTGCCCGACGACCATCCCCTCGCGGACCGGGAGCAGGTGCTGCTGGCCGAACTGACCGCGGACCCTGACCTCCCGCTGGCCCTGTGGCCCGACACCGGCACCGCCTCGCCGGAACTGTGGCCGCCGGAGCGGCGTCCGGCGGCGACGGTCGAGGTGGGCAATGTGGACGAGTGGCTGAACCTGATCGCCACCGGCGCCGCGTTCGGGCTCGGCGCGGCGGGCACGGCCGAGAGCCACAGCCACCCGGGGGTGCGCTTCGTCCCGGTCTCCGACGCGCCCGCCGCCACGGTCTATCTGGCCCGCCCCGCCCATCCGACCCACCCGCGCACGGAGGAGTTCCTCGCGGCGGTCCGGGACGTGGTGAGCGCCTGAGCACGGGCAGGCCCCGGGAAAGGGTGACTGCCGGGACGCCCGGGTGCTCAGGAGGGGGAAGCCGTCGCCGGTGTGGTGCGGGCGGCGGGTGCCGGCTCGGTCTCGGCGGTGTCCGGCCGGGGGACGCGGTGCACACGGTGGCGCGGCGCCGTGCGGCGGGGCGGGCGGGTCAGCGTGATCTGGCGTACGAGCTGCTGGAAGCAGGCCAGGGAGGCCAGGCCCGGCAGGGCCGCCGCCGACATGTCGATGACCGTCCTGGGCGCCTGGATCACGCACAGGAGCATCGCGATGGACGAGAAGAGCAGCACCACGCACCACGAGTGCACGGCCCGGCGGCGGTGCAGCGCGGCGCGCAGGACGGACAGGGACGCCACGAACCAGGGCCCGTAGACCAGCAGCGGCCACCAGGAGGCGATGCCGCCGTGCATCCGGGTCACGGCCACGATCCGCAGCGGGTCGTAGGCGACCATGCCGCCGAAGAAGCTCACCGCCGAGGCGGTGACCGCCGCGAGGGCCGCGATGACATGGCTGGCGGCGCGGATGCCGCTCGGCCGCCTGCGCTGCCGCACCTTCCGGTGGCCGCGCGCGGCGTCCCGCAGGGGCGGCAGCTCCGCCGTGATCTCCTGGAGATTCTCCAACGGGGTGTTCCGGAGGGCCCCGGAGACCTGCTCCGTGCTTCCTGGGCTTCCCGCGCTCGCCGTGCTTCCTGGGCTTTCCGTGCTTTCCGCACCGACCGCACTCGTCGCACCCGCCGTGCCCGCCGCACCAGCCGCGTTCTCCGCGTGGTCCGGGATGCCCGTACGCATCGGAATTCCGTTGCCCGCCTGGGTCCCCGCCGTTTCCGGCACTCCCGTGCTTTCCGGGGCTCCCGGGAAACCCGGGCTTTCCGTTCGTACGGCGTCTCCGGCGTCCTCCGTCGCCGCCGGAAATCCGTTCGACCGGGTGCCGCCCCGCATCCACTCGCCCCACTCGCCCTCCACGGGAGTGTGCGGCGGCGTCTGGTGCTCCATCGCGTCCTGGAGCATGAAAGCCAGTTCCTCGGCCGGGTCCCACGCCGAGTCCGGGGGCACCAGAGGTCCGAGGGGGCCGGAGAAGAACGCGGAGGGGGCCCGGTGGCGACCGGTGCCGCTACGAGGGCGGGGTTCCGCGAAACCGTCCGGCTCCGCGTAGGGATAATCAGCGGAATAGCCTGAGCGCCCGCCCATACGTTCGTCATACATGCGGCGGCCCGGCTATTCGGATCGCGAGAAGACGGTCCGGCTCTCCGAGCCGACCCAGCGGCGGGCGAGATCGGCTTCGAGCGCGCTCATCGCGTCCAGGAACTCCCTCAGCAGCGACTCGGTCGCCTTCGGCGCGACCGGTGCGACCGGCGGACCGGTCCTGTTCCTCCTGGCCAGAGAGGTGTGAGCGGTGGCCGTCAGCTGCACGGGAGGGGCGGCCAGACGGGGGTCGGGACCCGACGTCACCGCATGTGTGGCACTCGCGTCCTGACGCTCGCGGCCCACGAGCAGACCCAAGTACCCTTCCCTGGATGCCTTCGTCATATCCCACCTAACGCCACCCGACTTCCCCGGATGCGCGGCAAACGGGTGAAGGAATTCCCTGATTAGACCTATATGTGCGATCGGATGGTTCATCCGCTCACCCGACGAGATGGGCGTCGGGCGACGGCCCCTCGACGGCCGGGTCGCCCTCGGGCGTCCGGGTATTGCTTTTCAGTACGGCGACCATGAGCCTGCGGCGGCGCAATTCGTCGCTGTCGACCCGCCACATTCTGCACTGGTAGGGCGGTACGAGAATGGACCCGGCGGTGCAGAGGGAAGCACACGCGATCAGCGTCCAGAGAGTGGCGTTCCACATGATTTTTCTCCGTGGGCCAGGTGGCGCGACACCGGCATAACGCACCTGGAATATGCGAAGTTACGGAACACGAATAAAAAGGACCGGCCACTCGAATTGATCACCGCCGGTGCGGGCGGCCGCGCGGCGGGCGATCATCGGGACATGAACGTCACCCTGCACCTCGCCCAGGACCCCGAAGCCGACGCCCTCCTCGGCCGCAGTCCGCTCGCCGCGCTGATCGGGATGCTGCTGGACCAGCAGATCCCGATGGAGTGGGCGTTCAAGGGACCGGAGACCATCGCCCGGCGGATGGGCACCGACGATCTGGACGCGCACGAGATCGTGGCGTTCGACCCGGAGACCTTCGGCCGGCTGCTGTCGGACAAGCCGGCCGTGCACCGCTACCCGGGCTCGATGGCCAAGCGGATCCAGCAGCTCTGCCAGTACCTCGTCGAGCACTACGACGGTGACCCCGAGGCCCTCTGGCGGGACGTGGACAGCGGGCCCGAGCTGCTGCGCCGCCTGGAGGCGCTGCCCGGCTTCGGCAAGCAGAAGGCGCAGATCTTCCTGGCGCTGCTCGGCAAGCAGCTCGGCGTCCGCCCCGAGGGGTGGCGGGCGGCCGCGGGTCCGTACGGCGAGGCGGAGTCCTTCCGGTCCGTCGCCGACATCACCGGGCCCGAGTCGCTGGCCAAGGTGCGGGCGCACAAGCAGGAGATCAAGGCGGCCGCCAAGGCCGCGAAGAGCACCGCGGAGACCACCGGGAAGACCACCGGGAAGTGACCGGCCCGGCGGACCGGCTCGGCGGACCGGGGCGTCGGACCGGGGCGGGCCATGGGCGGCAGTGCGGGCCGCGGGGGTGCAGGCTGCGGGGGTGCAGGCTGCGGGGGTGCAGGCTGCGGCGATGCGGCCCGCTGTCACCCGAACGGCCCACAGCGGTGGCGGCCCGGCCGCGGCCGGTCCAAGCATGGACCATGACCGAGCCACCGAGCGTCGGCCCCGGCGGGCCGGGAGACGACGACCGCCGCGTCCACGCGATGCGCGACCCCCGGACGACCCCGGGGGCGCCCCCTGCGTCAGAGAGCCCGGAAGGGCCCTACGAGCCCCCGTTGGAAGGGCCGCTCCACTTCCTGTCCCGGGCCGCCTGGCAGGCGGTCCTGGTGACCGGCGTGGCCGCGCTCGTCCTGGGCATCCTCGTCCTGCTCTGGCCGGGCGCCTCGCTGCTGGCCGCCGGGGTCCTCTTCGGCGTCTACCTCGTGGTCAGCGGCGTGCTCCAGCTGGTCTCCGCCTTCGGCACCCACAAGTCGACGGCCCTGCGCGTGCTGGCCTTCGCCAGCGGCGCGCTGTCGATCCTGCTGGGCCTGTTCTGCTTCCGCGGCGCCATGCAGTCGATCCTGCTGCTCGCCCTGTGGATCGGCATCGGCTGGCTGATCCGCGGGATCACGCAGACGATCGCCGCGATCCACGACCGCACGGCACCGGCCCGCGGCTGGCAGATCTTCCTCGGCGTCCTCACCTTCATCGCCGGGATCGTCCTGATCGACTCCCCGCTGGAGTCGGTCGCGGTGCTCACCCTGATCGGCGGCTGGTGGCTGATCGTGGTCGGCGTGATGGAGATCGTCACCGCCTTCCGCATCCGCGGGCACGCGCAGCAGGTGCCCCGCACCGTCTGACCACCCTCTGAGCGCTGTCCGGCGGACCGGGCGCCGAGGACATCGGCGCCCGGTCCGCCGTCGTCACCGGCACCGGCATAGGCGTACGGCGGCGTAGGCATACGACGGCGTAGGCGTACGGCTCCCGTTCAGCGCCTTCTGCGGGCCGTGCCGAAGAGGGAGCGGGTGATCTCCCGGCCGAGCTGGGTGCCCACCGACCGGGCCAGGGACCGGAAGACGCCGCTGCCCACGACCTGCTCGACGACCGAGGGCTCCGCCCCGGTGTCCCGGCCCCGGCCGCCGCCGCGCGGGCGCTCCGGTTCCCGCCCCGGGGACGGAGACGGCTGCGCGGCCCCGGTCTCCGCCGCCTGAGCCGCCCGAGCGGCCTGAGCCGCCGTCAGCTTCTCGTACGCCGACTCCCGGTCCACAGCCTGTGCATAACGTGCGTGGAGCGGGGATTCCCGTACCGCGCGGTCCAGGTCCGGGCCGGTGACCGGGCCCATCAGCGACTCGGGCGCCCGCAGCCGGGTGGCCGCCACCGGGGTCGGCGCGCCGTTCTCGCTGAGCACCGTCACCACCGCCTCCCCGATGCCGAGCCCGGTCAGGACCTCCTCCAGGTCGTACGCCGAGTCCGGGAAGGTCCGCACCGTGGCCCTCAGGGCCTTCTGGTCGTCGGGGGTGAAGGCGCGCAGCGCGTGCTGGACACGGTTGCCGAGCTGGCCGAGCACGTCGGCGGGCACGTCCTTGGGGGTCTGGGTCACGAAGAAGACGCCGACGCCCTTGGAGCGGATGAGCCGCACGGTCTGCGTGACCGACTCCAGGAACGCCTTGGAGGCGCCGTTGAACAGCAGGTGGGCCTCGTCGAAGAAGAACACCAGCTCGGGCTTGTCCACGTCGCCGACCTCCGGCAGATCGTGGAAGAGGTCGGCGAGCAGCCACATCAGGAACGTCGAGAAGAGCCGCGGCCGGTCCTGCACGGCGGGGAGTTCGAGGACGGAGACGATGCCCCGCCCGTCGTCGGCCCTGCGCAGGAACTCGCTGGTGTCGAACTCCGGCTCGCCGAAGAAGTCCGCCATGCCCTGCGCCTCGAAGGCGGTGAGGGAGCGCAGGATCACGCCCGCCGTGGCGGTCGACAGGCCCCCGATGCCGCGCAGCTCCTGCTTGCCCTCCTCAGAGGTCAGGAAGGCGACGACCGCCCTGAGGTCCTTGAGGTCGATCAGCTCCAGGCCCTTGGTGTCGGCGTAGTGGAAGATCAGGCCGAGCGACTGCTCCTGGGTCGGGTTGAGTTCGAGCACCTTGGACAGCAGGACCGGGCCGAAACTGGTGACGGTCGCGCGCACCGGTACGCCGTGGCCCATGCCGCCGAGCGCGTAGAACTCGGCGGGGAAACCGGCCGGGGCCCAGTCCTGGCCCACCTCGGCGGCGCGCGCGCCGGTCCGGTCGCCGGGCGTGCCGGGCGCCGAGATGCCGGACAGGTCGCCCTTGACGTCGGCCAGGAAGACGGGCACGCCCTGCGCCGAGAGCTGTTCGGCGACGAGTTGGAGCGTCTTGGTCTTGCCGGTGCCGGTGGCGCCCGCGACCAGGCCGTGGCGGTTGAGCATCGGCAGCGGGACCCGGATCCGGGCACCGGGCAGGCAGCGGCCGTCCCAGAGGAGGGCGCCCAGGTCGAGGGCGGGACCGGCGAAGGCGTATCCGGAGGCGATCCGCCCGGCCTCGGGCGGCATCCGGGTGTCGTCCCCCGGCGGCTTCGGCGCGCCGGGCGCCGTCTCGCTGTCGCTCATCTCAAGCCCCTGTTCAGCCCCGGTTACCGATTCGCCCGGGTTTGCCATGGCATTTCCAGCGTCGCACTGCGCTGCCGAGGCTGCGCCCGGAAGCTCCGGGCCGGTAGGCTTTCCGTGTGATCTTCAAGCGCATCGGAAACGGCCGGCCGTACCCCGACCACGGCCGGGAAAGCACCCGGCAGTGGGCGGATGTCGCGCCGCGCCCGGTCCGCCTCGATCAGCTCGTGACGACCAAGCAGCAGCTCGACCTGGAGACCCTCCTGGCGGAGGACTCGACCTTCTACGGCGACCTCTTCGCGCACGTCGTGAAGTGGCAGGGCGACCTGTATCTGGAGGACGGACTGCACCGCGCGGTGCGGGCGGCGCTCCAGCAGCGCCAGGTCCTGCACGCGCGCGTGCTCGAACTGGGCTGACCCCGGACCGGCTCCGCATCGGCGCCCGGGCCCGGACGGGCCTCCGGCATCGGTTTGGACCTTTCGGGTTCTCCTGGGCGATATCGAATGATCATCTGGTAGGAATCGTCGCCCCGGCGCACTACGCTGCGCCCATGAGCATGCTGACTCCCCCCGGCATGGGCGGGAAGTACCGGATCACCGGGAACAAGTACCCGCGGATGCGCCGGCCCCGGCGGCACGGCAAGCTCGTGTCCGCGGTCGCCGCCTCCGTCGTCGTGCTCGGAGTGGCCGGCTGGGGCACGTTGCAGCTCATCGACGTCTTCACGGGCGGCGGCGACAAGGCGGCCGCGGCCGGCGGCGGGACGCACTGCGCGACCGGCGCGGCGGCCCGGACGGGCCCCTCCCCGGCGGCCACGGCCCACGCGCTGCCCAAGCCGGGCGGGATCACCGTCAACGTCCTCAACGCCACCCCGCGCGGCGGACTGGCCAAGCAGACGGCGGACGAGCTGAAGAAGCGCGGCTTCCGCATCGGCAAGGTGGGCAACGCGCCCAAGGAGTACGACAAGAAGGTCAAGGGCGCCGGGATGCTGCTCGGCGCCGCACCGGCCCTCGACGGCTCGCTGCCGGTGCTCGGCACCCAGCTCCCGGGGGCCGAGAGCCGTACCGACACGCGCAAGGGCGCCGACGTCGACCTGATCATCGGCGACGCGTTCAAGCAACTGGCGCCGCAGCAGGCCGCCGAGAAGGCACTGACCGCCCTGGCCGCGCCCCGGCCGACGCCCGGCGCCTCGCAGAAGAGCTGCTGAGGCCGGGAGCCGCCACCGCGGGCTCGCCGAACCCGGCCGCCCGGCGGAACCCGCCCGGCCGCCCGGCCGACCAGGACGACACACGACGACGTCGTCCGGTCGGCGGTCGGAGGGATCGATCGTCTTCGACCGGGGGGCCTTCGACCCGAGGTGCCTTCGACCCGAGTTTCCTTCTGCCGGAGGTTCCTTCGGCCGGAGGGCGGGACCGGCGGGACCGGCAGCGGGGTCCTACTCGGCCGCCCCGTACATCCGGTCGCCCGCGTCGCCCAGGCCCGGGATGATGTAGCCCTGCTCGTTCAGGTGTTCGTCGACCGACGCCGTCACGACGGTCACCGGGGTGCCCGCGAGGTCGCGTTCCATGACCGCGACGCCCTCGGGGGCGGCCAGCAGCACCACCGCGGTCACATCGTCGGCGCCCCGCTTGATCAGCTCCTGGATCGCGGCGACCAGCGTGCCGCCGGTGGCGAGCATCGGGTCGAGGACGTACACCTGACGGCCGGAGAGGTCCTCCGGCATCCGGGTGGCGTACGTCGACGCCTGGAGCGTCTCCTCGTTGCGGATCATGCCGAGGAAGCCCACCTCGGCGGTGGGCAGCAGCCGCACCATGCCGTCCAGCATGCCGAGTCCGGCGCGCAGGATCGGCACCACCAGCGGGCGCGGGTGGGAGAGCTTGACGCCGGTGGTCCGCGCGACCGGCGTGGCGATGTCGACCTGCTCGGTCCGCACGTCCCGGGTCGCCTCGTAGGCGAGCAGGGTGACGAGCTCGTCGGCCAGCCGGCGGAAGGTCGCGGAGTCGGTGCGCCTATCGCGCAGCGTGGTGAGCTTGTGGGCGACCAGGGGGTGGTCGACGACGTGGAGACGCATGTGCCAACAGTAACCGGGCGCTCCGCGCGCCCGCCCGCCCGCCACCGTCCTGGCACCGGGGGCGGGCGCACCCGCCCCCTCCGGCACCGTCGTGGCATCAAACCCGCCGTCCGGGGGAAAGTGGGAGGGACGGAACTGGGGTGGTGACCGATGGCTGACCGGCAGACCCGCAAGCGACCGTCGCCGGGCGAGCGGCCCGAAGCGGCGGCGGAGCGGCCGAGGAGCGCGGCCACGGCGGCGGTACGCCGCAGGAGCACGCGCCGGGAGCCGGACCCCGCGGACCCGGACGGCACCACACCCACCGGCGGACCGACAGGCGGACCGACGAGCGGACCGACTGGCCGACCGGGCACGGGCCCGATCACCAGCCCTCTCACCGCCAGCCGCGCCACCATGACCACCGGCACCAGCACCGGCACCGGCACCAGCGCCGACAGCGGCACCGACACCGCCCCGGGCGCCGACACGGAGGCCGAGCGTCGCCGCCGCCGGGCCCAGTTCCTGCGCGACCTCGCCGAGGCCCGCGAGCTGCGCGACCGCGTCCAGCCCCGGCGGGCCAAGGCCGCCCGGCTGCGGCACGCGATGCGGATGCGCACGTTCCGCTGGTAGCGCGCGAGCGGCGGGCGCCCGCCCACCGGTCCGCGGACGCTCCGGGGAAGCCCCGGGGAAGTACGGGCGAAGCCCTGGGGAAGCCGGGGCGAGACGGAAACCCGGGCCGACGTTCCGGGGCGGACCTTCGTGACTGCCGGGCAATGCCGCGTACGATCCGCAGGTGGCGGCAACGAGTGCGCTGGTGAGTCCTTTACCGACGAGCCGCAAAAGAGCCGGACACAGGGAGCCGAAGACGTCCCCTGATCGCCTTGTTTCTGCCACGATTCCGAGTGGGTGGGGCTCGGAGCCCAGCTTCTTCCCGCCCACGACCTCCGCCGGGGGGACCCCCAACCGGCACGCCTATGACCAGTGGGAGAGTCACGGTGTACTTCGCCGCACTGCTCGCGCGCACCGAAGACGGGTGGGAAGCGAGCGACACGGAGCTCGACGATGTGGAGACGCTCGCCGACCTGGCCGACCTGGCCAGGGAGGCCTCGGCCGAGGACGACACCGTGCTCGTCCTCATCGAACAGGAGGACGCCTGGTTCGGCGTCGTCCGGGTGGACGGCGAGGAGGACCCTCGCATCTACGTGTCGGACGCCGCGGCCGCGGCCCGCAGTTCGTACGGCGAGATCCTGCTCACCGACGAACTGCTCGGCCGGGATCCCGGTGACGACGGCCCCGATCTCGACGCCCTCGACCTCGACGGCACGGAGGACGGCGAGCCCTCCTCCTCCGACGACGAGGAAGAGGAGCCCGGTGCCGCCGAGGCCATCACGCACAGCCCGCTGGGCGATGCCGAGATCCTCGACGACCTCGGCATCGGCGAGAAGGAGCTGCGCGCTCTGGACGCGGAGGACGCGCTGGGTGCGATCGCCGAGGTCCTGGGCGCCTCGGAGGTGCTGGAGACCGTCCGCTGACCCCGCACCCGCCCCGGCCCGACGGCACACCGCGCCCGTCCGGACCGCACGACCCGGCCGGCGCGCCACGCCCCGGCCGGTCCGGATCCCCCGGTCGGCCCGGCCACCCCGGATCCACTGACCGGTCCGACCACCCGGACCACCCCGACCATCCCGACCACCCGGAGCGCTGCGGGACCGCCCCCGGCCCCGCTGCCGCTCCCGACTCCGGCTCCGGCCCCCCCGCCAGGGATCCCGACCCCGTCCGCGACCCCTGGCGGGGGGCGATGCGGCTCGCTCTGGAGCAGGCCCGGCTCGCCGTCCGGGGCGGCGACGTCCCGATCGGTGCCGTCGTGCTCTCCGGCGACGGCACGACGGTGCTCGGAGCCGGGCACAACGAGCGTGAGGCGACCGGCGACCCGACCGCCCACGCGGAGGTCCTCGCCCTGCGGCGGGCCGCCGCGCGGACGGGCGAGTGGCGGCTGTCCGGCTGCACGCTGGTCGTCACGCTGGAGCCGTGCACGATGTGCGCGGGAGCCGCCGTCCTGGCCCGGGTGGACCGGGTCGTCTACGGCGCCCGGGACGAGAAGGCGGGCGCCGCCGGATCGCTCTGGGACGTCGTGCGCGACCGGCGGCTCAACCACCGGCCCGAGGTCGTCGAGGGCGTGCTCGCCGGGGAGTGCGCCGGGCTCCTCACGGATTTCTTCCGGACCCGCTGAGCCCGTCCCGCCGGGCCCCGGGAAACGGATTTCGGTCTACGACCCCGGGTGTTGTAAGGTCTCTCTCGGTAGCGTGTCCGAGCGGCCGAAGGAGCTCGCCTCGAAAGCGAGTGTGGCGCAAGTCACCGAGGGTTCAAATCCCTCCGCTACCGCTTGAGAAGGGCCCCGTCCGTCGGACGGGGCCCTTCGTGCAACTATCGTGCGATCATCGACAGCGCTCGGCGCGCGGCGGTCGACGACGGGGCGGCCGGCGGCAGGGGCAACCAGCGACAGGGGGAGACGGTGGCGGTGAACGCCAAGAAGGTCGTCGTCTATGTGCTCGTGGTCTTCGTGCTGTACGTGGTCATCACCGACCCGGCCAAGGCCGCCGACTACGTCCAGATAGGCTTCGAGGGCATATCGAACGCCGCCAAGGCCATCGGCGACTTCATGACCTGGGCCGCGAACGGAGGAAAGTGATGATCCGCCACCTGGTCCTCTTCAAGCTCAACGAGGGCGTCCGGCGCGACGATCCGCGCGTCGTGGAGGGTGTCGCGGCGTTCCGCGCCCTGGGCGAGCAGATCGAGGACCTGCGCTTCTGGGAGTGCGGCTGGAACATCAGCGACCGGCCCATCGCCCACGACTTCGCCATCAACTCGGCGGTCGAGGACGCGGACGCCCTGAAGCGCTATCTGGAGCACCCGGCCCATCAGGCGGGTGTGGCCCTGTGGCGGGAGTTCGCCACCTGGGTGATCGCGGACTACGAGTTCTAGCCGTACGGCCCCGTACGGCCCCCCTGAGCCCTTCCCCGGCCCCGTGGCCCCCGCCGCGCCCCGCACCCGAGCGGTGCGGGGCTTCGTCGTGTCCGCGCACACCTGGCGCACGCGCCGCCACACACACCTGATGCACTAATTCATCCCTCAACACGTGCATATGCGGTGCTTGAACACTTAGCGCCTGTCTTGTGATGCTATGACCGCTTTTGACGGATGAGTTGATCGACGAAGAGGTGGCGTTGACCGTGTCGGCCAGTACTGCGCCGCCCCAGGAGGAAGCTTCCGCCCAGTCGGCGGACGCGCCCTCCGCACCGGCCGCCACACCCCCCGAGAAGCGGCGCGGTGCCGACACCCGGGCCCTCACCCAGGTGCTCTTCGCCCAGTTGAAGCAGCTGGAGCCGGGCGGCCCGGAGTACGCCCGCGTGCGCGGGGCGCTCATCGAGGCCAATCTCCCGCTCGTGCGCTACGCGGCCGCCCGTTTCCGCTCCCGCAACGAGCCGATGGAGGACGTCGTCCAGGTCGGCACGATCGGGCTCATCAACGCCATCGACCGCTTCGATCCGGACCGGGGCGTGCAGTTCCCCACCTTCGCGATGCCGACCGTCGTGGGCGAGATCAAGCGGTACTTCCGGGACAACGTCCGCACCGTCCACGTCCCGCGCCGCCTGCACGAGCTGTGGGTACAGGTCAACAGCGCGACGGAGGACCTGACCACCGCCTTCGGCCGCTCCCCCTCCACCGCCGAGATCGCCGAGCGGCTGCGCATCGGCGAGGACGAGGTGCTCTCCTGCATCGAGGCGGGCCGGTCGTACCACGCGACCTCGCTGGAGGCGGCCCAGGAGGGCGACGGGCTGCCCGGACTGCTCGACCGGCTCGGCTACGAGGACCCGGCCCTGGACGGCGTCGAGCACCGCGACCTGGTCCGCCATCTGCTCGTCCAGCTCCCCGAGCGCGAGCAGCGCATCCTGCTGCTGCGTTACTACAGCAATCTCACCCAGTCGCAGATCAGTGCGGAGCTCGGCGTCTCCCAGATGCATGTCTCGCGACTGCTCGCGCGCAGCTTCCAGCGGCTGCGGTCCGCAAACAGGATCGAGGCGTAACCGTCACGAGCGAATCGCTCACCAGGGCGGATCCCGTCATCTTCCCCCGAAAGACCGTCAGACCCCTTTCTGCCAGGGCTGATTCATGTCGTCGATGTCGACATGTCACTACAGCGCGTTGCCGACATGTGACATTCTGCGGGAAGCGCGTTTGCCGTGGCTCCGGCTCCGGTATTCAGGTGAAGGCTGATGTTCTCCTCGTCAGAGAACGCCGCCACGACCGTCCCGCGACCCAGAGGGGGTGGCATGTCCGCAGAACAGGGCAGCTCCGAGGTGCTCACGCTCACCAAGGGCGAGGCGCCTTCCCCGGCGCTCGAACCGATCGACGCCCTCGACGACGTGGCGGCCCTTCCGGCCGTCCCGGCCCCGGCACCGGCGTTCGAGGCCCCGGAGGCCATCGACACCCGCACCCTGTCCCGCTCCCTGTTCCTGCGGCTCGCCGTGCTCGACGAGAACAGCCCCGAGCGTGCCTACGTCCGGGACACCCTGATCGAGCTGAACCTCCCGCTCGTCCGCTACGCCGCCGCCCGCTTCCGCTCGCGCAACGAGCCGATGGAGGACATCGTCCAGGTCGGCACCATCGGCCTGATCAAGGCGATCGACCGCTTCGACTGCGAACGCGGCGTGGAGTTCCCGACCTTCGCGATGCCGACGGTGGTCGGTGAGATCAAGCGCTTCTTCCGCGACACCTCGTGGTCGGTGCGCGTGCCCCGGCGCCTCCAGGAGCTGCGGCTGGCGCTGACGAAGGCCAGCGACGAGCTGTCGCAGAAGCTCGACCGCTCCCCGACCGTCGGCGAACTCGCCACCGTGCTGGGCGTGTCGGAGGAGGACGTCGTCGACGGCCTCGCCGTGGGCAACGCGTACACGGCCTCCTCGCTCGACTCCCCGGCCCCCGAGGACGACGGCGGCGAGGGCTCGCTCGCGGACCGCCTCGGCTACGAGGACACGGCGCTGGAGGGCGTGGAGTACCGCGAGTCCCTCAAGCCGCTGCTCGCCAAGCTGCCGCCCCGTGAGCGGCGGATCATCATGCTGCGCTTCTTCGCCAACATGACGCAGTCGCAGATCGGCGAGGAGGTCGGCATCTCGCAGATGCACGTCTCCCGGCTGCTGACCCGGACGCTGTCCCAGCTCCGCGAGGGGCTCATCTCGGACTGAGTCCGGCCCGGACCCCGGTCCCGCGGCCCGTACCGGCCGCCGAGGCGCCCACGCGGCGCGTCGGCGGCCGTCGTGCTGTCCGCCGAGCGGCCGCCGCGCACCGGGCCCGGCCCGCCGTCCCGTACGAGCGCTGCCTGAGCGATGAGCGCTACTTGAGCGCCAGCCAGGCGACGGCCGCGACGACGATCACGGCGACGACGACGCCGATGATCAGGCCGACCCGCGGACCGGCGGCCGCCTGCGGCTGCTGCCTCGCCTGAGGGGCGGCCTCGTCGACGAACGCGCGGAACATCTGGGTGCTGCCGGCGGGGTCGTGGTTGCCCTGGGGGCCCTGGGTGTTAGCCATGGGCCGAGACCCTAGCGAAGACGCGGGCCCCTGCCCAAGTGGGGGGCCTGTTTGTGCTGTTGGTCCGGTGGTGCCGGGCGCCCCGGACGGCGCCCCGGCGGCCGCTGCCGCCGCCCCCGGGCCGGGGAACCCGCGTTCCCGCTCTTCACCTGCGTGTTTACGGTCGCAATACTTGCCTTTGCCAAGTTTTTGCGCCATCGACCCCGGATTTGTTTGCCTTCAGCAACCAACGAACTTATGGTTGCCCCAAGCAACGATTACGGGAGGTGTGATGGCCGAGCGCGCGCAGTACGAAGAGCTGGCGCGTCAGCTCAGCGCCATCGGCGCCGTGAAACGGGACATGGGGCGGATCCTGCCGCCCGACTGCCCGGCCGGATCCGCCGCCGTGCTGACGCTGCTCGGCCGGCACGGCGACATGCGCATGAGCAAGCTCGCCGAGCTGCTCGCCGTGGACCTGTCGGTGACCAGCCGGCATGTCGCGCACGTCGCCGCGCGCGGCTGGATCGACCGGCTGCCGGACCCCGCGGACAAGCGCTCGCGCATCCTGCGCCTGACGCCCGCCGGGAACGACCGGCTCGACGACCTGTCCCGGCGCACCACGCACCTGCTGGCGGAGCGGCTGAGCGACTGGACCGACGACGAGGTCGGCCAGCTCATCCGGCTGATGACCAGGCTCCGCGACAGCTTCGGCGACTGCCGGTCCACGTCGGTCCGGATCCCCGAGCCCGTGATCGAAGAGACCACCCGTACACCCGCAAGCACGTAAGTAAAGGAAGCCCATGGCAACGACCACACCAGCCGGTGTGCGGGCTCACGCCAAGCACGGGGGCGGCTCCCCGGACGGCGCTCCGATGACGCACCGGCAGATCATGGAGGCGCTCTCCGGGCTGCTGCTCGGCATGTTCGTGGCGATCCTGTCGTCCACGATCGTCTCCAACGCCCTGCCGAAGATCATCGGTGACCTCGGTGGCGGCCAGTCCGCCTACACCTGGGTGGTCACCGCCGCCCTGCTGTCGATGACCGCCTCGACCCCCCTGTGGGGCAAGCTGGCGGACCTGTACAGCAAGAAGGCGCTCGTCCAGATAGCCCTGATCATCTATGTCGTGGCGTCGATGGCCGCCGGGCTGTCGCAGAACCCCGGCATGCTGATCGTCTGCCGCGTGGTCCAGGGCGTCGGCGTCGGCGGTCTGTCCGCCCTGGCGCAGATCGTCATGGCCGCGATGATCTCCCCGCGCGAGCGTGGCCGCTACTCCGGTTACCTCGGTGCCACCTTCGCCGTCGCCACCGTCGGCGGCCCGCTGCTCGGCGGTGTCATCACCGACACCTCGTGGCTGGGCTGGCGCTGGTGCTTCTACGTCGGCGTGCCCTTCGCGGTCCTCGCCCTGATCGTCCTCCAGAAGACCCTGCACCTGCCCGTCGTCAAGCGGGACGTGAAGGTCGACTGGGCCGGTGCGACCATGATCGCCGCGGCCGTCTCGCTGCTGCTGATCTGGGTCACCTTCGCCGGTGACAAGTACGACTGGCTGTCCTGGCAGACCGCCGTCATGGTCGGCGGATCGATCCTCCTCGGCCTGCTGTTCGTGCTGATCGAGTCCAGGGCCGCCGAGCCGATCATCCCGCTGCGGCTGTTCCGCAACCGCACGATCACGCTGGCGTCGCTCGCCTCGCTCTTCGTCGGTGTCGCGATGTTCACCGGCACGGTCTTCTTCAGCCAGTACTTCCAGCTGGCCCGGGGCAAGACCCCGACCATGTCCGGTGTGCTGACCATCCCGATGATCGGCGGTCTGTTCGTCTCCTCCACCCTCTCCGGGCAGTTCATCACCCGCACCGGGCGCTGGAAGGCGTGGCTGGTCAGCGGTGGCGTGCTGGTGACGGCGGGCCTCGGCCTGCTGGGCACCATCCGGTACGACACGGCGTACTGGAAGATGGCGATCTTCATGGCCCTGCTGGGTCTCGGCATCGGCATGATGATGCAGAACCTGGTGCTGTGCACGCAGAACCAGGTCGACCCGAGCGATCTCGGCTCGGCCAGCTCCACGGTCACCTTCTTCCGCTCGCTGGGCGGCGCGGTGGGCGTCTCCGCGCTCGGCGCGGTCCTGGCCCACCGGATCACCGACTACGTCAAGGACGGCCTGGCCGGACTCGACCCGAAGTACCAGGCCGCCATGGGCGGCTCGTCCACCGGCACCATCCCGGACGTCGCCAAGCTCCCGGCGCCGCTGCGCACGGTCATCGAGAGCGCCTACGGGCACGGCATCGCCGACATCTTCCTGATCGCCGGCTGCATGGCCGCCATCGCCTTCCTGATCACGCTGTTCATCAAGGAGGTCCCGCTGCGCACCCGGGGCGGTCTCGCGCAGAGCGCCGAGGGCGAGCCGGCCCCGGTCGACCCGGTGGCGGCCCCGGCCGTCGCCGAGGCCCAGGAGCAGGCCCCCCTCGCGGCCGCCGACCAGTTCGCGGCCCCGGCCGAGGACAAGGTGCCCAGCTGGGCCACGGCCGCCGCCACCACGGAGACCGGCCCCGAGGGCACCCAGCGGATGGCCGCCGTCGCCACGGCGGCCCCGCGGGAGCCGGCCGCGGCCCCCGCGGGCGGCGGGATCCCGGTGCACGGCTTCGTCCGCGGCGCCGAGAGCGCCCCGGTGCCCCGGGCCGCCGTCACGCTGATCTCGCTGACGGGCCGCCAGCTCGGCCGTGCGGTCGCGCAGGCCGACGGCGGCTACACGGTGGACACGCCCGGCGCGGGCTCGTACGTCCTGATCGCCTCCGCCGACGGCTTCCAGCCGCAGGCGTCCACGATCGTCGTCCACGACGAGCCGGTGGCGTTCGACATCCTGCTCAGCGGCACCAGCGGACTGAGCGGTGTGGTGCGGGCCGCGGAGACGACCCTGCCGGTCAAGGACGCCATGGTGATCGTCACCGATGTGCGCGGCGATCTGCTGGCCACCGGGTCCACCGGTGAGCAGGGCGAGTTCTCCTTCGCCGAGCTGGTGCCGGGCGTGGTGACCGTCGCGGTGAACGCCGCCGGGTTCCGGCCGCGCGCGCTGCCCGTCGAGGTGGGCGGCACCGGGGTCACCCGGATCGAGGTCGACCTGGACTCCGGCGCGCAGCTCCAGGGCGTCGTACGGGCCCCGCACGGTCCGCTCGCGGACGCCCGCGTGACGCTGGTCGACGCGGCGGGCAACGTGGTCGGCACGGCCACCACCGGCGTGGACGGGGCGTACGCCTTCACCGACCTGAACAGCGGCGAGTACACCGTCATCGCGACGGGCTACCCGCCGGTGGCGACGGCGCTCGCGGTCTCGGGCCGCGGTGTCGACGACCACGACATCGCACTCGCCCACCCCGGCGAGTAGTTCACCCCCGGCCCGGGGCGGGGCGCGCTCCCAGTGGAGGCGCCCTGCCGCGGGCCGGTCATTTTCCGGACTTTTTACGCAAGGCTTCTCAGGGAGACAACGGGATGGGACTGACCGCGAGGATCCGCACCCGGGACGGATGGGCCGTGTCGCACGCGGTCGTCACGGTGACCGACATGACCGGGACGCAGGTGCTGCGCGCCGAGGCCGACCACGAGGGCGCGGTGCGGGACACCACCGAGCTGGCGCCGGGGGCGTACACCGTCATCGTCACCGCCGTCGGGTACGCGCCGGCCGCCTCCAGCGCGATCGTCACCGCCAGCGGGCGGGCCGAGGCGGGCACCGTGACGCTGGCCCGCCAGGGCGGCACCGAGCTGCCGCCGCCGGGGCCGTGGACCATCGACCCGGCGCACTCCTCGGTGGCCGCGGTCGCCCAGCACCTGGGCATCTCCAGCGTGCACGGCCGGTTCACCGAGTTCGGCGGCACCATCGAGATCGCCCCCGACGACGTCACCAAGTCCCGGGTGGAGGCGGTCATCCGGGCCGGTTCCATCGACACCGGCAACGGCATGCGCGACGGCCATCTGAAGTCCGCGGACTTCCTGGACGTCGAGCGGTACCCGGAGATCACCTTCCGGAGCACCGCGCTGACCGCCGCCGGTTCGGACCGCTGGACGGTCGGCGGCGAGCTGACCATGCACGGCGTGGTGCGCCCGGTCGAACTCGACCTCGCCTACCTCGGCACCGGCGCCGACCCCTGGGGCGGCACCCGCGCCGCCTTCCGGGCCGTCACCGAACTGCGGCGCGAGGACTTCGCCATGAACTACAACCAGGTCCTCCAGGCGGGCATCGCCGCCATCGGCACCACCCTGAAGGTGGAGCTGGACATCCAGGCCGTGCAGGGCGACTCCCTGCCCGCGGCCTGACGTCCGCCCCGCGCCTCACCCCGGCCCCGCCGCCGCCCTCACGTGGCGTTCTTCGTGTCGACGAGACGGCGGGCCAGGTCGCGCAGCTTGACGTTCTCCCGCTGCGAGGCGCGCACCAGGCTGTCGAACGCCTCGGCCGCGTCGATGTCCAGACGCTCCATCAGGATGCCGGTGGCCTGGCCGATCAGGTCGCGGGTGCGCATCGCCTCGGTGAGCTGCTCGCGCACGGTCGCCGAGTCCAGGGCGAGGCTCACGTGCGCGGTGAACAGCCGCCCCACCCGGACCGCCGTGGCGTCGAAGGCGCGCGGCTTGCCGGAGTAGGCGGTGAGCACCGTCAGCCGCCGCTTCTCGGCGCGCAGCCGCAGCGCGAGCGCCGAGCGCAGCCCCGCGGCGGCCAGGGCCGCGCAGCCGTCCTCGGTCTCGCTGTCGGTCACCCGCACCACGGGCGCCTGCCACAGCCCGTCCCAGTAGGGCGGCCGGCGGCCGTCGCCGTCCGGGGCCCCGGCGGCGCGTACGACGTCGTCGCTCCAGGCCACCGTGCGGGGCGGGGCCGCGCGGTCGAGCACCGCGATGCCCGCGTACTCGGCGCCCGGCAGCAGATGCACGGCGAGCCGGACGGCGGCGCGCATGGTGTTGTGCGGGCTGTCGGTGTCATGGAGCTGCTGAGCGGCCACGGTCAGGGCTTCGGACAGCTCGATGCCCCCCGAAAAACGGGGCAATTCAGAAAAGTCGGACGCAGGCACCACGAACCTCTTCGGCATGCACGGCACCAAGGCCATGCGCAGGAGAGCTCCGCAGCACATTCCCGACTGCGAGCACAGGACGAGCAGAACCTTATCTCGTCCTTCCAGGAGTCTTACGCCTGGTTGACGGTCGGCCCCGGGCCCTGGGAACCGGCGCGTGGGAGTGGTGGAATGGGGTACGACGGGTCAGGAAGCGGCCTGGGTTCCGTCGGCCTGCCGACGAGGGGCCCCCGGCCCGGCGGCCGCCCGCCGGACGGGCCTTGACCGGACGGATGTCCGCCTATCCCCCAGGTGAGTGCCATGACCCACATCCCGAGCCCGTGCCGGGTGCGTGACGTGCCCGGCCGCGGCACGCTGTTCGTCCTGCCGCCCGAGATCGACCTGTCCAACGCCCCCGCCCTGTGCGCCGGTGTCCTCGCGCACGCGGCCGCCCGCGCCGCCCGGCTGCGCCTGCTGGTGCTGGACCTCACGCAGACCGATTTCATGGACTCCCAGGGCGCCCGGCTGGTCCTCGACGTCCTGCACCGGCTGCCCCCGCACATCCGGCTGCGGGTCGCGGCGGCCCCGCACGGCATCCCCCGCCGCGTCCTGGAGGTCACCGGCGTACGCCGGGACGTCCCGGTGTACGACGACCCGGAGCAGGCGCTGCGGACATGAGCGGCCCGGCGGCCGGGCCGGGCCCCGGGACCTGTCCTAGGCTGCGGGCATGGCACCCGGCATCGCGACCAACACCCGCGTCTCGCGCGAGGAACTCCTCGACTTCGTACGCCCCCGCCACCGCGCCCTGCTGCTGACCCGGCGCGCCGACGGCGGCCCGCAGGCCTCTCCGCTGACCTGCGGGGTGGACGGCGCCGGGCGGATCGTCGTCTCCACCTATCCGGAGCGGGCCAAGACCCGCAACGCCAAGCGGGACGCCCGGGTGGCCCTCGTCGTGCTCAGCGACGAGTGGAACGGGCCCTGGGTGCAGATCGACGGCACCGCCGAGGTCGTGGACGCGCCGGACTCGGTCGAACCGCTCGTGGAGTACTACCGCGCCATCGCCGGTGAGCACCCCGACTGGGACGAGTACCGGCAGGCGATGACCGACCAGGGCAAGTCGCTCATCCGCATCACCCCCGAGCGCTGGGGCCCGGTCGCCACCGGCGGCTTCCCGGCGCGCCTGGCACCGCGGGAGCCGTAGCGGACCGGGCGGGGGCGCTCAGCCGCCGCGGGCGACCATCGCCTCGATGCCCGCGACCAGCAGGTCGAGGGCGAAGGCGAAGTCGCGGTCGAGCATCTCCGCGACCGTGTCGCCGCCGCGGGCGTCGCTGATCTCCTTGGACCGCCGCATGACGTCCGCCGCCGTCCGGTGCTCCAGCGCCTCGCGCATCGCCTGCCGGTGGAAGTCGTCCACGCTCATGCCGCTGTCCGCGAACCGGCTCAGGAACTGGCCCTCGATCGTGCCGTAGCCGTAGACGAACTGGAAGACGGCCGCGATGGCGCCGGCCACCCGGTGCTCGGGCAGTCCGGTGCGGCCGATGACGCCCATCACCGCGCGCGAGAAGGCCAGGTGGTTCGGGCCGATGTTCAGGTAGCGGCCGTGCAGCGGGGACACCCAGGGGTGGCGCACCAGCTGCGCGCGGTACTCGGCGGCGAGCGAGCGCACCTCCTCGCGCCAGTCCGTCCCGGCCTCCGCCTCGGGCAGGCGCAGCTCGGCGAAGGCCGCGTCGAGGGCGAGTTCGAGCAGGTCGTCCTTGGTGTCGACGTACCAGTAGACGGACATCGCGGTGACGTTCAGCTCGGCGGCGAGCCGGCGCATGGAGAACCCGGACAGCCCGTCGGCGTCCAGCAGCCGCACCGTGGCCGCGGTGATCCGCTCCCGGTCGAGCCCGGACGGCTGCCCGCCGCCGCGCCCGCCCCGGCGTTCCCTGCCCGCCAGCCAGACACTGGTCCGGGCCGCGCCCCTGGCTCCCGCTGCCTTCACCATGGCGCACCTTCCTCAGCCGTCCCGACGCCCGTCATGCTAGATCTCCTCGCGCGGGCGCCTCCCGGCGGAGCCCCGGGACGGCCTTCAGGCCCCTGCCTCCGCCGCCACCTCCGAGTCTGCCCGCTCCGCCCGGCGCAGCAACGCGGCGGCCAGTACGCCGCCGAGCAGCACGGCCGCCGCCCCGGCGAGCTGGCTGGTGGACAGCCCGGAGGCGTACGCGTCCAGGACCCGGTCCCGCTCCGCGCCGTCGTGCGCCGCGGCCAGCGCGGCGGGCAGGGAGGTCGCGGCCACCGGGACCAGCGCGGCGAACCGCGAGGTGAGGACGGCGCCCAGCACGGCCACCCCGAGCCCGTTGCCGAACTCGGCCAGCGTGCCGTTCACCCCGGCGCCGACCCCCGCCTTGGCCGGTGGGATCGCGCTCATGATGGCGTGCGCCATGGCCGGACCGGCGAGCGCGGTACCGGCGCCGATCAGCAGCAGGCCGAGGAGCGTACCGGCGTACCCGTGCTCCGTCAGAAGGGCGATCGACACCAGGCCGCCCGAGAGCAGCACCATGCCGAGCAGGATCGACACCGGGGTACCGAGCTTCACCGTCGCCCTGGCCCCGAGCCCGGAGAAGTTCAGCACCACCACGGTCAGGGCGAGCGGCGCGGTGCGCAGACCGGCCTCCAGCGGGCCGTAGCCCAGTACGAACTGGAGGTGCTGGGTGAGCAGGAACAGCGAGCCGCCCATCCCGAACGCGATCAGCACCGCCCCGGAGACCGCGCCCGTGAACCGCCGGTCGCGGAAGAAGTGCATGTCGAGCATGGGGTACGGGGTCCGGCTCTCGTGGCGCGCGAAGACCGCCAGCACCACCACGGCGGCGGCCGCCGTGCCCAGCACCCGCGCCGACGTCCAGCCGTGCGTGGGGCCCGAGATGATGGCGTAGACGAGCGCGGCCATGCCGACCGTGGACAGCAGCGCGCCGAGCAGGTCGGGGCGGTCGGGACGCCCGGGACTGCCGCCCGGGTCCGGGGAGCCGGGGGCCGCCGCCGGGCCGGGGTCCGGCCGGGGGGCGCGGGCCGCCTTCGACTCGGGGACCAGGACGACGGCCGCGACCAGGCCGAGGGCCGCCACCGGCAGATTGATCAGGAAGATCGCGCCCCACCAGAAGTGGTTGAGCACGAAGCCGCCGATCAGCGGCCCGGCCGCGAAGCCCAGCGCGCTGACCGCGCTCCAGATGCCGATGGCCTTCGGGTGCTCGTCCGGCGTGAAGATCTGCATCACGACAGCGAGCGTGGTGGTCAGCAGCAGCGCGCCGCCGACGCCCATGCCCGCGCGGGCGGCGATCAGCTGTCCGGTGGACTGGGCGAGTCCGGCGACCAGCGAGCCCGCGCCGAACAGGGCCAGGCCCGCGATCAGCATCTTCTTGCGGCCGTAGCGGTCGGCCGCGCTGCCCGCGGACAGCAGCAGCCCGGACTGCACGAGCGAGTACGCGTTGATCATCCACTGGATGTCGGAGGTGGCCGCGTGCAGCTCGCGGGTGAGCGAGGGGATCGCGACGTTCAGGACGGTGTTGTCGAGCAGCACGGTGAGCTGCGCGAGACAGATGACGCCCAGGATCAGCCAGCGCTGGGGGTGGCCCTGGGGCTGCGGCAGGCTCGGGGCCCCGGTCCGGTCCGGGGAGGCGGTTGACATGCCATACAGCGTAGAACTGTCCCTGTACGGTGTACAACGCATTTACCCCGGGCGCGGCGGGCACAGCGAGGGGAGGCGGTGGCCGGTGTACGGCCGCCGCCTCCCCTGGTGCGGTGAGGGGTGCTCAGGCGTCCGTCAGCCGGTGCTGTCCGTGCCGCCGGTGGTGCCGGTGCTGCCGGTGCTGTCCGTGGTGTCTGTCTTCTGCGTCAGGTCGTAGAACGTGGCCGATCCCGCCGTGACCTTCTTGAAGGTCTTCTCCACCCAGGAGGTGATCTGGGCGGAGGTGCCGTTGCCGCCCATGCCGCCGCCCATGCCGCCGCCGGAGATGAAGTAGTGGATCCGGCCCTGCGCCACGTACTGCTGGAACTGGGCCAGGGTCGGGGACGGGTCGGTGCCGTTGAAGCCGCCGATCGCCATGACCGGCTTGCCGGTGGCGAGCTGGTAACTGGCCGCGTTCTGCGAGCCGATGGACGCGGCGGCCCAGGTGTAGGCGGACGCGTCCTGCTCCAGCAGCTTCTTGGCGGCGGCGGAGACGTTCGCGCCGTCGAGCAGGCCGCCCATGCCGCCGGGGCCGCCCGCGCGGCCGCCCTCGCCGGTCCGGCCGCCACCGGGGAAGCCGCCTCCGGGGAAGCCGTTGCCGTTCTGGCCACCGGTGCCGTTCTGGCCGTTGGGGGCGGTCCCGCCGTTCTGGCCGCCGCCGGGGAAGCCGCCGCCCGGGAAGCCGCCGGTGCCGCCGGTGCCGCCGGTGCCGCCGGTGCCGCCGGTGCCGCCGCCCGGGAAGCCGTTGCCGTTCTGCTGGTTCCGGCCCGGCTGGCCGCCCGCGCCGGGGAGGCCGCCGCGCATGCCCTCACCGCCGCCGGGGAAGCCGCCCCGGCCGCCGAAGCCCCGCATGCCCGCGCCCGCCGGACCCGCCGTCGGGATGGAGCCGGTGTGCGCGGAGTCCACCGTGCTCAGCGTGTACGCCGTCGGACCGGCCAGGCAGGTCACGAAGCCCGCGGCGACCACGGCGACGGCCAGCCGCCGGCCGATCCGGGTCACGAAGACCAGTCCGAGGGCGGTGGCGAGACCGCCGACCAGGACCAGCCAGCGGAGCCACGGCAGGTGGTCGGGGGTGCGGTGCAGCAGGACGTACCCCCACGCGGCGGTCGCCGTGACGGCGGCGGCCAGCGTGAGCGACGCCCAGGTCCTGGACCGCTCCTCCCACAGCACGGTCACGCCCATGCCCACCACGGCCGCGAGGTAGGGCGCGAGGGCGACCGTGTAGTACTGGTGGAAGATGCCCGCCATGTAGCTGAAGACGGCCAGGGTCATCAGCAGCGCGCCGCCCCAGGCGAGAAAGGACGCGCGGGCGAGGTCGGTGCGCCGGGCCCTGCGGGTCACGAGCACCCCGGCCACCAGCAGGATCAGCGCGGCCGGCAGCAGCCAGGAGACCTGGCCGCCGACCTCGGAGTTGAACATCCGGTCCCAGCCGGTCTCACCCCACATGCCGCCCCCGCCGCCGCGCCCGCCCGGACCGCCTCCGCCGCCGACGCTGCCGGTCTCGTCGCCGTTGATCCGGCCGAGGCCGTTGTAGCCGAAGGTCAGCTCCAGGAAGCTGTTGTGCTGCGAACCGCCGATGTACGGCCGGGAGGAGGCCGGCCACAGCTCGACGACCGCCACCCACCAGCCGCCGGAGACGACCAGCGCCACGGTGGCCAGCGCGAGCTGCCCGAGCCGCTTGCGCAGGGCGACCGGCCCGCAGATCCCGTAGAGCAGGGCCAGCGGCGGCAGGATCAGGAACGCCTGGAGGGTCTTGGCCAGGAAGGCGAAGCCGACCGCCACGCCCGCCCACACCAGCCACTTGGTGCGTCCGTCCTCCAGGGCGCGGACCACGAGGTGCACGGTGAGCGCCATGAGCAGGGCGAGCAGCGCGTCCGGGTTGTTGAAGCGGAACATCAGCGCGGCCACCGGGGTGAGCGCGAGCACCGCGCCCGCGATCAGTCCGGCCGCGGGGCTGAACCGGCGGCGCACCGAGGCGTACACCACGGCGACCGTGAGGACGCCCATGATCACCTCGGGCACGAGGATCGCCCAGGAGCTGAGGCCGAACAGCCGCACCGAGAGCGCCATCGGCCACAGTGCGGCCGACGGCTTGTCCACGGTGATGGCGTTGCCCGCGTCCAGCGAACCGAAGAAGAACGCCTTCCACGAGGTGCTGCCCGCCTGCACGGCCGCCGAGTAGAAGGAGTTGGCGTAGCCGGAGGCGCTCAGATTCCACAGATAGAGCAGGGCGGTCGCGAGCAGCAGGGCGAGGAGGGCGGGCCGGGCCCAGCGCGGATCCTCGGGCCGGCCGCGCCACAGGCGGCGCGCGAAGGGCAGCCGCGGATCGGCGCCGTGCGGGGCGGGGGCCGCGGAGGGCGGGGCGGCGGCCGGGACCGGGGGTTCGGCCGTCGCCACGGCGGATGCGGGCGCGGACGGGGACACGGACGGGGATACGGAGGGTGACGCGGCCGGGGGTGCTGCCGGAGGTGCTGCCGGAGGTGCTGCCGGGGGCGGGTCCCAGGAGGACGTACCCGTGCCGGGCTGGCGACCGTCCCGGTCGTGTTCGGTGCTCATCGGGGGTCCTTCTGGTCGATTCCGAGGTCGATTTCGAGGTCGAGGTCGAGGCCGTTGTCTTCGGCGGCGCTGCGGCCGATGGCGTCGGTGTCGCTGTGGTCGTGGCGGGTGCCGTACGGGTGCTGGGGCCGGATCGCGACGGGCCGGGACCCCTGCGGGTGCGCGGGCGCCGTCCGTGGCGGCTCCTCGCGCGGTTCCGGGAAGACCCAGGCGCGGAAGAGCAGGAAGCGCAGCACGGTCGCGGCCAGGTTGGCCGCGACCAGGACGGCCAGTTCGGTGGAGTGCGCCGGTTCCCTGGTCGCCATGGCCAGCGCCGCCAGGGAGCCGCTGGTCAGCGCGAGGCCGATGGCGAAGACCACCAGGCCCTGCGCCTGGTGGCGCACCGCGCCGCCGCGCCCGCGCACACCGAAGGTCAGCCGCCGGTTGGCCGCGGTGTTGGCGACCGCCGAGACCAGCAGGGCGAGCGCGTTGGCGGTCTGGGAGCCGGCGAACTGCCGGAAGAGGCTGTAGAGCAGCAGATAGAAGAGGGTGGACAGGACACCGACGACGCAGAACCCGACCAGTTGCCGGGCCAGTCCCCTGGGCACGTCCTGGATGTCCCGGTCGCGCGGGTCGTCACCGAAGGGCCGGGCGAGCCGGTCCAGCGGCAGCGAACCGGTGGCCAGGGCCTTGCCGACCCGCCACACGCCCTTCAGGTCGTCGGTCGCGGTCCGCAGGATGTGCACCGTGGAGTCCGGGTCGTCGACCCAGTCGACCGGCACCTCGTGGATGCGCAGCCCGGCCCGTTCGGCGAGCACCAGCATCTCGGTGTCGAAGAACCACCCGGTGTCCTCCACCAGCGGCAGCAGCACCTGGGCGACATCGCGCCGTATCGCCTTGAACCCACACTGCGCGTCGGAGAAGCGGGCCTGGAGCGAGCCGCGCAGGATCAGGTTGTAGGAGCGGGAGATCAGCTCCCGCTTGGTGCCGCGCACCACCCGTGAACTGCGGGCGAGCCGGGAGCCGATGGCCAGGTCGGAGTGGCCGGAGATCAGCGGCGCCACCAGGGGCAGCAGCGCGTTCAGGTCGGTGGACAGGTCCACGTCCATATAGGCGAGGACCGGTGCCTCCGAGGCCGACCAGACGGCTCGCAGGGCGCGGCCCCGCCCCTTCTGTTCGAGGCGCGCGCTGCGCACCCCGGCCAGCTCCGCCGCCAGCGCCGCCGCCACCCGCGGGGTGCTGTCGGTGGAGGCGTTGTCGGCGACGGTGATGCGGAACGCGTACGGGAAGGTCCGGGTCAGGTGCTCGTGCAGGCGGAGCACACAGGGCCGGAGGTCCTTCTCCTCGTTGTAGACGGGGATCACCACGTCCAGGACCGGTGTACCGGCGTCCGCGGCCGGGAGGTGCTCCCGTGCCGGGAGAGGACCGGGATAAGGGTCGGTTCGCATGGGACCGACTCTTCTCAACCCCCCTGTCGCACCGATGTGGTGACACTGTGCTGCGCCTGTGAGTGCGGGGCCGGGGCCGCCTTCCCGCAGGGCGCGGGACGGCCCGGGACCGCCGGAGGGCCCGGGACCGCCGGAGGGAGGGCAGCGGGGCCGGTGACCGGGAGGGCGGGGGAGCCGGTGACCGGAAGGGCGGGGGAGCCGGAGACCGGAAGGGCGGGGGAGCCGGAGACCGGAAGGGCGAGGAGGCCGGTGGCCGGTGCGGCGGTCGTGCCGAGGGCGGGCAGCCGTACCGTGAAGACGGTCCGCCCCGGCTCGCTGTCCACGCCGACGGTGCCGCCGTGCGCGGCGGCCACGGCGCGCACGATGGCCAGCCCGAGCCCGGTCGAACCGGTGGCGCGGGAGCGGCCCGAGTCGCCGCGCGCGAACCGTTCGAAGACGTGCGGCAGCAGCCCGGCCGGGATGCCCTGTCCGTCGTCCTCGACGTCCAGGCACAGCCACGGCCCGTCCCGCCGCACGCGCGCGGTCACGGTCGTGCCGGGCGCGGTGTGCGTACGGGCGTTGGCCAGCAGGTTGACCAGCACCTGCTGGAGGCGCGCCGGGTCCGCCGACACCGCGGCCGGTTCGCCGGGCAGGTCGAGCCGCCAGGTGTGGCCGGGACCGGCCGCCCGCGCGTCGCTGACGGTGTCCACGACCAGCGGCAGGAGGTCGGTCGGCTCGAAGCGCAGCGGCCGGCCCGCGTCCAGCCGGGCGAGCAGCAGCAGATCCTCCACGAGCAGCGTCATCCGGTCGGCCTCGGACTCGATACGGCCCAGCGCGTGCCGGGTGTCCGGGCCGATCCGCTCGCCGCCGCGCCGGGTGAGTTCGGCGTAGCCGCGGATCGAGGCGAGCGGGGTGCGCAGCTCGTGGCTGGCGTCCGCGACGAACTGGCGGACCCGCGTCTCGCTGCGCTGCCGTGCGTGCAGGGCGCCGTGGATGTGGTCGAGCATGCGGTTGAGCGCGAGGCCCACCTGTCCGACCTCGGTGCGCGGGTCGGTCTCCGGTGCCGGGACGCGTTCGCTGAGGTTCACCTCGCCCGCGTGCAGGGGGAGTTCGGAGACCCGGGTGGCGGTGGCGGCGACCCGGCGCAGCGGGCGCAGCGCGACGCCGACGATGGCGGCACCGGCGAGCGAGGCGGCGACGAGCCCGGCGACGGTGACGCTGATCTCCACCAGGACCAGGGTCCGTACGGTGTTGTCGACCTCCGTGGTCGGTATGGCCACGTAGAAGCTGCCGTTGGGGCCGGTGGCGTGGACGACGCGGTAGCCGCCCAGGCCGGGCAGGTCGACGGTGTGCTTGCCCTGGTCCTGGGCGACGGAGCCGAGCGCGGCGCGCTGGCCGGCGGTGAGGGACTTGGCGTCCACCTGCGGGACCCCGGCGTCGTCCCGGGTCTTGTCGCCGACCTCGGCCTCGGTGATGGTGCCGTTCTCGGTCCTGGCCACGACGGTGCCGCCGGGCTGCGGCCCCTTGACGAAGTCGCTGAGCCGGATGTCCTTGGGCTCGGGGGCGCCGAGCCGCTGGTCGGGGGCCCACTGCTTGCCGGGCCGGCCCGGCGGCCGGAACACACCGGAGGCGCGCGCGGCGACCTCGCCGAGCTGCCCGTCGAGCTGTTCGTACAGATGGGAGCGGAGCGCCAGCGCCGTCACGGAGCCGATGACCCCGCAGACCACGGCGATCAGCACGACGGACGCGACGACGAGCCGGGTCCGCAGGGTGCGCGGCTGCCGTCCGCGCCGGGGCCGCCGGAACCGCTGGGTCCGCTGGGCCTGCTGGGGCCGCCGTGGTCCGCCGTCGGTCACGACACCGCGGGCTTGATCAGGTATCCGGCGCCGCGCCGGGTGTGGATCATCGGATCGCGGCCCGCGTCGATCTTGCGGCGGAGATAGGAGATGTACAGCTCCACGACGTTGGCCTGGCCGCCGAAGTCGTACGACCAGACGCGGTCCAGGATCTGCGCCTTGCTCAGCACGCGCCGCGGGTTGCGCATGAGGAAGCGCAGCAGCTCGAACTCGGTGGCGGTCAGATGGATGTTGTCGCCGCCGCGCGAGACCTCGTGGCTGTCCTCGTCGAGGGTGAGGTCGCCGACGACCAGCACGGACTCGGAGCGCCGGTCGGCGGCGCCCGCACGCCGGATCAGTCCGCGCAGCCGAGCGACGACCTCCTCCAGGCTGAACGGCTTGGTCACGTAGTCGTCCCCGCCCGCGGTGAGACCGGCGATCCGGTCCTCGACGGCGTCCTTGGCGGTCAGGAAGAGGACGGGCACGTCCGGCAGGTCGCGGCGCAGCCGGCCCAGCACGGTGAGGCCGTCCATGTCGGGCAGCATCATGTCGAGGACGACGGCGTCGGGCCGGAACTCGCGGGCGCTCTTCAGCGCGCCCACCCCGTCGTCGGCGCTGCGGATCTGCCAGCCCTCGTAGCGCAGGGCCATGGACAGCAGTTCGGTGATCGACTGCTCGTCGTCCACCACGAGCACGCGGACGGGGCTCCCGTCCGCCCTCAGCAGTTCGGTGCGCCCCTGGGGCGAAGTCGTGGTCATGTCGGCCACCTTGGCGGCGCCCTCTGAGAACACGCTTGCACGAATCTGTGTTTTCCCTGAGAAACGCACAGGGACCGCTCAGGGAACACCTGGGAGCCTCACCGCTCCGGCCCGCCCGTGCGCCCGTGCGCCCGCCCGGACCGGCCCCCCACGGTGTCACTCCAGGCCGAAGAGCCGTGCCCCGTTGTCGTGGCAGACCGCGCGCAGCCAGTCGGCGCCCAGGCCGAGGCGCTCCAGGGCGTACAGCTGCTCGACGTACGGATAGGGGAGGTTGGGGAAGTCCGTCCCGAGCAGGATCCGGTCACCGAGGGCGGCCAGCCGGGGCAGGGCGCGGCGCGGGAACGGCGCGAAACTCTCGCCGAAGTCGGTGAACGCCATGGTCGTGTCCAGTCTGACCTGCGGGTACCGCTCGGCGAGGCCGAGGAAGTCCTCGTACTCCGGCATGCCCATGTGGGCGACGATCAGCGGCAGCCGGGGGTGCCGGGCGAGCACGCGGCCGATCGGCTCGGGCCCGGTGTGCTTGCCGGGCGCGGGTCCCGAGCCGCAGTGGATCACGACGGGGACACCCGCCTCGGCGAGCAGCCCCCAGGCCGGGTCGAGGAGTTCGTCGGCGGGATCGTACGCGCCGACCTGGACGTGTGCCTTGAAGACCCGCGCGCCCGCCTCGACGGCCTCCTGCACGTAGGTGTGCACGCCCTCCTCCGGGAAGAGCGTGGCGGTGTGCAGGCAGTCGGGGGTGCGGCGGGCGAAGCCGACCGCCCAGCCGTTCAGCCACGCGGCCATGCCGGGCTTGTGCGGGTAGAGCATGGCGGTGAAGGCCCGCACCCCGAACTCCCGCAGCCGGTCGACGCGCCGGTCCTCCTCCTCGCGGTACGTGATCGGCCACTCCAGGCCGCCGGTGAGCGCGCCGAGCCCGTCGAAGTAGTCCCAGACCTTGCGCAGCACCCGCTCGGGCATGAAGTGCGTGTGCACGTCGACGAGTCCGGGCAGGCCGAACCGGCCCTGGAACCGCCGCACCTCGGCCGCCTCCTGTGCCACTTCGGGTGCGGTACGGGGGGTGGGCTGGGGCTGGCGTTCGGGCTGGGGGTGCGGCGGGTGCGGGTGCTGGTGCGGGTGTGAGTGCGGGTGCTGGTGCTCGGGCCGGAGGTGAGGCTGAGGCTGATCGCTCATGCCGCCCACGATCACCCTCGCGCGCGCCGCGCGTCCACCCCCGCGGGCTCCCTCCCGCGCACCCTCACACCCCCGGCGTCAGAACAGACCGCCCTGAACGCCCCTCGCCCGCCCCTGCCCGAAATCCCGCACCGGCACCGTGAGCCGGTCGCCCCCGTCCGCACCGCCCGCGGCCGGACCCAGCGGCCAGCCGGTCATCAGCCGGGTGTCGAGGACGACGGCCCCGCTGCCCTGGGCCAGATGCAGATCCGGTCCGGCGGCGGCGACCAGCGCACCGCTGACCACGCCGCCCGCGACCAGTTCGCCCACCTCGGCGACGGCTTCGGGAACCCTCGCGTCACCCCTCCCGTCACCCCTCCCCTCAACCCTCCCGTCGAGCCCGTACACGCCGACGTGGTCCACCGGCCGGAACGGCTCCCGCTCCAGCGACTCGGGCCAGTCGGGCAGCGCACCCGCCCGTTCGTGCAGCGCGCTCAGCTCGGCGGCCCGCGCCGCCGGGTCCGGGTCCAGCGCGGAGCGCACGGCGCGCTTCGCGGCGTAGGGGATCCGGTCGGGGACCCCCAGCGCGGCGCGCAGCAGCTCCTCGGTCCGGCGCGCCGCCATCAGCGGTCCGGCGCCGAGCCAGCTGAAGCAGATCGCGCCCTGTTCGAGCAGCCGCACCGGTCCCCGCTCGACCGCGGTGATCCCGACCTTGGTCAGGCCGGGCCCGAACCACGCCAGATACACGTGGTACGGCCGGGGGTCGTCCGCGGCCGTGTCGGCGGCCACGGAGTGGGCCCGGTCCAGGCGCGCGCACTCCTCGCACCGCGCCCCCGTGCTCCGCCCCGGCACGGCGGCCCGTACCGGACACGCGTGTCCCCGCGCCCCCACGCAGGTCCGCACTCCCCCCTCGGCGACCTCGAAGGCCACCCGCTTCCCCCACGGCAGCGCGCTGGTGCGCCCGCCCTGCCACGTCAGCACGGGTCCGTCGGCCGCCCACCGCAGCCCCGCACACCTCCACACCCGGTCCATCACCCACGAGCGTACGAGCCACCACTGACAACGGCGGTGCCGCACGACCGTCCCGGCCGCCGTCCGGCACACCTCACCGCCTGCCGCCGAACTCCCACAGGTGCACATCGATGCCGTCGTACGGCTGGTCACCCAGTACGGCGCGCGCCGCGGCCGCGTCCCGCGCCCGGACCAGCGCCGCCGTGCCCAGCCACGCGGTGCCGTCGTCCGACAGCAGCGGCCCGTACGCGATCAGGTCGTCGCGCACGTCCGGTACGGCGGGCCCGGACGCCGCCCTGCCCTCGGCCGCGCCGGACCCGGAGCCTGAGCCGGAGCTGACGCCGGGGCGAGGGCGGGGGCCGGAACCGACGCCGGGGCGAGGGCCGGGTCCGAGGCCGATCACCAGGTACCGCCGGCCGTCGGCGGCCCCGCCCGGGAAGTCCCACATGGTGCGCCCCAGCAGATTGCGCCACCGCCGCAGCAGGACGTCCCGGTAGGCCCCGGCCTGGTAGTTGGGCTCGTCGAAGGCGAACGCGCGGGCGGCGGCGGGGCCGGGCAGGTCGAGGATGTGCACACTGCCGAGGAGCGTGTCCTCCTCGTCGAAGACCGGCCCGCGGGCGATCATCCGGTCCGCGTACCCGTCCATGTAGGACCAGTGCGCCTCGACCAGTTCCTCGCGCAGCGCGAGGGATCCCGGCCGGTCCCGGTGGTAGCAGAAGTACTCCATGGCGCGCTCACTCCTGGTGCTGTGCCGTCTGGGACACAAGAGATACCAAGAGACACCACGAGGTACGGGGGGTGGGAGCCGGGGGAGCGCGTCCGCTTCCTCAGTCGGGCTCCAGGAACTCGGCCAGCCGAACGGTGTCTTCGAGGTAGCGCTCGTAGGGGAAGCCGGCCGCGACGAGTGCGGCGCGGAGTTCGTCGTGCAGCGGCCTTCCGGCGCCGTGGAAGGCCCTCCGGCCGGTCTCGGTGAGGCGGACCAGGCGGCGGCGTGCGTGTGCGGGGTCGACGGTGATGCGTACCAGGCCGTCCGCTTCGAGCGGCCGCAGCGCGCGGCTGATCGCCGGGTCGGACACCGACAGGGCCTGCGCCAGCCCGTGCTGCGTCGTCGGCTCGATGTCCTCCAGCGTGCCCAGGAGCCTGATCTGGCTGTAGGTGAGCCCGCCGGGGCCGCCGTCCGTACGCCGCCGGGCCGCCTCGCCCAGCAGCAGGACCACGCGGTGCAGCAGATCTCCGAGTCCGTCATCCACGGCATCACCCTACCTGAGTGTTGACGCGTTAATGTTAACTAGGTAAGACTGAAGTCATGGACGACAACTTCTCCTACCTGGCCCGCTCCGCCTTCCCGCTGGTCTGGATCCTGGTACCGGCCGCCGGCGCCTTCCTGCGCGCCCGCCGCGCCCGCTCCCGCGAGGAGGCGCTGGAGATCTGGCAGCGCTGGTGGGCCATCGGCGCCTTCGGCATCGGGAGCCTGTGGATGACGGTCGCGTTCCTCGCCGTCCCGGACACCATGGCCGAGGCGATCGGCTTCGGCCGGACGCCCTTCATGGTCGAGATCGCCTTCGCCAACCTCGGCCTGGCCGTCATGGGCTTCCGGGCCGCCTCGGCCTCCGCCCGCGAGCGCATCACCATCGGGCTCGGCGGCGGGATGTTCCTCTGGGGCGCCCTGGCCGGCCACCTCTACCAGTGGTTCGCCAACGGCGACCACGCCCCCGGCAACACCGGCGGAGTCCTCGTCAACGACCTCCTGATCCCGGCCGTCATGATCGCCCTGGCGGTACGCTCCCGCCGCCTGGCCCCTTCCCCCCGGCCGACCGCGCACGTCCCCGCCTGACGTCCGGGCCCGGGGCTAGATCCATTCCGCCCAGCCGAACGTGAACTTGTACGCGGCGCGCACCGCGTCCCGCCCCCGGCCACCCACCAGGAGCGCCACGCCCAGAGCGACGGCGAACAGCCCGGCAAAGGCCCCCGCGACGGTCGCCCCCGCCCGGGGCGACCAGACCGTCCCCACGAACACGGTCGCGATGATCACGATCACCAGGCCCACGTGTGCGACGGGCATCTCCACACGGAACAGATTGCGCATCGCACCACGCGACGCCCGCATGTCCGCGTCATAACGCTCCCGCGCCGCATCCGGATCCGCGTACTCCCCCTCCGGCCACTCCTGCTGCACAGCACCCTCCCCAGCCGCCCGCACCACGTCCCCCGGACGTCAGTCTCTCTCCGCCACCGCACTCGCCGGAATCGGCCGAAGGCCCCGGCCCCCTCCGGGGCCTCTCGTCCGCCAGGGCTCCCCCCTGGGGGCGGGCCCCTCCCTCAGCGGGACAGAGCCGGGTTCCCGAGCACCAGCCGGGGTTGGTTCTCGTAGTCGCAGGTGTCGCCCAGCACCTCATAGCCGATCCTCAGCCGTGTGACTCCCGTGACGTCGACGTCGATCCCCTGAGGATCGCCCAGGCCCGCGCGGACATTCTTGAGGTGACGTCCGTCGGCATCGATCTGCACCCTCATCGGCCAGTCGGAGGATCCGTCGTCGAGCCCGACTGTCGCGCGGAACTTCTTCCAGTCCGTGCCGAGGTTGTACTCGGTGAACCTGCCGGTGGTGCAGAAGGCCACCGTGACGGCGTCCGCATACGCCTTCCCCTTCAACGTCCCCGAACCCGCGCTGAGCGCTGCGCTCCCGTCGACGGGGTCGAACAACGTCAGCGACTGCCGTTCCGCGCCGGGGGAGCCGGACGGCGATGCCGAGGGGCCGGAGCCGGGATCAGGGTGATCGGCACTCGGAGCGGTCACCGTCACGGTGGGCCCGGGAACCGTCGCCGTCTCCGTCACCGTGACCCGCACCGCGGTGGGCGAGCTCACCACCGCCGGCAGCCCGAAGAAGCCGAGCAGCAGCCCCAGCAGCCCGGTGCCCGCCGAAATCAGCGCGGCAACCTCTCCGAGCGGCCTGCGCGCGGGCACCGGTGGCGGATCGGGCACCGGTGAGGGGCCGGGGGGCGGAGTCGGGTCGGGGGGCGGAGTCGGCGCTGGATCGGGGGACGGTGTCGGCGCCGGCCTCGGTCCGCCGTCCGGCCCGTGTCCCGGCGCACCACCTCCCGAGGGCGCTCCCGGCATCCCAACCCCCGTTGTTCACAGTCGATTTGGCTTCCGCTGATGATGGCAGCCACCCGTCAGCCCGGTCCAGACACCGCGGCACTGCGCCCACGGGGCCGGACACCACCACCTCACCCGTCCGTCCGTCCGTCCGTCCGTAACCAGCAGACACCAGCCAGGCGCGCAGATCCGTTCCCACGCACTTCGAGTGGCCCAGCTCGCAGGCCGCCCCTCGGCATAGAAGCGATCAGGCACGGACGGCCAAGAAGTCCGGTCGGGAGACTCGCGACCTCATGAGCGGATCCTGCGAGCCATCGGCCGCTGACGCACCCCGGGACGGGACCGCCCCTGGTCCAGTGCCTCACCTTCACCATGGACGGTGCCGTACAGGAGCGTTGCCGTACTTCACTTGCACTTGCCGGGTGGCGGCACCCGCTTCCGCACCAAGGGCACGGCCGAAACCCGTACCGTCCAAACCTGAAACGCAAGAGGCCCCGGATCTCTCCGGGGCCTCTCATCTGTGTGCACTCGGCATGATTCGAACCTGCAACCTTCTGATCCGTAGCTCTATGTGACTTGGTCGCGAACGGTCATACCAGCCACACCAGGGCCGCCGAGAGACGCAACTGGACGGAGCCGGTTGCTGAGGTTGGGGTACTTCGCTGCTGTACAGCAGTGGCCAAACTGCCGTACGGCTCACAGAGCCGTGATCTACCCGTATCTCTCCAGGAGATCAGCGATGTGACCCATGCCATGCTGTCTGAGGTACGGCAGCAGGACATGTCGAGGCGGTTGCACACTCCGATAAGGGTTGGTGCACGGCCCCGTGAAGAGACCTCCCCCTGGGCCGGTAGACAACCCGCCCCCGGGACCAGTCGAAAGACCGCCTCCTGGACCGGTTGAGAGCCCACCTCCCGGTCCAGTGGACAGCCCTCCGCCGGGACCGGTAGATAGTCCTCCGCCTGGTCCAGTTGACATGCCGCCGCCGGGACCGGTGGACATCCCACCCCCGGGCCCAGTCGACATGCCTCCACCTGGCCCAGTGGACATGCCTCCTCCTGGCCCCGTAGACATACCGCCGCCCGGCCCGGTGTACCGGTCTCGCGGCCAACCTCTTCGAGTAGTCATAAGTCAAGTCTGGCGCCAACCACTGACATCGACGGTTAGACCGGACTGGGCAGCGACCATAGATCACTCAGCTTGAATGACAGGATGGTTTTACCCCGGGTGAGTGCTGCATGATGTTGTGGTGCTAATGGCCTACATCGACGAGTCTGGCAACACTGGTGCCGTTGAGCGGGGAGGCACCCTGACGTACACCCTTGGGTGCGTCCTGATAGAAGATCACAAGTGGGCCACCTCGTTCGATGAGGCCGTTGCCTTCCGGAGGCGCCTCCGGGACAAGTTCGGCATCCTCATGCGGTCAGAGCTCAAGGCCAACTTTCTTCTGCGGAACAGTGGAAGCATCCGGCAGCTAGGCATCGGCCCGAGTGGTCGGCAAGTCATCTACCGAGCTCACATGCGAGTCTTGGCGGATCTAGGAGCCAAAGCCTTCGCCGTCATCATTGACAAGCGAGGTGTTGAGCTCAGTGACGGAGCTTGCTTCGAACTTGCCTGGACAACGCTCCTACAGCGCTTGGAGCGAGCTAGCCACGCAGCGCAGACTCCGATCATGATCTTCCATGACGAGGGTGAAGACGATCACGTTCGGCGCCTCGTGCGAAAATCTCGTCGGCACATGACCGCTGGTAGCGCCTACGGAACGGGCTCTCTCAAGGTCCCAGCGCGGATGCTACTTGACGACCCTGTGCCACGACGTTCGGATCATTCCTACTTCATCCAGTTTGCCGACCTTGTAGCTTATGCGGCGTTTCGCACGTACGTGCCGCCCTCACGTTCGGTCTCTACGGTGTGCCCAGCGGATATGTGGCTTGAGCTGGGTGATGCCATGAGGCGCGAGACCAACAGGATGTCCGGCGGTCCAGCGCCCGGAATTGTCGTGCGAAAAAGTTAAGGCCCCCTGGCATCACCAGGGGGCGGAAAGTGCCTAGCCGCAGCATGAGCCACGGGTCAGCGCTTGACCCCACCGTACGGCAAAAGTCCTTAGGAGCGGAACCGGACCGGCGCGTAAAGGGTGTGAAGGTTCTCTATCGACTACCTGAGTCAGCTAACCGACTTCCTCACCCACCACTTCCCTAGCTCCCATCCCGTCCGCCGTCGACCCACACACCGTGGAGCGGGCGTGGTTCAGGGCGTCAAGGTGGAGCGCGCCACTGTACGAACGACCTTGACACCCTGGGCCGCGACTGCTCGGCTCTGCCTGGGTCGAAGGTGGTCGGGATGGGAGCCCCACGACGCTCGCCCCGCTCCGGCCGGCACTCGCGAACGGTGCCCCGTCCCATCCCGGAGTCTGAGCGCCCCCGCCGGAGGCATCGTCTTGAAGCCGCGGGCTTGGTTCTCGTCTCATGCCCCACGGGCCTACACAGCGGGCGCGCGTCGGCGGCGGCAGCGCCGAGCGAGCCGAGGGCAGGAGCGCGGGCGCAGCCAGAGCCGGGAAGCGCGCCCGGCGGAGCGGAGCGCAGCCGGGTGCCTTGATGAGGTAGGGAGATCTGTAGCACCGGCCTCAGGTCTGCTCGTCGTCCTCCGGCTCATCACCGTCAGGGGCGGCAGCGGGGGCTGAGCTGGCTGGGGCGGGAGCAGGAGTTGTGTTGATCCGCAGACGCCCGTCCGTGCCGAACATGGCGATCAGTTGGGACAGGTGGGCTCGGGCCAGGCTACGCGTGGGGCTTGGTCCGTCGGTCACCTGCGCGCCTCCAGATCTGCCCACACGACCTTCCCCCAGTGCCGCTCATCCGCGCCCCAGTTCGCCGCCAGCGCCACGACGAGAGCCAGGCCGCGTCCGCCCTCCTCGTCATTCTTCGGCGCACAGAGTTCAGGCAGCGCACGGGAGAAGTCCGCGACGGCCACCCGTACCGTGCGCGGCGCGATGCGTTCCACCATCACGCGGATGGACCGCCGCCTGGCGTGCCGAACGGCGTTGGCCACCAGCTCGGAGACGATCAGGACGGCGTCGTCGGTCAGGTCGTCGAGCCCCCAGGCGGCAAGGGCGGTGCGTACGAGGCCACGCGCGGTCACGGCGCTTCCGGGATCACGCGACAGCGTCTCGCTGTAGTCGGGGTGCCCGGTCGGACGGACCCGCGTTGTAGGTTGCGGCATGTCGGTCTGCTCTCTCAGATCGGCCGGGCCCTGGGGCCGTTCCCGCGGTCGTCAGGGCTTTGTGCGTTCCGGAAGCCGGCGCCCTCTACCGAGGACCCAGCTCCTCCTGCCGGGCTTCGGAGACCCGTGTCACCGCAGCAGACCGTTGATCACCGGTCTGCTGACCAGGCGGCGTTCAGTGAGAGGGCCGTCCGGGGGCCCTCCCATGGGTCGCCACGTGGTGACGGAAACGAGCATGAACGTCAGCGAACTTCCGGCCAATCACCCATCGTTCTACTTTCGTTCCACTTTCGTCCCGCGGCCTACTCGCGTCTGCTTCGATGACGGTGGAAGGGAGTGACGCGTGGCCACCGTGCACCAGTGGACCGGCTTAGAGACCAGGGCCCTGCGTCTCGCCTTGCGGTTGAGCGTGCGCGCCTTCGCCGAGCACCTCGGAGTTGCCGTCGCCACGGTCTCGAAGTGGGAGAGCAAGCGCGCGGCAACCGAGCCACGGCCCGACACGCAGGCCATCCTCGACACCGCCCTCGCCCGCGCGGATGCCTCCGCCCATCTGCGCTTCGAGACGATCTTGTCCGGGATGGCCGGCACCGTACAGAATGCTGCCCGCCGCGTCATCGGCACCGGCCCTCGCGCTTGGGAGTACGAATCGTGGGCCGAGGACCTGGACCGCGTGGTGATCGCGCTCTCCCAGCAGAACTTCGCCTTCGCCGACAGCCTCCTCAGCCGCTGGTTGGCCCGGTACGACGCCCGGGAACTGGACGAGAAGGGCCTGTATCTTTTCGCCCGCTCGACCGCGCTGCTCGGTGATCTCAAACGCGATCAAGGCTGCGTACTCGGTCCCCTTTCCGCCCAGCACTCGTATGCAGCGGCACGCGCGGTCTTCACCCAGCTCGGCATCCCGCGTCGGGTTGCCCAGCTCGACCTCTCCCTCGCGGTGGTCGCGGAAATGTCCGGCAAGTTGGAGATCGCGGCCCGCCAATACGAAACCCTCGCCGCCGACGACCGGCTCTCCCTCCGGGACCGTGCCAGGGCCCGCCTGTGGGTCGGTACCGCGCTGAGCAAGAACGGCCGGCATGGCTACGCGACCCACGTCATGCAGGCCGCGACCCGCGACTTCGAGGACCTGACCGAACCCGATGACTGGTCGGTGGCCCACCAGAAACTCGCCCTTGCCCGTCGTGGTGCCGGCGACCTCACCCAAGCCCTGCACTTCATCGGCATCGCCCGCAGCAGTGGGACCACCGACTCACCGATGCAACGCGTACGGCTGGACACCGCCTACGGCCACATCCTGCTCTCCGACCCGGCGACCCGGGATGATGGACTCCTCGTCCTCGATCAAGCCATTCGCACGGCCGCCCAGTACGGACTCGTGCACCAACTGCGCAGCATCGAGGGCATCAAGGCTACGAGAGAGAGCCGGATTGGCCCCCGGCGACGGTGACAGGGAGAGACGCGTGGGCGACAACCAGCAGGCCATCACTGAAGACCAGTGGAAGCGGGCCGCGCTGATCTGGGAGTACCACCAGATGCGCCACGCGCTGCGGCCGGTCGACGTGGCGATCGGCCTGGGCAGTCACGACCTCGGCGTCGCCACCCGCTCGGCCGAGTTGTACCGCGCCGGGCTGTTCCCGACCCTGGTCTTCACCGGCGGCAACAGCCCCACCACCGCCAAGGTCTTCCCACGCGGCGAAGCCGTCCACTTCCGCGAGCACGCCATCGGCCTCGGCGTCCCCTCCGAGGCGATCCTGCTCGAACCGTCCGCCGGCAACACCGGGCAGAACATCACCCTCTCCCGTGCGGTCCTCGCCGCCGTCGGCATCGTCCCGGCCACCGTGCTCCTGGTCTCCAAGCCGTACATGGAACGGCGCTCGTACGCGACCGCCCGCAAGCTGTGGCCCGACGTCGAGATCCTCTGCGCGTCGGAGCCGTTGGAACTCGACGACTACGTGAAGTCCATCGGTGACGAGAAGCTCGTCCTGGACATGCTCGTCGGTGATCTCCAGCGGGTGATCGAGTACCCGAGGCGCGGATTCGCCGTCGAACAGGATGTCCCGGCCGACGTGTGTGGAGCGTACGAATCCCTCATCCGCGACGGCTTCACCAGCCGCCTCATCGCTTCCTGACCTGCCGGAAGCCGGACGCGCTCTTCGCACCAGCCCGATCTCTGTTCCGGGACGCGCGGGAGCGCGGCGCCCGCGTCCCGGGCTCTTGGCTGCCGTTCCCGACTGCCGTCTCCGGGGGCGCCGCCGCACGAACGCGAGCTGACTGCCTCGAAGGCCCGGCGCGGAACGCAAGGTGCTGCCCGACTACAGGCATCCACCACCAACGCCAGAAGCCCCGGATCTCTCCGGGGCTTCTGGTCTGCTGTGCACTCGGCAGGATTCGAACCTGCAACCTTCTGATCCGTAGTCAGATGCTCTATCCGTTAAGCTACGAGTGCTTGTTCTGTTTTGTGTCTTGGCTTCCGGTCCTTGCGGGCCGTTCGCGGCGACAGGAAGAACATTACATGACTGCCGCCGCCATGTGAAATCCATTCCCCGCACCCCTTGTGACCTGCGGAAACGTGGTGCGGTGGGGGGGAGGGCCGGGGGAGGGAACGACGAAGCCCCGGTCCGATGGACCGGGGCTTCGTGATCTTGCGCGGAGGCGGAGGGATTTGAACCCTCGATGGGCTTTAAGGCCCAAACCGCATTAGCAGTGCGGCGCCATAGACCGGACTAGGCGACGCCTCCAGCACAACCGCCCACGCGAGCGCGTGATCGGTGCGTGCAGATGATGACACAGACGAGCGGGGTGTCACCAATCGCCTCCCACGGTACTAGGCAGGCGGGCCCCAGGGCAAAGCCCTTCCGGTGGGGCCGAGCGGGTCGGGCGCAACGTCTCGGGGCGCGGCGCGTTAGTCCGGGCATGGTCCAGGTCGGTTCTTCCTCAGCGTCGTCGTCCGTCTCCCGCGCGGCTTCGGCTCGTGCCGCTTCCGCGCGCCGGTTCCGGTTCCTCCTCGGGGCCGCCGCGTCCCTGGCGGTGCTGTCCGCCGTGTCCACCATGGCTGCCGGGCCTGCCTCGGCGGCCCCTGGTGTCCCGGGCGTCCCCGGTGTCTCCCCTGTCTCGGTCGGCCCCGGTTCGGTCGGCGCGCCTCCGCCGGTCCGGCCCGAGGACCGGGGCGGTGACCACCTCACCGTGACAGTGCGGCACGCCGGTGCGGGCAAGGACGGGACGTACGAGCTGTACTGCCACCCGGGCGGCGGCAGTCACCCGGACGTGCGGCGAGCCTGCCGGGTGCTGGACGGGCAGACGCGCTGGGGCCGGGACACCTTCGCGCCGGTCCAGGAGGGCAGTGTCTGCACGCTCCAGTACGGCGGTCCGGCCACCGCGCACATCACGGGGACCTGGGCGGGACGCCCGGTGGACGCGCGCTACGACCGCCGCGACGGGTGCGCGATCAGCCGCTGGGACGGGCTCGTGCCGGTGCTGCCCGGCCTCGGGAGGTAGGGCGCGGAAGACCGGGGCGGGCGGGCGGAGTCCGGCACGCGGCGGACCCTGCGGTCACCGGTTCACGGAACCGTACGGTCACAGGTCCGACGTCACTTCCCCGTGCGACCTCCCTCTCATCCGGCGTCGCGCGCGCAACCTCAGCGCTTAGACTCGCTCGCGTGACACTCCGCGGGCCGGTTGGCAAGATGGCCCCCGCGGTGGGCAAGGAGCGGTGACAGGAAGGAAGCGTTCGTGAGCAGCAGGCCATCCCGAGGCGCTGCTCGCCTCGCTGCCATACTCGACGCGCTGCCCGACGCGCTGTTGCTGGTCAACGCCAACGGCACCGTCGTCAACGCCAACACCATCGCCCTGGAGACCTTCGAGACGCCGGGCACCGCCCTGGTGGGGCGCGGGCTGCTCGATCTGCTGCCGCAGTTCGACTCCAAGCTCATCCCCGGCTCGATGCGCCGCCCCGACCACATCGACCCGCGCGCGCGGACCAAGCCGACCCGGATGACCGCACGGCGCACCGACGGGACCGAGTTCCCGGTCGAGGTCACGAGCGCGAATCTGCCGAACGGCCAGCACGCCTACGACGGCTCCGGCTACACCGGCGACGAACTGCTGATGCTGGTCGTCCGCGACCTCGCCGGCACCGTCGACACCGAGGCCGAACTGGCCCGTTCGCAGCGGCAGACCGAGATGATCCTGCGGGCCGCGGCCGAGGGCGTCGTCGGCACTGACACCGACGGGCGCATCGTGCTCGTCAACCCGGCCGCCGCCCAGATCCTCGGCTACCGCGCCGGTGAACTCGGCGGCCGCGAACTGCACACCCTCGTCCTGCACTCCCGCGCCGACGGCTCGCCGTTCCCGTACGAGGAGTCCCCGCTCGCCGACACCCTGCGCTCCGGGCGCAAGCACCGGGTCCGCGGCCAGGTGCTGTGGTCCAAGGCGGGCGACAAGGTGCCCGTCGACCTGACCACGTCGCCCGTGCGCGACGGCGACCAGCTCGTCGGCGCCGTGATGACGTTCACCGACCGGCGCCCCTACGACGCGCTCGTCGAGGCGCAGACCGCCGCCGAGGAGCACTACGCGCAGGAGCGGGAGCAGCTCGCCGAGGAGCACGCCGCCGCACTGGACACGCTGCGCCGCCGCCATGCCGCCGAGGTCGAGGAGCTGATCGAACGGCAGGCGGAGGAACTGGCCGCGGGCGAGGACCGGTACGCCGCCCTGGGCGAGCGCGAGAAGGACCGCTACGAGGCCCTCGCCGCCCGCCACGAGCAGTTGCTGACCCTGCTGGGCGACTCCCTGCGCGGCCCCCTGGACGAGCTGCGCCGCGAACTGGCGGCCCTCGCCGCCGACGACGCCGGCCAGCTGTGGCCCGAGGCCAACCAGGTGCTGCACCACCTCTCCGCCGGTTACTCGCGGATCACCACCCTCATCGACAATGTCCTCGGCTACCAGCGCCTCGACATCGGCAGCGAGGAGATCACCCGTACCAAGGTGATGCTGGACGCCGTCGTCGCGGCGGGAGTCGACGGGGCGGTGGACCTGGTCGGGCCCGGCCGGGTGCAGTTCGCCGTGCACGCGCCGCCCATCGAGGCCGAGGTCGACCCGGGTCGCCTGGCCACCGCGCTCGCGCACCTCGTCGCGGACGTCGCGGGCGTGGACGCGACCGGCAACGCGCCCGTGTCGGCGGCCGGTTACATGGACAACACCGTGGTGGTCGCGGCGGCGCAGCGCGGCTCGGTGGTACGCATCGAGGTGCGCGGGCCGTACGCCGGCGGCGACCCGGTGCACGAGCCGATCGTGCGCGGGATCGTCCGGGCGCACGGCGGTGTGCTCCAGACCCACCAGGTGCCGGGGATGAGCGGCAGCGCGTACGTCCTCGAAGTGCCGATCGGCGGCGGGGCGGGCGCCGTCGCGGCGGGTCTGCCCGGTGCCCTCGGCCCGGCGGCTCCGCACACGGCCGCCCTGGGCCCGGCCGGACCCGGACCCGGCCCCGGACCCGGACCGGATCAACCCGCCGTGGGCGCGGGCGCCGAGGCGGTCCCGGGGGGCGCGGCGGGTGCCGCCGTGGTCGCCCTGCCCGCGCAGGCTTCGGGCTCCGCCACGGCGCCCGGTGGCGGACGGCGCCGTGCCCGGCGGTCCTCGACGGACGCGTTCCTGGACGGGGACGGCGAGCCGGGCGGCAGCTCGGCGCCCGACGCCGGGACCGCCGCAGGACCGGGTTCCGGCGACGTGCCCGGTGCCGCGTCGGCTCCGACCGGGCGGCGCAGGCGGCGGGCGGCCGAGGCCCCCGCGTCCGGGTCCGGGTCCGGGTCCGGGTCCGCGGCCGCGTCGGCATCCGCTCCGGGCGCCTCTTCCGGCTTTCCCGGCTCATCCGGCACGGACGGCTCCGGCGGCACGGACGGTTCCGGCGGCACGGGGCGGCGGCGCGGCCGGCCCGCCGAGGACCCCGATGTGAGCGAGGGCGCCGTGCTGACGGCGGCCGAGCACGCCGCGGGTACGGCGGCGACAGGCACCGGCCTCGGCGGTACGGTGCCGCCGCAGGGCGTGCCCGCACCCGCCGCGCCCACCGGCCGCCGGGCCCGGCCGCAGACCGGCGAACCGCACGCACTGCCCCCGGCCCTGCCCGCCGCCCCGGACGGCCCCGCCGACGAGGCACCCGGTGACCCCGCCGTGCAGCCGACCGGGCGCCGTCGGCGTGCCCTGGCGGCGGCGAACGAGCGTGCCGCCGCGCAGGAAGCGGCTCCCCGTACGGTCTTCGCGCTGCCGCCCGCCGACGCGGACCGGCCCGCCGACCAAGCCGATGACGATGCCGAGGGCGAGGGCGAGAACGGCGTCCGTCTCGGGGCGCCCGGGGTGCCCGGTGCCGAGGCCGGTGGTCCGCCGGTTCCGCCACCGCCGCCGCACCGGCCCGCCGTGCCGCACATGCCGCAGCAGGCCCAGGCTCAGCCCCAGGCCCAGGCCCAGCAGCCGTCCGCAGCGCGGGGCGCGGTGGCGGCTTCCGGCGCCGACGACGGCCGACACGACCCCGTGGGCCACGACCAGGCTGAAGATCACACTCCGCCGCAGCCCCACCCCACGAGCGCGCCCACCGGTCGCCGTCGGCGGGCGATGACCCAGCCCCCCGAGGGCACGATCGCCCCTGCCCCGCCTGTCACACCTGCCTCACCCGCCTCACCCGCGTCTGCTCCCCCGGCGGTGCCCGGACCGCAGAGCACCGGACCGCAGAGCACCGGACCGCAGGCGCCAGGTGCTCAGGCCCCGGGCCCGCAGGTCCCCGGGCAGCCGCTGCCCGCGCGTCACCCGCTGCCCGCCCGGGGCACGGGTCCCGTCCCGGCCGGACAGCCCACCCCTCCCGCGAGCACCCCCGCGGTCGCCCCGGTTCCGCCGCCGCCGTGGCCCGGCGGCGCCGACGACACCTCGGGCACCGGCGTCCCCGTACCGCCGCCGCCGAACGGCGCCACCGGCTCCGTACCGGCACCGCCCGGCCGTCCCCCCGTCCCGGGCGCGCCGCCCTCCGTGCCGTCCGCCCCCGTCCCGGACGCCGGTACGCCGCCCCACGGCACGCCCGGCCACGCCACCCCGGCCACCGGCACCCCTCTGCCGCCCGAGCAGCCCGCCGGCCGTCCTCAGGGCCAGGGCCGACCGGGCGTCAGGCCGCCGAGGGCCGCCCAGCCGCTGCCCGCCGAGGCCGCCGCACCGGCGGACCCCGACTCGACGCAGGGGCGTTCGATCAGCGTGCGCACGCTCGGGCAGGGCGTGCCCTTCAGCCGTCAGGCCGCTCAGGTGCAGCAGCCGTCCGCCACCCCGCCCCCGCACGCGCCGGGCGGTTCCGGGCGCCGCCGCAAGCTGGGCACCCCGCCCGACCCGGCCGCCGCGCGCACCGAGCAGCAGCGCCCGGAGCCGGGGACCCGCCCGCACCCGTCGGCGCCCGAACGGCCCGCCGCGCAGCCGGCTCCCGGCCGCGCGCCCGCCATGCCCCCCGCCCCGGCAGCCCCTCCGGCCCCCGTAGCCCCGGGAGCCTCCGGCGCGCCGGGCGCCCCGGCCCCGTCGCCGCTGCCCGGCCCCGGTCAGCCGCGGCGCGCGCCGGGCACCGAGGGCGCCGGACGCTCGTACGCCATAGGCGCCCCGGACGAGAACGCCGCCGAGGGACCCGAACCGCTGGACGGGCCCGGCGGTGCCGTGGAGGTCGCGGATCCGCCGCGCCCGCAGCCGATGGACGACGAGCTGCCGCCGGAGCCGCTGGACAACCCGCGCAGGCTGCTGGTCTGGCCCGCGCCGGACGTCACCACGCAGCAGGCGCTCAGCGACCGCGGCTACCGGCCCGTCATCGTGCACTCGCGCGAGGAGGTCGACGCGCAGATCGCGGCGTTCCCCGCCGCGCTGTTCGTCGACCCGCTGACCGGGCCGATCACCCGGACCGCGTTGCAGTCGCTGCGCCAGGCGGCGGTCGCCGCGCAGGTTCCGGTGCTGGTCACGGCCGGACTCGGACAGGCGACCCGGGAGGCGGCGTACGGTGCCGATCCGGCCGTCCTGCTGAAGGCGCTCGCGCCGCGCGACAGCGAGCAGCACCCGCCGCGCGTCCTGCTGATCGAGGAGCACACGGAGATCGCGCTGGCGCTGACCGCGACGCTGGAGCGGCGCGGGATGCGCGTGGCGCGGGCCGAGAGCGACGCCGACGCGGTGGCGCTCGCGGGGCAGTTCCGGCCGAACCTGGTGGTGATGGACCTGATGCAGGTGCACCGCCGCCGGGCCGGGATCCTCGACTGGCTGCGCGCCAACGGGCAGCTCAACCGCACCCCGCTGGTGGTCTACACGGCCGCCGTCGACCAGGCGGAGCTGCCGCGGCTGGCGTCCGGCGAGACGGTGCTGTTCCTCGCGGAGCGGTCGACCAGTACCGAGGTGCAGACCCGGATCGTGGATCTGCTGGCCCGCATCGGGACCAACTGACGTACCCCCGTCCCCGTACGCCGCCGTGCCCCGTACTCCTCCCGGCTCCTCCCGTACTCCTCCGTGCCGGGGGCGCCCTTGCCGCGGCCCCGGGGGTGTCAGGGCCGTACCACCCGCAGGGCCGCCTCGCGGATCGATGACCGCAGGCGGTCGCGGGCCGCGTCGTCGTCACCCACCAGGATCCGTCGTATCTGCGGCACCACCGAGGCCCAGCCCGCCAGGGAGACCAGCAGGAACATGAGGTCCTCGGGCGGGAGGGCGTCGGTGATCACGCCCCGCTCCTGGCCGTCCCGGAGCGCGGTGACCTTGGCGGCGTAGTGCGCGTGGCGGGCCGGTTCGTCGGGGAGTTCGCCGGTGCCGTACTCGACGCCCTCCCAGAAGAGCAGGCGCAGCAGCTCGGGGTGGGTGGCGTGGTAGTCCAGGAGGCGGTCCATCCAGCCGTCGATGTCGTCCGGATCGATGGGGACGGCGGCGGCGAGGTCGACCATGGATCTGCCGAGGACATGGGTGAACAGCTCCGCCTTGTTGCCGAAGTAGGCGTAGATGAGCTGCTTGTTGGCCTTGGCCTGAGCGGCGATCCGGTCGATACGGGCGCCCGCGATGCCGTGCTGGGCGAACTCGGCCACCGCCGCGTCGAAGATCCGCGCCTTGGTGGCCTCGGGGTCTCTTGGTGCCATGAGGGCAGCGTACCCCGTTAGCAACCAACTATTTGGTTGACAGAAGATCCAGAGCGGGAGCAGACTGTTCCACGCGCCAACCAACCAGTTGGTTATGGACAACCGGCTGGCCATGGCGCCATGGAACGGCTCCACGCTCCAGCTCCACCCCTCGCCCACCCGCCCGTACCGGAGGCCCACGCACCATGCCGTCGTCCCCGTCGTCCCCAGCCCCTGCCGCGTCCAGGACCGCGGTCCTCACGGCCACGACCCCCGTCACCACCACCGCCACCACCGTCACCACCGTCACCACCGATGCCGCCGACGCCGTCGACGCCGCCCCGGCTCCGGCCGCCCGGCGGGGGCTCGGCCCCAACGCCTTCCTGGCGCTGATCGCCGTGTGCACCGCGGTGACCGCGGGCAACATCTACCTCGCGGCGCCGCTGCTCCCCCTCATCGCCCACGACTTCGGCTCGGCGCCCTCGGCGGTGGCCTGGATCGCCTCGGTGGCCCAGTTCGGGTACGCGGCGGGCCTGCTCTTCTTCGCCCCGCTCGGCGACCGGGTCAACCGGCGCCCGCTGGTGGCCGCGCTGTCCGTGGCGACGACGGCCGCCCTGCTCATAGCCGCCGTCGCGCCCGGCACCGGCGCGCTCGCCGCCGCCGTCTTCGTCGCCTCCGCCGCGACCGTCGTCCCGCAGCTGCTCGTCCCGCTGGTCGTCGAACGCGCCCCCGCCGACCGCCGCGCCCGGCACGTGGCCGTCGTGATCGCGGGCCTGTTCACCGGCATCGTCGCCGCACGGGTCGTCGGCGCGCTGGCCGGACAGGCGTTCGGCTGGCGGTGGGTGTTCGTCGGCGCGTCCCTGCTGACCGTGGTCCTCGGTCTGGCGACCGCCCTCGCCCTGCCGTCGGAGGGCCGCCGCGGCACCGGCCCGCTGCTGTCCGGCATCACCTCGCTGCCCGGTCTGGCCCGCCGCTCGCCCGACCTGTGGCGGGCGTGCCTGCGGCAGGCGGGCATGTTCGGCGCCTGGAGCGCGCTGTGGACCTCGCTCGCGCTGCTGCTCACCGGCCCGGCGTACGGCCTGTCGATCGCGACCGCCGGACTCTTCGGGCTCTTCGGACTGGCGGCGAGCGCGGTGGCGCCGCTCGCGGGCGGGCTGGTGGACCGCTTCGGCGCCGCCAAGGTCGTACGGTCGGCCTACGTCCTGGCCGCCGTCTCCGTGCCGCTGTTCTGGCTGGGCGGGCACACGGTGGTGGCGCTGTTCGTGGCCGCGATCGCGATCCACGCGGCCCTGGTCGCCTCCCACGTCGCCAACCAGACCCTGGCGCTGACCACCACCTCCGCCCCGGCGACCGCCAACACCGCCTACGTCGTCTCGGGCTTCGCCGGAGCCGCGCTGGCCTCCTCCGTGGCGGCACCCGCCTTCGCCCACTGGGGCTGGACCGGGGTCTGCGCGGTGGCCGCGCTGTGGCTGGTGGTGGGCTGGGTGAGCACGTCGGTACGGCGGTGAGGCCGGGAGGCGCAGGGGGACGCGGGAGGCGCAGGGGGACGCGGGGAGGGACGCGGCGTGTTCGGGCTCGCGTTGGCCCGCGTCCGGACCCGCTGCCCGGTGCCGGGCGGGAAGCCGGAGGGCTCCCTGCCCGGCACCGCTGTCTGTCCTCCCCCGGAGCGTCCTCCTCCGGAGCCGCAGCCTGCCGCATGACGGTTCAGAGGCTGGTGACGTCCAGCTCGCCCGCCGCGTACCGCCTGCGCAGCACCTTCTTGTCGAACTTCCCCACGCTGGTCTTCGGCACCGCGGTGACGATCGTCCAGCGCTCCGGGAGCTGCCACTTGGCGATCTTCCCCTCCTCGGCGAGGAAGGCGCGCAGCGACTCGAAGTCGGCGGTGGAACCCTCCTTGAGGACGACCGTGGCCAGCGGGCGCTCGCCCCACTTGTCGTCGGGGACGGCGACGACGGCGGCCTCGGCGACATCCGGGTGGGACATCAGCGCGTTCTCCAGGTCGACGGAGGAGATCCACTCGCCGCCGGACTTGATGACGTCCTTGGCGCGGTCGGTGAGGGTGAGGAAGCCGTCCGGGGAGATGGTGCCGACGTCGCCGGTCTTCAGCCAGCCGTCCTCGCTGAACTTGTCGGCGGGGCGCAGCGGTTCGGCGTCCGGGCCGTTGTAGTAGGCGCCCGCGATCCACGGGCCGCGCACCTCCAGCTCGCCCGCCGACTCGCCGTCCCAGGGGAGGCGTTCGCCGCCGGGACCGGTCAGGCGGGCCTCGACACCGGCCGGGAAGCGGCCCTGGGTGAGACGGTAGGCGAACTCCTCGTCCGGGCCGGACGCGTACGCCGGCGGGCGGGCCACCGTGCCCAGCGGGGAGGTCTCCGTCATGCCCCAGGCGTGGCAGACCCGCATGCCGAGCCGGTCGAACGCCTGCATGAGGGCGGGCGGGCAGGCCGAGCCGCCGATGGTGACCTGGGTGAGGGAGGAGACGTCGCGGGGGCGGGCGGTCAGCTCGCCGAGCAGGCCCTGCCAGATGGTGGGGACGGCGGCGGCGTGCGTGGGGCGCTCGCGCTCGATCATCTCGGCGAGCGGGGCGGGCTGGAGGAAACGGTCCGGCATCAGCATGTTGACGCCGGTCATGAAGGTGGCGTGCGGCAGCCCCCAGGCGTTCACATGGAACTGCGGGACCACGACCAGCGAGGTGTCGCGGTCGGTCAGGCCCATCGACTGCGCCATGTTGACCTGCATGGAGTGCAGATAGATCGAACGGTGGCTGTAGACGACGCCCTTGGGGTCACCGGTGGTGCCGGAGGTGTAGCACAGGGCGGCGGCGCGGCGTTCGTCCAGCTCCGGCCAGTCGTAGGTGGCCGGCTTGTCCGCGATCAGTTCCTCGTACTCGTGCACCCGGGCCGAGCAGCCGTCGAGCGGGGCGCGGTCGCCGGGGCCCGAGACGACGACGTGCTCGACCGTCCTCAGGTGCGGCAGCAGCGGGGCGAGCAGCGGGATCAGGGAGCCGTTGACGATGATCACCCGGTCGGCCGCGTGGTCGACGATCCAGGTCAGCTGCTCGGCGGGCAGGCGCAGATTGAGCGTGTGCAGCACGGCGCCCATGGAGGGGACGGCGAGATACGCCTCGACGTGCTCCGCGTTGTTCCACATGAGCGTCGCCACGCGATCGTCCTCGCGGACGCCGAGGTCGTCGCGCAGGGCGTTCGCCAGGCGCACCGCGCGGGTGCCCGCCTCGGCGAAGCTGCGCCGCTGCGGTGCGGCCTCCCCGGTCCAGGTGGTGATCTGGGACCGGCCGTGCACGCGCGTCCCGTGGACCAGGATGCGGGTGACGGTCAGCGGTACGTCCTGCATGGTGCTCAGCACGGCGTCCTCCCGGGGCGGCATTGCCTACGCGGCAGTAGGGTGTGCGCTGATTCTGCGCACATACCACGCGGTATGTCACTAGCTCCGGGTGATCGATCAGCCGAGGGGCCGGACGGCCCGCCGGACCACTCGCCGAACGCTCCGCCGGACGGGTAGCCGCCGGACGCCGGGACGGTCGGTCAGCGCACGCGCCCCAGCTCAGGGTCCTCGCGGAGCTTGCCGAGCGCGCGCGAGACCGCCGACTTCACGGTGCCCACGGAGACGCCGAGCACCTCGGCCGTCTGCACCTCGGAGAGGTCCTCGTAATACCTGAGGACGACCATCGCCCGCTGCCGGGTGGGCAGCTTGGTGATCGCCCGCCACATGGCGTCGCGCAGCGCCTGCTGCTCGGCGGGGTCGGCCGCGCCGGGCAGCGGATCCGGTTCGGGCAGCTCGTCGCAGGCGAACTCGTCGACCCGGCGCTTGCGCCACTGCGACGTACGCGTGTTCAGCAGCGCGCGGCGGACATAGCCGTCGAGCGCCCGGTGGTCCTCGATCCGCTCCCAGGCGACATACGTCTTGGTCAGCGCGGTCTGGAGCAGGTCCTCCGCGTCGCACGGGTTGGCGGTCAGCGACCGGGCGGTGCGCAGCAGCACCGACTGGCGGGCCCGCACGTACGAGGCGAACGACGGATACGCCAGGCTCGGCACGGCCGGTACGGCGGCGGTCGACGCGCTGGTGCATACGGGTGTGGTCATGTCCTCCACGCTAGGAGCGGTCCCCCGGTCGGCGGATCGCCCGCAGGTCCCGAAGCGGGGTCCGCCTCAGGTTGTAGGGGTGGGGCTGACCGCACCTCCTGAAGGTGGACGGGGAGGGGGACCGGGGTGCGGGTTCACCCTGGGGTGACGCGGCCGGGCGGTGCGGCGGGTGATGCGGCCGGGCGGTGCACCTGGCGCCGGAGGGACGGGTTCCCGGCATGCGCCCGCACACGCCTGCGCACCCCCGCATACGCCTACACACGCCCGCATACGCCTGCGCGGCGGTGCCGAAGCACCGCCGCGCAGTTGTGTGTCACATCCCCACAAGCACACCCACAGGGTCTCGGGGCCGGCAGGTCCCCAACGCGCACGCCGGCCCGCCCCGGCTCACCAGAAGTGGGTGAAGCGGATGGCCACGTTGTGGTTGCCCTGCTGGATGGCCGTGAACGCGGAGCCGTTGACCTGAGCGGTGTTGCTCTGGTTCGTGGCGCCGGAACCCACCGCCTGCTGACCGGTGGTGGACGAGTTGCCGCTGTTGTTGTGGCCGACTCCGCTGCCGACGATCCCGGCGACACCCGCGCTCGATCCGGTGCCCGCCACGGCGCCGGTGTCCGCCGCCGCGATGCCGGTGAAGAGGGCTGCCGCGAGCGGGACGGCGGTGACGGCGGCGAGAACGCGGGCGGTACGGATGCTTGCCATATTGCTCCTCCAGTAAGAGGTACGCACCGGCTGCCTGCCGGAAGTACGTGAAGCTGCGTGAAGCTACCTGGACTACGGCTTTCACCAGGGCAGTTGGCCGACCGCCCCAGCGGGTTCCCACGACGTCGCAAGATCAGAGTTGCCCACGGACCACCGGGGAACCACCCCGGAAGCCCCGATTAGCACGCAAGCGTGAGGACATGTCGATAAACCCCCTTCACCACCTTTCCTGTCTCCAAAGCCCCGACCGGACACAGAGCGCCCCCCTTCACCCCAAGCGCGACAAGAGGTGAAGCGTTCCGGCAAGCGCCCGGCGCAATCCGGCCGTACCGAGCGCCCCTGCCACGCCCCACAAATGCCCCCTTCCCATCCTCGAACGCTCGTACGAATATGAAGCCATGGCCACCACCGCCCGAAAGCCCTCGGCCCCGGCACCGGCCTCGGACCCGGCACCGGCCCCCGCCCTCACCCACGCCCTGACGGCCGCCGCCCGCGGCCTGGCCGTCATCCCGCTGTCCCCGACCAAGCACCCGGCCCTGCGCTCCCCGCACCACCCCGCCTCGCACGACGGTACGAACCACCCCGCCGCGCGCCGCGCGAACGGCACCGCACCTCCCGACGGCGCCCCGGACACGGCCCGGCGGCGGCCCTGCCGCGGTGAGTGCGGCGCCTTCGGCCACGGGGTGTACGACGCCTCGTCCGACCCGGCCCGCATCCGGGACCTGTTCGCCGCGGCGCCCCGGGCCACCGGCTACGGGATCGCCTGCGGAGTGCCGCCGCACCATCTGATCGGCGTCGACCTGGACACCAAGACCGGCACGGACACCCTGGCCGCCCTGCGCGAACTGGCCCGGCGCCATCGCTTCCCGCTCCCCGCGACCGTCGTCGTCCTCACCCCGAGCGGCGGCCGCCACCTGTGGTTCAGCGGCCCCCCGGACGTCGCCGTCCCCAACTCGGCCGGCCGACTGGCCCCCGGCATCGACATCCGCGGCACCGGCGGCTACCTGATCGGCCCCGGCTCCCGCACCCACCACGGCACGTACGCCCTCGCCCCCGGCACCGCCCACCTCGCCCCCGCGCCCTGCCCACCGCCCTTCCTGCGCCTCCTCCTGCCCCCGCCCCGCCGCACCCCACCGCCCTCCCCCGGCCGCCACACCGCCCACGGCCTCGTCCGCTTCGTCCTCGACGCCCCCGAGGGCCAGCGCAACACCCGCCTCTTCTGGGCCGCCTGCCGCACCTACGAATCCGGCCTCGGCCCCACCCTCCACGCCCTCCTCCTCGACGCCGCCCTCACCACCGGCCTCCCCCTCCCCGAAGCCCGCGCCACCCTCATGTCGGCGGCCCGCGCGACGGGGCACCATCCATGACGACCGGCGCGTCACCTCACCCGTGAGAACCGGCCCCGCGCGGGACGTCTCCCCGCAGAATCCCGCTGTTCCCCGGCTTGTTGGTCCCAGGGCGCTGCTGCCATCGTTGCCACTCAGCCGCGCAGCCGGGGGAGGACGGGTGGCTCAGAGCGAAGAACTGGCGTCAGTCGGTGCGGGACGCTACAAGCTGATCCGGGCTGTCGGACGTGGCGGCATGGCCACGGTCCACCAAGCCACGGACACGGCACTGGGCCGCAGGGTCGCGGTCAAGGTCATGGACCGCGTGGCCGCCGGTGAGGAGTTCAGAACCAGGTTCCGGCAGGAAGCCCGAGCCATGGCGGCGCTCAACCACCGCAATGTGATCGCGATCCACGACGTCGGGGAGGAAGCAGACCCGAGCGGTACGCCCACTCCCTACCTGGTGATGGAGTTCATCGACGGACGCCCCCTCGGCGAGTTCGTCTCCGGCCACGGGATGCCCGCCCACCGAGCCCTGAGGATCACCGCCGACATCTTGTCCGCTCTGGCCGCGAGTCACGATGCCGGGCTGATCCATCGCGACATCAAGCCGGCCAACATCATGATCTCCGAGAACGACACCGTGAAGGTCCTGGACTTCGGCATCGCGAAAGCTGTCGACGCCGTTCCGGTCACTCGCACCGGAACCGTTGTGGGCACAGCCCCCTACATGTCGCCCGAGCAGGCCCAGGGAAAGAAGCTGGACCGGCGCAGCGATCTCTACTCGACCGGAGTGCTTCTCTTCGAACTTCTCAGCGCGAGGCGCCCGTTCGACGCCGATTCCGACGCGGCGCTGCTGTACCACCACGTCCACACCGCTCCCCCTCTCCTGGCCGAGCTGGGAATCGCCGTTCCCGAACCGGTGCAGGAATTGCTCTCCAGCGCTCTGAGCAAGGATCCGGAGGGCAGACCAGCCACAGCCCGCCAGATGCGCCGCCTCGTTCTCGACGCCCTGAACTCGGCCGACACCGCCCCGCCACGGAATGCACCCCGCCCACGCATCCCCGCCCGGCCCGCGTATGCACCCGCACAGCCGCCACCTCCCCTTGCTTCCACCACCCCCATGGCACCACCGTCCCCAGCCATTCCCGGAAGCCTGAAGACCGGCCTCGTCGCCGCCGTTCCCGGATACTTCGCCGGAACGATCGGTTTCTCGCAGATCTTCTCCGCCGGACTCACGCCGACGGCCACCGCCGTCTGCGCCTACACACTGGGCTACGGGCCGATGTACCTGACCGTCCTGTTCGGCCTGGCCGTCGGCACCTATCACGCCCGTACAGCGGCCCGGCGCACACGGCGGCACTCCTCGGCCGTCGCCTGCCTCGTCGTCAATGGCCTATGGAGCGCCTACCACCTTGGCACCTGGCTGTTCGGATTCCCCCTGCTGCACCTCTGATGACGTGACGCCTGCTGCCCCTGTGCACGTCAGCCGGTCCGGCGCGCATCCGTCGCGGGCAGGGAACCACGGGGAGTCGCGACGACGGGCAGGCACCACGCAACACCACGGCCTCCGACCGTCTCACCTGGTCAGGGGCCGTCCGTTCAAGCCGTGGGTGTGGGATTTGAACCCACGGTGACTCGCGCCACGACGGTTTTCAAGAGCGTCAAGCGGCCAGCACGAAAGCCCTGATCACCGGCCGTTTCGGCCTCCGTCAAGGGCTGTCTGGCCCACACATGGCCCACAGGCCCCATGAAGTAGGTGCGACTCGTTCGCCCCGGGTGCAGCGTAGTTGGACACCTACCTGCCTCGACTCGGGCTCACCTCTTGCGGCGTTTACCCGCCCTCTTCTTCAGCTCGGCCTGGCCGCGCTTGGTCCAGTCGCCTTGGTGGAGGTAGCAGCGTGACGTGCCCTTCACCGTCTTGTTCTGGCAGCGACCGCCGGCCGCCGTTGGCCAACCGCACTTCCCTTGCTTCCACTCGCCCATCGTCCACCCCCGGCAGTCCGGCGCACCTGTCGCAACCAGGGTGCGTGACCGTGCCCGCATAGGGGAGGGCGCATGGCAGGCAGCGTGCCAAGCCCCCGCGCACGCGGTCAGACAACCGGCGCATCCCTTCGGTACACGCTTTCCAACTGTCCGCGCGGCCGTCCGGGAGCGATCGTAGGCGTTCGCTGGGCAGGCCAGACAAGGCGCGCGTACGCCGGTGAACGGTGGCGACCGTCGGCGCACTGGACAAAGACCAGGACAACGAGGGGTACCGACAGAACAGGTGGGACAAGGACCCGGCCGGTTCTCAAAAGGGCCACGTCGCCGTACCGGTCTTGTCACCTCCCTGTACCGCTCTTGCGCACGGTGACGACTTCGCCTTGATCGCGGGTGCATGGTCGTGCACCTACTCGACGCGAGCGGGCTGAAATCGCATGACGGGGGGATACATGATGGGCTACTATCCCACTGTGCGTGAATTATCTGATCAGCTCTCAGAGATTGAGCCCGTGGATGGAAAGCCAACTGTGTTTGGCGTTAAGCGCCAGGTTTATTTGCGTTGCCCTCACTGTGCAATGCATACGTCAATGCAAGTAGCGCATCGCCGGGACCTTCAATCTCTGACTCGAAAGTTCACAGACGGCAAAAAGCAGCACCTCACGCTATTCACTATCACGCTAACCTGTGACTACTGCTCGGCTAACAGTCTATTTCTGTGGACTGCAATAAACCCGACAGAAAAAAAGGCGACTGCACGGTACGAGACTTTCGAACTTTCGCAAGTGTACCCTGAAGCGGAGCCAAAACCGCGCCAAATTTCCACGGATGCGCCGCCATCGGTGCGCGAAGTATTTAGCGAAGCGGCCTTGACTGAGGCGGCTGGGGCTTACCGGCTGGCAGGTGTCGGCTATCGAGCAGTCGTGGAGCAGATAACCAAAGAGCAAGGTGCTACCGGAAGTAATCTGCATAACCGGATCACCTCTCTGGCTGCGCGAGGCGTCTCGCAGAATATCGTGGACGCTTTCCATGAGGCCAGAGTGGTCGGGAACGACGCAGTTCACGATGGGTTGGCGTATTCTGCAGAGGAGATTGCAGACATCGCCGAGTTGATCGATGAGGCCGTGTTCATCCTTTACGTCCAACCGGCACAGCGGGCACGTATGGCGGCGGCACGCGCTGCCAGGCACCTGGCGGCTAAAACTTCCCCGTAAGATATTTACCGAGATGCATAAAAGGGGAGGGCCTCCTTCCGGCGCCGACCGACCGTTCCCACCTAGCCCTTGCATGCGAACGGCTGAGCGAACGCAAGAGATCAACTGCGGGGAAGCAGACCTTTCCTGTTTAGTACGTTGACGCACTGTTGATACTTAGCCAGGAACTTATCGCTAGCAGACGTCAAAGCATCAAGCGTCCGCCGATATCGCACATGGTCACCATCTTTCCATTCCGGCGGAATTTCCGTGTACTCGTTATCGGGGTGCCACACTCTCGGATAGAACATCCCGGAAAATTCTCCGCACAGGAGATCGAGAGACTTCACCAGTTCCTCATGTACGGTCGCCGCCTCCGGATCAAGAAAATCGACGATGTCATCACCGAGCTGCTTCTGTGCCAAATATGCGGCGTTACTGATCCACACTGGAACTCTATGCATTGATAGATTCTTTTTCCCTGCGACCCACTTGGCATCCAGGGGGATCGTCTCGACAAGCCGTGCCGCCTTTGCCTGATCCGGCGTCTGGCTCTGGCTCGCGGAGACAGCGCCTCCAGAACCGCCCGCCGCCCATCCGGCGACAAGCATGCCTTGCAGCTCCGCCCTTGACAGCCACTGCGTTCCATCGCCCGTCCGCAAGGGTACGGCGATAGAAGCTCCACTCGGCCTACCCTTCCGGTCACTGGGACCCGGAACAGTAAAGGGCATCACCCCAACAGGCTGAGCCGGGATATCAATACACAACGCCTTCTCCGCGCCGCGCTCTACCAGTGGGCGTTCAGGGCCGTGAGGTCCGAGGGTGGCGATTGGTCACCGCGCTGTGAGACCGAAGCTCTCCCGGAGGACGCGAAGAAGGCCCTTGACTGGGTCGCGGACAACTCCCTGAAGGTCAGTGAGGCGGCCAGGCCAGAGCACATCCGGGCCGCGTTCGCCGCGCTCTCCAGGAAGCTGAACGGGGCCCCGGCCGCCGAGAACACGGCGAACCGCAAGCGTCGGGTCCTCAGCAACGCGTTCCAGTACGCAGTCGAGGAACGTGCACTCCTGAACCGCCACCCGTTCCTTGCTGTCGACTGGGCGGCTCCCGCCACGTCGGACGAAGTCGACTTCCGCTACGTCCCTGACCCCCGGCTCGCCCGCCGACTCCTGGGCGCGGTCGCCGCACAGGGTGGTCGCGGGCAGCACCTTGAGACGTTCTTCGGCGCGATCTACTACGTGGCCACTCGTCCCGGGGAAGCCGTCTCTCTGCGGGCGAAGGACTTCACGCTTCCGTCTGAGAACGAGCCCGATGCCTGGGGCGAAGTACTGGTCTCCGAGAGCCATCCGGAGGTCGGTGCGGGATGGACGGACGACGGGAAGTCACATGACCGGCGCGGGCTCAAGCACCGTGCCCGCAACGCCGTGCGGGCCGTGCCCATCCCCCCCGGTGTACGTACGGATGGTCCGCGCTCACATCGCGCGTGGTCTCGCACCGGACGGACGGCTCTTCTGGGCAGCGCGCGGCGGACGGCTCACGTCGAACGAGTACTGCTCGGTCTGAGACCAGGCCCGCGAAGCCGTCATCTCCCCCTCTGCGGTGGAGACAAAGATGGCAGACGTGCCGTACTGCCTCCGCCACGCTGCCGTGTCCCTGTGGATCAAACAGGGCGTGGACCCGGTGGAGGTCGCTTACCGCGCGGGCCACAGCGTCGCGGTGCTCTACCGCTTCTACGCCAAGATCCTCAAGGGCAGTTCGGCCCAAGCCAACAGCTCGGTCCAGAAGGGTTTGGCGGAGGCCGATGACGTCTGATCCTGGCCCACGCATGGCCCACACGCACTGATCAGAGGCGGTACACCTCCGATCCGGGGTGAGACAGAGCAAGCACGGAGGGCGTGCCCCCGAGTCGGGGTCACGCCCTCTGCCCAGCGCTGATGCTGACCTGCTGCGGTGGGTGTGGGATTTGAACCCACGGTGACTCGCGCCACGACGGTTTTCAAGACCGTTCCCTTAGGCCGCTCGGGCAACCCACCTGGGCCTCGCCCACCGGGGCGGGGCGGGTACAGCGTACCGGCCGCGGGCGGGGGGTCGAGGGTGTGGGGCGCGGCGGGGGAAAACCGGTGGCTCCGGCGGGCGGGTGGTGGGTAGCCTGCGCGGCCGTGACTGATCGTCCGAGGGCTTGCGGAGAGACGTGGTTGTCCGGCGGACGGTGTGCCGGTGAGGGTGGTCAGGGGCGGGCGGGCGGCCGTGGCTGACCGGGGCGGGGTGGCCTCCGGGGGCGCCGGGGAGACGTTGTTCTCGCGGGCGCATCTGGCGGCCACCGCCAGCTTCTCGCTGGTGATGTTCCTGACCGGGTTCGCGGCGCTCGCGGTGGTGCCCACACTGCCGACGGCGGCCCGGGATCTGGGCGGGGTGTCGCTGTTCCCGCTGGTCGCGGGCTGCTTCGTGGCGGCGGGCCTGCTGGGCGGGGTCCTCGGCGGGCACTGGGCGGACCGTTCGGGCGCGCGCGGGCCGCTGGCCGCGGGCATGGCGCTGACCGTGGTCACCCTGGTCGTCTCGGCCACCAGCACCTCGATCTGGCAGCTGGCGGCCGGGCGCTTCCTGGACGGGCTCGCCGCCGGGGCGGTCGCGGTGTCCGTCAACGCCGCCATCGGACAGGCGTATCCGGAGCGCCTGCGTCCGCGTGCGCTGGCGCTGATGAGCGCGTGCTGGGTCATCCCGTCGCTGACGGGGCCGCCGCTGGCCGGGCTCGTCTCCGCGTGGTGGTCCTGGCGCGTGGTGTTCTACGGCCTCGCCGTCCTCACTGTGCTGCCGGCGCTGGTCCTGGTGACCGTCCTGCGCGGCCCCTCCTGGCGGGGCGCGGCCGAGGTGCGCGAGGACCGGACCGCCCGCCCGCCGCTGCTGCTCGCCGCCCTGGTGAGCCTGGGCGCGGCGCTGGGGCAGTACGGCGTGTCGGGGTGGGACGCCCGGCATCTGCTGTTCGCGGCCGCCGCGCTGTGCCTGCTCGTGGTCTGCGCGCCCCGGCTGCTGCCCGTCGGCACCTGGCGGGCGGCCCGGGGCCTGCCGGCCTCGGTGCTGCTGCGCGGCCTGGCGTCCGGCACGTACTTCACGATCGAGGCGTTCGTACCGCTGATGCTGATCGCGGAGCGCAAGGTGGCCCCGGTGGTGACCGGCCTCGCCTTCACGGGCGCCGCCGTGGTGTGGGCCGGGGCGTCGTGGGTCCAGGGCCGGCTGCTGGAGAACCTGCCCCGGCACCGCCTGGTCGCCGCGGGTGCCGTCGTCATGACGGCCGCGGTCGCGCTCGCCGTGGCGGGCACACTGCCCGGGGTGCCCGCGCTCACCGCGGCCTCGTCCATGATCGTCGCGGCGGTCGGCATGGGGCTGCTGGATCCGTCGCTGACCGTGCTGTCGCTCGCCCACAGCCCGCGGGACCGGCAGGGCCGTGCCAGCAGCGCGATGCAGACCAGCCAGAACCTCGGCCAGATCTCCGTGATGGCGCTGTACTCCGTGGTGCTCAACGCCTGCCTGGGCGCCGGCGCCTCCGGCCTGGCCGGGTACGGGGCCGCCTTCGGGCTGCTGGCGGTGCCCACGCTGGTGATCGCCGTGCTCGCCGGGCGGGCCCGCGGGACCGGGGGGACGGCGTCGCGGACCGTGGTCGGGTCCGGGGCAGCGGACGGTTCCGGGGCGGCCCCGGGCGCCCGCACGGATCCGGGGGACGGTGCGAGCAGCAGTCCTGCCGGTGGTTCGGGCACCGGCGCGCCGTGAGCCGGGAGACGGCCGCTGCCCGCGCCGCCGCCCGTCCGGGGCGGTGGCGCGGGCAGCGGGCACGCGCGCGTGGGGCGCGCGTGGGCGTGGGCGCGTGCGTCAGCTCGCGCTGTCGCCGATCCGGGACGCCAGCGTCACGTCGACGGTGTGCTCCTTGCCGTCGCGCTTGAAGGTGATCTTCACCGTGTCGCCGGGCTTGTGGGTCCAGATCTCGCCGATGAGGGTCGGACCGGAGTCGACCACCGTGTCGTCCAGCTTGGTGATGACGTCACCGGACTTGAGGCCCGCCTTGGCCGCCGGGCTGCCCGGCTCCACCGCGGCGCCGCCGCCCGCGCCCTGGTCGGAGATGGTCGCTCCGCCGGACCCGTCCTGCGAGGTGGCGACGGAGGCGCCGATCTTCGCGTAGACCGGCTTGCCCGTCTTGATCAGCTGCTGGGCGACGTACTTGGCCTGGTTGATCGGGATGGCGAAGCCCAGGCCGATCGAACCGGACTGCCCCGAACCGCCCAGACCGCCACCGCTGCCGGAGGACTGGATCGCGGAGTTGATGCCGATCACCGCGCCGCGCGCGTCGAGCAGCGGGCCGCCGGAGTTGCCGGGGTTGATCGAGGCGTCGGTCTGAAGGGCGCTCATGTAGGACGCCTTGCTGTCGCTGCTGCCGTCGCTGGAGGCGACCGGGCGGTTCTTGGCGCTGATGATGCCCGTCGTCACCGTGTTCGACAGGCCGAAGGGCGCGCCGATGGCGATCGTCTCGTCGCCCACGGCCACCTTGTCGGAGTCGCCGAGGGCGAGCGGCTTGAGATCGGAGGGCGCGTTCTTCAGCTTGATCACCGCGACGTCATAGCCCTGGGCGTGGCCGATGATCTCGGCGTCGTACTTCCTGCCGTCGGGGAAGGTGGCGGTGAGCTTGCCGCCGTCGACGGCGTCGGCCACGACGTGGTTGTTGGTGACGATGTGGCCCTGGGTGTCGAACACGAATCCGGTGCCGGTGCCGCCCTGGCCGTTGGTGCTCTCCGCCTCGATGGTGACGGTGCTCGGCAGCGCCTTGGCGGCCACGCCCGCGATCGAGTTCGGATCGCGCTTGACCTGGGAGGCGCCCGCGTCGGAGGCGGCGACCGTGGTGGAACCGCCGTCGTCGTTCTTCGCCAGCGTGTAGCCGAGGCCGCCGCCCAGGCCGCCCGCGACCAGCGCGGCCACCAGGACCGCGGCGATCAGACCGCCGCGCCGGCCGCGCGGCTTCGGCGCGGGCTGCTGGTACGCCGCGCCCCAGCCCGCGCCCCCGGCGCCACCGGCCGCGCCCGCGCCGCCGTCCGCGTACGACGGCACGGCGGGGGGCTGGGGCGGCGGCCAGGAGCCGTCGACGGGCGCGCCGGGGACCCCGGCGCCCTGCGGCTGCTGCGGGTGTCCGGCCGCGGGGAAGGTCTGTGTGGGCCCCTCACCGGCGGTTCCCGGGCCGCCCTGGATCACCGGGTGGGCCACCGGGTGGGCGCCCGCGTCGGCGGGTGCCGCCGACGGAGCCGCCGGTGCGGTGTCCTGCTGCGGGGCGCCCGGCACGTACGGAGGCGTGCTGGGCGGCGGGGGCGTGGGGGCACCGCCCTGGGGAGCGGGCGGCTGGGAAGCTGCGGAGGTCTCCACCGGCACGGGAGGTGCGGACGGGGCCGGGGGTACCTCGGTGCCCTCGTTCTCGGTGCTCACAGCTCTTCTCCTCGATCCACGGCTGTTGTTGTCGGTCGCACTCGTCACGCTCGTCCTGGCTGCCGACGACCCGGCGTGCTCCAGCTGTGCAGGTGCATCTGTACGTGGTCAGCTTTTCCCACAGGCCGTCAGAGCACCATAAGCCGAGGCTGTGGGTCTGCCACCACTCCTTATACGGGTCATCTCGCAGTAAACGGACACACTATCGACACCTTCCCGTGGCCACACCCGCTCCGCCGCGGTGGCACCATGACGCGGTGACCCACGCACGGCAGCATCACATCCAGGTCGTCGCACACCGCGGAGCCTCCGAGGCCGCGCCGGAGCACACCCTTGCCGCCTACCGGACGGCGATCGAGGACGGCGCCGACGCCCTCGAGTGCGACGTGCGGCTGACCGCGGACGGCCACCTCGTGTGCGTGCACGACCGCCGCGTCAACCGTACGTCCAACGGCCGCGGCGCGGTCTCCGCCCTGGAGCTCGCCGACCTGGCCGCGCTGGACTTCGGCTCCCGGCACTCCCGCGCCCCCTGGCGCGGCCGCGACGAGGAGCCCGACTGGGTCGTACGCCCCGAGGACCCGGAGGACACCTCCGTCCTCACCCTGGAGCGGCTGCTGGAACTCGTCTCCGACGCGGGACGGCGGGTGGAGCTGGCCATCGAGACCAAGCACCCCACGCGGTGGGCCGGCCAGGTCGAGGAACGGCTGCTCGCCCTGCTGAAGCGGTTCGGCCTGGACGCGCCGCCCGCCCCCGCCGAGTCGCCGGTGCGGGTGATGAGCTTCTCGGCGCGTTCCCTGCACCGGGTGCGGGCGGCCTCCCCGACGCTGCCGACGGTCTACCTGATGCAGTTCGTCTCGCCCCGGCTGCGCGACGGGCGGCTGCCGGCCGGGGTCCGGATCGCGGGCCCCTCGATCCGTATCGTGCGCGGGCATCCGGGGTACGTCGAGCGGCTGAAGGCGGCCGGGCACCAGGTCCACGTGTGGACGGTGAACGACCCCGAGGACGTCGCTCTCTGCGCGGACCTCGGCGTCGACGCCATCATCACCAACCGTCCGGGCCCCGTCCTGCGCCAGCTCGGCCGCTGAGGGGCCGCCGACCAGCCGCCGACCAGCCGCGGACAAGCCGCCGGCAGGCCACCGATCGGCCACTGATCGGTCACGGGCCTTGACCTCCTGCCCGCCGCTCCAGCAGGCTCCGGTTCAAGCCACTTCGACGGTATTCGGCCATGTGGTGACAGGGAGTGCTCCGGCGCGTTCGCTGCGTGTTCGATCCTCGTGAATGCGTCGTCGGGCGCTGGATGGCCGGTTTCCGGTTCAGGCCGATGGGGCATCCACACCGTGGCGTGGGGCGAAGGAGGTCTCGGGGGTGGCGTTGGTGGTGGCACAGGAAGTGCCCACGTCGTCGTGCATGGCCGTACCCCATGGCCCTGCGGGCGTGGGGGAAGCAAGACACCGGATGCGCGAGCAGTTGCGCAGGGGTGGTGTGGCGGAATCGGTCGTCGACGACGCCGTTCTGGTCCTTTCCGAACTGCTGAGCAATGCGTGCAGGCACGGCCGGCCGCTGGGCGACGCCCTGGCCGGCGACGGGGACGTCCGGGCCGCGTGGCGCGTCGACGCGGCGGGCCGGCTGGTCGTCGAGGTGACGGACGGCGGCGGCCCGACCCGCCCGGCCCCGGCCACCCCGTCGGTCACCGCGCACGGCGGCCGGGGGCTGAACATCATCACGGCCCTCTGCGACGACTGGGGGGTGCGGGACGACGTCCGCGGCGAGGTCACCGTGTGGGTGATCGTCCACGACGACGTCCACGACCCGGACGCCGGTCACCGCCGGGACGGCTTCGCCGGGCGCGTCGCGGCACCCGCGGCGGTGGCCGCCCTGCCCGAGCTGGGCTTCGCCGGGCCCTTCGGCGACCTGGGCTGACCCGCCCCGGCCGACGCGGCGGGACACGTGGGCACGCGACACGCGGACACGTGGGCGGGGGACTCCGGCGCGTGCGCCCGCCCGTGCGCAAGGCGTGCGCGTGCGCGTCCCGGGCCGGGCGCCCGCGCCCGGCCGGACCCCGCGCGGAGGTCGAGCGGCGTTCCCGCGCGGGTGCCTCCACGCACACGTTCCCGCACCGGCGCTCCCCGGCGCGGGCGCCTCCCGTGCGTCCGTTCCCGCGCAGGCGTTCCCCGTACGCGCGCACGTGCCGCCGCCCCCATGAGCCCGCGGGGCTTCCGTACGGTGCGTCCGTCCCACCCGCCCACAGGGCTTCCCTACGGTGCGTCCGCCCCACCTCGCCCCGGCCCGCCCCGCCGCCCCTGCCCCGGGTGCCCCGCACGCCTCCGTACGCCCCGCCGCGCGCGGTCGGGTTGTCCACAACGGCCGCCCCGTCCACAGCTTCCCGTCGCGGAGGGTGTGAACGACTAGGCTCGCGCCCGTACAAGACGAGCCGTAACCGGGAGACACCCAGATGGCCAAGAAGCGACCCCAGACGAAGGCCAAGCGCCCGCAGCTCACGGACGGAGAGATCCCGGTCGTCGGCGCCCGCGAGCCCTGCCCGTGCGGCAGCGGCCGGCGCTACAAGGCCTGCCACGGCCGGGCCGCGGCGCACGCGGCGACCGAGCTGGTGCAGCGTCCGTTCGAGGGCCTGCCCGGCGAGTGCGACTGGGTGGCGCTGCGCGAGCTGGTCCCCGCGGCCACGGCCGAGCTGACGCTCAAGGACGGCCTGCCCGAAGGCGTGCCGTCGGTCCGGCTGGCCACCGTCCTGCCGATGGCCTGGCCCGCGCTGCGCCGCGACGACGGCTCGGTCCTCATCGGCCTCCAGAACGACACGGCGTCCGGTGACATCAGCCGCGACCTCGCCGACACCCTCCTGCGCGCGCTGGAGGCCGAGCCCGGCAACCCGGTGCAGGGCCGCCGCGCCCCGGCCGACGGCCCCCGGCTCCAGGACCTGCTGGACCCCGAGTCCCCCTTCGCGCCCGAGGTGCACGAGGGCTTCGAGTTCTGGGTCCCGGACGCGGGGAACGCGGCGCCGGAGGTGGCCGCCTCCCTGGAGCGGGCCAACGCCGCGGCGATCCCGACCGTGCGCCTGGAGGGCGTGGACTCGGCCTACTGGTGCGAGACGCCGGAGAAGAACCACCTGCGCTGGGTCATGCCGCACCCGGAGGAGCAGCTTCTGGACGCTCTGGCGCGGCTGCACGCCGCGGGTGCCTCCAGCCTCGGCGAAGGGACCCGGCTGGTCGGCTCCTTCCGAGCTCACGGGCTCACCGTGCCCGTCTGGGACCTGCCCCGCGGGGTCGGTGCGCAGGACGTGGAGAAGCCGGCCGCCGAGTTCGCCGAGCGGCTGGCCGGGGCGCTGGCCGCGGACGCGCCGCTGACCCCCGAGGAGCGCCGGGCCCGCGGCGGGCTCACCAACCGGCAGGTCACGCTCAGCTGAGCCGGGGGCCCACCGGCCGTGCTGACCGACCGGTCAGCCGGACGCCTCGCGCGGAACGGGTAGCTCCGGTTTCAACTCCCGGTCCGCGCGGGCCAGTCGGTGTGACCGGAAAGACGGCACACCGGGTGACTGGAAAGCCGGGATCGAATTTGCGAACCGCCGATCTCTTGTTACCGTTCCAGTAGCCCGGTTGCTGGTGCATCCCCCGTCGCCAGCAACCGGGTCTTTCCATGTGCACCGTCGATCACCGAGCGCAGTCGTCCGTCAACTCCCCGTTTTCGCAGGTGAGTTGGAGCCGGAGCGCAGCAGCATCGGCCCGCTTCCGGGGCGCCCGGCGAACTCGGCGACGGCCGTGTAGGCACCCGGCGCGCCACGAGTGTGCTCCCGGGGCGTGTCGCACGTCCCGGGTTCGTCGCCGCCGTCCAGTGCGCAGTGGATCCGCAGGGTGCGGTCGTCCGGGCCCATGAGGGTCAGCGCGGCGTCCAGGGCCCGGCCGGTCGCGTTGCGGTAGTAGGTACGCGCCCAGGTGTCCGCGCCCTGGGTCAGCACACAGGTCTGCGCCTCGACACCGCCGGGCGAGGCGACCTCGGGACCGCAGCGGGTGGCGGTCGCCAGTCCCAGCCCGAGCAGGAACGGCGTACGGGTGGGCGCGGCGGTCGGCATCTTGCCGTCGGCGGCCGGGCGGTCCGGCGCGGTGGACGAGGCGGCGGCACTTCCCCGGCCGTCCGGGCCACCCGGGGCTCCCAGGACTCCCGGAACACCCCGGTCGCCGACCTGGCCCGCGGACGCCACGGCCAGCGGCAGCGCGACGGCGCACACCACGACGCCGATGAGGGCGTACAGCCGGACCCGCCGGGGATCGGCGCCGTCCGTACGCTCCGCCCCTCGGCCCCGGCGGTCGCCGCGTCCGCGCGGACCGCCGTCTCCGCGTCCGCGCGGGTGACCGCTTCCGTGTCCCTCGGGATGACGCAACATAAAGGGAAGATAACGACCAGAACGGGCGGTTGCCCCCGGCGCGCCCGACACCCCTACAACTCGGGCGCGCTCACACCCTTCCGAGTGAGGGCGTCCACCACCGCGTCCACCACGGCCTCCACGCCGGGCACCCACGGGGAGGCCGAGCCGGGCAGCGGGGCGCGCTCCCAGCGGACCGGGCCGGTCCCCGTCTCCGAGGGCGGCAGGGCGATGTAGCCGCCCTCGCCGTGGAAGCGCAGCGAGCCGGGCACGAAGTCCTTGGCGTAGAGCAGTTCGCCGAGCTGCTCCAGGGAGTAGGGCTCGACGAGGATGGACCAGCGCGCGGACGAGGCGACGACCGGGCCGAGCCGCATGCCCGCCCGGTCCAGGGTGCGCAGGGCGCTCGCGGCCGCCAGCGCCGGCAGGCTCACCGCGCAGGGCGCCTTGCCGCCGGTGGCCAGGACGATCGGCGCGGCGGGCCGGTTGGTCCACCACCAGCGGACCATCCGGGCGTCGGTGGTCGCCGCGAGCAGGCCGGGGTCGAAGGGGTGTGCGCCGGGCACCGTGCACTCGGGGTCGGGGCAGGCGCAGCGCTCGGGCCGCCGCGCGTCCCTCGCCACGCCCGGGAGCACCGGCCACTGCCACTGGGCGGCGAAGGTCAGGGCCGCGTCGATCGGCTCGGGCCTCCCGTCACCGCGCCTGGACAGGAGCCTGCGTCGCCTTCCGGGGATCTCGCGCATGAGCGCTCGTCCTTTCCGTTGCACCGCTGGCAACACCGTGGACCACATCACACCATGTGTCGATCACTTCACTGGGCGTACCTGTTGGCGCATCACACCCCTGCCGTCAGCACGGGGAACCCTCTGGGCCGGGCACCGGCTGCTTTGCTGCGCAGCCCTGCCCATACGCGTCTCTCAGGAGCATGGGCGTGGCGCGGGGTGGCGGAGTGTGGCGTTTTGCTGTCGCGCGTTCTGCTCTCCGCCGCCGTCACGCGAGGATGGGGCACGGCCGTCGGTGGATAGGACGCCCGGGTCCGTCGCCAGGTTCCGGGCAGCTCCCAACCACCCCTGGTCTTCTCCGAGTACGTACCCATCACGACCGCTGTGACGCTCTGTGGAGCGAAACCAGTCGACCGCAATAAGCCGTTACCCGAGGCAGTTTCAAGCCAACTTCGTTGATACGCAAGAGTCCAGGCACATCACCACGGCAGGCCCGCTGACACCAGGAATCCCGGCAGGACAATGCTGGACATCCCCTCACGAGTGCGTGTACATGTGGAGACACTGCTGGCGGCGCAGAATGACATGGGGGTTTGCGATGCTTTTGAGCAGTACGCACCGGCCGGAAAGCCGGACGCCATGAACGCCCCGCACCCTCCGAAAGTGGCCGGAATCGATTCAACGGTTCCCGCACCCGCACACACTGTCGCGCCCGTCCCCCCTGCCCCGGACGCCTCCTCCGCCGCCGGCGCGAGCAGCGCGCACTCCGCGCACACCGCCCACCCGCCGGGCGCCCTCCTCCAGGACCGGCTCGCCGGCTGGGTCTCCGACCTCACCACGCTGCACGAACTGACGGAGCGGCTGGCCCGTACGAACCGGCTCGACGCCGCGCTGGAGGAACTGCTGCACGCCGGGGCCGCCCTCGTGGGCGCCCGGCGCGGCCTGGTCGTCCTCGAACCGGACGACGGACTCGGCCCCGACACCACCGTCGGCCTGGGGCTGGCCCGCGCCGACCTGGGCCACATCGAGACCGTCCCGCGCGCCTCCATGCCCTACGGCGCCCTGCTGGACACCGCGGCGGGACTGCCCGGCGGCGACGCCGAGATCGTGCGCGCCGACCTGTTCGCCGAGGAGGGCCTCGACCCCCGCCACCGCGAGGTGGCCGCCCGGCTCGGCTACGCGGCGGGCTACGCGCTGCCCCTGTCCACCGAGGCCGCCGGCCGGCTCGGCGCCGCGACCTGGCTCTACGACGAGCCCGCCGAACCCGACGAACGACAGCGTCATCTGGCCGGTCTCTACGTCCGCTTCGCCACCGAGCACCTGGCCCGGCTGCTCGAAGGCGAGCGCACGCGCGCGTGCATGGCGACGATGTACGAGGAACTGCTGCCGTCCCGGCTGCCGCGGGTGCCCGGTGTCCGGCTGGCCGCCCGGCACCGCACCGGCCCGCGCGGCGGCGGCGACTGGTACGACGCGCTGCCGCTGCCCGACGCCGCGCTCGGCCTCGCGGTCGGCTCGGTGACCGGTTCCGGACCCGGCGCGGTCGCCGCGATGGGCCGGCTGCGCGCCTCGCTGCGGGCGTACGCGGTGATGGAGGGCGAGGACCCCGTCGCCGTCCTGTCCGATCTGGAGCTGCTGCTGCGGCTGACCGAGCCCGCCCGCTCCGCCACCGCCCTGTTCGCCTACTGCGAGCCGGAGCTGCGCCGCATCACCGTGGCCGGAGCGGGGCACTGCCCGCCGCTGGTGCTCGGCGAGCGGCGCACCGAGTACGTGGAGACGACCGTGTCCGCGCCGCTCGGCATGCTCGCCTGCTGGGAGGCGCCCAGTGTGGAGTTCCAGGTCGGCGCAGGCGAAACGGTGCTGCTGTACACCGACGGGCTGCTGCACCGCACCGGCGACCCCGCCGACCGTGCCGTCGCGCGGCTGCGCGCCGCCGCGGCCGGGGTCCCGCGCGCGGTGCGCCACGACCCGGACGCGGTCGCCGACCATGTGCTGCGCACCGTCCTGCCCGACGGCCTGGACGTGACCGACGGCAGGGAGGACGTGGCCCTGCTGGCGGCCCGTTTCGAGTAGCTCCCCCGGCACTCCGGGTCACCGTCGCGCCCGTCGCGGACGCTCTCCTCGGACCCCTTCCGTACGACCGTACGATGGGAGTGGTCCAGTGCCGTATCAAGGAGGAAGACCGTGGCGAAGGAGCTCCCGGAGACCCCGGAGACTGCCGAGGAAGAGCCGATCAAGCAGCGCAAGAACGGCCTGTACCCGGGCGTGTCCGACGAGCTGGCCGAGAGCATGAAGTCCGGCTGGGCCGACACCGAGCTGCACGAGCTGGAGCCCGTCGAGCAGGCCGCGCACACCGCCCGGCGCCGCGCCGCGCTCTCCGCGCGCTTCCCCGGTGAGCGCCTGGTCGTCCCCGCGGGCAACCTGAAGACCCGCTCCAACGACACGGAGTACTCCTTCCGCTCCTCGGTCGAGTACGCGTACCTCACCGGCAACCGGACGGAGGACGGCGTCCTGGTCCTGGAGCCCACCACGGACGGCCACCAGGAGACCATCTACCTGCTGCCCCGCTCCGACCGGGAGAACGGCGAGTTCTGGCTGGACGGGCAGGGCGAGCTGTGGGTCGGCCGCCGCCACTCCCTGACCGAGTCCGAGGCGCTGTACGGCATCCCGGCGGCCGACGTCCGCGAGCTGGCCGACGCGCTGCGCGAGGCCACCGGCCCGGTCCGCGTGGTGCGCGGCCACGACGCCGGCATCGAGGCGGCCCTGACCGACAAGGTCACCGCCGAGCGCGACGAGGAGCTGCGCGTCTTCCTGTCCGAGGCCCGCCTGGTCAAGGACGACTTCGAGGTCGGCGAGCTGCAGAAGGCCGTCGACTCCACGGTGCGCGGTTTCGAGGACGTGGTGAAGGTCCTCGACAAGGCCGAGGCGACCAGCGAGCGCTACATCGAGGGCACCTTCTTCCTGCGCGCGCGCGTGGAGGGCAACGACGTCGGCTACGGCACCATCGCCGCCGCCGGCCCGCACGCCTGCACGCTGCACTGGGTGCGCAACGACGGCCCGGTCCGCTCCGGCGATCTGCTCCTGCTGGACGCGGGCGTGGAGACGCACACCCTGTACACCGCGGACGTGACGCGCACGCTGCCGGTCGACGGCACGTACAGCGAGATCCAGAAGAAGATCTACGACGCCGTGTACGACGCCCAGGAGGCGGGCATCGCGGCCGTGAAGCCCGGCGCCAAGTACCGCGACTTCCACGACGCCTCGCAGCGCGTGCTGGCCGAGCGGCTCGTCGCGTGGGGCCTCGTCGAGGGCCCGGTCGAGCGGGTCCTGGAGCTGGGCCTCCAGCGCCGCTGGACGCTGCACGGCACCGGTCACATGCTCGGCCTCGACGTCCACGACTGCGCCGTCGCGCGCACCGAGACGTACGTGGACGGCACGCTGGAGCCGGGCATGGTCCTCACCGTCGAGCCGGGCCTGTACTTCCAGGCCGACGACCTGACGGTCCCCGAGGAGTACCGCGGCATCGGCGTCCGCATCGAGGACGACATCCTGGTCACCGAGGACGGCAACCGGAACCTGTCGGCCGCGCTGCCGCGCCGGTCCGACGAGGTCGAGGCGTGGATGGCGGCCCTGAAGGGCTGACCGGCGAAGGAGCGGCCGGGCACCCGAGCGGTGCCCGGCCGTACACATGCCCAGGGGGAGGGTTTCGTGCAGGTGAACGGCTTCTTGCCCGGTGCCGGGGTGGATCTGCACCTGGAACCGGACGCGGCGACGGGCCGCCGGGCCGGACTGGAGAAGGCACTCAGGGCCGCGGTGCGGGAGGGGCGGCTGGCTCCCGGGGCCAGGCTGCCCGCGACCCGGCGTCTCGCGCTGGAACTGGGCGTCTCGCGGGGCACCGTGAAGGCCGCGTACGACCAGTTGGTCGCCGAGGGATACCTGACGGCGCGGCAGGGCTCGGGCACCCGGGTCGCCGCGCTGCCCGCCGTGGACGCGGAGCAGCCCGGAGCGGCGGCACGCGCGCGTGCGCCCCGCTTCGACCTCAGGCCCGGCAGCCCGGACGTGGGCGCGTTCCCGGCGGCCGCCTGGCTGCGGGCGCTGCGCCGCGCCATCGCGACGGCGCCCTCCCTGGCGTACGACTACGGCGACCCCCGGGGGCGCATCGAGCTGCGCACCGCGCTGTCGGGGTACCTGGGGCGGGCCCGCGGGGTGGTCGCGCCGCCGGAGCGGATCGTCATCACCTCCGGATACGTGCAGGGGCTGGCCCTGCTCACCCGGGTGCTGGACGGCGCCTCCGTCGCGATGGAGGACCCCGGGCTGCCCTTCCACCGGGACGTGGTGCGGCACAACGGCGGCGCCGTGGTGCCGGTCCGGGTCGACGAACGCGGGGTGCGCGCGCAGGACCTGGGCGAGCAGGCGGCCGTCGTGGTCACCCCCGCGCACCAGTACCCGACGGGCGTCACCCTGCATCCCGAGCGGCGGCGGGCGCTCACCGACTGGGCACGCGCGCGTGGTGCCCTGATCGTCGAGGACGACTACGACGGCGAATTCCGTTACGACCGCCAGCCGGTGGGCGCGCTCCAGGGCATGGCGCCCGGTCACGTCGCCTACCTCGGCACCGCCTCCAAGACCCTGGGACCCGCCCTGAGACTGGGCTGGATGGTGCTGCCGCCGCAGCTGGTCGACGCGGTGGCCGAGGCCAAGCTGCACAGCGACCACCACACCGAGACCATCGGGCAGCTGGCGCTCGCCGAGCTGATCGACAGCCACGCCTACGACCGGCATGTGCGCGCGTGCCGGCTGCGCTACCGGCGCCGCCGGGACCAGCTCCTGGGGCGGCTGGGCGGGCGCCGTCCGGTGCGCGGGATCGCCGCCGGGCTGCACGCCCTGGTCGATGTGGCGGACGAGGAGCGGGTGCTGGCCCGCGCCGAGGAGGCGGGGCTCGCGCTCGGCCGTCTCGGCGAGCACTGGCACACGCCCGGCGCGGGCCACCCGCAAGGGCTCGTCGTCGGCTACGGGACGCCCAGGGAGCGGATGTACCCGGAGGCGCTGGAGGTGCTGGCGAAGGTCCTGGACGGCGCGTGAGGCCGCGCTGCCGCCGCGGGGCGGCGGGGTGGTGCCGCCGGGGGCCGGGGGCCGCAGGGGCAGCCGGGGTCAGACCGCCGCCAGCGGAGCGTCGTCGCGCCACTTGAGGATCTTGTCGAAGCTCACCACCGCGCCGCCCCGCTCCGGCTCGTTGCCGATGTGGACATGGTCGGCCAGCTCGCGGATGAGGCACAGGCCGCGGCCGTGCTCGGCGTCCGTGTGCGGGGGGCGGACCGGCACGCGGGGCCCGCCACCCGGGAAACCGGGGCCCGTGTCGGCCACCTCGATACGGCACTTCTCCCCGTCGAGGTAGGCGGTCACCCGGTAGTCCTGCGAACCGGCGCCGTCCCCACCGTGCTCGACGGCGTTCGCGCAGGCCTCGCTCAGGGCGACCGACAGGTCGAAGGAGACGTCGGGGTCGACGCCCGCGGTCTCCATCGTGCCGAGCAGGAGCCGCCGGGCGAGCGGCACGCTCGCAGCGTCACGCCGCAGATGGAGTGACCACCAGATGCTCATGCTCCAGCCTCCTGGCCGCGGCTCGACATACCGATACGTATTGCCCGGCGTGCCCGGCCGTAAGCACCGCGTTGACACGGCGACGCCCGTTCGGCGGATGCGGGGACGGAGGGTATCGGTGTATGCACGGGCGCATACGCCGTGGAAGGTGACCTGTCCGGAGGTACCGCACCTTGTGGACCTGCCGTACGGAGCACGGGTGCCCAGTGGGATGATGAGGCCGCCATGACTGCCCCCCACTCGCGCGCGGCATCCGCCGGACGCGATCTCCGGCTGCTGCGGGCCGCGGTGTTCGCCGCGGTCTGCGTCGTGCTGGCCGCGGCGGGGCACACCCTGGGCTCCTGCGCCACCGTCCCGCTGTGGACGCTGGGCGCGGGCTTCCTGGGGGCGCTCGTGGTCGTCGTACCGCTGGCCGGGCGCGCCCGCTCGCTGCCCGGGATCGCGGCGCTGCTCGCGGCGGGCCAGCTGGTGCTGCACGCGCTGTTCGGACTCGGGCAGCACGGGGCGGGCATGGTGTCCGGCGCGATACCGATGGGCTCGATGGGGTCCATGGGAGCCATGGGGTCCCTGGGCTCGGCGGCCTCGCCGGGCGCGGCGGGCTCCGCGGTGCCGGGCGGGTCCCTGGGCCACCCGGGCCATGTGCTGTCCGACGCCGCGCTGGTGGAGCGGGCCGCGCGGTACCTGTGCGGCACCACCACCGCCGGGATCACCCCGGCGCGGGCCTACCGGATCCTCGTCGACGCCCATGTCTACCCGTCCGGAGCCGCGGCGCCGACCGGCGCGACCAGCTCGGCGGCCGCGCCGCACGGCGCCGGGTCCCTCGCCGCGCTGCTGCCGTCCCTGCCCATGCTGCTCGGCCATGTGCTCGCCGCGCTGGCCGCGGGCTGGCTGCTGCGCCGTGGTGACCTCGCCCTGGTGCGGCTGATCGCGCTGTCGGCGCACGGAGTCGCCGAAGGCGCGCTCGTACGGTCCCTGCGCGGGGCGCTCGCCCTGGTGTGCGCCCTGTGCGCCGGGCTGCCGGCGCTGCCGGGCACGGGCCCGCGCTTCCCGCGCGCCGCCGACCGCGTCCTGCCGCCGCCGACCGCCACCGCCCTCCAGCACACGGTGATCCGGCGCGGTCCGCCCGCCGCCGTCCTCGTCCTCGCCGCCTGACACGACGCGACCAGCACTCCACGGTCCCGGCCCACCCGGCCGGAACGGAGGGGGAGGCCGCCGTCGTGCGGCGTCCCCGCGCGTGCCCGCCCCGCGGGCGGTCCGCACCGGCGTACGTCCCGGTGCACACGCTCTCTCGCAGCCGCCCCGGAGCACGCGCCCTCTCCCGACCACCGGATCCACCGGACCCACTCGAAGTGGAGTGTTCTCTGTGATGCAGGCCATCAGCCGCAAGACCTCTCGTCTCGCCACCGTCGGCGCCCTCGCGGGCGCGGCCGTCCTCGCCGTCTCCGTCCCCGCGTTCGCGCACGTCACCGTGGCGGCGGAGGGCGCCGCGGCCAAGGGCGGCTACGCCGTCGTCGACTTCAAGGTGCCCAACGAGCGCGACAACGCCTCCACCACCAAGCTGGAGGTCGCCTTCCCGACCGACCACCCGCTGGCCTCGGTGATGCCGGAGCCGGTCAACGGCTGGAAGGTCGAGGTCACCAAGTCCAAGCTGGACAAGCCCCTGGAGATGCACGGCAAGCAGATCTCCGAGGCGGTCAGCAAGGTCACCTGGACCGCCACCGACGGCAAGGGCATCCTGCCGGGCTACTTCCAGAAGTTCCCGGTGTCCGTGGGCGCGCTGCCCCAAGACGCCGACCAGCTCGTCTTCAAGGCCCTCCAGACGTACTCCAACAAGGAGGTCGTCCGCTGGATCGAGGTCCCGCAGAAGGGCCAGGCCGAGCCCGACAACCCGGCGCCGACGCTCCAGCTGACCGCCGCGGCGGACGACGCCCACGGAGCGGCGGCCCAGAACGCCTCCGCCGGTTCCAAGTCCGCCGAGAGCACCTCCACCGCCGCCGCCGAGAGCGGCAGTGACACCACCGCCCGCGTCCTCGGCGTCGTGGGCATCGTCGTCGGCGCGGCCGGCGTGGCGTACGGCGTGTTCGCCGGGCGCCGCCGCACCGCCGCCTGATCCTGCTCGTCCGTGCCGCGCACCGGGACCGCACGAGGTCCGGGTACGGCCGTCCCCCGCTGTGGGGCGTACGGGCCCGGTGCGCGCCGGAGTTCTCACATCTGGGACATTTTTCTATGCGCAAGAAGACGTTCGCCGCGGCCGCACTGCTCGCCGCCGCGACGATGACCCTGTCCGCCTGCGGCAGCGGCGACGGCGACGAGAAGGCCGCCACCGTCGTCGCCGAGCAGCCCTCGCAGCAGCCCGCGACCGTGCTCGACCAGCCCTTCGAGAAGCCCGACCTGGTGCTGACCGACGTCCACGGCAAGAAGTACGACCTCCGCAAGGAGACCGCGGGCCGGCCCACCCTGATCTACTTCGGCTACACCCACTGCCCCGACGTCTGCCCGCTGACGATGAACAACCTGGCGGTCGCCAAGAAGGCCCTGCCCAAGGCGGACCAGGACAAGCTGCGCGTGGTGTTCGTCACCACCGACCCGGGCCGTGACACACCCGCCGAACTCGGCAAGTGGCTCAACGGCATCGACCCGCAGTTCGTCGGGCTGACCGGCGACTACGCCACCATCGAGGCCGGTGCGCGCAGCATCGGCATCACCGTCGAGCCGACCAAGAAGGACAAGAACGGCAAGCTCGTGTCGGTGCACGGCGCCCAGGTCGTCGCGTTCTCCCCGAAGAACGACACGGGTTACGTGGTCTACGGCGAGGACGCCACCGTCGGCGACTACACCAAGGGCCTGCCCAAGCTGATCAAGGGACAGAACCCGTGAGGCGCCGGGCGGCGGCCGGACTGACGGCGGTGGCCCTGGCCGGCACGGCCCTGCTGAGCGGCTGCGGCGGCTCGGCCTCCGGCGCCGAGTCCGCCGGGAAGGCCGAACTGTCCGTCAGCGGAGCCTACATGCCCCAGCCGGTGTCCGACTCGATGGCGGCCGGTTTCCTGACGATAGTCAACAAGGGCGGCGCCGACGACGAGCTGACCTCGGTGACCAGTGACGCCGCAGGTTCCGTGACCGCGCACCGCACGGTCGGCCAGACGATGCAGGAGGCGGACCGGCTCACCGTGCCCGCCCACGGCCGGCTGGTGTTCAAGAGCGGTGCGAACCACCTGATGTTCGACATGCTCAAGCGCAGACCCGAGCAGGGCCAGACGGTCTCCGTCCAGCTGCACTTCGCCAAGTCCGGCGAGCTGCGGGTCGAGATGCCGGTGAAGCCCGCCACGTACGTCCCCGAGACCGGACACTGAGGGAGGGACCACCTTGATGCCGACCATCACCCCCCGCGTACGGAACCTGGTGCTGCTGTTCCTGGCCGTCGCCTGCGCGCTCCTGGCCGGTGCCGCACCGGCCTCCGCGCACGCCGCGCTGACCGGCAGCGACCCCCGGCAGGGGGCGGTGGTCGCCCAGGCACCCGCCCAGGTCGCGCTGACCTTCTCCGAAGAGGTCGCGATGAACGGCGACTCGCTGCGGGTGCTCGACCCCAAGGGTGCCCGCGTCGACACCGGGAAACCGGCCCACGTCAGCGGCACCACGTACAGCGTGCGGCTGCGCGGCGGCCTGGCCAAGGGCACGTACACCGTCACCTACCAGGTGGTCTCCGCCGACAGCCACCCCGTGGGCGGCGCCTACACCTTCTCCATCGGGGCGCCCTCCAAGACCGCGGTCGTGGCCGGCGGCCAGGACGTGGGCGGCGGGTTCGTCGGCTGGCTGTACGGCATCGGGCGCTATGTGTCGTACGCCGGTTTCATCGTCCTGACCGGCGGTGCCGCCTTCGTCCTGGCCTGCTGGCAGCGCGGCGCCGGGGTGCGGGCCGTGCAGCGGCTCGTCGTCTCCGGCTGGATCGCGCTCACCGCGGCCACCCTGGCGCTGCTGCTCCTGCGCGGCTCCTACACCACCTCCGGTAAGGCCGGGGACATCTTCGACCTGAACCTGCTCGGCGAGGTGCTCCAGACCAAGACGGGCGCCGCCCTCGTCTCCCGGCTGCTGCTGCTCGCCGCCGCGGCGCTCTTCGTCGCGGTGCTCTTCGGGGCGTACGAGAAGCGGGAGGCCGAGGAGAAGCGGGATCTGACGTTCGGGCTGGCGATCGGGGGCATTGTGGTGGCCGCCGGGCTGGCGGCGAGCTGGGCCCTGGCCGAGCACGCCTCGGTCGGCCTCCAGCCGGGCATCGCGATGCCGGTCGACGTCGTCCATCTGCTGGCCGTCGCCGCCTGGCTGGGCGGACTCGTCGCGCTGCTGGTCGCGCTCTACCGGGCGCCCGCCGACACCCCGGTCGAGGCCGCGGCCGTACGCCGCTTCTCCCGTCTCGCCTTCGGCTCCGTGGTGGCCCTGGTCGCCACCGGCATCTACCAGTCCTGGCGCCAGGTCGGCTCCTGGTCGGCGCTGACCGGCACCCGCTACGGGCAGCTCCTCCTGATCAAGGCCGGTCTGGTGCTGCTGATGGTCGCGGTCGCCTGGTTCTCCCGGCGCTGGACGGGACGGCTGGCGGACGCGGTGACCGGCGGTGCCGCCGCCCGAACGGCCACCGGCTCCGCGGCCGGTTCCGCCACCGGCTCCGGGAGCGGCTCTGTCACGGGTCCGCGCAAGGCGCCGGTCGGCACGAAGAAGCCGGTCGGCGCGCGGACGGGTGCGGCGGACGGGGAGACGGGGGGAGACGGCGCCGACGGGGACTCGGCGGGAGAGACGGACAGCGGGGCAGCCGGTGGGGGCGGCGCAGCCGGTGAGGCGGGTGCGAAGGCGGGCGACTCCCGCCGGGCCGCCCAGCTCGCCCGGCAGCGGGCCGCCGTGGACGCGGCGCGGCAGAAGCGGCTCCGGGACGGCGACCCGAACCGGTTCGGGCTGCGCCGCTCGGTGCTGATGGAGGCCGGTGTCGCCGTCGTCCTGCTCGCCGTCACCACCGTGCTGACCCAGACCGAACCGGGCCGCACCGAGGAGGAGGCCAAGGCGGCCACCGCGTCCTCGTCGTCCTCCGCCGCCTCGTCCTCGACCGGTGCGGCCGCCCTCGACGTGCCGTTCGACACCGGTGGCCAGAACGGCCGGGGCGTCGTCCGGATCGACCTCGACCCCGCACGCGTGGGCGCCAACGAGCTGCACGTCTACGCTCAGCGGCCGGACGGCAAGCCGTTCGACGTCGCCGAGCTGAAGATCGCCTTCACCCTCCCCGCCCAGAAGATCGGGCCGCTCCCCGTCGCCCCCGACCACATCACCATCGGACACTGGGCGGCGGACGGGGTGCAGATCCCCATGGCGGGCGACTGGGAGGTCGCCGTGACCGTGCGGACCTCCGACATCGACCAGGTGACCGTCACCAAGAACGTCAAGATCGGCTGAACCACCATGACCGACCAGTCCGCCCCGAAGAACACCTCCCGGAGCACCCGGGCTTCCCGGTCCTCCGGGGGTTCCCGGTCCTCCGGGGGTTCCGTCCCCGCCGCCGGCTCCGGCTCCGCTTCGGCCGTGCCCGAGCCCAGGGCGGCCGACGCCGCCACCGGGGCGGGCATCTCGCGGCGGCGGCTGCTCGGCACGGCCGGTGCCAGTGGGCTGGTTCTGGGTGCGGCGGGCGCGGCCATCGGTTACACCGCCGCGCCCGCCGGTGCCACCCCGCTGACCGCGCTCGGCTCCGATCGGGCCGTGTTTCACGTGAAACACCAGCCCGGGATCACGGAGGGGCTCCAGTCCAGTGGCCATCTCGTCGCCTTCGACCTGACGGCCGGGTCGGGCCGCAAGGAGGCGGCTGCCCTGCTGCGCCGGTGGTCGGGGACCGCCGAACGGCTGATGGCGGGCGAGCCCGCCGCGCACGGTGACACCGGCGTCGCACGGGACGCGGGTCCCTCGTCCCTGACGATCACCTTCGGCTTCGGCCGGTCGTTCTTCGACCGGACCGGTCTGGCGCAGCAGCGGCCCGCCGCCCTGGAGCCGCTGCCCGCCTTCTCCTCCGACCGGCTCGACAAGGCCCGCAGCGACGGCGATCTCTGGGTGCAGATCGGCGCCAACGATGCCCTGGTCGCCTTCCACGCTCTGCGGGCCCTCCAGAAGGACGCGGGCAGCGCCGCCCGGGTGCGCTGGCAGATGAACGGCTTCAACCGGTCCCCCGGCGCCACCGCGCACCCCATGACGGCACGGAACCTGATGGGCCAGGTCGACGGCACCAACAACCCGAAGCCCAAGGACCCCGACTTCGACCAGCGCATCTTCGTGCCCGGCGGGGGCCGGCCCGCCTGGATGGCGAACGGCTCGTACGCCGTCGTACGCCGGATCCGCATGCTCCTGGACGACTGGGAGAAGCTGTCCCTCCCCGAGCAGGAGAACGTCATCGGACGCCGCAAGTCCGACGGCGCACCGCTCAGCGGGGGCACCGAGACGACCGCCATGGACCTGGAGAAGCCCGGCCAGGACGGCACCTACGTCGTCCCGGTCAACGCGCACGCCCGCATCACCCGCCCCGACCAGAACGGCGGCGCGGCCATACTGCGGCGCCCGTTCTCGTACCACGACGGCATCGGCCCGGACGGCACACCGGACGCGGGGCTGCTGTTCATCTGCTGGCAGGCCGATCCGCTGCGGGGCTTCGTACCGGTGCAGCGCAAGCTGGACCGCGGCGACGCGCTGTCACCGTTCATCCGGCACGAGGCGAGCGGGCTGTTCGCCGTGCCGGGCGGGGCCGCGCGGGGCGAGTACGTCGGGCAGCGGCTCCTGGAGGGATGACGCCTCGGAGGGCCCCCGGAGGGCACACCCTCTTCGGAAGGGTGAGGGGAGCCGGGGCGGACCTTAGGGTGAGGGCATGTCAGCGAGCTACGCCTATCTCGGTCCGGAAGGCACCTTCACCGAGGTGGCGCTCCGCAGACTCCCGGAGGCGGCCACCCGGGAGCTGGTCCCCCAGGTGTCCGTGCAGTCGGCGCTGGACGCGGTCCGCGACGGGGCGGCCGAGGCCGCGTTCGTGCCCATCGAGAACTCCGTCGAGGGCGGCATCACCACGACGCTCGACGAACTGGTCGCGGGCCGGCCGCTGATGATCTACCGCGAGGTGCTGCTCTCGATCACCTTCGCGCTGCTGGTCAGGCCCGGCACCGGGCTCGACGCCATCCGGACGGTCACCGCCCATCCGGCCGCCCAGCCGCAGGTGCGCAACTGGCTGACGGCGCGGCTGCCCGACGCCCGCTGGGAGTCGGCCGCCTCGAACGCCGACGGCGCCCGGCTGGTCCAGGAGGGCCGCTACGACGCCGCCTTCGCCGGTGAGTTCGCCGCGGCCCGGTACGGGCTCGAAGCGCTGGAGACGGGCATCCATGACGCGGAGAACGCGCAGACCCGGTTCGTTCTCGTCGGCCGTCCCGCACGGCCGGCCGCGCCGAGCGGTGCGGACAAGACGTCCGTGGTCCTGTGGCAGCGGGCCGACCATCCCGGCGGCCTGCGCGACCTGCTGGGCGAGTTCTCCGGCCGGGGGATCAACCTGATGCTGCTCCAGTCCCGGCCCACCGGCGCGGGCATCGGCAACTACTGCTTCTGCATCGACGCCGAGGGACATATCGCCGACCGCCGGATGGCCGAGGCGCTGACCGGCCTGAAGCGGGTCTGCCCGGAGGTGCGCTTCCTCGGCTCGTATCCGCGCGCGGACATCGGCGCCGCGGACGTGCGGCCCCCGTTCGCCGGAACGTCGGACGAGGAGTTCATGGCCGCGGCCGAGTGGGTGGCCCGCTGCCAGGACGGCCGTTTCTAGTCACTTCCGATCGGGTACGACCAGTCCTACCTGCAGATCTTCGTTATCCACAGAAGTTATCCACAGGTCCGCTTCTCGACCTGGGGACAAGTCGACACCGGCAGCCGAGTCGGTCGACAAATCGCCCTTCGGACCCCAGGGCGGGTCATCGGGCGGCAGGTCACCCTTCGTCCACTCGTTTCCCATGGTTCATCTTTTGGGGCGACCCTTTTCCACCCGAAAGTGGGTGTCGAACCCGTTTGGACCGGGAATTCTTGCGGTGCCCCGTACTTCCGGAGTGATCAATTCCGAAGTCCACAGATCTTTCGCACAGCCTGTGGATAACTTTTCCGCAGTCCCGGATTCCTGTGGACAACCGACCCGCCAAGTCCGGTTGCCCACAAGGGAATCCAGTCAACAGGACGGCGGTCGGACGTCCTCTTCCGGGGGGCCGCCGGGGGCTCAATTGACACGGTGCGCAATTCTGCCCTGACCGTGCGTACGGCCCCGCGGAGCGGCGGACCCGAATCGCAGGGGAGCGGACCCGAATACTGGGTCGTGAGCCGGAACGCCGCACCGGTAGCCTTGAGCACGTGATTGACCTTCGTCTGCTCCGTGAGGACCCTGACCGTGCGCGCGCCTCGCAGCGTGCCCGTGGAGAGGACGTCGCGCTCGTCGACTCCCTCCTGTCTGCCGACGAGCGGCGCAGGTCGTCCGGCGTCCGCTTCGACGAGCTGCGCGCCGAGCAGAAGGCGCTGGGCAAGCTCATCCCCAAGGCCGCCGGTGACGAGAAGGCCGAGCTGCTGAAGAAGGCGAGCCAGCTCGCCGCCGACGTCAAGACGGCCGACGCCGAGCGCGACGCGGCCGACGCCGAGACCCAGGAGCTGCTGCTCCGGCTCGGCAACCTCGTCCACCCCGAGGTCCCGGTCGGCGGCGAGGAGGACTTCGTCACCCTGGAGACGCACGGCACCCACCGCGACTTCGCCGCCGAGGGCTTCGAGCCCCGGGACCACCTGGAGCTGGGCCAGCTCCTCGGCGCGATCGACGTGGAGCGCGGCGCGAAGGTCTCCGGCTCCCGCTTCTACTTCCTCACCGGTGTCGGCGCCCTGCTGGAGCTGGCCCTGGTGAACGCGGCGATCGCCCAGGCCACCGCCGCCGGCTTCACGCCCATGCTCACCCCGGCGCTGGTGCGCCCGCAGTCCATGGCCGGCACCGGCTTCCTCGGCCAGGCCGCCCAGGACGTCTACCACCTCGACAAGGACGACCTGTACCTGGTCGGCACGTCCGAGGTGCCGCTGGCGGCGTACCACATGGACGAGATCATCGACGCGGACCGGCTGCCGCTGCGCTACGCGGGCTTCTCGCCCTGCTTCCGCCGCGAGGCCGGCTCGCACGGCAAGGACACCCGGGGCATCTTCCGTGTGCACCAGTTCGACAAGGTCGAGATGTTCTCCTACGTCGCCCCCGAGGACTCGCGGGCGGAGCACCAGCGGCTGCTGGAGTGGGAGAAGCAGTGGCTGACCTCGCTGGAGCTGCCGTTCCGCGTGATCGACGTCGCCTCGGGCGACCTCGGTTCGTCGGCCGCGCGCAAGTTCGACTGCGAGGCGTGGATCCCGACCCAGGGCAAGTACCGCGAGCTGACCTCGACCTCGGACTGCACCGAGTTCCAGTCGCGGCGGCTGTCCATCCGCGTCCGCGACGGCAAGCAGGTCAAGCCGCTGGCCACGCTGAACGGCACGCTGTGCGCCGTCCCGCGCACCATCGTCGCCCTGCTGGAGAACCACCAGCAGGCCGACGGCTCCGTGCGCGTGCCCGAGGTGCTGCGTCCCTACCTCGGCGGCCGGGAGGTCCTGGAGCCGCTGGCCAAGTGACCGCCACCGCCACCACGGCCGTCGGCGAGAACTCCGGCGGCCTCCCCTACCGGCTGATCGCGACCGACCTGGACGGCACCCTGCTGCGGTCCGACGAGTCGGTCTCGCCCCGCACGCGCGAGGCGCTCGCCGCGGTGACCGCGGCGGGTGCCGCGCACATCGTCGTCACCGGCCGCGCCGCCCCCTGGACCCGGCACATCCTGGACGACCTCGGCTACCGCGGCCTCGCGGTCTGCGGCCAGGGCGCCCAGGTGTACCACGCCGGCGAGCAGCGGCTGCTGACCTCGGTGACCCTGGACCGGCAGCTGGCCGGGGTGGCGCTGGCCAAGATCGAGGCCGAGGTCGGCCCGCTGTACCTGGCGGCGAGCCGGGACGGGCTGGACGGCGAGGTGCTGGTGGGTCCCGGATATGCCGTGACCGGCGCCCTGCCCGCCACCCCGCTGACGGACGCCTCCGAGCTGTGGAGCGCTCCGCTCAACAAGATCTACATCCAGCACCCGACGCTCTCCGACGACGCGCTGGCCGAGGCCGCCCACCGGGCGGCGGGCGGCTTCGTCTCGGTCACCATGGCCGGCGAGGGCATAGTGGAGCTTCTTCCGCTCGGCCTGTCGAAGGCGACGGGGCTGTCACTGGCCGCCCGGCGGATGGGCCTGAAGCCGGCCGACACGATCGCCTTCGGCGACATGCCCAACGACATCCCCATGTTCGCCTGGGCCGCCCACGGGGTGGCCATGGCCAACGCCCACGAGGAGCTGAAGGCGGTCGCGGACGAGGTGACGGCCTCCCACGAGGAGGACGGCATCGCGGTGGTGCTGGAACGGTGGCTGGGCTGAGCCCGGACCATCACGCCGCCCAGCCCGACCAAGCTCTGTGACCTGTGGCCTGTGGCCCGTGGGCTGTGACCTGCGCCCGTGCGTTCTCCGGTCGCTGGTCCGCTGGTCGCTGATTTTCTGGTCTCTGCGGAGGATGCACGGATCGAACGTGCGCGGGGGTGACCCCGACCACGGCTCAGCAAGCCGGTGCCTTGCCACTCGGCCAATCCTCCGGGTGGGCGGCTCACGCGACAACGGGTCGCGTGCTCGAAGCAGCCGCCCCGGGCAGTGCCCCGTGCGGGGCGGTTCCACGGAGCGGGTCAGCGCTCCGGACTCCGCCGCGGGCTGCCCTGTCGGGAGCCGGGCGTACTGCCGTGCATGGGCATCGCCTCGCTCCTCTCCCGGTGCATGGGCGCCGGTCCGATCCGGCGCTGCGGACATCTCCACTGTGCCCACCGGGCAGCCGCGGCGCCACTGAATTAGCCCCGGACGCCCGGCCGTTCGGCGCCGCCCTCGTCGGCAGCGGCCTCGTCGGCAGCGGCCTCGTCGGCAGCGGGCCTGCCGGGCGAGCCGACGGCCGGATGAACCGTCGGCCGGGTGAGCGAGGGGCCGCGCCCGCTCGCCCACCCCCGGACAGGTCCGGCTCTCACTCCTCGCCGGCGAGGGTCAGGGCCCGCAGCTTCTGCCCCGCGTACCAGGTGGCCAGCACGGTCACCAGCACCAGCAGGACCGTCGCCGTCGTCAGCCCGACCTCGGAGGTCACCAGGTCCCCGCCCGCGACCTTGTGCGCCACGGCCAGGGCCCACTGCTGGACGCTCAGGGTGCGCGCCCCGGGCACCAGGGAGCCGAACAGCGCCTCCCAGACCAGCGCGTAGACCAGTCCGAGGACCACCGCGTGCCGGGAGACCGTGCCCAGCAGGAGGAAGAGGGCGGCGTAGGCGATGGAGGCGACCAGCGCCGCCACCGTGTAGGCCACCGCGACCTGCTGGCCGTTGCCGTTGAGGATCAGTCCGGCGATCAGCGTCGGCACCGCGGAGAACACCATCGTCACGGCGATGGCCACGATCAGCTTGGTGAAGATGATGACCGGCCGCTTCAGCGGCTTGGACAGCAGGTACACCACCGAGCCGTCGTCGATCTCCGGTCCGATGGCGCCGGTGCCGGCGATGACGCCGATGATCGGCACCATCGTGGCGAGGGCGAAACCGCCGAGGACGTTCACCGCGGTCTGGTCGTCGGCGCCGGTGAGGGCGCGGACGGCCACGGCAATGACGATCAGCAGCAGGGGCAGCGCGCCGAGGATGAGGGCCCGGCGGCGGCCGAGCAGAGCCCGATAGGTGAGCCGGGCGACTGTGGGGTCGTACATCGTGGGGCCTCCTACGCCGCGACCAGATACGAGAAGACGGACTCGAGGGACTCGTCGGACGGCGAGACCGTGTGCAGCCGGATGCCGTGGTCGCGGGCCACCTTCGGCAGCAGCGCGGTGAACCGGCCGAAGTCGACGGCCTGGACGCGCAGCGCGCCCTCGGCGAGGTCCACCTCGATGCCGGATGTCGACGGATCGGCGATCAGCGCCGCCGCGAGGGCCCGGTCGTCACTGGAGCGCACCAGATAGCGGTGCGGACGGTCGGTCATCAGGCGGCGGATCTTGCGGAAGTCACCACTGGCAGCGTGCCGGCCGGCGACGATGACCTCGATGTGCCAGGCGAGCTGCTCGACCTCCTCCAGGATGTGGGAGGAGAAGAGCACCGTACGGCCCTCGTCGCCCATGCGCCGCAGCAGATCCATCAGCTGCATGCGCTGGCGCGGGTCCATGCCGTTGAACGGCTCGTCCAGCAGGAGCAGCGAGGGGTCGTGGACGAGGGCGCTGGCCATCTTCACGCGCTGGCGCATGCCCTTGGAGTAGGTGGAGATCTTCCGGTCCTGCGCGTACTCCATCTCGACCGTGGCCAGTGCCTTCTGCGCGGCCTTGGCGCCCAGGCCGTGCAGTTCCGCGTTGGCGACGACGAATTCGCGGCCGGTGAGGAAGTCGTACATCGCCTCCCGCTCGGGGACCACGCCGATGTGCCGGTAGATCTGCTCGTTGCGCCAGACCGGCTGGCCGTCGAGGGTGACGGTGCCGGTGGAGGGGGCGAGGAAGCCGCCCATCATGTTGATCAGCGTGGACTTCCCGGCGCCGTTCGGGCCGAGCAGGCCGGTGACGCCGGGGCCGACGTTCATGGTGATGTCGTTGACGGCGACCACGTTGCCGAACCAGCGGGAGACGTGGTCGATGCTCAGCGTGGTCACAGTCCCACCTTCTTGTAGCGGCGCAGCAGGAGCCCGTAGGCGGCGGCGATGAGGCCGAGGACGACCAGGACGTAGACGACGCCCTGTCCGCTGCCGGGGCCCGCGGCTCCGGGCGCCGAGGAGGTCGCGCCCAGGAAGGCGGTCTGCACGCCGTCGATGAGGGTGACCGGTGAGAACAGGCCGATCCACGGGATGGCGGAGGTGCTGTTCTGGGCGTCCGCGATGGCTTCGAGCGTGGAGACCGCGCCGTAGGAGATGACGAGCACGGCGATCACGGCGGCGATGCCGAAGCCGCGGCGCGGGGTGATCGCCGCGATCACCAGGCCGATGCCGGCGAAGAGCAGGGAGAGCAGGGCCACGGAGACGAGTCCTTCGGCGAATCCCTTGGTCTGGTCGGCGAAGTCGAGCTTGGCCAGCAGGGCGCCCACATAGAGGACCAGCAGGGGGGCGGCGGTCAGGATGAACAGCGCCGAGGCCAGCGCCGCGTACTTGGCGCGGACGTAGTCGGCGGTCTCGATGGGCCGCGAGAAGTACAGCGGCACGGTCTTGAAGCGCAGGTCGCGCGAGACGGACTGGGGCGCCTGCGAGGCGACGTACAGGCTGATGACGCCCTGCATGATGATGGCGTAGCGCGTGTAGTCGACGGGCAGGTCCTTGGCCTTGGTGGCGACCGCGACGGCGACCATGATGGCCGCGGGCACGCACATCACCACGAACAGCAGCATCGGCAGCACCTTGGACTTCACCGAGCGGCCGAGGCCGTAGGAGCCGCGCAGGGACTGCGAGTACAGCGAGCGGCGGGCGTAGGCGCGGCCCAGGCGCGGACCGTCGTAGTTGCGGTAGCCGATGTTGTGGATCCGGGTCTGGTCGCCCGAGGGCGGCACCGGATTGCGCAGGGGCTGCTCAATTGCCATGGCCGACCGCCTCCTTCCGCTGTCCGTCGCGCTGTTCGTCGTCCCGGAAGACCTCCGAGATGTGGTGCCGGCGCTGCTCCATGCGCACCAGGCCGAGTCCGAGGTCCGCGATCACGTCCCGGACCAGGTCGTACGTCTCCTCGCTCTGGGCGGTGAGGAGCAGCACGTGGCCCGCGCCGGGCAGTCCGGTGCTGTCCTCGGTCTGCACACCGCGGGCGGTCAGGGCCTCGCGCACCGCGCGGGTGCCGTCCGGGTGCTCGTCGCTGTCGGTGACCTCGACGGCGAGGGTGGTCGTGGTCTGGGTGAAGTCGGTGGTGGAGCTGGAGCGCAGGAGCTTGCCGCCGTCGACCACGACGACGTGGTCGCAGGTGCGCTCCAGTTCGCCCAGGAGGTGCGAGGTGACCAGGACCGAGATGCCGAAGTCGGTGTGGATGCGCCGGATGAGGCCGAGCATGTCGTCGCGGCCGACCGGGTCGAGGCCGTTGGTCGGCTCGTCGAGGAAGACCAGCTGCGGGTCGTGCACCAGGGCCTGGGCGAGCTTGACGCGCTGCTTCATGCCGGTGGAGTAGCCGCCGATGGGCCGGTAGCGCTCCTCGTAGAGCCCGACGTGGCGCAGGGTGTCCGCGGTGCGCTCGCGCGCGGCGGTGGGCGGCAGGCCGGACATGCGCGCCATGTGGACGACGAACTCGGTGGCCGAGACGTCCGGCGGCAGGCAGTCGTGCTCGGGCATGTACCCGACCCGCTCGCGGATCGCGGCGCCCTTGGTGGCGACGTCGAGGCCGAGCACCTCGGCGCGGCCCTCCGTGGCGGGGGACAGACCCAGCAGGATCTTGATCAGTGTGGACTTGCCGGCCCCGTTGGCGCCGACGAGTCCGGTCACACCGGGTCCGACGTCCACGGAGAGCCGGTCAAGAGCGGTCACCCGGGGGAACCGCTTGCTCAGGCTTTCGGTCGCGATCACAGTCACGTCGTCGACGATAGTGACGCCCGCCACGCGAGTCGTCAGACCCCAGAGCCGTCTTCGCGTCCCTCTGGAGTATTACGGGGCCCTAGGGGGTGCGGCTCCCAAGTCCTACAGGTTCCGGACAACCCGGCCTTGTGCGACAGGGACGAGCCTCGCGGGGCACCCTATTGACGTTCAGTCTAACAACTGCCACAGTCGCCCACGTCGCATGACAGGCGCGCGTCCCCGGCCGAGGCGAGCGGGGGAGCGTGCCGCCGGGCGGAGGAGAGGTGATGCGCGTGTCGCCGCTGGAGGGCGCGCGGGAACGCCGGGTACGGTCCGGCGAGGTCGAGCTGTGCGTGGCCGAACTCGGGGATCCCGGGCGGCCGACGGTCGTCCTGGTGCACGGCTACCCGGACAGCAAGGAGGTCTGGTCCGAGGTGGCCGGGCGGCTGCGCGACCGCTTCCACGTCGTGCTGTACGACGTCCGGGGCCACGGCCGCTCCACCGCCCCGCGGCCGCTGCGCGGCGGGTTCACCCTGGAGAAGCTCACCGACGACTTCCTGGCGGTCGCGGACGCCGTCAGTCCGGACGAGCCGGTGCACCTGGTCGGCCACGACTGGGGCTCGGTCCAGTCCTGGGAGTTCGTCACCGTCGCGCGCACCGAGGGCCGCATCGCGTCCTTCACCTCCATGTCCGGACCGTCGCTCGACCACTTCGGCCACTGGATCAACTCGCGTCTCACCCGCCCCACCCCGCGCCGGGTCGGCCAGCTCCTCGGCCAGGGCGCCAAGTCCTGGTACGTCGGCGTGCTGCACACCCCCGTACTGCCCGAACTGGCCTGGCGCGGCCCGCTCGGCAAGAGGTGGCCGAAGCTGCTCCAGCGCCTCGAACAGGTGCCCGCGGGCGACTATCCGACCGCGTCACTGCCCCAGGACGCGGCGCACGGCGCCTGGCTGTACCGGGACAACGTCCGGACGCGGCTGCGCCGGCCGCGGCCCGACGCGCGCGCCCACGCGCCGGTGCAGCTCATCGTCCCGGCGGGCGACGTGTTCCTGTCGGAACGGCTGTACGACGGCCTGGAGCAGTGGGCCCCGCACCTGGTGCGCCGTACCCTTCCCGCCCGGCACTGGGTCCCGCGCACCCGGCCCGACCGGCTGGCCGACTGGATCACGGAGTTCGTGGACACCGTCGAGGACGGCCGGCCCGCTCCGGCGGCCACCGGACGCCACGCCGACCGCTTCGCCGGGCAGCTCGTGCTGATCACGGGCGCGGGCAGCGGCATCGGACGGGCCACGGCGCTCGCCTTCGCCGCCGCCGGGGCGCGGATCGTGGCCGTGGACCGGGACGGCGAGGCCGCGGCCCGCACCGCCGGGCTGGCCCTGCCGCTGGGCGCGCGGGCCGCCTGGGCGGAGACGGCGGACGTCTCCGACGAGAGCGCCATGGAGAAGCTCGCCGAGAAGGTCGCCGCCGAGTACGGCGTGGTGGACGTCCTGGTGAACAACGCGGGCATCGGCCTGTCCGGCTCGTTCTTCGACCACACCGCGGCGGACTGGAGAAGCGTCCTCGACGTCAATCTGTGGGGTGTGATCCACGGCTGCCGGCTCTTCGGGAAGCAGATGGCCGAGCGCGGCCAGGGCGGCCACATCGTCAACATCGCGTCGGCGGCCGGTTACCAGCCGTCGCAGGCGCTGCCCGCCTACAGCACGTCCAAGGCCGCGGTGCTGATGCTCAGCGAGTGCCTGCGCGCGGAGCTGGCCGGGCAGGGGATCGGGGTCACGGCGATCTGCCCCGGCTTCGTCAACACCAACATCACCTCCACGACGCGCTTCGCGGGCGTCGACGCGGAGGAGGAGAAGCGCCGCCAGAAGCGCACGTCCCGGCTGTACGGACTGCGGAACTACCCGCCGGAGAAGGTCGCCGACGCGATCCTGCGCGCGGTCGTCCGGGACGCGGCGGTGGTGCCCGTGACCCCGGAGGCGCGCCTCTTCCACGCCCTGTCCCGCTTCAGTCCGCGCACGCTGCGCAGGCTGGCACGGGTGCGGCCACGTCTGTGAGTTCTGCCCGACGCGCTGCCGGGCAGGTCCGGGGCGGGTGAAATCGCCTGCCCCGGACGCCAGTTGTCCACAGAATCCTCAATCCGCCTGTGGATAACCTCACTTGGCTGTGGATCAAACCTGCCCGGCGAAAAAGTTCAGCGCGAGGCTCGTCTCTCGCGGCAGGCTGGTGGCATGGACGAACAACGCACCGTGAAGGTGTCGAAGTACCTCTCCCGGCATCTGCGCCACCAGCCCGGGAGGATCGGGCTCACGCTCGACGAGGCCGGCTGGGTCGGGATCGAGGCCCTGATCGCGGCGGCGGCCGGGCATCGCTTCCGGTTCACCCGCGAGGAGCTGGACCACGTCGTCGCCACCAACGACAAGCGGCGCTTCGAGATCCGGGGCGAGCGCATCCGGGCCAGCCAGGGACACAGCGTCGACGTGGACCTCGGGCTGCCGCCCGCGACCCCGCCGCCGTACCTCTTCCACGGGACGGTGGGCCGCGCCCTCGACGCCATCCGCGCCGAGGGGCTGCGGCCCATGAACCGGCACGACGTGCACCTCTCGCCCGACCGGGAGACCGCGACCCGCGTGGGTGCCCGCCGTGGCCGGCCGGTCGTGCTCGCCGTGGACGCCGCCGCGATGCACCGCGACGGCCATGTCTTCCGGGTCAGCGCCAACGGCGTGTGGCTGACACAGGCCGTACCACCGCGGTACCTGCGGTTCGGCTCGGGTCACTGACCCGGTCCGGCATGATCGTGGGCATGGACCGTCATCTCGCCACGACCGAAGCCGCCGTCACCGCCTGTCGTGCCCTCGCCGCCGCCTACGCACGCGAGATCGAGGTGACCCACGACATCGGCGCCGACCAGACCTCACGACGCAGCTCCGTGGGGGTCGGCGTCACCACCGACCCGGACGGTTCGCTGCCGCACGAGGCGTTCGTCGAGTTCGGCGGGCTGCCCCGGCTGACCGTGCAGCTCTATCCGGAGGACGACGCCCTGATCACCGTCGAGGGCGTCCGTTTCCACGATGTGCCCCGCGACGACGTCCCCGCGTTCCTGCGCTCCGTCCTGGAGGGCACCGCGTTCGTCAAGGCGCGGCGTTTCCCGCCCGGCTACCGCCTGGTCGTCCCCCTGCCCGGCGACCGCACGTACAAGGAACTGATCCCGATGATCGGTCTCACCTCGTGGCTGAGCAGCCACGTGCGGTGACCCGTTTCACGTGAAACACGCGGGGCCCTAGGCTCGGGGTCATGAGTCTGCGCCTGAGCACCGTCATCCTCCCCTACCGCCGGTGGCACGAGGGCGGCCGTGCGGCGTGGACCCGCGCCGAGCAACTCGGATTCCACACCGGCTACACCTACGACCATCTGTCCTGGCGCAGCTTCCGGGACGGCCCGTGGTTCGGTGCCGTGCCGACCCTGACTGCCGCGGCGGCCACGACCGAGCGCATGCGCCTGGGGACCCTGGTGACCTCGGTCAAGCCCTTTTGACCCACCAGGTCGCGTGGGCGTCGCATCAGGGCTCTCGGTCAACACGCCACTCGAAATGCTCCTACTCAACCGCCTTGGCAAGACATGGTTCCTGGTTTGTCAAATTCGAAGACGCTGGATGGCCGCGCGCTGTAGCGTCACGGCGTGCGATCCGAAGTGTTTCGCGCGGCGGGAGGGGATGTTAGGCGTGCGCATTGTGTCAGTCATCAATTACAAGGGTGGAGTCGGAAAAACCACCCTTACTGCAAATATCGGAGCAGAGCTTGCATTTCGAGGGAAGAAGGTTCTGCTCATCGATCTCGACCCGCAGGCGAGCCTGACATTTTCACTTGTTCGGCCCGAGTACTGGCAACAAAATCTTGAAGCTGATAAGACGATCAAGCGGTGGTATGAATCATTTGACTCCAGCTCCCCTCTGAGCCTATCGTCCCTCGTGACGAGAGCTCCGAGAATTCGAGACTTCAGAAACGGTGGAATTCTACGCTTCATTCCCTCGCATCTTGGCCTGATCAACGTCGATTTGGAACTTGCTACAGAACTCGGAGGAGCCTCTCTCAAACAATCCAAAATCAACTATCTGCGCGTCCATCGACGCCTTGCCGAAGGACTCAAGGAGGATTCTTTCGGTGAATTCGATGTAATCCTGATCGACTGTCCGCCGAACTTCAACGTTGTGACGAAAAATGCAATCGTTGCTAGTGACAGCGTACTAATTCCAGCCAAAGCGGACTATCTTTCGACGCTCGGCATCGACTATCTGCAACGAAGTCTGCGCGAACTCGTAGGGGATTACAACGAATACGCGCAACTCGAGTCTGGAGGCGGAGATGTGCGCGTTATTAATCCGCAGGTGCTTGGCGTTGTTTTTACGATGATGCAATTCTATGGCGGTCAGCCCATCTCGGCCCTGCGCCCATACATGCGTCAGACCGCTTCGCTCGGAGTTCCAGTATTCGACAGCCTTATGCGGGAAGCGAAGACGCTGTTCGCTAGCTCCCCTGGCAGTGGACGGCCCCTAGTTCTTAGGGCAGGAAAGACTGCGACCGAGAAGCAGTTGATCGGTGAACTCGAAGACCTGGTTGCGGAATTCATGCTCAAGCTTGGGGTGTAAGTATATGGAACCGTCTGCGGGGCAGTCGATTTTGGTACTAAAGCAGCTGGGGGCTTTCCTGCAATCCCTATCGCCTGAACAGGTCGAAGATCTGGCAGCAGGGCGTAGTCGAATTTCCCTGGTCAGAACGCAGGCGCCGCGAGAAGCTAAAACCTCCCGAAGGGGCCCGAGCGTCGATCTGGAGCAACTGCGTCTCTATCTTTCCGGTGCTGAATCCCGGGAAGTTGGAGAGGAGTATCTTAAAAAACAAAAGCTGAGTCGCGCGGATCTGCAGGCCCTTGCCCGCGTACTGGATATTCCAGTGCGTAAGGGTGACAACATGGACGCCATCAGGGAGAGTGTTGTCGAAGCTACAATTGGATACCGCTTGAGATCTGATGCGATCCGCGGAAACGCCCCGACTGAAGGTGATGCTAATTAGTAGCTCAGCTGGGTGGCTGCCCCTGAGGCGATCTCCTCGAAGGCATGCTGGTCGGCGGCGAAGTCCGATTCGGGGATCGGCCAGTGGATCACGATCTCGGTGAAGCCGAGCTCCTGGTGGCGGCCAGCGAAGTCGACGAAGGCGTCTACGGACTCCAGCGGCCTGTTCCGGTCGGGGGTGAAGCCGTGGAGCAGGATCTTGCCGAGGTCGGTCACGTCTCGGTCGGCCTCGGCGCACGCCTTGCCGAGCCTTTCGATCTGCCCGCGCAGTGCCTCGACTGACTGCTCCGGGGTGCCTGTCTCGTACAGCTTCGGGTCACCCGTCGTCACCCACGCCTGCCCATGTCGCGCGGCGAGCTTCAGGCCGCGTGGGCCGGTCGCAGCCACCGCGAACGGCAGTCGGGGCTGTTGTACGCAGCCGGGGAGGTTGCGGGCCTCCTCGGCCGTGTAGAAGTCGCCCTTCTGTGAGACCGCACCCTCGGTGAGCAGGCGGTCGAGCAGTGGCACGAACTCGCCGAACCGGTCCGCCCGCTCCTTGGGCGTCCACGGCTCCTGGCCGAGTGCGGTGGCGTCGAAGCCGTTGCCGCCGGCGCCGATGCCGAGGGTGACGCGTCCGCCGGAGATGTCGTCGAGTGAGATCAGTTCCTTGGCGAGCGTCACTGGGTGCCTGAAGTTTGGCGACGTGACCAAGGTGCCCAGGCGCAAGCGGTCCGTAGCCGTGGCGGCGGCGGTGAGGGTGGGAAGGGCGCCGAACCACGGGCCGTCGCGGAAGCTGCGCCAGGAGAGGTGGTCGTAGGTGTACGCGGCGTGGAAGCCGAGTTCCTCGGCGCGCTGCCACTTGGCGCGGCCACCCTCGTGCCAGCGGTCGACAGGAAGGATCACGGTGCTCAGGCGCAGGCTCATGCCGGTGAGCCTACGTCGAGCGCGTTCCTGGTCGCGGCTCGACGTAGGCGAGTCCCCACTGATCAGGCGCGGTGCCGTGCGGCCGCCGGGCCGTCCAGAACAGCGAGACGATTCAGTTCGTGATGGTGGCCGGCCATCCGTAGCGGGAGAAGGACGGACCACCATCCCTGTACGCAGCCAGGGCTTGTGCGGCTGTCGGAAACGCGAGCTCGGGGAGGCGTTCGGCCGCGAGCCACTGGACTGCGAGGTGCTTGTCCGGTTCGGCGTTGGTCAGTTCACCGGTCCAGGTGTCGGTGGCGAAGGCGAAGAGCACAAACTGCCCGGACCGGTCCCAGCCCTGTTCGACGTGAACGACGTGGACGAGTGAGAGGTTGGCCGGGTCGACGAGAAGGCCCGTCTCCTCCTTGAGTTCGCGGGCAGCGGCTTCGTCGAGGGGTTCGCCGGGTTCGGCCTTGCCGCCGGGAAGGGTCCAGACCGGTTGCGGGGACCAGCTACGGGCCCCGTAGAGCAGGGACGCGACCGTGTCGGTGTTCTTGTCGTGGACGATCACGCAGACCGCATTGCGACTGTTCATCACACTCTTGCTGCTCACCGTGTCCGCTCCTTGTCGACGTGCTTCGGATTCTTCGGGGTCGTGCGGGCATCCGGGGATGCCGGCTCCCTTTTGGAGCGCGGGCGGCTTCAACGCCCGGATACGAGGTGGCCCGCATCGGTGCGCGAGAACACCAGGTCGGTCATCTCCTCGGGGACCGTGGTGCATCGAATGGGCGGCTGCGGGTGCCGCATGGTCCTGGGATAGGTGGTCGGGTCGGAGTCATTGGTGAGCGTGTACGCATGGAAGCCGTTCTCGCTCAGGATGTCGATGATCCCGGTGGCGCTCTCGCCCTGCTTGGCCAAGAGCCGAGGGGTGACCTCCACGACAAGCTCCGCGTCGTCCGGCAAGTGCGCGAGCGCCGGTAGGAGTCCGCGGACGGCTGCTGCTTCGGCGCCTTCGACGTCGATCTTGATGATCCGAGTGGTAGCGAACTGGGCGCTGCTGATGAGGTCGGCCAGCGGCGCGGTCTGTACGTCGAAGGTCATGTGGGCATGGCGGGGCCGCACGGCGGTGGTGTGGCCGAGGTTGGTGGGGTCCTCCAGGTACAGGGTCTGCCTGCCGTGAGTGTCGGAGACGGCCGATCGGATCGACTGGATGTTGGTGCGGCGATTGGCAGTGATCGCGGCGGTCAGGTCGTCGTGGAACTGCGGGGAGGGTTCCACGACGATGACGTGCCCGTGGGGGCCGACTGCGTGGGAGGCAAGGAGGCTGAAGGCGCCTCGGTGGGCGCCGACGTCGATGAAGGTGTCTCCGGGGCGGAGCCGGTCACGGCGGAAGGTGCTCAGGCTCGGCTCCCACTCGCCGAAGAGGTACTGGTAGCGCTGGATGACGTCGCTGGTGGTCACGCCGATCTTGTCGCCGGACCGCAGCCTGACGGTGGTGTGGACGGGGTGGGTTCGCAGGTGCTCGTCGAGGAAGCGGCCGACGAGCCGGGCCTTGCCCACCGTTCCGGGGGCGTAACGCGTAACGGACGTAGACCCGCAGCGCGCGGGCGAGTGCGGAGGCGGTCACGGGCGGCTCCTTCGGGTGCTGGTGAGGAGGAACGGGGCCCTGGGCCGGCCGACGGTGGCAGACTGGCCAAGGAGCGCTGTTGGTGTTGGAGGGAGTTGGCGGTGGCCGAGGACACTCCGATGGTGTTCCTGCTGGTGGGGCTCACCGGCGCGGGGAAGACCACCTATGCCCAGCGGAAGTTGGAGCCGGAGGGTGCCGTGCGGCTGTCGGTGGACGAGGTCGTCCATGAACGGCACGGTCAGTACGGCGTCGACTACCCGGAGAACACCTACTTCGAGAAAGAGGCTCCGGTCGTCGCCGAGCTGCACGAGCGGCTCGCCGAGCTGGTCGCCGAGGGCCGGGACGTGGTGTGGGACCACGGGCTGTGGCCACGTAAGGACCGCGACGCGATGAAGGATCTGGTGGAGGCGGCCGACGGCCGGTGGCGGCTGCTGTACTTCCCGGTGGAGCGCGAAGAGCTGCTGCGCAGGCTGGCGGAGCGCAATGAGCGGGAAGACGCCAATGCGCTGGTCGTGACCCCGGAGGCCCTGGACGACTTCTTTGCTCGCTTCGAGAAGCCTCAGGACGAGGGGGAGGAGATCGTGGAGCCAAGCTGGCTCTGAGCCGTGTGCGGGCGCCAGGCGGCTGCGATCTTGGCGGCTTCGACGGCCCAGCCGCTCGGCAGCCGATCAAGCGTGACGTGCCGGAAGGCCAGACGCGGGTCGGCGACATCGATCCGGCCGTTGTGGCGGTCGATGTGCTGCAACAGGCGGGACGCCTCGCTGCGGACGGCCGGGGTGTGCTCGACCCAGTCACCGGACGTGAACCGGTCGACCCGTCGTCGCAGGTCGTCCAGGACGCCCAAGCGCCACTTGAAGTGGTGCACGCATGCGAGCCTATCCGGGTCTGGCTTGTGGCCCAGTGCCCGGTGGTTGCCGGATGCAACGGCTACCGAGGAGTGGGCAAGGACGATCTTTCGGGGGTCGCCCTTGAGGAGCCGGTGGGTGAGGTGCCCGCCGAGCGGGAAGGACCGGTCCAGCCCGGTTTCCGGGCGCCAGAGGGCCAGGCGGCCGTCGTTCGTGGCCCGGTCGAGCATCAGCCCGCCGATCACCTTGTGCTTGGCAGCCTCGGCCCGGGCGATCATCTCGGTGGGCGGGGCGGGGTAGGTCTGGAACTCGTCGGAGTCGGCCATCAGGTGCCAGCCGGGCCCGCCTGCTCGCACAGGAAGTCGCGGAGCTGGGTGTTGGTGTGCTCGTGCCAGGGTCCGGTGCTGATCCGGGCAGGGACGATGCCGAGGTCGTGGCCGGCCGCGATGAGCTGGTGCCGCCAGGCGTCGTGGATGTGGTCGGGGAAGTGGAAGGCGATGTGGAACCGCTCGACGCCGAGCCGGCGGTAGTGGGCGGTCCAGGCGGCCAGCAGGGCCGGTTCGACCGGGCCGACCACCGCGACCAAGGCGGGAGAGATGGGTGTCTTCATCGGCATTCCTTGGTCAGGCGGGTGTAGGTGTCGGTGAGGAAGGCGGCCTGGTCGGCCGCCGAGGTCATGTCCAAAGCCCCGCACGCTGACGGACCCGAGCGGGCGGGAGCATCTGCCGTGAGCTGGTCCAGCGCCTTGGCGAGGGCATCCGGATCACCGGCCGGGAAGAGCCGGGTCCAGGGTTCCCCTGCGAGGCGGGTGGTCAGCTCGGGATCGTGCGCGGAAACGATCAGAGGGACGCCGAGGCGGACGGTGTCCATGACCAGTCCTGATTCCTTGCCCACACCGGACTTCCGGGCGACGAGGGCCGCGTCGGCAGCGGCGTACACGAGCCGCAGGACCTGGTCGCCGACCGGGCCGGGCACGGTGCGCAGGTGGACGTTGGGGAACTGGTGCCAGCGGGTGAGGACGGCGTCGTCCAGTGGGGTGCCGCACACCAGGACGTGAAGCGGGGCGGTGAGGCGGGCGAGGGCCGTATCGACGGTGGAGATGTCCTTGTACGGCCACCAGCCGCCGACCACGCACACTGCCTTCGCGTCTGCGGGGATCGTGAAGGCGCTCCGAGCTCCGCCACGCTCGGAGTCGGTCAGCGGGCGGCCGTCATCAACCGCGAACGCCCGCACCACGCCGGGAAGGTGAGGGAAGTTCGGTCCGACCTGGTCACGGACGGCAGCGGTCGGGTACAGCGCGATCATCCGCTTCTCGCCTTTGCGGGCGAGCCGGCCCAGCCACCGGACGGGACGGTCTTCGATGGTGACCGCCTCGTGGACGAACCGCAGGTGCGGGACATCGCCGAGCAGGGCGGTGACACCGTGCAGGGCCTTGCTCGCGCTGAGGATCACCACGGACGAGGCTCACGGGGCGAGACGGCGTGCGGTGCGAAGGCAGGCGGCCTCGGCCGGGCACTGGGCGAGAAGGGTGACCTGGTGCGGGGACCTGCGGACCGTCTGCGGCCAGCTCTGGGAGGCGAAGACCCGCTGACCGGCGGCAGCGACGCGGGCTACCGCCCGTGCGACGGTCAGAAGGATTCTCGCTGTCGGTCCAGCCGGACCGGCAGCGACTCGGGCTCCCGATCGAACCAGCGGGGCCAGGTCCTCGCTCAGGCCGCCAGGGGCGATGACGAGGCTGCCAGGCCGTTCGGCGGCGAGCGCCGCCAGCGTGCGCTGGTGGTGTCCGCCGCGCCGGTGTGCGTACGGCTCGATCAGCACCAGCGGATCGGGGGCGGCGTTCATCCGGTGACCGCCTGCTCGCCGTACAGGGTGGTGAAGTGCTGGTGCAGCCAGGGCGGGTCGTTGAGTGCCTCGAAGCGCTGAGTGTCTCGGGCAGCAGCCTTGGCGAAGCCGAGTCCGTCACGGGCTCCGGCGGCCGCATAGGCGGCGAATTCGCCGTCGCGGCTGGCCGTCCAGGCGGCGATGCGCTCCTGGGCAGAGGCGTCGGCCATGCCGTACTCGCTGCCGCGCGCGAGCATCGCACACTCTCGGAAGCCCGCCTTCCACGCGTGGAATGGGCTCTGATTGAACCGCGTGAACCCGGCAGTCCGGCGGCAGAACTCGACGCGTCCGGGCAGTGCGGCCAGCACGTCGACGGCTTGGCCCATCTCCCTGAGCGCCGAGCCGCGGATCAGCTTGAGGCCGCCGTAGCCGTAGGTCAGGCCGTTGACCGGGGTGACCGCCTGCCAGACCCGCATCGCCACACCGTCGGCCAGAGGCTGGACCGCTGCGGTGGGGAACTCGGGGTCGATGGCGAAGTCACCATCAGCGAGGAAGAACTGTTCGGTGTCTACCAGTTCGGCGGTGAGCCGGTAGGCGGTCGCATCCCGCGGACTCCGTGCAGGCGCTTGACGGTGCCGCCCAACACCCGGGCGAGGCGGGTGTGCAGGGACCCGGCCAACGGCTCGTCGTACGAGAGCTGCGCTGCCTCGAAGCCGGTCACTTGATCGCCTCCAGGCAACGGGCTGCCACCACGGCAGGCGTGAGGTCGGCGGTGGAGGCGTGCGCGCGCTTGGCGTGCACCAAGTAGAACTCGGCATCCGTGGCGAGGCGCTCGGCGATCTGGACGGCCTGCCCGTCGGTGTCGAACAGCAGTTCGTGGTCAATGTGCTCGGCCAGCCAGCCGGTCCGTGGGCCGATCATCGGCAGAGCCATCGCCTGACAGTCGATCACCGACATGGACCAGGGGCAGCCCGGGCGGGAGGGGCGATGCCGAAGTGGGCGTCGGCCAGCAGGTAGCGGATGCGGTCGCCACGGTCGGAGGCGATGCTGACGCCGTCCGTGGTCGCCAGCTCCTCCAGGTGCCGTTCGGGGCTGGGGTCGAGGCGGATTCGCTCGGGGCTGCGGGTGCCGAACAGGTCCATCACGGTGAGCCGCACCGGGGCATCGGCGACGAGACGCCGGGCGAGCCGGGTGAAGCGGGAGGTGCCGTAACGCCTGTACAGGCGGTGGTTGTAGATGCCGGTGGCCCTGCCTGCGGGCGGGGTGATGTCGGCCGGGTCGCGTACCAGCCGTACGTCCCTGGGGGCGGGGACGACGTACAGCCTGTCGCCGAGTTCGACGCCGGTACGGGCGGCGGCCGCGATCGTCCGGGAGGCGGCGGTGGAGGAGTGGACGAGGGCGCGGTCCCAGGCCCCGAGCCCGGCGGCGAAGGCCAGCAGCACGCTGCGGCCCAGGCCCCGGTCGTTCATCGCGGAGTCCAGCTCCAGGACTCCGGTGTCGGTGAAGGAGAACGGCGGGTAGTGGCAGTAGCCCGCGATCAGCGCGTCCACCCCCGCACCGCCTGAGGTCGTCGGGCGGTCGGTTGCATCGCGCTGCGTCCAGATGCTCCAACACCTGTGGCCGCGCGTGCCGCGCTCATGGCCGACTGGCAGGTCGTCCGAACGCGACGCCCTCAGTTTCCGGAGAATCGCCGGTTGGGTGAACCAGCGATCTCGTGGATAATCCGCCCCCGCCCGAGCCTGCCCGACCCTCAGACCTGGTTCTGTTCGATGTCGATGCGGTCTCAGGCGAAGACCCCGCTCGGCTTGCCGGACGCGTCGATGACCACGGCGGAGAAGAGGAAGCGGAGCACCGCGTTGCGCCGCTCGTCCGTCATCTCGTCGGCCTCCCAGGCCGCCCTGGCCCCCGGACCCGTGAGTCCGTCGAGCGGCTTCACCGGCCGCACGACCAGCCGCTTCTGAGCCTTGGCGATCCGGTCGGTGATGTCCTTGCTCATCGCCCGGTACTCCGCCGGGGAGATCTCCTTGGCGGTCCACATCTGGTCGAGCTCGGCGAGTTGCCGCTGGTCCGCCTCCACCGCCTCGGTCAGGGCGTTTCGTGGGTGTGGCGGAGGCGAGCCGACCGGAGACGGTGAGGCGGCCGAGCAGGTCGATCGCGGCCTCGGTGACGAGTTCCTCCAGCTTCACGGCAGCGATGCGGCGGACGTACTTCTTCTCGTCGTTACGGCTCTTGCGCGTGCACAGGTACGAGGGCACCGCCCCGACCTTGGTGCATGCGGATGCCAGCGACGTGGTGGGGGTCGAGCAGGGCCCGGACGGCGCCCTCGGTCCACTCCTTGCCGTACACGGTCCTGATATGCCGCGCTACTCCTTGCCGTACACGGTCCTGATATGCCGCGCTTGTGGAGGACGAGGGCGATGACGACCTGGCTATGGCCCTTGAGATAGCGGTCGAAGACCTCGCGGACGATCTCGGTCTCGTCCTCCCTGACGGTCATGCCGTCGGGCTCGTCCCCGAACCGCCGCTTGCCCGAGTGCGGCGTGCCGGTCTCGGCCCGTTCCGCCAGCGCGGATTTCAGGCGCGGGAGGTGTCGTCGGAGGAGCGGCAGGCGTGGACGCCCTCGATGCGGAGGATGAACCGGTCGTCGGGGTCGGAGAGGTTCCGGCGGTTCGCCTCGCCGTGCAGCACGATCTCCTGCTCGTCGGAGACCTGGAGCAGCTCCTCCAGGTCGCGCGGCTGCCGCATGAGCCGGTCGGGGTGGTACGCGATGATGTGCCGGAACTCGCGACGCCGAGCGTGTTCGAGGAGCTGGGGTTCACCGAGATCGTGCTCCACTGGCCGATCCCGGACTCCGATTTCGCCGCGGACGAGAAGGTCTTCGAGCAGATCGCCACGGACGCCCCCGCTCAGCTGGCGTGACCGAAGCCCGCTCGGCCGGCGTGACCGAAGCGACGTCTCACCTGTGCGCAGACCCGCACGATCGTGCGAGGCGATACGGGACAATGAGGCGGTGACCTCAGCGACGCGACAGCCCGAGCCCCCGGCCTCCTCCCAGCTCTCGACCTCGCTCGCGCGGGGAGCGGCCCCCGCCGTCCCCCCGCGGCTGATCGCAACCGATCTTGACGGAACGTTGCTGCACGACGACAAGTCGGTCTCCCCGCGCACGGTCGCCGCCCTCGCCGCCGCCGAGGAGGCCGGTATCGAGGTCTTCTTCGTCACCGGCCGCCCGGCCCGCTGGATGGATGTCGTCAGCGAGCATGTGCACGGCCACGGCCTGGCGATCTGCGGCAACGGCGCGGCCGTGGTCGACCTGCACGGCGGGCCGGGCGCCCACCGTTTCGTCAAGGTGCGGGACCTCGCCCGGGAGAACGCGCTGGAGACCGTACGGCTGCTGCGCGACGCGGCACCCGGCACCGCGTACGCGATCGAGCAGACGTACGGATTCCATCAGGAGCCGGACTATCCGAAGCTGCACATGGAGGCGCCGGACACCCTGGCGCCCGCCGAGGAACTGCTCGCACCCGACGGCGCCACCGCCCGGTACCCGATCCTGAAGATCCTCGCCTCGCACCCGACGATCGACCCCGACGCCTTCCTCACCGTGGCCCGGCTCGCGGTCGGTGACCGCGCCACCGTCACCCGCTCCAGCCCCAGCGCCCTGCTGGAGATCAGCGGACCCGGTGTCTCCAAGGCCAGCACCCTCGCCCTGTGCTGCGCCGACCGCGGCATCTCCCACGAGGAGGTCGTCGCCTTCGGCGACATGCCCAACGACATCGAGATGCTCACCTGGGCCGGCCGGTCCTACGCCATGGGCAACGCCCACCCGGACGCCGTCGCCGCCGCGACCGGACGCACCGCGGCCAACAACGACGACGGCGTCGCCCTCGTGATCGAACGGATCCTGGCCGAGCGGCGCTGACGGCAGCCGCCGACGGCGCGCCGGGTCCGGCACGCCGTCGGCTCTTCTACCGGGCCGCCACCAGCAGTTCGGCCGCCGACTCCCGCTCGGCCATGCTCCGCAGCGGACCGGGCAGGGCGAGCAGTTCCGCGTACGGTCCGCGCTGGACCACTCGTCCCTCCGCCAGGACGATCACCTCGTCCACGGCGTCGAGCCCGGCCAGCCGGTGCGTGATGAGCAGCGTCGTACGGCCCTCGGTGGCGCTCAGCAGATCGGCGGTGAGCGCGTCGGCGGTCGGCAGGTCCAGATGCTCGGCCGGCTCGTCGAGGACCAGGACGGGGAAGTCGGCGAGCAGGGCACGGGCCAGCGCAAGCCGCTGCCGCTGGCCACCCGACAACCGTGCGCCGTGCTCCCCGACGAGCGTGTCGAGACCGTCGGGGAGGCTGTCGGCCCAGTCCAGCAGCCGGGCACGGGCGAGCGCGGCCCGCAGCGCGGGCTCGTCGGCGTCCTTCCTGGCCAGCAGCAGGTTCTCCCGCACCGAGCTGTCGAAGAGGTGGGCGTCCTGGGCGCACAGGCCCACGAACCGCCGTACGGTGTCGCCGTCCAGGGAGCGGGCGTCGACCCCGCCCAGGCGGTAGGTGCCCGACGCCGGGTCGAGGAACCGCAGCAGCACCTGCGCGAGGGTCGTCTTGCCGGCCCCGGACGTTCCGATCACCGCGACCCTGCGGCCCTCCTCCAGGGTGAGGTCCAGTCCGGCCAGCGCGTCCGACTCCTGGCCCGTGTGCCGGGCCGTGAGGGACCTCACGGTGAGCGGGAAGGGCGTCGCGGGCTCCGGGTGCGCAGCCTCCGGCTCGCGGACGGGCTCGGGGGCGTCCAGGATCTCGTACACGCGCTCGGCGCTGCGCCGCACCCGCTGGCGGTGGCGGACGGCGAGCGGCATGCCGAGGACGGCCTCGAAGGCGGCCAGCGGGGTGAGTACGACGACGGCCAGGGCCACGCCGCTCAGCCGGCCCTCGGTGACCGCCTGGGCGCCGACGAGTGCCGCCGCCGCCACGGTCAGGCCCGACAGGAGGGCGGTGAGCCCGTCGCCGAGCGCGGTCGCGGTGGCGGCGCGCGAGGCGATCCGGGTCAGTACGCCGTCGGCGCGGCGGGCCTCGGCGGTCCGCGCGGGCAGCGCACCGGCGACCGTCAGCTCGGCGGTCCCGGTGAGCAGGTCGGTCACACGGGTCGCGAGGACACCGCGGGCGGGAGCGAGCCGCCGCTCGGCCCGGCGTGCCACGGCACCGGTGATCACCGGGACGCCCGCCCCGGCCGCCAGCAGTCCCACGGCGAGGACCGCACCGGCCTCGGGCAGCAGCCAGGCCGTGAAGGCGACGGAGGCGGCCGACACGGTCACCGCCGCACCGGCGGGCAGCAGCCAGCGCAGCCAGTAGTCCTGGAGCGCGTCCACGTCGGCGACGAGCCGCGACAGCAGATCGCCCCGGCGTGTCCGCCGCAGCCCGGCGGGAGCCAGCCGCTCCAGCCGCCGGTAGACGGCCACGCGGGTCTCGGCCAGCATCCGCAGCACCGCGTCGTGCGACACCAGCCGCTCCGCGTAGCGGAAGACGGCCCGGCCGATGCCGAAGGCCCGCGTCGCCGTGACGGCCACCATCAGATAGAGCACCGGAGGATGCTGCGACGCCCGGGAGATCAGCCAGCCGGAGGTGGCCATCAGTCCCACGGCGCTGCCGAGGGCGAGGCTGCCCAGCAGCATGGCCAGGGCGAGGCGACCGCGGCGGCGGCCGCAGGCCGCACGGACACGGGCGAGAACGCCGCCCGCCGCCGGGACAACGCCGCGCTCGGTCGCCTGTTCCTCCGCGAGGGGCGCGGCCGGTCCGGCCGTCGTCTCCCGCGCCGCCGTCACCTCTGCCCCGCCTCGCCCGGCCACCGCTGCCGTGTGCGTCCGGCCCCGTGTCTCGGTGCCTTCCAGATGCACCACCCGGTCCGCGGCCTCCAGCAGCGCGGGCCGGTGCACCACGAGCAGCACCGTGCGTCCCGCGGACAGGCGCCGTACCGCTTCCACGATGCCGGCCTCGGTCTCCCCGTCCAGCGCCGCCGTCGGCTCGTCGAGCAGCAGGACGGGACGGTCGGCGAGGAAGGCACGGGCGAGCGCGAGCCGCTGCCGCTGGCCCGCGGACAGCCCCGCGCCGTCCTCGCCCAGAACGGTCCCGGTACCGCCCGGCAGGGCGTCGACGAACGTCAGCGCGCCCGCGTCGGCCAGCGCCGCGCGGACCGCGGCGTCGTCCGCGCCGGGCCGGGCGAGGCGGACGTTCTCCGCGATGGTCCCGGCGAACAGCTGGGGCCGCTGCGGCACCCAGGCGATGTGCGAGCGCCACTGCTCCGGGTCGATGTCGGACAGGTCGGTGCCCGCGACGCGTACACGGCCCGTGGTGGGCCGGAGGAACCCCAGCAGGACGTTCAGCAGCGTCGACTTGCCCGCACCGCTCGGCCCGACGAGCGCCACGGTCTCGCCCGCCTCCACCGTGAAGGACACCGCGGACACGGCGTCCGCCGACCGCCCGGGGTAGCGGACACCGACGCCCTCGAAGGTGAGAGCCCCGGCGGGGACGGCCGCCGTGCCGGACTCCGGCACCGGCGTCCCGAGGACGTCGAAGATCTCCTCGGCCGCCGCCAGCCCTTCGGCCGCCGCGTGGTACTGCGCGCCCACCTGACGCAGCGGCAGATAGGCCTCGGGCGCCAGCACAAGGATGACCAGGCCGGTGTACAGGTCCATGCCGCCGCTGACGAGCCGCATCCCGATCGTCACGGCGACCAGGGCGACCGAGAGCGTGGACAGCAGTTCCAGCGCGAAGGAGGACAGGAAGGCGATGCGCAGCGTACGCAGGGTCGCCCGCCGGTATTCGTCGGTGATGCGCCTGATCGACTCGGCCTGCGCCTTGGCCCGGCCGAACACCTTCAGGGTCGGCAGGCCGGCCACCACGTCCAGGAAGTGCCCGGACAGCCTGGACAGCAGACGCCACTGCCGGTCCATACGGGACTGAGTGGCCCAGCCGATGAGCATCATGAAGACCGGGATGAGGGGCAGGGTGCCGACGATGATGGCCGCCGACACCCAGTCCTCGGTGACGACCCTGGCCAGTACCGCCACCGGGACGACCACCGCGAGTCCGAGCTGCGGCAGATAGCGGGAGAAGTAGTCGTCCAGGGCGTCGATCCCGCGCGTGGCCAGCGTGACCAGCGAACCGGTCCGCTGCGCGCTCAGCCAGCCGGGGCCCAGCGCCGTGGCGCGGGCGAGCAGCCGCCCGCGCAGCTCGGATTTCACCGCCGCGCTCGCCCGGTGCGCCGCCAGCTCGGTGAGCCAGGAGACCAGCGCCCGGCCGCAGGCGACGGCCACCAGAAGCAGCAGGGGGGTGCGGAGGTCGGCGACCGGCATCCGGTGCTGGAAGGCGCCGACCACCACTTCCGCGATGAGCATGGCCTGGGCGATGACGAGCCCGGCGCCCAGAGCACCCAGGCCGATGACGGCCATCAGGAAGAACCTGGTGGCACGGGCGTAGTGGAGGAGACGCGGATCGATCGGTTTCACGTGAAACATGCCCTTCGGCCCACCGGGGTGCGTTTCACGTGAAACGCACCCCTCACCGGACTCAGTGCGCGGCTTCGGCGATGTGCTGCGTGCCGATCCGCTTGCGGAACACCCAGTACGTCCATCCCTGGTAGAGCAGGACGATCGGCGTGGCGATCCCTGCGCACCAGGTCATGATCTTCAGGGTGTAGGGGCTGGACGAGGCGTTGGTGACCGTCAGGCTCCAGTCCGCGTCGAGCGTGGACGGCATGACGTTCGGGAACAGCGACAGGAAGAGCATCGCCACGGCGGCCACGATGGTGACGCCCGACAGGGCGAAGGACCAGCCCTCGCGCCCTGCCTGGTTGGCCACCAGCGCGGCGACCAGGGCGGCGACCGCGACGACGAGCGCCACCAGGCTCCGGCCGTTGCCCGAGTCGGCCTGTGTCCACAGCAGGAAGGCCAGCGCCACCACGGCCGTCACCAGCCCCACGCGCAGCGCCAGAGCGCGGGCCCGTTCCCTGATCTCCCCCACGGTCTTCAGTGCCGTGAACACCGCGCCGTGGAAGGTGAAGAGCGTCAGGGTGACGGCGCCGCCGAGGAGCGCGTACGGGTTGAGCAGGTCGCCGAAGCTGCCGACGTACTCAAAATTACGGTCGATCTTGACGCCCCGGACGATGTTGCCGAAGGCCACGCCCCACAGGAACGCGGGGATCAGCGAGCACCAGAAGATCGCGTGCTCCCAGTTGCGCTGCCAGTTCTCCTCGGGCCGCTTGGCGCGGTACTCGAAGGCGACACCGCGCACGATCAGGCAGACCAGGATGATCAGCAGCGGCAGGTAGAAGCCGGAGAACAGCGTGGCGTACCACTCGGGGAAGGCGGCGAAGGTCGCGCCGCCCGCGGAGAGCAGCCACACCTCGTTGCCGTCCCAGACCGGGCCGATGGTGTTGATCAGCACCCGCTTCTCGGTCCGGTCGCGGGCCAGCAGCTTGGTGAGGACACCGACTCCGAAGTCGAAGCCCTCCAGGAAGAAGTAGCCGGTCCACAGGACGGCGATCAGGACGAACCAGACGTCGTGCAGTTCCATGACGGTGCCTTCCTCGGCCTAGTAGGAGAAGGCCATCGGCTTGTCGGCGTCACGGTGGTCGCCGCCGATCTTCGTGGGCGGGTTGAGGTCGGCCTCCGTCAGCTCGGGCGGTCCGGCCTTCACGTACTTCACGAGCAGCTTCACCTCGATGACGGCGAGGATGGCGTACAGCGCCGTGAAGACGGTCATGGAGGTGAGGACCTCGCCCTGGGAGACGCCGGGGGAGACCGCGTGCCGGGTCTGTAGCACGCCGTAGACGACCCACGGCTGACGGCCCATCTCGGTGAAGATCCAGCCCCAGGAGTTGGCGATCAGCGGGAAGCCCAGGGTCCAGATGGCGACGAGCCAGTACAGCCGGCCGAGCTTGGGGCTGAGCGCCTTGTTCTTGAAGAGGACCAGATGGGGGACCTCGTCCTCACCCACCCGCAGATGCTGCGGCAGCATGAACTTCTTCCGGGTCAGCCAGAGCCCGGCCAGCCCGATGGCGAACGAGGCCATGCCGAAGCCGATCATCCAGCGGAAGGCCCAGAAGGTGACCGGGATGATGGGCCGGTAGTCGCCCGGACCGTACTTCTGCTGCTCGGCCTTGTTGGTGTCGTTGATACCGGGGACGTAGGAGTGGAAGTCGTCGTCCGCGAGGAAGGACAGTATTCCGGGGATCGACAGCTCGACGGAGTTGTGCCCCTTGCTGACGTCGCCGTACGCGAAGACCGAGAACGGTGCGGAGTTCTGGCCGTCCCAGAGGGCCTCGGCAGCGGCCATCTTCATGGGCTGCTGCTTGAACATGACCTTGCCGAGCGTGTCGCCGCTGATCGCGGTGAGCAGACCGGCGACGACGACCGTGATCAGGCCCAGCCGCAGCGAGGTCTTCATCACGGAGACGTTCTTCTTGCGGAACAGGTGGAAGGCGGCGATGCCGACCATGAAGGCGCCGCCGGTCAGGAAGGACGCGGCGAGTGTGTGGAACGCCTGGGCGACCGCGGTGTTCTGGGTCAGTACGGCCCAGAAGTCGGTGAGTTCGGCGCGCCCCTTGGCCTGGTTGATCCGGTAGCCGACCGGGTGCTGCATCCACGAGTTGGCCGCGAGGATGAAGTACGCCGACAGGACCGTGCCGATCGAGACCATCCAGATGCAGGCCAGATGGATCTTCTGGGGGAGCTTGTCCCAGCCGAAGATCCACAGGCCGATGAAGGTGGACTCGAAGAAGAACGCGATCAGCGCCTCGAAGGCGAGAGGAGCCCCGAAGATGTCACCGACGAAGCGGGAGTAGTCCGACCAGTTCATGCCGAACTGGAACTCCTGCACGATGCCGGTGACCACGCCCATGGCGATATTGATCAGGAAGAGCTTGCCCCAGAACTTGGTCGCCCTGAGGTACTTCTCCTTCTCCGTGCGCACCCAGGCGGTCTGTAGCCCGGCCGTGAGGGCGGCCAGGGAGATCGTCAGGGGAACGAACAGGAAGTGGTAGACGGTCGTGATGCCGAACTGCCAGCGCGCCAGTGTCTCCGGCGCCAAAGCCAGGTTCACGTCGTCACTCTCCTTACGTCGCCGTGCCCTACGGCGGCGGTTTGCCCCGGTGTGACCTGCACAACAGTGCAGCAATCGGACTAGCTTGTGAACGCGTTCACATTCACAAGCAATTATGACGCACACCCGCCCGGCATCCGAAGGGGGGTCCCTTTCCGGCCAGCCCCTTGGCAGAGGCTTCAACATATTGTTGAATCCGCGGCATGCGGACACAGCCCGGACAGCCGACACAGCCCGGACAGCCCACGCCACCGACGCGGATACGGATCTCCTGGCCGGCGGGGCACCTCACCGCGGCCCTCGACGACACCCCGACCACGCGGGCACTCGTCGGTGAACTCCCCCTCGTCTCCACCGCCCGCACCTGGGGCGAGGAGGTCTACTTCGACACGGGCACCCGTGTTCCACGTGAAACGGACGCCCGGCAGGTCGTCGAGCCCGGCACGGTCGCCTTCTGGACCGACGGCGACGCGCTGGCCCTGCCCTACGGGCCCACGCCCCTCTCACGGGGCACCGAATGCCGTCTCGCGAGCCCGTGCAACGTCCTCGGCCGGATCGACGGCGACCCGCGCCGCCTGGCGACGGTGCGCGACGGCGACCCGGTACGTGTGGAACTCCTCACGTCGCCCTGAGGGCCGCACGGCTCCCGGGAACGGCCGGAAACGACCGCTCGCCGGGGACCGGCGGCCCTTAAGGACCTGTCGTCCCCGCTCTCAGACCTCCTTGAAGAACGCCTCGGCCGTCTTCAGGAAGATGTCGTTCGCCTCGGTCTCCGCGACGGTCACCCGCACCCCCTCGCCGGGGAACGGCCGCACGACCACGCCCGCACGCTCACAGGTCTCGGCGAAGGCCGCCGTGCGCTCCCCCAGCCGCAGCCACACGAAGTTGGCCTGCGTCTCGGGAACGGTCCAGCCCTGTGCACGCAGCGCGTCGACCACGCGCGTGCGCTCGCACACCAGCGAACCCACCCGGCCCAGCAGCTCGTCCTCCGCCCGCAGGGAGGCGATCGCCGCTTCCTGCGCCAGCTGGCTCACCCCGAAGGGCACGGCCGTCTTGCGCAGCGCCGCCGCGACCGGCTCGTGGGCGATGGCGAAACCCACCCGCAGTCCGGCGAGGCCGTACGCCTTGGAGAAGGTGCGCAGCACGCAGACGTTGGGCCGGTCCCGGTAGAGCACCGCGCCGTCCGGCACCTCGGGGTCCCGGATGAACTCGCGGTAGGCCTCGTCCAGCACCACCAGCACATCGCCGGGCACCCGGTCGAGGAACCGTTCCAGCTCGGCCCGGCGCACCACCGTGCCGGTCGGGTTGTTCGGATTGCACACGAAGATCAGGCGGGTGCGCTCGGTGATCGCGTCCGCCATCGCGTCCAGGTCGTGCACATCGCCCGGCGTGAGCGGCACCTTCACCGAGGTCGCGCCGCTGATCTGCGTGATGATCGGATACGCCTCGAAGGACCGCCAGGCGTACATGACCTCGTCGCCGGGACCGCTGGTGGCCTGGATCAGCTGCTGGGCCACCCCGACGGAACCGGTGCCGGTGGCCACGTGCGCGGCCGGCACGCCGAAGCGCTCGGCCAGCTCGTTGACCAGATCGGTGCAGGCCATGTCCGGGTACCGGTTGAAGGAGGAGGCCGCCGCCGTCACCGTCTCCATGACACCGGGCAGCGGCGGATAGGGGTTCTCGTTGGAGGACAGCTTGTACGCCACCGGGCCGTCGCCCGCGGCGGCCTTGCCGGGCTTGTAGGTGGGGATGCCTTCCAGCTCGGCGCGCAGCTTCGGGTTCGTCTCGCTCACCGCAGTCCTCCTCATGGCCACCACCGACATCCAATACTCCATACCTTATGAGGATTGGGCGCTGCTGCGAATGGGTCGGAAGCCATCACCTCGGACCGGTTCCGCACCCGCCGCCCGCCGCACGGACGGCCGCGCGGCCGTCCGTGCGACATCACGGGCGTCTTCGTACGAATATGTACGAATGAGGGGCGCATCTCACATATATCTATGCGCCGGTGGCTTGCGCCGTGGCGCGCGTCGCTCGTGCAGGTGAGTTGAGACCTCTTCGAGACCTCCAGGGCTCGACAGGCCCATGGGTGTCGTCGCATCACGTCCTGGCATGAAATCGCTTAACTGACTCACTTTCTAAGGCAGTTGACCCTTTATGACCATGCAGAAACGTGCCTGTCAATGCGTGCATATGCGTCCGCACTACCCCACCGCATGAGCCCTACTATCGGCTCGCCATGACAGCAGCAGGGAAGCACCAGGTGAGCCGCGCGGATACCTCTCGTCGAGGCAGCCGGCCGGGTCGGGCGGGCATCAGAGACGTGGCCGCCGCCGCCGGAGTCTCCATCACAACCGTCTCCGATGCCCTCAACGGCAAGGGCCGGCTCCCGGACGCCACCCGCCGCCATGTCCGTGAGGTCGCCGACCGGCTGGGGTACCGCCCCTCGGCCGCAGCACGCACGCTCCGTACCGGGAAGTCGGGCCTCATCGGCCTGACCGTGACGACGTACGGGGATGAACCTTTCACCTTCACCGAGTTCGCGTACTTCGCCGAGATGGCGCGAGCCGCCACCTCGGCCGCGCTCGCCCGCGGCTACGCGCTCGTCATCCTCCCGGCGACCTCGCGCCACGACGTGTGGTCGAACGTCGCCCTGGACGGCACGGTCGTCATCGACCCCTCCGACCAGGACCCGGTCGTCAGCGAGCTGGTCCGGCAGGGCTTACCGGTGGTGAGCGACGGCCGCCCGGCCGGCGCCCTCCCGGTCACCGCCTGGGTCGACAACGACCACGAGGCCGCCGTCCTCGACATCCTCGACCACCTCGCCGAGGCCGGCGCCCGCCGCATCGGCCTGCTCACCGGCACCACCACCGACACGTACACCCATCTGTCGACGACCGCCTACCTGCGCTGGTGCGAGCGCGTCGGCCAGGACCCGGTCTACGAGTCCTACCCCGCACACGATCCGTGCGCGGGCGCCGTCGCCGCCGACCGGCTGCTGGCGCGCCCCGACCGGCCCGACGCCGTCTACGGGCTGTTCGACCCCAACGGCACGGACCTGCTCGCCGCCGCCCGCCGCTACGGCCTGCGCGTCCCCGACGACCTGCTGCTGGTGTGCTGCAGCGAGTCCACGGTCTACGCCAACACCGAGCCGCCGATCACCACGCTCTCCCTCAAACCGCGCCGCATCGGCACCGCGGTGGTCCAGCTCCTCATCGACGCCATCGAGGGAGTCGAGTCGGACCAGCCGGTCGAGCAGGTCATACCGACCGAGCTGATCGTGCGCACCTCCTCGCAGCGGCGCCCGCCGCGCACGACCGTCAGCCCGCCCCGGTCACCGGAGGAGCAGTAGGAGCGTCGCGCCGCGGGCCCGCCGAAGAGTGTCCAAACGGGGCGAAAGCCACGGTGAACCTGAGTCCCGTTCCGATTCACCACCCCTGGGTCATCACACGGCGCGATCCGCATTCCTATGATGGGCGCACGACACCGCGGGCCGCTGCGACCAGGCAGTCCGAAGCGGTGCAGACGCGGCGCGATGGTGGAGGGGTCGATGACTCAGGGGGCCGGTCAGGGACCCGAGGTGGAGCGGACGGCGACACTGCGCGACTTCCGCGTGCCCGCGTACATGAACGAGGCCGGTCCGTACCCCACCGGCGCGCCTCCCGCCGAGAGCGCGCCGCCGCTCGAGGAGGAGCGCCCGGCGCCCGAGGAGGGCTACCCGGACGTGTACACGCCGACCCAGCGCGACCTGCCCGTCATCCACCGCGGCGACACGGTCCAGGTGACGGTGGACCCCGTCGCCGCGCAGGCCCCGGCCGGGCCCGGACCGCTGTTCGTCGTCGGCGACGTGCACGGCTATCTCGACCAACTGGTCGCCGCGCTCCAGGAGCAGGGACTCGTCGACGCCGCGGGCCAGTGGTGCGCCGGCACCGCACGGCTGTGGTTCCTCGGCGACTTCACCGACCGCGGCCCGGATGGCATCGGCGTCATCGATCTGGTGATGCGGCTGTCCGCCGAGGCGGCGGCGGCCGGCGGCTACTGCAAGGCCCTCATGGGCAACCACGAGCTGCTGCTGCTGGGCGCCAAGCGGTTCGGCGACACCCCCGTCAACTCCGGCGCGGGCACCGCCACCTTCCAGGCGGCCTGGCTGCTCAACGGCGGCCAGAAGTCCGACATGGACCGTCTCCAGGACCACCACTTGCAGTGGATGGCCCGCCTCGACGCGATGGAGGAGGTCGACGGCTACCTCCTCGTGCACTCCGACACCACCTCCTACCTCGATTACGGCGACTCGATCGAAGCGGTCAACGACACGGTCCACGACACCCTCACGCGCAATGACGCGGACGAGTGCTGGGACCTGTTCCGCAAGTTCACCAAGCGCTTCTCCTTCCGTGACGAGGGCGGCGCCGACGCCGTGCGCTCGCTGCTCGGCACCTACGGCGGCGCCCGCATCGTGCACGGCCACAGCCCCATCCCGTATCTGCTGGGCGAAGTCGGCTCCGAGGACGGCGACGAGGCCGCGGGCCCCGTCGTGGAGGGACCGCATGTCTACGCCGAGGGCCTCGCCATCGCCATGGACGGCGGCGTGACCATGGCCGGAAAGCTGCTGGTCCAGCAACTTCCGCTGGACGTCTGACCGTTCGACGGCCACCCCGTCGGTGCCGGGCCCGGCCGCGGCCCGGCACGCAATTTGTGGAAACCCCCTGTCACCGCGCACCGTCGCGGCTCTACCATCGGTTTATCCGTAGCAGGCTCCCCTCCGTTTCTGCCCGACGGCTCGCTGTCATGCGAGCCCCAAGCCCTACGGAGCATCGGGGGATGCACATGAACAGCGTTCCGCAGCACCTGCTGAGCGAGGACCGCCGGGAGTACGAGCGGATCCTCGATGAGGCGCTGCGCTCCGCCCCACACCACCTGGAAGCGACCGCCGTCGGACAGCGGCTCACCACCGAACAGCTGCGCACCATGGCGCTCAACGCCACCGCCCTGATCACCGCGGCCGCGGCGACCGAGTACCACCACTACGTGACGGTCCGCGAGAAGCTGCGTCGGCCGGCACCGGCCGGAGCGCCGGCCGTCCGGGACCCCGGCACCGCGGAACCGGACCCGGCCGCGCCGGAACTCGCGGCCACCGTCGGCGAGGCCGTGGAGACCGGCGGCGCGGGGGCCGCCGCGGTGGTCGCGGTTCTCGCCCCCGTCCTCGCCGGGATCGCCGCCGCCCTCTTCCTCCTCGTCGGCTACGCCCTGAAGGCCCTCGACCCGGCACCGGCCTTCGCGCAGAGTCTGGTCACCGTCGGCTGGGTGTTCGGCGCCGTGACCGCGGCGGCCCTCCTGGCGGCCGGTGTGGCACTGCTGGCCACCGCGCTGCGCAACCGGCCCGCGCCGGACGCCGGGCCGTACGGCGTCCTCGACGAGGACCTCGCACGGGCCCGGGACGCCTGGCGCGAGGCCCTGCTCGAACGGGGCCTCCTGCCGTTCCTGCGCGAGGCCCTCGCGGCCTCCGCCGGTGCGGCGCCGCACCGCATGGACCCCGCGGCCCCGAGCGGCCGGATGCCGCACCTGGGCTACGGCCGCCCCGGCTTCAGCAGCCCGGACGACGGGGCGGCCCCGGGCTCCCGTCCGAGCTACTCCAGCCCGGACTTCTCCAGCCCGGACTTCGGGGGTCCGGAACACCGCCCGGAGTGAGCGACCGGACCGGTGCCGGAGGGGACGGGATCCGCCGCCCCCTCCGGCACCGGCAGCCGCCGGCTGTCACACCGGTCTCACTCCGCGATCGGCAGGTACACCCGGTTGCCCGCCGCGGCGAACTCCTTCGACTTCTGGGCCATGCCCTCCTCGATGTCGGTCTCGGCCCGGCCGGTGCCGTGCTCGCGGCGGATGTCCTGCGAGATCTTCATCGAGCAGAACTTCGGACCGCACATGGAGCAGAAGTGGGCGGTCTTGGCGGGCTCCGCCGGAAGGGTCTCGTCGTGGAACTCCCGGGCCGTGTCCGGGTCGAGGGCCAGGTTGAACTGGTCCTCCCACCGGAACTCGAACCGGGCGTCGGAGAGCGCGTCGTCCCATTCCTGGGCTCCCGGGTGTCCCTTGGCGAGGTCGGCCGCATGGGCGGCGATCTTGTAGGTGATGACGCCGGTCTTGACGTCGTCACGGTTGGGCAGGCCGAGGTGCTCCTTGGGCGTGACGTAGCAGAGCATGGCCGTGCCCCACCAGGCGATCATGGCGGCGCCGATACCGGAGGTGATGTGGTCGTACGCCGGGGCGACGTCCGTCGTCAGCGGGCCGAGCGTATAGAACGGAGCTTCATCGCAGATCTCCTGCTGAAGGTCGATGTTCTCCTTGATCTTGTGCATCGGGACATGTCCCGGGCCCTCGATCATCGTCTGTACGTGGAAACGCTTGGCGATCGTGTTGAGTTCCCCGAGCGTGCGCAGCTCCGCGAACTGTGCCTCGTCGTTGGCGTCCGCGATGGATCCGGGCCTGAGGCCGTCGCCGAGCGAGTACGTGACGTCGTAGGCGGCGAGGATCTCGCAGAGTTCCTCGAAGTTCTCGTAGAGGAACGACTCCTTGTGGTGCGCGAGGCACCAGGCCGCCATGATCGAGCCGCCGCGCGAGACGATGCCGGTCTTGCGGTTCGCGGTCAGCGGCACATACGCGAGGCGTACGCCGGCGTGGACCGTCATGTAGTCCACGCCCTGTTCGGCCTGCTCGATGACCGTGTCCTTGTAGACCTCCCAGGTCAGCTCCTCGGCCCTGCCGTCGACCTTCTCCAGGGCCTGGTAGAGCGGCACCGTGCCGATGGGCACGGGGGAGTTGCGCAGCACCCACTCGCGCGTGGTGTGGATGTTGCGGCCGGTGGAGAGGTCCATGACGGTGTCGGCGCCCCAGCGGGTCGCCCACGTCATCTTCTCGACCTCCTCCTCGATCGAGGAGGTGACCGCGGAGTTGCCGATGTTGGCGTTGACCTTCACCAGGAACCGCTTGCCGATGATCATCGGCTCGATCTCCGGGTGGTTCACATTGGCCGGGAGCACCGCACGGCCGGCGGCGATCTCCTCACGGACGACCTCGGGGGAGACGTTCTCCCGGAGGGCCACGAACTCCATCTCGGGGGTGATCTCCCCGCGGCGCGCATAGGCCAGCTGCGTCACCGCCTGTCCGCCGCGCCCCCGCCGCGGCTGGCGCGGGCGGCCGGGGAACACCGCGTCGAGGTTGCGCAGTCCTCCGCGCGGCGAGGTGTGCTTGATCCCGTCGTCCTCGGGACGGACGGGACGGCCCGCGTACTCCTCGGTGTCGCCGCGGACGATGATCCAGTTCTCCCGCAGCGGCGGCAGACCGCGCCGGACGTCGGTGTCCACGAGCGGGTCGGTGTACGCGCCCGAGGTGTCGTAGAGGGTGACCGACTCCCCGTTGGTGAGGTGCACCTGACGGACCGGCACCCGCAGGTCGGGGCGGGTGCCCTCGACATACGCCTTGTGCCAGCCGATGGATTTCCCGGCCTCCGGGGACTGTTCGTCCTGGACGGAGGCAGGCGTGCGTGCGTCCTTGTTGGTCATGAGACCTACTCCCTACGCCGGCATTACCCGGTAACAGGTTCGGCGGTCGACGCAGCGGCTTCCGTCCGGCGGCATTTCCCGGGGAACGTCGTACGTTCCACGTGAAACATCGCGAAGACGAAGGTCAGCGCCCTCTCAGCCCGGTGCTCCGAGCTCCCGCGTGTGCAAAGGTGCCTCCACGCTAGCGCCATGTGTGGCGCGGTGAACAGTGGGCCCCCGGCGTTCTTGCGATGATCGGTCGGTGACCACGACGCAGCAGTTCCCCCATCCGCCGCCGGAACCACGCCCCGGCCCCGAGTCCGGGCACGGCCATGGATCCGGACACGGTCACGGGCATGCGCACAGCCACAGTCATGGCCCGGCCGCGCCGGTCTCGCAGCACCTCCGCAAGATCATCGCTGCGGTTCTGGTCCCGTTCGCCGCCGCCGTGGTGGTCGGGCTCGTCGTGCTCTGGCCCGGCGGCGCCCCCGCGCACCAGCGCACCGGCGTGGGCTTCGACCGGCAGACTCAGCAGGCCACGGTCACCCAGGTGGTGGCGGTGAGCTGCAAGGCGGTGAACACCTCGGGCGACACACCGACCGGCGACACCTCCACCGCCGAGGGCGCCTCCGCCCAGGCACAGGCGTCCGGCACCTGCAAGAAGGCCACGATCCGCGTCGACACCGGCAAGGACAAGGGGCGTACCTTCACGGAGATCGTGCAGCCGGACCAGTCGCGGCAGTTGCACCAGGGCGAGAAGGTCGTGGCCGCCTACGAGCCTGCCGCGCCGAGGGAGTTGCAGTACTCGGTCACGGATGTGAGCCGCGGCTTCCCCATGGCGCTGCTGGCCGGAATCTTCGCACTCGCCGTCGTGGTCGTCGGGCGGATGCGCGGGGTGATGGCGCTGGTCGCGCTGGCCATCAGCTTCGTGGTGCTGGACCTCTTCATCCTGCCCGCGATCCTGCAAGGGTCGAATCCGCTGGTCGTGGCCGTGGTGGGAGCGAGCGCGATCATGCTGATCGCGCTGTACATGTGCCACGGCCTGTCCGCCCGTACCTCGGTGGCCGTACTCGGCACGCTGGTCTCGCTGGTGCTGATCGGCGTCCTGGGTTCGCTGTTCATCGGCTGGGCCTCGCTCACCGGCAACACCGACGACAACACCGGACTGATCCATGGCCTGTATCCGTCGATCGACATGAGCGGCCTGCTGCTCGCCGGGGTGATCATCGGGTCGCTCGGTGTCCTCGACGACGTGACGGTCACGCAGACATCGGCGGTCTGGGAGCTGCACGAGGCCAATCCGGCGATGGGCTGGCGGGGGCTGTACCGAGCGGGCATCCGGATCGGGCGCGACCACATCGCGTCCGTCGTCAACACCCTGGTCCTGGCCTACGCGGGCGCGGCGCTGCCGCTGCTGCTGCTCTTCTCGATCGCGCAGAGCAGCGTGGGGACGGTGGCCACCAGCGAACTCGTCGCCGAGGAGATCGTGCGCACGCTCGTGGGCTCGATCGGCCTGGTCGCCTCGGTGCCGGTCACCACGGCGCTGGCGGCGCTCGTCGTCGCGGCCGACCGGCCGCAGCCGGTGGCCGCCCCTGCCGCGGCGGGGCTGCCCGCACCGGCGCGCGGCGGCCGGGGCAGGCGCCGCAAACGGTGATCCGCCCCTGGGCGGGACCATGGCCCGCAGGGACGGCGAAAAGGTCACGGACCGTGTGGTGAAGCGTTACTCCTCCGCACACACTCGGTTGCCGAAACGCTTCAGCCCGCGCTCTGCTCTTCCGCCAGGATGCGGTCCAGGGCCTCGTCGAGATGGGCGTCGAAGTCCTCCAGAGCGCCCTCCTGGCCCAGCGGGACCAGTTTGTCCGTGCGGTCGAGGAACGCCACCAGGGGCGCGGTGGAGGACCGGAACAGCGCCCGGTCGGCGCCGACCTGAAGGCGGATCAGCACCTCGGCCAGCTCCTCGTTGTCGGCGGGACCGATGCGCACATCGCCGTCGCCGCACGGCCTGCCCACCCCGTCGACCAGCAGTTCCCGGCCGAAGGCCCAGGTGACAGGGGCGTCGCCGGGCAGATGGAAGGTCAGCCGTACGGCATAGGGATCACGGGTCTCGTACCGCAGTTCCACCGGAATGCGGAAGGAGAGCTCCTCGGACACGAGAAAGCTCATCATGACCTCTGCCTGTACGGACTCGCGCATCGCTACCCCGTCATCTGCCGTCGACTGGCCGGGAATGGTCCCCTTGATACTGGTGGCATCTTGCTGAACGTATATGGCAGATCACAAGGAGTGAGTTTTCAGATACTGATAGCGAGCGCGAGGGCGCCGACACGCCGTCCCACCTCGCTCTGGAGCTGCCGCGCCGCGGGCAGCAGCCGGTCGGCCTGGTGCGCGGGGAGCGAGAGCGCCATCGTCGCCGCCGTGGCCCCCACGGTGATCGGCACGGCCGCGCAGACCGTCCCCAGCGCGTACTCCTGCCGTTCCGTCACCGGCTGCATCCTGGGCATCCGTTCGAGCCGCCGCAGCAAGGTGTGGTCGTCGCGGACGGTGTACGGAGTGATGGACCGCGCCGGGTAGCGGGACAGATGGTCCCGGCGGGCGCTCTCGTCCAGCTGGGACAGCAGACACTGGCCGATCGCGTGCGCGTGCCCGGTCTCCCGGAAGTCCGCCCACTCCTGGACGGCCGGATTCGCCGGGGTGTCGGAGACGCACACGACCTCGATCTCACCGTCCCGGTACATGGCGTAGTACACCGGGACGCCGATCAGATCGCGCCATTGTGCGAGCGAGTCGACGACCGTGCTGCGACGTTTCTGCGCCGCTCCGCTGCTGCTCAGCCGTTCGGCCGCCGTCCCGAGGAAGAACAGCCCGCGGTCGCGGTACAGATAGCCCTCGTGGACCAGGGTGCGCAGCAGGTGGTAGGCGGTGGGGAGGGCGAGGCCGGTCTCCCGGGCCAGTTGCTTGGCCGGGGCCCCGTGCTCATGCCCCGCGACGGTCTCCAGCAGGCGCATCGCACGCTGCACGGATCCGATGAGGGTCTGTCCCGCCGGGGCGGGCGGCTGCTCCGGCACACCGACGCGCGGACGCTCCACCGCGGGCGCGGAGCGCGGCTGCGCGGGAAGCCCGGTGGAACCCGACGGCGCCCGGGGACCCGGGGGCGCGTGCGGTTCTGCGGGTGCGGTGTCAACCGTGGCCAAGGGTCACTCCCGTAGCGCGAGGGGCAGCCCGTGCGGAGGACACGGGTGGGGGAACGCTGCCCGCGGGGGCCGGCCCCCGCTTCGATTCCCGGACCCTATCCGCCTGTCACCGCTCCAGGACGGCCTGTCCGGAAAACTTCCCTCCCGCGGGGGACCCGGCGACGCCCCTCACGGGTCACCGGTGCCCCCTGAGGCTCACCAGTCGCCGCGCGACGACGAACTCGACATGAACTTCCGCACGATGTAGATCAGACCGCCGATCAGCGCCACGAAGATCAGCAGCTTGAACAGCAGACCGATCACGAAGCCGACGACCGTCGCTATCAGGCTGCCGAAGACGACCAGGGCGATGACCGGCACCGCGATCCACTTCACCCACCACGGCAGTCCCGTGAAGACTTCTCGCATTGCCCTCGTCCTTACCTCTCCGCCGGCCCTGCGCCGGGTGCTCGGTGGCCCGCACCGTCCGGTGCCGGGACCTCTCGTACGTCCTGCTTCGATGCTAGGGCCGATGCGGGCCCGGACGGGGCTTCCGCATCCCTTGTCCTCCCCTGACCGTTCCCCTAGGGAACCCTGAGACGGCGCCTCACGCTTCCGGCGGAGAGAACACCACGAGGACCCGCAGATCCTCGCTGATGTGGTGGAACTTGTGGGCGACCCCGGCCGGTACGTAGACCACGCTGCCGCGCGCCACCTCGGTCGTCTCCAGGCCCACCGTGAGGGAGGCGCGGCCGCTCACGACGAAGTACACCTCGTCCTGGCGGTGCGGGTTCTGCGGGTCGTGGCCGCCCGCGTCCAGCGCGTACAGGCCGACGGACATGTTCCGCTCCCGCAGGAACTGCAAGTACGCGCCGTCGTTGGCGGCCCGCTCCGCCTCCAGTTCGTCCAGCCGGAATGCCTTCATCACCCTCGCCCGTGTTCGTCGCCGATCTCGTCTGCCACGATCAGACACATGAAGAATTTCGTAGTCAAGACGATCGCCAACGCAGGCGCCCTGGCCGTCGCCGTCTGGCTGCTCGACAAGATCACACTGACCGGGGACAACACGGCCAAGGAGGTCGGCACCCTCATCGGTGTCGCGCTGGTGTTCGGGCTGGTCAACTTCCTGGTCAAACCGGTGGTGAAGGTGCTGACCTTCCCGCTGTTCATCCTGACGCTGGGCCTGATCACCCTCGTCGTCAACGCGCTGATGCTGCTGCTGACGTCCTGGGTCTGCGACAAGGTCGACCTGAGCTTCCATGTCGAGGGCTTCTGGACCGCCGTCCTCGGCGGACTGATCATCTCGGTCGTCTCCTGGGCGCTGCACATGGTCCTGCCGGACGAGGACTGAGCAGGTGCCGGAGGGTCGCGTCCTTCGCCGCGGAGGATGCGGCACCGGTCCGGCTGCGGTGTCCTGAGAGGGTGGGTACGGCGAGCCACAGCCTGCTCGCCACGGCGCGAGAGCACGTGCCGCGAGAGCATGTGACATGTGAAGGGACGGACGGCATGAACGATTCCGCTGCGGGTGGCAGAAACGGCGGGGACGGCGTCGCCCGTACGCCCGTCGGTGACGGCACGCGCGCCGTCCGGGCCGGGCTCCCCGAACCGGTCAAGCACGAACCCACGCTCCCTGGACCGGTCTTCGCCGCCCACTTCCACCTCCCCGGCGACCCGACGGGGCCGTACACCTACGGCCGCGACGAGAACCCGACCTGGACCCTGCTCGAACGCGCCATCGGCGAGCTGGAGGCGCCCGGCGCGCAGGACGCGGACGGTGTCGAGACCCTCGTGTTCGCCTCCGGCATGGCGGCCGTCTCCTCGGTGCTCTTCTCCCAGCTGAGCGCGGGCGACGCGGTGGTCCTGCCCGACGACGGCTACCAGGCACTGCCCCTGGTGCGCGACCAACTGGAGGCGTACGGCATCGAGGTGCGCACCGCGCCGACCGGCGGGGACGCCCAGCTGGAGGTGCTGGACGGCGCGCGGCTGCTGTGGATCGAGTCCCCCTCGAACCCCGGGCTCGACGTGTGCGACATCCGACGCCTGGCCGAGGCGGCGCACGCGCGGGGCGCCCTGGTCGCCGTGGACAACACCCTCGCCACCCCGCTGGGGCAGCGGCCCCTGGACCTGGGCGCCGACTTCTCCGTGGCCAGTGGCACCAAGCAGCTCACCGGGCACGGCGACATCCTGCTGGGCTATGTCACCGGCCGGGACCGGCCGGCCATGGCCGCCGTCCGCCGCTGGCGGAAGATCGTCGGAGCCATTCCCGGCCCGATGGAGGCGTGGCTCGCGCACCGCTCGATCGCGACCCTGCAACTGCGCATCGCCCGGCAGAACACCTCCGCGCTGGCCGTCGCCGAAGCGCTGCGCGGGCGTCCCGAGGTGACGGGACTGCGTTACCCGGGGCTGCCCGACGACCCCGCCCACGCGATCGCCTCGCGGCAGATGCGGCGCTTCGGCTGCGTGGTCTCCTTCGTGCTGCCCACGCGCGCGCGCGCCGAGCGGTTCCTCGACGCGCTGCGGCTCGTGGACGACGCGACGAGTTTCGGCGGGGTGCGCTCCACGGCCGAGCGGCGCGGGCGCTGGGGCGGTGACGTGGTGCCCGAGGGCTTCATCCGGCTGTCCGTCGGCGCGGAGGACCCGGCGGACCTGGTGGCGGACGTCCTGCGGGCGCTGGACGCGTCGGCGCACTGACGGCAGGTGCGGCGGGCGGTCCGAACCTCCCCCCTCGTGGCTCGGACCGCCCTCGGTTCCGCGCGCGAAGAACCGCCCGAACAAGGCTAGTTGACTCTGAGTCAGTGTCCAATCACCGTAGCGACAGAGGCCTATCGACATATTTATAGTGGGGCGGCCGGGGGCTGGACGGGGGCACCGAGAGGGGAGGGCGTTCCGTGGACCTGGCGTTGCTGCGCACCTTTGTGACCGTGCACCGGGCCGGCTCCTTCACCCGGGCGGCAGCGCTGCTCGGCCTCTCCCAGCCGGCCGTCACCTCCCAGATCCGCACGCTGGAGCGACAGCTGGGGCGGCCCCTGTTCCTGCGCCAGGCCCGAGGCGTGACACCGACGTCCATCGGGGAGGAACTCGCCCACAAGGCCGCTCCGCACCTGGACGCGCTGGTGGAGATCGCCGAGGCGGGCCTCGACGACGAGTCCTCCTTGCGCACGCTGCATCTGGCCGGGCCCCCGGAGTTCACCGCCGAGCGGGCACTGCCCGCGCTGAGCGAGCTGACCGGGTACGACGGCCAGGGCTTCGCGCTGCGCGCCTCGTTCGGAACCGCCGAGGAAGCCCTGGAGGGGTTGTCCGCCGGCCATCACGACCTGGTCATCAGCACGGCCCAGCCGCGCGGCGCCCTGCTCACGGCGACGGCGCTGTGCGACGAGGAGCATGTCCTGGTCGCCGCTCCGCGCTGGGCCCACGGCAACGGCTCCGCCCGGCGCGCGGGCAGGAAGGCGCCCGCCCCGGAGGACGTTCCGGTGATCGAGGTCCATGAGTCGCTGCCGTTCGTCTCCCGCTACTGGGCCTCGGTGTTCGACACCCCGCCGACCGGATCCGGCACGGTGATCGTCGCCGACCTGCGTGCGGTGCTCGCCTGCGCGGTGGCGGGCGCGGGGCTCGCGGTGCTGCCCCGCTATCTGTGCGCCGCAGCCCTGGAGCGCGGGGACGTGGTGGCACTGCACGAGCCGGCGGTGCCACCGCTGCGGACGTACTTCCTGGTGATTCGGACCGGCACCATGGCCATGCCGCACATCGCGCGGGCCCATGACTGGCTGCTGCGCGCGGCCGCCGACTGGTGCTGAGGACATCAAGGGGCATCGCGGCACAACAGCGGCGATGACGTCCCGCGATGTTTCACGTGGAACCAGCGGGGCCACATTTCTCCCATGACCGTCCGACCCGTGGTCAAGCGCACCGCCCGAGCCGTTCTCCTCGACGGTGACGACCTGATCCTGATCAAGCGCACCAAACCAGGTGTCGATCCCTACTGGGTCACCCCCGGCGGCGGGGTCGAACCGGACGACACGACCGTCGTCGAAGCCCTGCACCGCGAGGTCCATGAGGAGCTGGGCGCCAAGATCGTCGATGTGGTCCCCTGCTTCGTGGACACCGTGGAGCACATCGGTGCGGACGGCGGCGCGACCGGAGTGAAGGTGCAGTACTTCTTCGTGTGCCGTCTGGAGTCGATGGATCCCTCCCTGCGGCACGGTCCGGAGGTGGACGAGCCCGCCGGCGAGTACGAGATCGTACGAGTGCCGTTCACCCGGGTCGGCATCGCCTCGGTCCACATGGTCCCCCTGTCGCTGAGGCACTACCTCGACGGGAACATCGAGGGCGTCCGCGCCCTGCACACCCCGGATCTGGGCTGATCACGAGAACCTCGGCCGTACCGCACGGTCACGTTTCACGTGAAACACCCCAACAGCCCCGATCCGGGCCCGGCCCGCGTCGGCCCCCGAGTCGTCCCCCACACCCGCACCCGGCCCGTGACGTGGCCAAAAGCACGTACGTCTCTCCCGAAACAAGTGGACGCCGACGACATCCATCGGACAGCCTGACCTGCGTGTCGACTCCTTCCCCCGCCGCGTGGCCCATTCGTCCTCTGACGCGCCGTGACCTCACCGCCTGCGCCGACCTGTCCGAGAACCGGGGCTGGCCACGGGAGGAACACAAATGGGGCCTCCTCCTCTCCGCCGGGAGGGGGTACGGCATCGACGACCCCGACGGGGGACTGGTGGCGGCCTGCGTCGTCACCGGGTACGGGCCGCAGGACGGACCGGACCTCGCCGCCGTCGGTATGGTCCTGGTCGCCGAGCGCCATGCGCGCCGCGGTATCGGCCGCCGGTTGATGCGGCACATCATCACCGCGGCGGGCACCACACCGCTGACCCTCTACGCCACTCCGAACGGCCGTCCGCTGTACGAGGAGCTCGGCTTCAAGGTCATCGGCCGCTCCGAGATGGTGCGCGGACGGTTCTCACCGGAGCCCCGGCCGGAAGGCCCCGCCACCCGTCCGGCGTCCGCCGAGGACCTCGCCGCGATCCTGCGGCTGGACGAGGAGGTGTTCGGCGCCGACCGGACCCCGGTCATCACCCGGCTGCCCGCGTTCGCCGACCAGTTCCGGGTGGCCGAGGAGAACGGCCGTCTGATCGGCTACGCCGCCGCCTGGCCGAACATGGACACACACGTGGTGGGCCCGCTGATCGCCCGGGACACCGAGACCGCGAAGGCCCTCATCGCCTCCCTCGCCGCCCACACCGACCGCCCCCTGCGCACCGACATCGACGTGCGCCACGAAGAGCTGCGGGAGTGGGCCGCACAGCGCGGGCTGACCTCCGTCGCCTTCAACTCCGTGATGACGTACGGGATCCCCGAGCTGCCCGGGGACGCGGCGCGCCGGTTCGCTCCGCTGACCGTGGCGGCGGGCTGAGCCACCCGGTCTCCCCAGACGCCTGAGCGCCGGCCTCCGTCCCCGAGCGGGACGGAGGCCGGCGCTCACCTCCTCTGCGGCCGGTGTCAGGCGAGCTGCTCCAGCGCGGCGACGGCGAAGCCGTGATCCTGCTCCGGTGCTCCGCCGCCGACCCCGATCGCTCCGATCAGGCGGCCGTCGCGGTGTACGGGCACGCCGCCCGCGATGAACAGCAGCGGCCGGTCCAGCGCCGTGGGCAGCGTGTGGAAGAGGCCGCCCGGCTGCACGGCGTCGACGAGTTCGGCCGTGGCGGAGTCCAGCTGAAGGGCTGTGTACGCCTTGCGGGTGCTGGTCTCCCCGGAGATCAGGACGGCCCGGTCATCACGGCGGAAGGCGAGCAGATGACCGCCCGCGTCCAGCACGGTGACGCTGACGGCGACACCGGCCGCCTCGGCGGCGCGGTGGGCTGCGGTGACCAGGGTCTCGGCGTCCTGGACGGTCAGCGGGGCGACGGCGTGGATGGTGCTCATCGGAGGGTTCTCCTCGTGGGTGGTGCCCTGGGCGGGGGTGCCGTGGGCGGACGGTGCTGCCCCGGGGGTGCCGGGGACGGACGGTGCCGTGAGGGGTCACGGACGGATGGGGAGGGCCGTGATTCGGTCGGCGCGGTGACGGCGTCGGCTCCGCGGTAGCCGGTCGTCCCGGGTCAGTGGGGGACGGGGGCCGGGTGCTCCGCCGGTACCGGCCCGGTGACGACCGGGCCAGAGGCGCTGTCCCGGCGTTCCAGCGCGGCGGAGACGACGGCGAGCACCAGGGCGCCCGCCGCGAGTGCGGCACCGACCCAGTTGGGCGCGGTGTAGCCGAACCCGGCGGCGATGACCAGCCCGCCGATCCACGCGGACAGGGCGTTGCCGAGGTTGAAGGCGCCGATGTTCACGGCCGAGGCCAGCGTCGGGGCGCCGTGGGCCTGGTCGAGGACGCGCTTCTGAAGCGGCGGTACGGTCGCGAAGCCGAGGGCGCCGATGAGGACGACGGTCACGGCCGCCGCGATCTTGTTGTGCGCGGTGACGGTGAAGAGCGCCAGGACCAGCGCGAGGGCGCCCAGGGAGACGTACAGCAGGGGCATCAGGGCGCGGTCGGCGAACCGGCCGCCGACGAGGTTTCCCCCGACCATGCCGAGGCCGAAGAGGACGAGCAGCCAGGTGACGGAGCCGTCCGAGAAACCGGCGACACGGGTCATCATCGGCGCGATGTAGGTGATGGCCGCGAAGACACCGCCGAAGCCGAGCACGGTCATCGCCATGGCGAGCAGCACCTGGGCGTTCTTGAAGGCGGCGAGTTCGTGGCGCAGGCGGACGCCCTCGGGCCGGGGCAGGTCGGGGACGAGCCGGGCGATGCCCGCCAGGCCGACGACGCCGAGGGCGGCGACCGCGGCGAAGGTGACGCGCCAGCCGGCGGACTGCCCGACCAGGGTTCCCAGGGGCACGCCGACGACGTTGGCGACCGTGAGACCGGTGAACATCATCGCGATGGCACCGGCGCGCTTGCCCGGAGCGACCAGCTCTGCCGCGACCACCGAGCCGATGCCGAAGAAGGCGCCGTGGGCCAGCGAGGCGACGACCCGGCCGATCAGCATGACGGAGAAGGAGGGGGCCAGTGCCGAGAGCAGGTTCCCGGCGATGAAGAGGCCCATCAGGAGCATCAGCATCCGCTTGCGGGAGATCTTGGTGCCCAGAACGGTCATCAGGGGGGCGCCGAGCATGACGCCGAGTGCGTAGCCGGTCACGAGGAGGCCCGCGGTGGGGATGGAGACCCCGAAGTCGCCCGCGACCTCGGGCAGCAAGCCCATGATCACGAACTCGGTCGTGCCGATCCCGAAGGCCCCGATCGCGAGGGCCAGAAGCGCGAGAGGCATGGGGAGAAACCTTCCCAGAAGATTGCAGGAGCGCTTTACGTTCTCTGACAATAGTTGCAGACGCGGGTTAAAGGCAAGCGATGACAATTGCGCGGCTGCTCTATCCTGGAAGCAGCCACCCCGGGATGGAGGAACGCCCATGACAGCGACGGATCCGGCGCTCACCGCGCTCGCCCAGGGCTGGTGCGCCCTCTCTCTGCTGCACGGCAGGATCGAGACGCACATCGAGCGCGCCCTCCAGACGGGACACGAGCTGAGCGTGCGCGAGTACTCCCTGCTCGACGTGCTCAGTCGGCAGCACGACGGCGAGGGCGGTCATCTACAGATGAAGCAGGTCGCCGACGCGGTCGTCCTGAGCCAGAGCGCCACCACCCGGCTCGTCACACGGCTGGAGGACCGCGGCCTCCTGGAGCGGTACCTGTGCCCGACCGACCGCCGCGGCATCTACACCAACGTCACCCCGGCGGGCCTCCGGCTCCTGGAGGAGGCCAGGCCGACGAACGACACCGCGCTGCGGGAGGCACTCGACGAGGCCGCGCAGAAGCCGGAACTGGCCCCTCTGGTGCGCGTCGTGGAGTCGCTGCACGCCCCCGCCCCGGCTCCGGCGCCCGTGTAGCCCCGGCGCCCCGCGTTCACCGTCTCCGCCTAGGCTGCGGGGCATGGGAGATCTTGAGATACGCGCCGCCGCCGCCGAGGACGTCCCCGCCATCGTCGCCCTGCTCGCGGACGATCCGTTGGGCGCGCTGCGCGAGTCCCCCGACGACCTCGCGCCGTACCTGGCCGCCCTGGAGCGGCTCCGTGCCGATCCGAACCAGCATCTGGTGGTCGCCGTGCGGCAGGGCCGCGTCATCGGCACCCTCCAGCTCACGATCGTCCCCGGGCTGTCCCGGCGCGGAGCCACCCGGTCGATCATCGAGGGGGTCCGTATCCACGCCGAGGAACGCGGCAGCGGCCTGGGCACCCAGCTCATCGAGTGGGCGGTCGGCACGTCACGGCGCGAGGGCTGCGCCCTGGTGCAGCTGACGACCGACCGGAGCCGCACCGACGCGCATCGCTTCTACGAACGGCTGGGCTTCGAGGCCTCGCACGTGGGCTACAAGCTGCCCCTGTGACCGCCGCGGGACCGATGGCGGAGCGCCCCGGCCACCCTCGCGCCCGGCCCACCGACACCGGCTTCGAGGGTGGCCGTTTCACGTGAAACGGCCACCGTTCAGCTCTCCACGGCTAGCCGATGCCCCGCCACCCCTGCGGGTCCACGCCGCCGGGCACGGCGGAACCGCTGTCGTACGGCTGACGGGTGAACACGAACGAGCCGAGATCGAGGTGGTCCACGGATCCGTCCGGTCGCCTCACCACCCGCAGCGGCTCGCCGGCGTAGTACCCCTCCAGACCCGTCCAGGTGCCGTCACCGTTCGCCCGGAACCGTGACCGGCGCCCGGGGCCGGCGAGCGGCTCCAGCGAGAGGAGTCCGTCGCCGGTCAGCCGCAGACCGAAGCCATGGGTCCCCCAGTACCACTGCCCCGCCAGCTCCAGCACCGCCGGATCGACGTCCCGCGACGGCCGCCAGGGCTCCGGGATACGCGGTTCGGCATCGGCCACGATCCGGACCAGCTCGGCTCCCACCGTGGCCGTCGGGACACCGGAGGTGCAGTTGGCCAGCACCACGGCGGCCACATCGTCGTCCACGGAGAGGGTGAGCGAGGCGAGGAAGCCGGGCAGCGATCCCGAATGCCCCACCAGGAGCCGTTCGCCGGAGCGCCGCAGCTCCATTCCCAGCCCGTACGCGTAGCCCGTCACCACATCCGCCGCCGCACCCGGGGCCGCGGGGGTGCGCATCTCCTGGAGCGACCGGAGACCGAGCACCCGGTCGTCGCCCCGGACGAGGAAGGAGGCGAACCGGCCGAGGTCCCCCGTCGTGGACCAGAGTTGCCCGGCCGGAGCCATCCGCCCGAGGTCCTCCACGGGCTCGGGGAGCATCACATCGGCCCATGGATGCACGGCCCAGCCGCCCGCGTGCGGCGCCCTGGGCCGCACTCCCGTCGCGTTCAGCCCCAGCGGATCGAGCACCTCACGCCGGAGGACGTCCTCCCACGCGGCCCCGCGCACCTTCTCGACCAGCGCGCCCAGCAGGGCGTAGCCGGGGTTGGAGTAGTGGAACCGTCGGCCGACCGGGTGCCGCAGCGGCTCCTCCCCCAGGACGTCGGACAGTTCGGGGCGCAGCGTCCCCGGTGTCCGCTCCCACCAGGGGGCGGGCGACTCGGCGGCCAGACCGCCGGTGTGGGCCAGCAGGTCGACGATGGTCGCGTCGCCCGCGCCGGTGCCCGGCAGATGCTTCTCCAGCGGGTCGCCGAGGTCGAGCAGACCCTCGTCGCGCAGCCGCAGGACGAGCACGGCGGTGAAGGTCTTGGTGACGGAGCCGATGCGGTACTGGGTGTTCTCGTCCGGTGCGTGTCCGTCCACCGACGTCCGCGCGCCGTGCCAGACCGTCCTGCCGTCCCGCACGACGGACGCGACGAGCGAGGGCGCCCGCCCTTCGGCCTGGGCGACGGCGATCCGGTGCGTCAGGGCGCGGCGGGTGCCGGGCAGCAGTTCATCCTGAGGTGTCGTCATGCCCCCAGTCCATCCGGGACGGCTGTGCGCGTCGAGCCCATTTCGCCGGGCCGCGCCGCGCCGTGCGGACGGACGCCTCGTCAGTCGCGGTCCGTGGTCTCCGGCGCGTGGGGCATCAGGGGGAACAGCCGCGTGATGAGTGCCACCGGCCGGGCGCCCTCCGGGCGGGCCAGCGGCCGTTGTTCACGGTCCTGGTAAGGCGCGAGGGCCTGCCGGACCGCTTCCGCGACGCGGTTCATCTCCTCGGGCGTCAGATAGGCGACCGCGCTGAAGGCCGCGTCGTGACGCCACTCGGGAGGGGCGTCGTCCCGCTGGGTCAGCCAGCGCTGCCAGCTCTCGTCCTCCAGCCCTCTGGCCAGATCACCGAACGCGTCCTCGGCCGACCCGTCGGCGGTGGGACTGTGCCGCGCCAGGCGCCAGGGCCGGGCACGTCCTCCGCGGTGCGGCGCCTCCTCGATGCGACCGTGCCGGGCGAGCTGCCGCAGATGGAAGGAGCACAGGCCGGAGCTGTAGCCCAGCCGGGAAGCGGCTTCGGTGGCGGTGACGGTGCCGACCTCCGCGAGCAGGTCCAGCAGCGCGGTGCGGACCTCGTGCTCGCGCAGTCCGCCGTCGGTGTCACCCGTACGGTCACGCGGGATGTCGCGGTCTTCAGTCACTTTGCAAAGTCTGCTACTTTGCAAAGCCAAGCGCAAGCCGAAGAGCCGCCAGTCGAAGAGCCGAAGAGCCGAGGAGAGACGCCGTGACCGAGCGAACCGGGCGTTCCCGCCCCGCCGACCGGCGGATCCGCGTCCAGGGCCGTCCCGTCGACGCCTTTCCGGACCGGGCCGCGCGGGCGGAGCACGGCTCGTTCCGCCGGATCACGGTGGTGGGCGAGGAGGTGCTGAGCCGTCCGTGCCTGGAGGTGACCGCGTTCGGGACCGCGGAGCTGGCGGCGCTGATCGACGACATGTTCCTGACCATGTACCTGGCCGACGGGGCCGGTCTCGCCGCCAACCAGGTCGGCGTCGGCCTGCGGCTCTTCGTGTACGACTGCCCGGACGACGACGGGATCCGGCATGTCGGCCACCTGGTCAACCCGGTCCTGGAACTGCCCGAGCCGGGCGGCCGCCGGCTCATCGACGACGTCGAGGGCTGTCTGTCCGTACCCGGCGCGAACATGACCGTGCCCCGCACCGACCGCGCCGTGGTGCGCGGCTTCGACCAGCAGGGCGCCCCGCTCGTCATCGAGGGCACGGGCTACTTCGCCCGCTGCCTCCAGCACGAGACCGACCACCTGGCCGGTCACACCTACCTGGACCGGCTCTCCGCACGCGACCGCAAGGACGCGCTGCGCCAGATGGCGGACCGCCGCGAGGCCGTCTTCGCCCAGCGGGCGTCCCGGGCCGCGGCGCTGAACGGCTGAGGCGTGGACGACCGAGCGCACCACACCTCGCCCTGAGCGCGAGCACCGCCGACGAGCCCGGACCGCGCACCGATGAGTTCCCGCGCCGCGCCGGTCCCTCCGCCGGGCACCCACGGACGGAAGGCGGGGCCGTGCGGAAACCGATCTACGGCATGCACCTGTCCCTGGACGGCTGCATCGCCGCGGCCGACGACGACATCGGCTGGAGCGGACCGCCGAGCGACGAGCTGTTCCGGTGGTGGCTCGACCACGAGCGGGCGAGTGACCTGCGCCCGCCTGTTCAGTGGCGGTACGCCCTTCTTCGCCGTGCTGGACAGCTGGGTGAACCTGGACCTGGTGGGGACGCGGACCTTTCCCGGCGGCGTGGTCCTGACCAGGTACGGGACGAGACACTGAGCAGCAGCACCCGCGCGCTGGTCTCACGGTGCCGCCGTACAGAGCACCGGCGCGACACGGCCCGTGGGGTGACGACCTCGGCCGGGAGACTCCACAGGGGCCGTGGTCAGGTCTGGGCCATGTCCACGAAGCGGGAGTAGTGGCCCTGGAAGGCGACCGTGATCGTCGCGGTCGGGCCGTTTCGGTGCTTGGCGACGATCAGGTCCGCCTCGCCCGCGCGCGGGGACTCCTTCTCGTAGGCGTCCTCGCGGTGCAGCAGGATGACCATGTCGGCGTCCTGCTCGATGGAGCCGGACTCACGCAGGTCGGAGACCATCGGCTTCTTGTCGGTGCGCTGCTCGGGACCACGGTTGAGCTGGGAGAGGGCGATGACGGGAAGCTCCAGCTCCTTGGCGAGCAGCTTGAGGTTACGGGACATGTCCGAGACCTCCTGCTGGCGGCTCTCGGCGCGCTTGGAGCCGCCGGACTGCATCAGCTGGAGGTAGTCGATGACGACCAGCTTGAGGTCGTTGCGCTGCTTCAGGCGGCGGCACTTGGCCCGGATCTCCATCATCGACAGGTTCGGGGAGTCGTCGATGTAGAGCGGGGCGGCGGAGACGTCCGGCATCCTGCGGGCCAGCCGGGTCCAGTCCTCGTCGGTCATCGTGCCCGAGCGCATGTGGTGCAGGGCGACGCGGGCCTCCGCGGACAGCAGTCGCATCGCGATCTCGTTGCGGCCCATCTCCAGCGAGAAGATGACACTGGGCAGGTTGTGCTTGATGGAGGCGGCGCGCGCGAAGTCCAGGGCGAGCGTCGACTTGCCCATCGCGGGACGGGCGGCGATGACGACCATCTGGCCGGGGTGCAGACCGTTCGTCAGCGAGTCGAAGTCGGTGAACCCGGTGGGCACGCCCGTCATCTCGCCGCTGCGCGACCCGATGGCCTCGATCTCGTCGAGGGCGCCCTCCATGATGTCGCCCAGCGGCAGATAGTCCTCGCTGGTGCGCTGCTCGGTGACCGCGTAGATCTCGGCCTGGGCGCGGTTGACGATCTCGTCCACGTCGTCGTCGCCCGCATAACCCATCTGGGTGATCCGGGTGCCGGCCTCGACCAGGCGGCGCAGCACCGCGCGCTCGTGGACGATCTCCGCGTAGTACGCGGCGTTCGCCGCGGTGGGCACCGTCTGCACCAGCGTGTGCAGATACGAGGCGCCGCCCACCTTGTTGATCTCGCCGCGCTTGGTCAGCTCGGCCGCGATGGTGATCGGGTCGGCGGGCTCGCCCTTGGCGTAGATGTCGAGGACGGCCTGGTAGATCGTCTCGTGGGCGGGTTTGTAGAAGTCGTGGCCCTTGAGGATCTCGACGACGTCCGCGATGGCGTCCTTGGACAGCAGCATGCCGCCGAGGACGGACTGCTCCGCGTCGAGGTCCTGCGGGGGGACCCGCTCGAAGGCCGAGCCGCCGCCCTCCCAGGCACCGCTCTCCTGGCCCCGGTCGTGCTGTTCGTCGCGGCCGCGCCCGCCTTCGGGCCGTCGGCGGGAGGCAGGCAGACGATCACCTGGTCCGCTGTCGGCCCACGGGTCGTCCAAGGGCTCGGAAATGCTCACCGAGCGGCCTCCTCCCGTCCGCCGAGCGGACCTCGCCGTGCCCCTCATTTCTACGGCACGGCACTGACATATCGAGCAGCCCGCCTCCGCTTCCGGCGCGTCGTCTCACGACGGTTCGGGAGCAGGCGAAAGGAGCGGGCGCCGGACCACGGTAGGCCCCCGGGCACCGTCAGCCAATCTGGTTATCCACAGGCCATGTGGACGACGGGCCCGATGCTGTGGAGAACTCGGCGAAACCTGTGCACGACCCGGTGGACAGTGCTGTGAACAAGCCCTCGCCGGATTCCAGGGACCACTGCTGACCTGCTGGTTTCCCGTCCACCGGCTGTGCAGAAGAAAAACTTTCCCCATCGGACCAAGATCGCTTCGAACAGTGCGCACACCTGCACAGCCCACCAGCAAAAGTAAGGGTCCAAAGCGCTTTGCATCGCTTACCTGTGGACGGATAGATTGGTGCCCATGACACAGGCCCCCGCACGCCCCGCGGCCGACCGCCGCCGGCATGACCGAGAGATCGTCGCACTGGCGGTCCCGGCCTTCGGCGCACTCGTCGCCGAGCCGCTCTTCGTGCTGGCCGACAGCGCGATCGTCGGCCACCTCGGCACGGCGCAACTGGCCGGTCTCGGGGTCGCCTCCGCCCTGCTGACCACCGCCGTCAGTGTGTTCGTCTTCCTCGCCTACGCCACCACGGCGGCGGTCGCACGCCGTGTCGGCGCGGGCGACCTCCAGGCCGCGATCCGCCAGGGGATGGACGGCGTATGGCTGGCGCTGCTGCTCGGCGCCGCCGTCATCGTGGCGGTGCTGCCCACCGCACCGGCGCTGGTGGACCTCTTCGGCGCCTCGCACACGGCCGCCCCGTACGCGACGACGTATCTGCGGATCTCCGCCCTGGGCATCCCCGCCATGCTCGTCGTGCTCGCCGCCACCGGGGTGCTCCGCGGCCTCCAGGACACCCGGACCCCCCTCTACGTCGCCGTGGGCGGCTTCGTCGCCAATGCCGTCCTCAACGTCGGACTGGTCTACGGCGCCGGCCTCGGCATCGCGGGCTCCGCCTGGGGCACCGTGATCGCCCAGTGCGCCATGGCCGCGGTCTACCTCGTCGTGGTGGTCCGCGGAGCCCGCAGGCACGGCGCGTCCCTGCGCCCCGACGCCGCGGGCATCAGGGCCTGCGCGCAGGCCGGTGTTCCCCTGCTGGTGCGCACACTCTCCCTGCGGGCGATCCTGATGATCGCCACGGCGGTCGCGGCCCGCCTCGGTGACGCGGACATCGCCGCCCATCAGATCATCCTGTCCCTGTGGAGCCTGCTCGCCTTCGCACTCGATGCCATCGCGATCGCCGGGCAGGCCATCATCGGCCGCTTCCTGGGCGCCGGTGACACCGCGGGCGCCCGGGACGTCTGCCGGCGCATGGTGCAGTGGGGCGCGGTGGTCGGCGTCGTCCTCGGACTTCTCGTGGTCGTGAGCCGCCCGGCGTTCCTGCCCCTGTTCACCAGCGATGCCACGGTGAAGCACACCGCGCTTCCCGCTCTGCTGCTGGTGGCGCTCTCCCAGCCGGTCTGCGGCATCGTCTACGTCCTCGACGGCGTACTCATGGGCGCGGGCGACGGCCCGTACCTGGCCGGGGCGATGATCCTCACCCTGGCGGTGTTCACCCCCGCCGCGCTTCTGGTGCCCGTGTTCGGCGGCGGGCTCACCGCGTTGTGGGCCGCGATGGCGCTCATGATGACCGTGCGCATGCTGACCCTGTGGATACGCACCCGGTCGGGCCGCTGGCTGGTGACGGGCGCGACGCGCTGAGGCCGGCGCCCGCCCGTCACCGCCCCGGTGATCGCGCTGTTTCACGTGAAACCGTGAAAACCGGTGAAACCGTCACACCGTGAAACACGGACGTCCTTCCCGCCTCGTGAGCCGCGCTCGCACGCCGTACGGCCTGCGTGGCGCGAGCCCGCCCCGAGCACGAAGAGGGGCCGCACCCTGCCGGGTGCGGCCCCTCTCTCAGCTGCGTTCAGCCGAGCACGGCGATCAGGCCGCGACGACCTCGATGCTGACCTTGGCGGCCACCTCGGGGTGCAGACGCACGGACGTCGCGTGGGCGCCCAGGGTCTTGATCGGCGCGCCCAGCTCGATGCGGCGCTTGTCGACCTCGGGACCACCGGCGGCCTTGATCGCCGAAGCGACGTCGGCCGGGGTGACGGAACCGAAGAGACGACCGGCGTCGCCGGAGCGGACGGCCAGACGGACCTTCACACCCTCGAGCTGGGCCTTGATCTGGTTGGCCTGCTCGATGGTCTGGATCTCGTGGATCTTGCGAGCACGACGGATCTGCTCGACGTCCTTCTCGCCACCCTTGGTCCAGCGGATAGCGAACTTCCGCGGGATCAGGTAGTTGCGAGCGTAACCGTCCTTGACGTCGACGACGTCGCCCGCGGCACCGAGGCCGGTGACCTCGTGGGTCAGGATGATCTTCATGAATGGCTCACCCTTCCCTTATCGCGCGGTGGAGGTGTAGGGCAGCAGCGCCATCTCACGGCTGTTCTTGACGGCCGTGGCGACGTCACGCTGGTGCTGCGTGCAGTTGCCGGTCACGCGGCGGGCACGGATCTTGCCGCGGTCGGAAATGAACTTCCGCAGCATGTTCGTGTCCTTGTAGTCCACGTACGTGACCTTGTCCTTGCAGAAAGCGCAGACCTTCTTCTTAGGCTTGCGCACAGGCGGCTTCGCCATGGTGTTTCTCCTGTGTGATCAAGAAGTGTGGGTACGGCCCACCCTCGGTCCGGCCGGGTCCGGGGACCCGGTGCACAGACCTAGAAGGGGGGCTCGTCCGAGTAGCCGCCACCGCCGCCGGAGCCGGAGCCGGAACCGCCGCCCCAGCCGCCGCCGCCCTGGTTGCCACCGGCAGGAGCGCCGGTCGCCCACGGGTCGTCGGCGGGAGCGCCGCCACCGCCCTGCTGGCCGCCACCGGAGCCGCCGCCCCAGCCGCCGCCACCCTGGCCGCCACCGCCACCGCCGCCGTACCCGCCCTGGCCGCCGCCGCGGCCGCTGGTCTTGGTGACCTTGGCCGTGGCGTTGCGCAGGCTGGCGCCGACTTCCTCGACGTCCAGCTCGTAGACCGTGCGCTTGACGCCCTCACGGTCCTCGTAGGACCGCTGCTTCAGCCGGCCCTGCACGATGACGCGCATGCCTCGCTGGAGCGACTCCGCGACGTTCTCCGCCGCCTGACGCCAGACCGAGCAGGTCAGGAAGAGGCTCTCGCCGTCCTTCCACTCGTTCGTCTGGCGGTCGAAGGTGCGGGGCGTGGACGCGACGCGGAACTTCGCGACCGCCGCACCGGAGGGGGTGAAGCGCAGCTCGGGGTCGTCGACGAGATTGCCGACGACCGTGATGACGGTCTCGCCTGCCATGGGGGTACCTCTCGGCGGGTTTGCTGCTGGCTGCTGGTGCTGCTACTCGGATCCCGAGATCGCTGAGCCGGGGCTCAGTGGGTCTCGGGGCGGAGGACCTTGGTCCGGAGGACCGACTCGTTCAGGTTCATCTGGCGGTCGAGCTCCTTGACGACCGCAGGCTCGGCCTGCAGGTCGATGACCGAGTAGATGCCCTCGGGCTTCTTCTTGATCTCGTACGCGAGACGGCGACGGCCCCAGGTGTCGATCTTCTCGACCTTTCCGCCGCCGTCACGGACGACAGAAAGGAAGTTCTCGATCAGCGGGGAGACAGCGCGCTCCTCGACATCGGGGTCGAGGATGACCATCACCTCGTAGTGACGCATGTGGAACCCACCTCCTTCGGACTCAGCGGCCACGGTCGTTCCGTGGCAGGAGGGTTGTGATGCGTACGCAATCGTGTGTGCCAGTAAAACAGCCGGCACTGACAACGGGGCCGGACCGGCGGATTCTCCGGGCCGTCCTCGGGTTGTCCCGTGCGCGGGCCGGGCAGACACAAGTGCAGACGGTACAGACTACCCGCACCCGGCTTCCGGTTGAAATCCGGGCACAGAACCCGGCAATCTGGACACCTCGGGTGTACACGGCGCTACGAAGCGCTGCCTCTCGCAGGAGGTGCCCCATGGCACAGACGATGCGACCGAACACCGCCGCGAACAACGGCCTCCTCGCCACGGACGGCAAGTCCCACCCGCTCCAGGACGCGCTGCTCGCGACGACCCTGGTGCTGGGCGTCCTCGCCTTCATCACCGGCCTCCTCTTCCACAGCCTGCATCTGGTGAGCTCCTGGGCCGGGCTGGTGGGCATCCTCACCGGCGCGTACGGCCAGTGGATCTCGGTGACCACGCGCGAACGCTTCGGCCTCATCCTCGGTCTCGGCGCCTCGGCGATCGGGTTCTTCCTCGGCATGGCCCACGGCGGCCTCTTCGGCGGCGTCATCAGCTGACACCGCACCGGGCCGGCCGGATCGCGGACGGCGTCCGCCGCACCCCGCGGGCGCCGTCCGCGCGCCGTGCGCCGCTGCCGCCCCGGGCGACAGGCCGGGGCGAAGGTGGTGTGCGGCCAGTCTGCGCGCTCCCCTGGCGCAGTAGGCTTCGGCGCGAGAGCCGGAGCCCCTGAACCCATGGGGACACGCCAGCCCGAGGAGCGCCCCGAATGAGCCTGACCCTGAGGACCATCAGTCGAGAGCAGCATCTGGCCTACATCCAGAGCCTGCCGGCGGCGAGTCACATGCAGGTCCCGGCCTGGGCCGACGTCAAGGCGGAGTGGCGCTCCGAGAGCCTCGGCTGGTTCGACGAGCGTACGGGGTACATGGTCGGCGCCGGGCTCGTGCTGTACCGCCAGCTGCCCAAGATCAAGCGCTACCTCGCCTATCTGCCCGAGGGCCCGGTCATCAACTGGTTCGCGCCCAACCTCGACGACTGGCTCCAGCCGATGCTGGCCCATCTGAAGCGGCAGGGCGCCTTCTCGGTCAAGATGGGCCCGCCGGTGATCATCCGGCGCTGGAACTCCGAGAGCATCAAGAAGGGCATCCAGGACGCGGACGTCAAGCGGCTGCGCGATCTGGAGGCCGACTTCATCGAGCCCCGCGCCTTCGAGGTCGCCGACAAGCTGCGCCGCATGGGCTGGCAGCAGGGCGAGGACGGCGGCGCCGGCTTCGGGGACGTCCAGCCCCGCTACGTCTTCCAGGTGCCGCTGGCCAACCGCTCCCTGGAAGAGGTCCACAAGAACTTCAACCAGCTGTGGCGCCGCAACATCAAGAAGGCCGAGAAGGCCGGCGTCGAGGTCGTCCAGGGCGGCTACCACGACCTGGAGGAGTGGCAGCGGCTGTACGAGATCACGGCCGTGCGCGACCACTTCCGGCCCCGGCCGCTGTCGTACTTCCAGCGCATGTGGTCCGCCCTCAACACCGAGGACCCCAACCGCATGCGGCTGTACTTCGCCCGGCACAACGGGGTGAACCTGGCCGCGGCGACGATGCTCATCGTCGGCGGGCACGTCTGGTACTCCTACGGCGCCTCGGACAACATCGGCCGTGAGGTCCGGCCCTCGAACGCGATGCAGTGGCGGATGCTGCGCGACGCCTACGCGCTCGGCGCCACGGTCTACGACCTGCGCGGCATCTCCGACTCGCTGGACGAGACCGACCACCTCTTCGGCCTGATCCAGTTCAAGGTCGGCACCGGCGGCCAGGCGGCCGAGTACCTCGGCGAGTGGGACTTCCCGCTGAACAAGCTGCTCCACAAGGCGCTCGACATCTACATGTCGCGACGCTGACCCCGCGCTCCGCTCCGACGGCGCCGGTGGTCCCCTCCACCTCTCTGCCCCACCTCACCACACCCCAGCCACGAGAAAGGCCCCAGGTCCGGCCATGGCGCTCACGCTCTACGTCGACACCGCGCGCTGGCGGGCGCATCACAAGCACGTGCAGGAGCAGTTCCCCGGACTGGTCCCGGTCTGCAAGGGCAACGGCTACGGCTTCGGGCACGAGCGCCTGGCCGAGGAGGCCACCCGGCTCGGCTCGGACATCCTCGCCGTCGGCACGACGTACGAGGCCGCCCGGATCAAGGACTGGTTCGGCGGCGACCTGCTGGTGCTGACGCCCTACCGGCGCGGCGAGGAGCCCGTGCCCCTGCCCGACCGGGTGATCCGCTCGGTGTCCTCCATCGACGGTGTCTACGGCCTCGTCGGAGCCCGCGTCGTCATCGAGGTGATGTCCTCGATGAAGCGGCACGGTGTCAGCGAGCAGGAGCTGCCGCAGCTGCACGCCGCCATCGAGAACGTCCGCCTGGAGGGCTTCGCCATCCATCTGCCGCTGGACCGCACGGACGGCTCGGACGCCGTCGAGGAGGTCATCGGCTGGATGGACCGGCTGCGCGCGGCCCGGCTTCCGCTGCACACCATGTTCGTCAGCCATCTGAAGGCCGACGAACTCGCCCGGCTCCAGCAGCAGTTCCCGCAGACCCGTTTCCGCGCCCGGATCGGCACCCGGCTGTGGCTGGGCGACCACGAGGCCACCCAGTACCGCGGCGCGGTCCTGGACGTGACGCGCGTGGCCAAGGGCGACCGCTTCGGCTACCGGCAGCAGAAGGTGGCCTCCGACGGCTTCCTGGTGGTCGTGGCGGGCGGCACGTCGCACGGCGTGGGTCTGGAGGCGCCCAAGGCGCTGCACGGCGTCATGCCGCGCGCCAAGGGCGTCGCACGGGCCGGCCTCGCCACGGTGAACCGGAACCTCTCGCCGTTCGTCTGGGGCGGCAAGCAGCGCTGGTTCGCCGAGCCGCCGCACATGCAGGTCTCGATCCTGTTCGTGCCCTCGGACGCGCCGGAACCGACGGTCGGCGACGAACTCGTCGCCCATCTGCGGCACACCACCACGCAGTTCGACCGGATCGTGGACCGCTGAGCCCGGTCGCCGTCACGCGTGGATGAGGCCCTGTCCGGTGGTCACCGGGCAGGGCCTCACGCATGGCGTACGGGGCGCCGTCAGCGCCGTTCGCTCAGAGCGAACGCCCTCCGGGGTGCTCCGGCTCTTCGCGGTGCTCCACGGGACCACCGGCCCACGCGGCCTCGGCCTCGGCGTCCTCGTAGGAGGCCATGTGCCGGGCCGGGCGGGCCGCGGCTCCCAGCACGAAGACGTCCTCGGCCCCGTCGAGCACCCCGCCCGAGGGATCGTCGTCCCCGGACCGGCGCACCACGTCGCGGTCCGGCACGAGGATGTCGCGCACGACGACCGCGCACAGGTACAGCGTCCCCGCCAGGTGGAGGGCGATCGCCCAGTGGTAGCCGTCGGTCGGCAGTCCCTTGTGGGCGTCTCCGCTGGTCGTGTACGCGAGGTACAGCCAGATCCCGAGGAAGTACGCCACCTCGCACGCCTGCCAGATCAGGAAGTCGCGCCATTTCGGGCGGGCGAGCACGGCCAGCGGGATCAGCCACAGGACGTACTGCGGTGAGTAGACCTTGTTGGTGAGGATGAAGACCGCCACGATCAGGAACGCGAGCTGGGCGAACCGTGGCCGGCGCGGGGCCATGAGCGCGAGGGCCGCGATGCCGAGGGAGCACACCACCACCAGCAGCGTGGCCACGGTGTTCACGAAGTCGGTGCTGGGCGGGTCGGTCGAGTTCTGGGCCCAGATCAGCCAGAAGGATCCGAAGTCGACGCCCCGGTCGTGGCTGAACCGGTAGAACTGCCACCAGCCGTCACCGGCGAAGGCCATCACCGGCAGGTTGACGACCAGCCAGGCGACGACCGCGCCCGTGAGCGCCTTGCCGAACTCGCTCCACCGGCCGGCCCGCCAGCACAGGACGAGCAGCGGACCGAGCAGCAGCGCGGGATAGAGCTTGGCGGCCGTGGCGAGCCCGAGCAGGACACCGAAGGCGACGGGACGCTCGCGCGCCCACATCAGCATCGCCGCGGCCGTCAGGGCGACCGCCAGCAGGTCCCAGTTGATCGTGGCGGTCAGGGCCAGGGCCGGCGCCAGGGCGACCAGCAGACCGTCCCACGGGCGCCGGGCGTGCGTCCGGGTCACACAGACCGCAATGACGGCCGCGCACGCCATGAGCATCCCGGCGTTGACCATCCAGTACCAGCGCTCCTGGTGCTGGATGCTGCCGCTGTGCGGGGTCAGCCAGGAGGCCACCTCCATGAACACACCGGTCAGTACCGGGTACTCGAGGTAGGGCATGTCCCCGGTGAGCTTGTCGAAGTACGGCACAAGGCCGTCGGCGAATCCGCGTCCCTGGTAGAGGTGCGGGATGTCCGAGTAGCAGGCCTTCGTGTACTGCGAACTCGCGCCGAAGAACCAGGCGCTGTGGTAGCACGGCGCCTTCTGGACCAGGCCGAGGGCGAACATGCCGATCGCGACCAGGGCGATCACCCGCACCGGGGTCCACCAGGACGTCCCGAGCAGCGCGTACCGCCCGACAGGACCGCCGATCAGCTCACTGCCGGCCGCGGCGACCTCGTCCTCCTCGGTCGGCCGGACCGGGCCGGGCTCGTGCACGCTCGCTTGCGTCGATTCAGCACTGGGCATGCCGCACATCCTGCCGTACGCGTCGGTGAAAACGCCGTGGGCCGCCGCACCCGGTGGATGCGGCGGCCCGTGTTTCACGTGAAACGGTCCGGCGGGGCGACGCCCCGGCTCATGGCCGACGGCGGCGACGAGGCGGCTCCAGCCGCTGTGTCACCGTCTCTACGGCCACCACGACGACTTCGTGGGCGAAGGTGAGGTGCCGGTGCCTCCGTTCGCATCGCCCCCGCCGCCGGGTCCACCGGCGTCGCCGCCGTCACCTCCATCGCCACCGTTGCCGCCGTTGGCGCCATTGCTGCCATTGCCGCCGTTGTTGCCGTTCTGCCCACCGATGTCGTCGCAGCCCCAGAAGTTGCAGTGCGTCTGCGTGGGCGACGGCGGAGGCGGCGGCGCGACCGGGCTGTTCTCCGGCTTGCTGGGAGTGGTCGACGGGGAGGGGCTGTTCTCCTCGGTCTGGGTGGCCGTGGGAGTGGGCGTCGGGCTGGGCGCGGCGTTGACGATCTCACCGATGGGCTCGGGCGTCGGGAACTTCTCCGCGGTCTGGCCCTTGAGCGCTTCCATCATGTAGTCGTGCCAGATCTCGGACGGGAACGAGGAGCCATGGATCTTGTCCTGGCCACCGGTGTGGTACATCTCCAGGAACGTGCGCGACTTGTTCTTCTCGTTGTCGTCCAGCCGGAACATGCTGATCGCGGTGGACAGCTGCGGGGTGTAGCCGACGAACCAGGCCGACTTGTTGCCGTCGGTGGTACCGGTCTTGCCCGCCACTTCCCGTCCGGGCAGCTGGGCGTTGGTACCGGTGCCCTTCTCGACCACGGTCTTCAGGACGTCGGTGACATTGTCGGCGACGTTGGCCTCGAAGGCCTGCTTGGTCGCGCTCTTGTGCTCGAAGACCGGCCCGTCCTGGTTCTCGATCCTCACGACGGAGAACGGTTCGTTCTGCTTCCCGCTGGTGGCGAACGTCGCGTAGGCGCCCGCCATGCGGATCGCGCTCGGGTCGGAGATACCGATGGAGAACGACGGGAAGGTGGTGCCGGTCAGGCTGTCCTTCTTCAGGCCCGCGTCCAGCGCGGCCTTCTCGACCTTGTCCAGGCCGACGTCCATGCCGAGCTGCACGAAGGCGGTGTTGACCGACTGCCGCATCGCCTCACGCAGATCGATCATGTAGTTGGGCGCGGTACCGACCGACTCGTTGTCGTCGTTCGTCTGGAGCCACTCCTCGCCCTTCTCGTTCTTCCAGACGGTCCCGTCGTACTTCTTGATCTTGAGCTTGTTCTTGCCGCTGAAGCGGCTCTTGGGGGAGACAAGGGTGCGTTCGTCGCCCCCCTGGTTCTCGCCCCCGTCCGGATCACGGACACCGTCACGCATGGCCGCCGCCAGCACGAACGGCTTGAACGTCGAACCGACCTGCGCACCGGTGGCGTCCGCGTTGTCGGTGAAGTGCTTGGTCCAGTCCTCACCGCCGTAGATCGCCTTGATGGCACCCGTCTTCGAGTCCACCGAGGCGCCGCCGAACTGCACGTGCGTGTCGTACTTCGGACGCTTCTTGGGGTCGATGTTGTTCTTCCGGACCTTCTCCACCGCGGCCTTCAGCTTGTCGACCTTGTCCTTCTCGAAGGTCGTGTGGATCTGGTAGCCGCCCTGCTGGAGCTTGTCCGCGGTGATGCCGGTGTTGTTGATCACGTAGGCCTTGGCGAGGTCGACCAGATAGCCGACCTGGCCGCTCAGCCGGGTGTTCGACCGGGGGCTCTGCCACTTGGGCAGCGACCGGTACTTGTCCCGCTCCGCGGAGCTCAGATGCCCGTACTCGACCATCTTGTTGAGCGTGTCCTGCATCTGGTTCATGACGCGCTTGGTGTTGGCCTGGGGCGTCGCCGACGGGTCGATGGACGTCGCCCCGGCCGGGTCGTAGTACGTGGCGCCCTTGAGCACCGCCGCCAGGAAGGCGCACTCGCCGGCGTCCAGGTTCTTGGCGTCCTTGTTGAAGTAGGCCCGGGACGCCGCCTGGAGCCCGTAGGCCCCGCGACCGTAGTAGGAGGAGTTGAGGTACCCCGCCATGATCTGGTCCTTGGGCACCTTGGTCCCGACCTTGATCGACACGAAGATCTCCTTGAACTTGCGGGAGATCGTCTGCGACTGGTCGTTCAGCATCGCGTTCTTGACGTACTGCTGGGTGATGGTGGACCCACCCTGGGTCTGCTGCCCCCGGGCCATGTTGAGCAGCGCGCGCGTGATGCCCTTGGGGTCGATGCCGCTGTCGGTCTCGAAGGTCTTGTTCTCCTGCGAGATGACCGCGTTGCGCATGTTCTTGGGGATGTCCGAGTTGCTCAGGATCTGGCGGTTGATCTCGCCGCCCGTCCGGACCATCTCGCTGCCGTCGGCCCAGTAGTACACGTTGTTCTGGGCGGTCGCGGTCTCCTGGATGTTCGGGACGCTCACCATCGCGTACCCGATGCCGGCCACCGCCACCAGGCTGCCGACGAAGCCGATGAACAGCCCGGTGACCAGCTTCCAGGACGGCATCCAGCGCCGCCAGCCGTACTTGCCCACGCGCGGGTAGTCGATGAACCGCTTCTTGGCGGGCGGAGCCGTCCGGCCCTGGCCGCGTCCGGGGCCGGTGGGGCCGCCGGGCCCGCCTCCGCGCCGCCGGCCGCCGCGCTGCGCCGCCCGGCGGGCCTCGGCCCGGCCGCCGTAGGGGCGCCCCTCCTGTGCCGCGCCGTACGAGCCCGACCCGTGGGACGTGGACCCGGAGGTGGACCCATCGGAGTCGGCTGAAGATCCGTTGGCGCCTCGCGGTGCCGCGCGGCGGCCGGAGGACGAGCCGGACTGGCCGCGTCGGGCCGCGGCACGTCCGCCTCCCTGCGGCTGCGGCGGTTTGCGACGGTGCTCGCTCATCGAACGATTACTCCTCGGGCAGGCGCACCCGTGCGCGCCTGGAAACAGCGGCTGGTTTCCGGTCCCCCCGAACGTACGGATGTGGCCGGTCGCGCCTCCACCCGTACTGCACCAGGGACAAGGACGTCCCCATGCGTCGCTAGGTTCCCGGTGTCGTGCATGGCGGACAGACTACGCACCGCCAAAACCCACCGGGTCCCGAAGTTCACCCCAAATCAGGCAACTTGGCTGCAACGAAACAGTGATGTGATCCCGTTCACCCTGTCCCCCCTTGTCGCACACGCGGGGTCGTTCTATCGTCTGGATGTATCGAGTCGATACATCAGCGCGACATAAAGACCGTCACGGCACCCGGTACGGCATGAGCCGGCACCGGGTCGCGGCAGAGAGGAGGCGACGATGGGCCGGCGTTCCGGAATCCTTGAGTTCGCCGTACTCGGCCTGCTCCGCGAGTCCCCGATGCACGGCTATGAGCTGCGCAAACGGCTCAATACGTCGCTGGGTGTGTTCCGTGCGTTCAGTTACGGGACGCTGTATCCCTGCCTCAAGACGCTGGTCGCCAACGGCTGGTTGACCGAGGAACCGGGGAACACCACCGAGGACGCCCTCGCCGCCCCGCTCGCCGGGCGCCGCGCGAAGATCGTCTACCGGCTGACGGCAGAAGGTAAGGAGCACTTCGAGGAGCTGCTCTCCCAGACCGGCCCCGACGCGTACGACGACGAGCACTTCGCCGCGCGCTTCGCCTTCTTCGGGCAGACCTCGCGCGATGTGCGCATGCGCGTGCTCGAGGGCCGCCGCAGCCGGCTGGAGGAGCGTCTGGAGAAGATGCGCGCCTCCCTCGCGCGCACCAGGGAGCGCCTCGACGACTACACCCTTGAGCTCCAGCGCCACGGGATGGAGTCCGTGGAGCGCGAAGTGCGCTGGCTGAACGAGCTCATCGAGAGTGAGCGGGCCGGGCGGGACCTCAAGGGTTCCGCCGACGGGGGGACCGCTCAGCAGGACACCACCAATGGAGCGACGGGCGGCCTGCCCCGGACCGGGGACCCTTCCCGGCCGGATACGCCCGGCGACACCGCCACGTGAGGTCCCGTCGGGGCTTCACCAGTACACACAGGGAGCAACCGGAATGGGTTCGGTTCGCGTAGCCATCGTCGGTGTGGGCAACTGCGCCGCATCGCTGGTGCAGGGCGTCGAGTACTACAAGGACGCCGACCCGGCGGCCAAGGTCCCGGGCCTCATGCACGTGCAGTTCGGCGACTACCACGTGCGTGACGTCGAGTTCGTGGCCGCCTTCGACGTAGACGCGAAGAAGGTCGGTCTGGACCTCTCGGACGCCATCGGCGCCTCCGAGAACAACACCATCAAGATCTGCGACGTGCCCTCCGCCGGTGTGACGGTGCAGCGCGGCCACACCCTCGACGGCCTCGGCAAGTACTACCGCCAGACCATCGAGGAGTCCGCCGAGGCTCCGGTCGACGTGGTCCAGGTCCTCAAGGACAAGCAGGTCGACGTCCTCGTCTGCTACCTGCCGGTCGGCTCCGAGGACGCGGCGAAGTTCTACGCCCAGTGCGCCATCGACGCCAAGGTCGCCTTCGTCAACGCCCTCCCGGTCTTCATCGCCGGTACCAAGGAGTGGGCGGACAAGTTCACCGAGGCGGGCGTCCCGATCGTCGGTGACGACATCAAGTCGCAGGTCGGCGCCACCATCACGCACCGCGTCATGGCGAAGCTGTTCGAGGACCGGGGCGTCATCCTGGACCGCACGATGCAGCTGAACGTCGGCGGCAACATGGACTTCAAGAACATGCTCGAGCGCGAGCGCCTGGAGTCCAAGAAGATCTCCAAGACGCAGGCCGTCACCTCGCAGATCCCCGACCGGGACCTCGGCGAGAAGAACGTCCACATCGGCCCGTCCGACTACGTGGCCTGGCTGGACGACCGCAAGTGGGCCTACGTCCGCCTCGAGGGCCGCGCCTTCGGTGACGTCCCGCTGAACCTGGAGTACAAGCTCGAGGTCTGGGACTCCCCGAACTCCGCGGGTGTCATCATCGACGCCCTGCGCGCCGCGAAGATCGCCAAGGACCGCGGCGTCGGCGGCCCGATCCTGTCGGCGTCCTCGTACTTCATGAAGTCCCCGCCGGTCCAGTACTTCGACGACGAGGCCCGCGAGAACGTCGAGAAGTTCATCCGCGGCGACGTCGAGCGCTGACGTCACGCTGAACGCTCCTGCCAGGGCTGAGAGGGTCCCCGAGGCGATCGCCCCGGGGACCCTCCCGTCTGTGCCCCGGGGACCCTCGCGTATGTGAGGCTGTGCCCCATGGCCGTCGTCCGTGACCTGCGCGTCCTGCTGCGCCAGCAGGGCTTCCGACGGCTGCTCGCCATACGGCTGCTCTCCCAGGGCGCCGACGGCGTCTATCAGGTCGCGCTCGCCGCCCACGTCGTCTTCTCCCCCGAGCACCAGGCCTCGGCCGCCGCCGTCGCCTCGGCGATGGCGGTGCTGCTGCTGCCCTATTCCCTGGTCGGCCCGTTCGCCGGTGTGCTGCTGGACCGCTGGCGGCGCCGCCAGGTCTTCCTCTACGGCAATCTCGCCCGCGCGGTGCTGGCCGCCGCCACCGCCGTGCTGATGGCGGCGGGCGCCGCCGACTGGCTGTTCTACGCCTCCGCCCTGTGCGTCACCGCCGTCAACCGCTTCGTCCTGTCGGGCCTGTCCGCCGCGCTGCCGCGGGTGGTGGACGCCGAGCGGCTGGTCGTCGCCAACTCCCTGTCGCCGACCGCGGGCTCCCTCGCGGCCTTCGGGGGCGGCGGCCTCGCCTTCGCCCTGCGCCTGGCCGGGGCCGACTCGGACGCCGCCGTGGTGCTGCTGGGCGCCGTCCTCTATCTGTGCGCCGCCCTCACGTCCCTGCTGATGGCCCGCGACCTCCTCGGCCCCGACCGCGACCCGGCGCCGCCCCGGCTGGGCGCCGCGCTGACCGGCACCGCGCGGGGCCTGCTGGCCGGTGTACGGCACCTCGCCGCGCCGCCGCGCCGGGCGGCGGCGCGGGCTCTGGGCGCGATGGCGCTGATGCGGTTCTGCTACGGCGCGCTGACGGTCATGGTGCTGATGCTGTGCCGCTACGGCCTGTCCGCGCACGCGGACGAGGGGCTGCGCCTGCTCGGTCTCGCGCTGGGCGCGTCCGGGGCCGGGTTCTTCGCCGCAGCGCTGGTCACTCCCTGGGCCGCCGGCTGGCTGGGCCCCCTGCGCTGGATCGCGGTGTGCGCCGGTTCCGCCGCGGTGCTGGAACCCGCTCTCGGGCTGCCGTTCGCCACGGGTCCGCTGCTGGTCGCGGCCTTCGTGCTCGGGCTCGTCACCCAGGGAGCGAAGATCGCCACGGACACGGTCGTGCAGTCCGGTGTCGAGGACGGCTTCCGCGGCCGGATCTTTTCCGTTTACGACGTGCTGTTCAATGTCGCCTTCGTCGGCGCGGCGGCCGTCGCGGCGCTGATGCTGCCTCCGGACGGCCGATCGACGGTCCTGGTCATCACGATTGCCGTGATCTACGGAGGGGTTGCGGCGGCTATGGCCCGGTTTGAACACCGCTGACTGTCACATCAAAGACACAGAGTCTCCTGGGAAGTACAGGGATGTCAGTGGGGGCCTGTAGCTTACGTGCGTCTTATTTCGACGCCGTGTTCGCGTCATCGTGCCTATGTTCTAGGGGGATCCCCAAGTGACCACTCCGCCGCCGCCCCAGGGCCAGAACCCGTACGCCCAGGCCCCCACCGCTCCCATGGGGCAGCAGCCCGGTCAGCCGGGAGTCCCGCAGCAGCCCTACCCGCCGCAGCAGCCGTACGCCCCCTTCCCCCAGCAGCAGGGCGCGCCGGTGCCGCCGCCCGCACCGGCCGGCAAGCGTCTGGGCAAGAAGGCCATCCGCATCATCGGTGTGATCGTGGTCGCCGTCATCATCGCTCTCCTGAAGTTCGGCGCGGGCTGGTTCCTGACCCGCGACGACGCGGAGACGACCTCGGTGGGCTCGTGCATGCACAACGACGGAACGATGACCAAGGCCGACCTCAAGGAGGTCGACTGCTCGTCCGCCAACGCCCAGTACAAGGTGGTCGAGAAGTTCGACGGCTCCACCGACACGGATAAGTGCAAGACCGTCACCGACGCGACGATCTCCTACGTCCAGTACGGCGGCGGCCACGATGTGGTGCTCTGCCTGAAGGAAGCCAAGTAACGCCTGACTCGGCAGCATGACGAAGGGGCGGTGTTTCACGTGAAACACCGCCCCTTCGTCATGGCCGGGTGCCGCGGAGGTCATGTTTCACGTGAAACACGACCTCCACGCTGTCAGCCTTCCTGCTGGGCCCACCACTCCCGAAGGGCCGCCACAGCGGCATCGTGCTCCATCGGGCCGTGCTCCAGGCGCAGCTCCAGCATGTGCTTGTAGGCGCGGCCGATCGCGGGACCGGGCGGGACACCGAGGATCTCCATGATCTGGTTGCCGTCGAGGTCCGGGCGGATGGAGTCCAGCTCCTCCTTCTCCTGGAGCTGGGCGATGCGCTCCTCCAGACCGTCGTACGCACGGGACAGCGCGAGCGCCTTGCGCTTGTTCCGGGTGGTGCAGTCGGACCGGGTCAGCTTGTGCAGGCGGCCGAGCAGCGGACCGGCGTCGCGGACATAGCGGCGGACCGCCGAATCCGTCCACTCGCCGGTGCCGTAACCGTGGAAGCGCAGATGCAGCTCGACCAGGTGCGAGACGTCCTTCACCAGCTCGTTGGAGTACTTCAGGGCGATCATGCGCTTCTTGGTCATCTTCGCGCCGACCACCTCGTGGTGGTGGAAGGAGACCCGGCCGTCCTTCTCGAAGCGACGCGTACGGGGCTTGCCGATGTCGTGCAGCAGGGCGGCCAGGCGGAGGGTGAGGTCGGGACCCGCCTCCTCCAGGTCGATCGCCTGCTCCAGAACGATCAGCGAGTGGTCGTAGACGTCCTTGTGCCGGTGATGCTCGTCCCGCTCCAGCCGGAGGGCGGGCAGCTCGGGCAGCACCCGGTCGGCCAGCCCGGTGTCGACGAGCAGGGTCAGGCCCTTGCGCGGGTGGGTGGAGAGGATCAGCTTGTTCAGCTCGTCCCGTACCCGCTCGGCGGAGACGATCTCGATGCGCCCGGCCATCTCCTTCATCGCCGTGACGACCTCGGGGGCGACCTCGAAGTCGAGCTGCGCGGCGAAGCGCGCGGCCCGCATCATCCGCAGCGGATCGTCCGAGAAGGACTCCTCCGGGGTGCCGGGGGTGCGCAGCACTCGCTCCGCCAGATCCTCCAGGCCGCCGTGCGGGTCGATGAACCTCTTCTCCGGCAGCGCGACGGCCATGGCGTTCACGGTGAAGTCCCGACGGACCAGGTCCTCCTCGATGGAGTCGCCGTACGCCACCTCGGGCTTGCGCGAGGTGCGGTCGTACGCCTCGGACCGGTAGGTCGTCACCTCGATCTGATAGCCGTCCTTCTGCGCACCGACCGTGCCGAAGGCGATCCCGACCTCCCACACGGCGTCCGCCCAGGGCCGCACGATCTTCAGTACGTCCTCGGGACGCGCATCCGTCGTGAAGTCCAGGTCGTTGCCGAGTCGGCCGAGCAGCGCGTCACGGACGGACCCGCCGACCAGAGCGAGCGAGAACCCGGCCTCCTGGAAACGGCACGCGAGGTCGTCGGCGACAGGGGCCACCCGCAGCAGCTCGCTGACCGCGCGCTGCTGCACCTGGCTCAGGGCAGGGGGAGTGTCATCGTTGGCGTTCGGCACAACAGAAGAGGGTACGTGCCCAGGCGGCCCGGCCGCGTCGTTCCGGTGCGCGCACGGGGACGCCCCCTTGCTTACCCGTTCAAGACCGTCCCATCGTGATGTAACGAACGGCATCCCCGGATACGCGGATATCCAGGGCGCGCCCAGGGTTCCCGGCGATCTTGTGGCCGCCTCCGCGGCACTTCCGCTCCGCAGGTCTCGTTACCATGCGGGGACGCACATTCCGACGACCACTGACGACGAGGGACGGGCGAGCGCGTGGCCGAGGCGGCAGACTTCCTGGGGACCAGTCCCTCACCTGCCCGCCGCTGGCTGCGGCGAACCGGGGCACTGCTCGCCGGGGCGCCGCTGCTGGCCGGTCTGCTCCAGCTCTCCGCCCCGGCCGCGCACGCCTCCGGCCAGGAAGCGCCCCGGGCCGCCGTCTCCGGGTCGCGCACCGTCGCGGTGTCCCTCGACTCCCTCAGCCCCAGCATCCCCTCCGCGGGAGACACGGTGACCGTGTCGGGCACGGTGACGAACAAGGGGAAGCAGCCGGTCACCGACGCGCACGTCGGGCTGCGGGTGGGCCCGCTCCTGGACACCCGCTCCGAGATCGACACCGTGGCACAGCGCACCGACTTCGAGCCCGGTGCCGACGGCTCGGAGATCGGCGGCAAGTACACACAGAAGTTCACCGCGCTCCAGCCCGGCGTCGCGCAGCACTTCAGCATCTCCGTCCCGGCCGCCAAGCTGGACCTCGGCGCCGACGGCGTCTACGAGTTCTCCGTCTCGCTGTCGGGGCAGACGTCCGCCCAGCGGTGGGACCAGGTCCTGGGCATCCAGCACACCTTCCTGCCGTGGCAGCCCTCCGACGCGTCCGTGAAGACGAAGACGACCGCCCTGTGGCCCCTCGTCTCCACCGTCCACATGACGGCGGAGACCGGCCCCGGCGCCGTACAGACACCGGTGTTCCTCAACGACGACCTCGCCAAGGACCTCGCTCCGGGCGGCCGGCTGGAGCGGATGCTCACCCTGGGCAAGGATCTCGACGTCACCTGGGTGATCGACCCGGACCTGCTGGCGTCCGTCGACGCCATGACCCGCAACTACCGCATCCGGACGGACCCCGGCGCCGATCCCGTCGCCGGCACCCACCAGGCGGTGGCCAAGCAGTGGCTCGCCGAGCTCCAGCAGGCGGTGGCGGGCAAGGAGGTCGTGGCGCTGCCGTTCGCGGATCCGGACCTCGCGGCGCTCGCCCACCGCGGCACCAGCGTCTCCGGCACCCTGAGCCTGCTCAAGGACGCCACGGACGTCGCCGCCAGCACGGTGGAGACGGTGCTCCACGTCAAACCGGCCACGGACTTCGCCTGGCCGGTGAACGGTGCCGTCGATCCGTCGATCATCCGGGTCGCCACCTCCGCCGGAGCCGACAAGGTCATCGCGCGCAGCGACAGCCTCGAAGAGCCGGACAGCATGACCTACACGCCGTCCGCGGCCCGGCCCATCGGCCAGGGCACCACCGCGGTCGTCGCGGACGCACGCCTGTCGACCGCGTTCGAGGGCGATCTGTCGCAGGCCGGTGCCAGCACGCTCGCGGTGCAGCAGTTCCTCGCCCAGAGCCTCGAACTCAACGGTCAGACGAGCAAGCAGCGCAGCATCGTCGTCGCCCCGCAGCGCATGCCCAGCACCAGCCAGGCACAGGCCATGTACCAGGCCCTGCTCGCCCTCCAGCAGGGCACCTGGTCCCAGTCCCAGGATCTGGCCGGCGCGGCCAAGGCCGATCCGGACCCCAAGGCCACGACGAAGGTTCCATCGGCGTCCCGTTACCCCTCGTCGCTGCGCAAGCGGGAGCTGCGGGGCCCGGCCTTCACGGAGATCGCCGACACCCAGAACAAGGTCGACAACTTCGCGGTGGTGCTCACCGACGAGTCCCGGGTCGTCACCCCCTTCGGACGCGCGATGAACCGCGAGATGTCCACGTCCTGGCGCGGCCGCGACAGGACGGCCGCGGGCTTCCGCGACGGAGTGAAGGCCTACCTCGACGACCTCTCCGAAGAGGTCAAACTGATCGACAAGTCGGAGACCAAGCTCTCCGGCCGCAGCGCGACGATCCCCGTGACGGTCCAGAACAACCTGGTGCAGGGCGTCGACCACCTGGTGCTGCGGCTCACCTCGTCCAACCCCACCCGGTTGAAGATCGGCGGCAAGGCGTACGCGGAGCAGCCGATCGCGGTCTCCGGCGGGCACAGCCAGTCCGTGAAGTTCACCACGTCGGCCAACGCCAACGGGCCCGTGACAGTGGTCGCCCAGCTGTACACGCAGGACGGCCAGGAGTACGGCGCGCCCGTCAGCTTCGACGTGAAGGTCACCGAGGTCACCGCCACCGTCATGCTGGTCATCGGCGGCGGTGTGCTGCTGCTCGTCCTCGCCGGTTTCCGCATGTACACCCAGCGCAAGCGCGCGGCGGCCGGGGAGGAGCCGCAGGACGGCGAGAACGCGCAGGCCACAGGGGACGCAGAAGGACCGGGGGACACCGGAGCGGACGGCGCGGACGGTCCCGGCCGCGGCGACGGCGGCTCCGGCGGCTCTCCCGCCCCCGACGGCTCCGCCGAGACCGGCCGGGAACCGGGTGACCCGGAGAACAGCGAACCGGAGAACCCCGCGGGCCCCGCGGAACGTCTCACGCAGGAGTCGGGCAGCCGGTCCCCCGCAGCAGACCGGGAGCAGCCGAGTGACCCGACACCGGACACCGCATCCGAAAGCGCCGACCCGTCCGGCACGGGTGAGAAAGTGGACCGTTGAGGATGTCGTGGCCCGGAGGGCCCGGGACGATGAGGTGGGGTAACCATGAACGCGCCGTACGACCCTGACCACGGCCGGGCCGTGGGCGGCTCGGGCCACCCCGGTACCCCGCCGTCCGAGCACGGCCAGGTGCCGCAGCAGCCGCCCGCGGACATGTACCTCCAGGACGCCTACGCCGAGGACCCGTACCGGCAGCAGGACCTCACCGCCCAGGACCCGGTCGGCGAGGCGCTGTACGACCGTGCCGCGCACCCGCCACCAGCGCCGGGCACGTACGAGCCGCAGCAGCCGCTGTACGGCAGCCCACCGCCCTCCCCGTACCCACCGGACCCACGGATCTGGGCCCAGACCCCGCCGCCCGAGCCGTCGGGCACCACCCAGTACCTGCCGTACGGCGAGGATCCCCGCACCACGCAGTTCGTGGGCGTCGACGATCTGGTCAGCCACTCCGCCGAGGAGCAGCACGAGCCGGACGCCTTCGCGCACCTCTTCCGCGACCAGCAGCAGGGCGGCTACCCCCAGGACCCCCGGCAGTCCGCCCACCCGAACCAGCAGGAAGCCGGGCCGTACGGCTACGACCCCCGCCAGAGCGGCTACCAGGCCCCCGGGCAGCCCGCCTACCAGGACCAGCAGGGCTACGGCTACCCGCCCGCGGACCAGCAGGGCTACCCGGCCGGGCGGCAGGACTACCAGGCCCCGCAGAGCATGGGCGGGTACCCGGCGCCGCCCGAGCCGCCGTCCGTCCCCGGTCCCGCGCCGGTCCCGGCCGCCGGTCAGGGCCCGATGGGCCCCTACGCCCCGGCTCCGGGCGCCACCCGGACCGTGGCCGAGGCGCCTGCCCCCGCCCCCTCGGCCGCCCCGGCGGCGAAGAAGGGCGGCAAGGCGTCGGGGCTGCTCAAGTCCAGCGCCGTGATGGCGGCCGGCACGATGGTCTCCCGGCTCACGGGCTTCATCCGCTCCGCGATGATCGTCTCGGCACTGGGCGTCGGCCTGCTCGGCGACACCTTCCAGATCGCCTACCAGCTGCCGACGATGATCTACGTCCTGACCGTCGGCGGCGGCCTCAACTCGGTCTTCGTCCCGCAGCTCGTCCGAGCCATGAAGGAGGACGACGACGGCGGCGAGGCCTACGCCAACCGGCTGCTGACGCTGGTCATGGTGGCGCTGGGGGCGCTCACCGTGCTCGCGGTGGTCGCGGCGCCGCTCCTGATCCGGGTGCTGTCCCCGTCGGTGGCGGGCGACCCGGCGGCCAACCAGGTCGGCATCACCTTCACCCGCTACTTCGTGCCCTCGATCTTCTTCATGGGCGTCCATGTGGTGATGGGGCAGGTCCTCAACGCGCGCGGGAAGTTCGGCGCGATGATGTGGACCCCGGTCCTGAACAACATCGTCATCATCGTGACGCTCGGCACGTTCATCTGGGTGTACGGCACCGCCGCCCACTCCGGCATGGGCGTGGCGAGCATCCCGCCGGAGGGCCAGCGGCTGCTCGGTGCGGGCATCCTGCTCGGTCTCATCGTCCAGGCGCTGGCGATGATCCCGTATCTGCGGGAGACCGGGTTCCGGCTGCGGCTGCGCTTCGACTGGCGGGGGCAGGGCCTCGGGAAGGCCGCGAGCCTCGCCAAGTGGACCATCCTCTTCGTCCTCGCCAACCAGGCCGGCGCGATCATCGTCACCCGGCTGTCGACCGCGGCGGGCAAGCAGTCCTCCGTGGACGGCGTCGGCTTCGCCGCCTACGCCAACGCCCAGCTGATCTGGGGCCTGCCCCAGGCCATCATCACCGTCTCCCTGATGGCCGCCCTGCTGCCGCGGATCTCCCGCTCGGCCCACGAGGACGACACCGGCGCCGTCCGCGACGACATCTCGCAGGGGCTGCGCACCACGGCCGTCGCAATCGTGCCGATCGCCTTCGGGTTCCTCTCGCTCGGCATCCCGATGTGCACCCTGATCTTCGGCTCCTCGGGCACCGGCGAGGCCACCAACATGGGATTCATGCTGATGGCCTTCGCCCTCGGCCTCATCCCCTACTCCGTGCAGTACGTCGTCCTGCGTGCCTTCTACGCCTACGAGGACACCCGGACGCCCTTCTACAACACGGTCATCGTGGCCGCGGTCAACGCGGGCGCCTCGGCCGTGTGCTACTTCGTGCTGCCGGCCCGCTGGGCCGTGATCGGCATGGCCGCCGCGTACGGCCTCGCCTACGCGATCGGCGTGGGGGTCGCCTGGAGCAGGCTGCGCAAGCGGCTCGGCGGCGACCTCGACGGCTCCCGCGTCCTGCGGACGTACGCCCGGCTGTGCATCGCCGCAGTACCGGCGGCGCTGGTCAGCGGTGCCGCCTGCTACGAGATCAGCCATCTGCTGGGCCAGGGCGTCGCCGGTTCGTTCGCCGCGCTGCTGGCCGGCGGTCTGCTGCTGCTCGGCATCTTCTTCGTCGCGGCCCGCCGCATGCGGATCGAGGAGATGAACTCGCTCGTGGGCATGGTCCGCGGACGGCTGGGACGTTGAGGCGGGGGTAGGCGCACAACCATCGTCCGCCGCCGTGTGTCGTGCATAGCGCCGGACTGTGGGCACAATTGGTTTCGGCGTCGGACAGCGCGATGGATGGGGAGGCAGGAGCGACGGTGGCGGAACGGAGCACGGCTGCCGTCGACGTGGCAGACAACAGCGGTGACGAACCGCTGACCGCCGAGGCGGACCAGTCCACGGCCGACGGCGTGGCCCAGAACCGGGAGCGGGACACGGACAACGACGAGGCGCAGGGGAGCGGCGGGACCGAGCGTCCCGGTCAGAAGGCCTCACCGCCCGAACTGCACAGCGGTCACAAACTGGCCAGACGCTACCGCCTGGAGGAGTGCGTCACCCGTCTGGACGGATTCAGCAGCTGGCGCGCGGTGGACGAGAAACTCCGCCGGGCCGTCGGGGTGCACATCCTGCCCGCCGACCACTCCCGTGCCCGCTCGGTCCTGGCAGCGGCCCGTTCCTCGGCGCTGCTCGGGGACCCGCGCTTCGTCCAGGTCCTCGACGCCGTCGAGGAGAACGACCTCGTCTACGTCGTCCACGAGTGGCTTCCCGACGCCACCGAACTGACCACCCTGCTGTCCACCGGCCCGCTGGAGCCGCACGACGCCTACCAGTTGGTCAGCCAGGTCGCCTCCGCCATGGCCGTCGCGCACCGCGAGGGCCTGGCCCATCTGCGCCTGAACCCGAACGCGGTGCTCCGTGCCTCCACCGGTCAGTGGCGCATCCGCGGCCTCGCCGTGAACGCCGCGCTCCGCGGGATCAGCTCCGAGACACCGCAGCGGGCCGACACCGAGGCGATCGGCGCGCTGCTGTATGCCGCGCTCACCCAGCGCTGGCCGTACGAGAACGACGCCTACGGGCTGTCCGGCCTGCCCAAGGCCGTCGGCCTCATCCCGCCGGACCAGGTCCGCGCCGGCGTCCACCGCGGTCTGTCCGAGCTGGCCATGCGCGCCCTGGTCAACGAGGGCGCCACCGCCTCGCGTCATGAGTCTCCGTGCACGACGCCGGAGGAGCTGGTGAAGGCGATCGGTGAGATGCCGCGGATCCGCCCGCCGGAGCCCGTCTTCACCGCACCGCCGGAGTACCAGGGCACGTCGTACCAGCAGGGCACGTACGGGCGCCCGGCACCGCGTCCCGGCGTCACCCAGCCGGTGCCGGCCCCGCCGCCCCCGCTCCAGAGCCGGACCGGCAAGGCCCTGAAGTGGGCCGTCTCCGCCCTGCTCATCGCCGCGCTGGGGCTGGGCAGTTGGCAGCTCGCCGACGCCCTGATGGACCAGGGCGGCAGGTCCACCAAGGACAGCCAGACGCAGACGCAGGACGGCAGCGACAAGAAGGACAAGCAGCAGCCGAAGCCGCTCCGGCCCCTCCCCGTCCAGGGGGCGCAGGAGTTCATCGCCAAGGGGGACGCACAGCACCCCGGCGACGTCGGCAAGACGTACGACGGCAATCCGTCGACGTACTGGAAGACGAGCACCTTCATGGAGGGCCCGCCTCTCGCACCGTTCAAGCCCGGTGTGGGGATCGTCTACGACCTCGGCTCGGAACAGAACCTCAGTCAGGCGTCCGCCGGTCTCCTCTACAGCGGTGACCACACCACGGTCGAGCTGTACGCGGCCGGGTCCCTGTCGCCGGGGTCGCTGGAGTCGATGCGGAAGATCGGGGACGCCACGACCAGCGGCGCCACCGTCACGGTCAAGACCGCCAAGCCGGAGAAGACCCGGTACGTCCTCGTCTGGATCACCGCCATGCCCTACTCGGGTGCCGACGCGAACACGTACAGCACCGCCGGCTACAAGCAGGCGATCACCGAAGTGAAGTTCGCCGGCTGACGCCGCACCGAGGGGGAGGGGGCCCGATGGCGGACGACAGCGCCTACCACGACGCGAGCGACCAGGACCTCCTGTCCCGCCATGTGGAGGGTGACCACGACGCCTTCGGTGAGCTCGTACGGCGTCACCGTGACCGGCTCTGGGCGGTCGCCCTGCGCACGCTCGGGGACCGCGAGGAGGCCGCTGACGCCGTGCAGGACGCGTTCGTCTCCGCCTACCGGGCCGCCCACACCTTCCGCGGGCAGTCGGCCGTCACCACATGGCTGCACCGGATCACGGTCAACGCCTGCCTCGACCGGGTCCGCAAGGCGGCCTCACGGAAGACCTCACCGGTGGACGACACCGAGCGCCTGGAGCAGCTCCTGGAGCCGCACGAGTCGGCCTCCGCGCCTGCCGAGCGGAACGACGTGCAGCGGCAGCTCATCGAGGCGCTGGGCACACTCCCGGCCGACCAGCGGGCCGCTCTGGTGCTCGTGGACATGCAGGGCTATCCCGTCGCCGAGGCTGCTCGCGTCCTGGATGTGCCGGTGGGCACGGTGAAGAGCCGCTGCGCCCGGGGCAGAGCAAGACTCCTCCCTCTGCTCACCCATCTCCGGCCGAACGGCTCCGGCGCCGAGGCCGGCGAGGAGCCGGGCCCGGGACGGAACCGGACGCAGGGTGCATCCGTCCCACTGGCAGCGAGTCCTCCGGACCGGGAGACGCGCAACGGCGAGCCAGGCGATTCAGCTGCGGTGAAGGGCGGAGGTGGGCGAGCGTGACTGCCACGACGGACACGGACGGGCACCCGGACGTCTCGGAGATCTCCGACCTCACCGAAGGACTGCTCGCTCCTTCCCGGGCGGAGGATCTGCGACGGCATCTGAGCACCTGCGCCGACTGCGCCGACGTCCGGGCCTCGCTCGACGAGATCCGGAGCCTGCTCGGCACCCTCCCGGCACCGCACCACATGCCGAGCGACATCGCGGACCGGATCGACGCCGCTCTCGCCGCAGAGCCCCACCCCGCCGCCCCCGAGGTGAAGATCACCGGTGGCGCCCGCCATGTTTCACGTGAAACAAGCGGCGATGTTTCACGTGAAACATCGGCACCTCCCACGGCGGACCGCCCGGTCGGCAACGTCCGCACGTCCCGGACCGGCCCCGGCCGTAAACCGCGCCCGCGCCGTGTGCGCCGCGGGATCGCCGTCCTGAGCGCCGCTCTCACCGTCACCGCGCTCGGAGTCGCCACGGTCGTCCTGACCTCTCAGAGCGACGACCAGCACGCCGACACAGCGGCTTCTGCCCGGTCGGGCACCTCCGCACAGACCTTCTCCGAGGGAAGCCTCGCGCGTCAGGTCACCAGCCTGCTCGACGGGACACCGAAGACACACGGCACGACCCACGCCCCGCACAGCTTCGGAACCGACGCCGGTCCGGACACCGGTGCGGAACCAGGCGCCACCACGCGCACCAGCCCAGGTGCCGAGCAGCCCCACATCCTCAAGGACGACCCGACCGTCGCGGTCCCCTCCTGCATCCGCCAGGGCATCGACAGCACCGGCGCCCCTCTCGCCTCGCAGCCGGGTCTCTACGCCGGCCGGGATGCCTATCTGGTGGTGCTGTCCGACCCCTCCGGCGCCAGCTCCCGGGTCACCGCCTATGTCGTGGACGCGTCCTGTGTGCACGATCCCGCCATCACGGCCCGGGTCCTGCTGTCACACACCTACACGCGCTCCTGAGCAGGGATTCCCGAAGACGCCGCATCCCATCGCCGCCCTCCGTACTTCCGCCTTGTCCGGGCGCCTCCGTGTGCCCGAGGACACCGGGAATGCACGCCCCTTAGGATCCGTTGGGTGGGGTGAGAGCACCGAGAGCAGCTCCACCGGCCGTAGGACACAGTCCAGAGACGAGGAAACAAGCCGTGAGCGACGTCCGCAACGTGATCATCATCGGCTCCGGGCCCGCCGGCTACACGGCGGCCCTCTACACCGCGCGCGCGTCGCTGAAGCCGCTGGTGTTCGAAGGCGCCGTCACCGCGGGTGGTGCGCTGATGAACACCACCGAGGTGGAGAACTTCCCCGGCTTCCGCGACGGCATCATGGGCCCGGACCTCATGGACAACATGCGGGGCCAGGCCGAGCGCTTCGGCGCCGAGCTGATCCCGGACGATGTCGTCTCCGTCGACCTCACGGGTGAGATCAAGACCGTCACGGACACCTCGGGCACCGTGCACCGGGCGAAGGCCGTCATCGTCACCACCGGCTCGCAGCACCGCAAGCTCGGTCTGCCCAACGAGGACGCTCTCTCCGGCCGGGGTGTGTCCTGGTGCGCCACCTGCGACGGGTTCTTCTTCAAGGACCAGGACATCGCCGTGATCGGCGGCGGTGACACGGCGATGGAGGAGGCCACCTTCCTCTCCCGGTTCGCCAAGTCCGTGACGATCGTCCACCGCCGGGACACGCTGCGCGCCTCCAAGGCGATGCAGGAGCGCGCCTTCGCCGACCCGAAGATCAAGTTCATCTGGGACAGCGAAATCGCCGAGGTCCAGGGCGAGCAGAAACTGTCCGGCCTGAAGCTGCGCAACGTCAAGACCGGCGAACTCTCGGATCTCCCGGTGACGGGTCTGTTCATCGCGATCGGCCACGACCCGCGGACCGAGCTGTTCAAGGGCCAGCTCGACCTGGACGAAGAGGGCTACCTGAAGGTCGACGCGCCCTCCACGCGCACCAACCTCACCGGTGTGTTCGGTGCCGGTGACGTCGTCGACCACACCTACCGCCAGGCCATCACCGCCGCGGGCACCGGCTGCTCCGCCGCCCTGGACGCCGAGCGGTTCCTTGCCGCTCTCGCGGACAACGAGCAGCAGGCAGAGCCCGAGAAGACCACTGTCTGACCTCCCTGACCGCCCCACCCCGCACGAACGCGAAGAAACTAAGGAGCCCGCCGTGGCCGGCACCCTGAAGCACGTGACCGACGCCTCCTTCGAGCAGGACGTCCTCAAGAGCGACAAGCCCGTACTGGTGGACTTCTGGGCCGCCTGGTGCGGTCCCTGCCGCCAGATCGCCCCGTCCCTCGAAGCCATCGCCGCCGAGTACGGCGAGAAGATCGAGATCGTCAAGCTCAACATCGACGAGAACCCGGACACGGCTGCCAAGTACGGCGTCATGTCGATCCCGACGCTGAACGTCTACCAGAACGGCGAGGTCGCCAAGACCATCGTCGGCGCGAAGCCGAAGGCCGCGATCGTCCGCGATCTTGAGGACTTCATCGCCTAGTCAACCGCTCCGCCGGGTCGGCGGCGCATGTTTCACGTGAAACACGAATGGGCCAGCCCGTCAGGGCTGGCCCATTCGGCGTACAGCGGGGGTCACAGGGGGCGCAGTGCCGGTTCCTTCTGGACCGCTCCCAGCAACCGGTCGAGTGCCATCTCCACGTCTTCCTTCCAGGAGAGGGTCGAGCGCAGCTCCAGGCGGAGCCGGGGGTGCGCGGGGTGGTGCCGGACCGTCTTGAAGCCCACCGCCAGCAGATGATCCGCCGGCAGCACACAGGCGGGTTCTTTCCAGCGGGCGTCCCCGAAAGCCTCGATGGCCTTGAAACCGCGGCGCAGCAGATCCTTGGCGACGCTCTGCACCAGCACCCGCCCCAGCCCTTGTCCCTGGTAGCCGGGCTGCACGAAGCCCGTCATCAGCTGGACCGCGTCCGGGGAGACCGGGCTCGTCGGGAACGCGGTGGAGCGGGGCACATAGGCGGGAGGAGCATAGAGCACGAATCCCACCGGCGCATCGTCGACGTAGGCGACGCGACCGCACGAGCCCCAGTCCAGCAGGACGGCGGAGATCCACGCTTCCTTCTCCACGGCGAGCCTGCCCGCTCTGACCGCGGCCTCACCGCTGACCGGGTCCAGCTCCCAGAAGACGCATGCGCGACAGCGCTGGGGAAGATCCTCAAGATTGTCCAGAGTGAGCGGCAGGAGCCTACGGCCCATGAAGGCTGATCCTCGCTTCCTTCGCCCGCTGCGTCACGAGCGGCCGTCCCTCCGGGACGAGGCGTCAAGTGGATGCGTCATACCTGATCGCATCGTATCCACGTTGGGTTTCGGTGGACACCGAGGAGAAGCAAAGGCGGGCCGTGAACCGGTGGTGTTCCGGTTCACGGCCCGCCTTTGCGGAGCGTCTGTCCGCCCGGCCCCGCCGAGGGGTCAGGAATCCGTCTCGGTCTCCTCCGGACCGCCGTCCAGCAGGCCCTTCTGAAGTACCGGTCCCTCGCCGGGAGCCAGCGAGCCGAGAATGCGCTCAAGGTCTTCCATCGAGGCGAACTCTACGGTGATCTTGCCCTTCTTCTGCCCCAGGTCGACCTTCACCCGGGTCTCGAAGCGGTCGGACAACCGGGTCGCGAGATCGGACAGGGCGGGAGACAGCCGAGCTCCGGCACGCGGTCCCTTCGACCGCGGTGATGCCTGCGGCCGCGACCCCATGAGCGTCACGATCTCCTCCACGGCCCGCACCGAGAGGCCCTCGGCCACGATCCGGTGGGCGAGCCGGTCCTGCTCCTCCGAGTCCTCGACCGAGAGGAGCGCCCGCGCATGTCCGGCGGACAGCACTCCGGCGGCCACCCGGCGCTGCACCGCCGGCGAGAGCCGCAGCAGGCGCAGGGTGTTGGAGACCTGCGGACGGGAGCGACCGATGCGGTCGGCTAGCTGGTCATGGGTGCAGTTGAAGTCCTTCAGCAGCTGGTCGTAGGCGGCGGCCTCCTCCAGCGGGTTCAACTGGGCCCGGTGCAGGTTCTCCAGCAGGGCGTCGAGCAGCAGCTTCTCGTCGTCCGTGGCTCGTACGATCGCCGGAATGGCTTCGAGCCCGGCCTCACGGCAGGCCCGCCAGCGCCGCTCGCCCATGATGAGCTCGTAGCGTTCGGGAGCGATCTGCCGTACGACGACCGGCTGGAGCAGGCCGACCTCCTTGATGGAGGTGACCAGCTCGGTCAACGCCTCCTCGTCGAAGACCTCACGGGGCTGACGAGGGTTCGGCGTGATGAAGTCCAGGGGCACTTCCGCGAAGTGGGCGCCCACCGGCGGGGGCGGCACCATGGCCACCTTCGCCGCGGCCACTCCCCGGTCGGACATCAGCACCGGGCCGGGGTTTCCCGCCGGACCCGGCAGCGGGGTCCTCTCCGTCGGAGCGGCAGGGATCAAGGCCCCCAGGCCCCGGCCCAGCCCAGGCCTCCGTCGCTCACTCACTGGATCCCCTCCACCATGCTCGGGTCGCTCTGTGCGCCGATGTGGGCATGCGTGGCGTCATAGCTGACCCCGACGCCCTTCAACGCGATTTCTCGTGCCGCCTCAAGGTAGGAGAGGGCACCGCTCGATCCTGGATCGTAGGTCAGCACCGTCTGCCCGTAGCTGGGTGCCTCGGAGATACGCACCGAGCGGGGAATGCTCGTCCGCAGCACCTCGTCGCCGAAGTGGCTGCGCACCTCGTCGGCGACCTGGGACGCCAGACGGGTCCGGCCGTCGTACATGGTGAGCAGGATGGTCGACACATGCAGGGTGGGGTTCAGATGCCCCCGCACCAGATCGACGTTGCGCAGGAGCTGCCCCAGTCCCTCCAGTGCGTAGTACTCGCACTGGATCGGGATGAGGACCTCCTGGCCGGCTACCAGGGCGTTGACCGTCAGCAGACCGAGCGAGGGCGGGCAGTCGATGAGGATGTAGTCCAGCGGCTGCTCATACGCCTGGATCGCCCGCTCCAGTCGGCTCTCCCGGGCCACCAGGGACACCAGCTCGATCTCCGCACCGGCGAGATCGATCGTGGCGGGGGCGCAGAAGAGACCCTCGACATCGGGAACGGGCTGGACGACCTCCGCCAGAGGCTTGCTCTCCACCAGCACGTCGTAGATCGACGGGACTTCGGCGTGGTGGTCGATTCCCAGCGCGGTGGAGGCGTTCCCCTGCGGGTCGAGGTCGACCACCAGGACCCGGCTGCCGTGCAGAGCCAGTGAGGCGGCGAGGTTGACGGTCGTCGTCGTCTTGCCGACGCCGCCCTTCTGGTTGGCGACCACCATGACACGGGTCTGTTCGGGGCGGGGCAGACCCTCGCCGGCGCGGCCTAGAGCCTCGACCGCCAGTTGGGCAGCACGACCGATGGGGGTGTCGTCCATCGGGGGCGGTGTTTCACGTGAAACATGCTCCCCGATCGACTCGGTACGGGGACCGGGGACCGGATCGGTCATCGGTCCCGCGATGTTGGCGTCGGACCGCAAGGATTCACTCTCCTCGACTTCAGGCTCGCGATGAACAGAGCCTCCCATGCCTTCGGGGTCGCGAACCAGTGAGGCCTGTCGTTCTGTGGAGAAATCCACCTCTGTGGACAACTCCGTTCCCTCTCTGGGTGAACCGAGAGGCTTGCGGTCGCGGGGATGGGCCGCAGCGCGGCCACGGTTGATGATGCCGTGCAGCAGTGAGCGACGTTTCACGTGAAACACGATGACAACAATTCGCCCTTTTTGTGAGCGACACTCCGCCGCGCGCCCCCCAGCGGAGTCCGCCCGGCGGAGCAGAGACTCATCGCCTCCGGCGCACCCGGCCCGTCCGGGCCGCCTTCGCACGCTTCGCGGCGAAGCGCACTCCGCCCGGACTCTCACCGACCTCCACACGGACCACGGTGGACAGCGGATCCACGATCCCCTCACCCACATGCAGGATGGAGGTCTCCACCGCACCGAGTTTGCTCAGCGCGGTTCCGGCGCTCTTCAGCTCCTCCTCCGCCGTGTCCCCCTTGAGCGCCAGCATCTCGCCGTAGGGGCGCAGCAGCGGGATGCCCCAGGTGGCCAGCCGGTCCAGCGGGGCCACTGCCCTGGCGGTCACCACATGGACCGGCGGGAGCTTGCCCATGAGTTCCTCGGCGCGTCCCCGGACGACGGTGACATGGTCGAGCCCCAGGAGCTCGACGACCTCGGTGAGGAAGTTGGTGCGCCGCAGCAGCGGCTCCAGCAGCGTGATCTTGATGTCGTCCCGGACCAGGGCCAGGGGGATGCCCGGCAGACCGGCGCCGGAGCCGACATCGCACACGGTCACCCCTTCGGGAACGACCTCGGAGAGCACCGCGCAGTTCAGCAGATGCCGCTCCCACAGGCGGGGTACCTCCCGTGGGCCGATGAGCCCTCGCTGCACTCCTGCCTCGGCCAGCAGCTCGGCATACCGGACCGCATCCGCGAAGCGATCACCGAATACCTCACGTGCCTGCTCGGGCGCAGGGGGGAGCTCCGCTGCCTCCGTCACGGGAACCGTCCTTCCGTACCGCATCAGCGCGATCAGCGCCGACCATCAGAACTACCAGGCTGACAAAGTTCGGCCCCGCCTGCGCTACAGACGGGGCCGGTGGAACGTGGGGTCCGCTCAGGCGGGGAGTACGACGACGAAGCGCTGCGGCTCCTCGCCCTCGGACTCGCTGCTCAGGCCCGCAGCCTTGACGGCGTCGTGCACGACCTTGCGCTCGAACGGGCTCATCGGCTTGAGCTTCACGGGCTCGCCGGTGCTCCGGGCCTCCGCCGCGGCCTTGGCGCCCAGCTCGGACAGCTCGGTCCGCTTCTGGGCGCGGTAGCCCGCGACGTCCAGCATCAGACGGCTGCGGTCGCCGGTCTCCCGGTGCACGGCCAGCCGCGTCAGCTCCTGGAGCGCCTCCAGCACCTCGCCGTCCCGCCCGACCAGCTTGTGCAGGTCACGGGTGCCGGCGTCACTGATGATCGAGACAGAGGCGCGGTCGGCCTCGACGTCCATGTCGATGTCGCCGTCGAGGTCGGCGATGTCCAGCAGACCCTCGAGGTAGTCCGCCGCGATCTCGCCCTCCTGCTCCAGGCGGGTCAGGGCGTCTGCGCCCTCGGCAGCGGCGGAGGTGGTGCCTTCCGTCACGGGATGGGCTCCTTCTTACTTCTTGGACGGGGACTTGGGGCGCTGCGGGCCCTTGCGCTGGCCGGACTGGGCCTTGCTGCGGGTGCTGCCCGCCGACTTGGCGGCAGGCTTCTTGGCAGCGGCGGGAGGAGTGTCCTGTGGTACGTCGGACTCGCTCTCCGGCTCGGCCTTGGTCAGCGAGGGGGCCTCCTCGGAGTCGCCGGCGCCTGCTGCCTTGGCCCCGCCCTGGCGCTGGGCCTTGCTCTGCCGCTTGGGCTGCTGGCGCCGGGGACCGGTGCCGGCCGTGGTGGTGACCGTGCCGTCCTCGGTCTCCACGACGGTGGCGGCGTCGCTCTTGATCACGGTGCCGTCGGCCTGGGCCGCCAGACCGGCCTTGGTCAGGCTGTTGACGAACTTGCGCTCGAACTCGTTGCGGTCGCGGCCCTTGGCGACGATCGCCTTGACGATGGCCTTCTCGCCCCGGTTGCGGGTCTTGCCGTGGTGCGTGACGTGCTTGTACAGGCGCTCCAGGTAGGCGGCCTGGGCCTTGGAACCCGGGGTCGGGTTGTTGTGGATCACGTACATCTGCTGGCCCATGGTCCACACGTTGGTGGTCAGCCAGTAGACGAGGACACCGACCGGGAAGCGGATGCCGAAGAAGGCGAACATGATGGGGAAGACGTACATCAGCATCTTCTGCTGCTGCATGAACGGCGTCTTCACCGTGGTGTCGACGTTCTTCGTCATCAGCTGGCGCTGCGTGTAGAACTGCGACGCCGACATCAGGACGATCATGATCGCGGTGACGACCCGGACGTCGGTCAGCGAGGCGCCGAGCTTCTGCACCGTGTCGGCGCCGTCCAGGAACTTCGCGGCGAGCGGCGCGCCGAAGATGTGCGCCTGGCGGGCGCTCTCCAGCAGCGAGTCGTTGATGACGCCGATCTTCTTGCCCGAGGCGATGCCGTTGAGCACGTGGTACAGGGCGAAGAAGAACGGGGACTGCGCCAGGATGGGAAGGCACGAGGAAAGCGGGTTGGTGCCCGCCTCCTTGTACAGCTTCATCATCTCTTCGGACTGGCGCTGCTTGTCGTTCTTGTAGCGCTCCTGGATCTTCTTCATCTCCGGCTGGAGCGTCTGCATCGCCCGTGTCGCCTTGATCTGCTTCACGAAGAGCGGGATCAGGCAGATACGGATGAGGATCACCAGGGACACGATGGACAGGCCCCAGGCCCAGCCGGTATCCGGTCCGAAGATCGCCCCGTACACCGTGTGGAACTGGACGATGACCCAGGAGACGGGCCAGGTGATGAAACTGAAGAAACTGGCAATCGTGTCCACTAATCATGCTCCTTGGGCATGGGACGAGGTCTTCGCGGCCGGGCTCGGCGGGAGGTCCCCGTCGGTGGCCGGTTCGGCGGCGGAGGACCCGCCCTTGCGCGCACGCCAGGCGGCACGCAGCGATTCGTGCCACCGCGGGCGCTTGCGCGGAGGAACGTGGTCCACACCGCCCAGCGACCACGGGTTGCAGCGCAGGATGCGCCAGGCGGTGAGTGCCGTTCCCTTGACGGCGCCGTGCCGGTCGATGGCCGTGTAGCCATAGTGGGAGCACGACGGGTAGTACTTGCAGACCGGCCCGAGCAGTGGACTGATCGTCCACTGGTACAGCTTGATCAGGGCCAGCAGCGGGTACTTCATCGCGTGCCCCCTCCCAGCAGTCGTTGAAGGGCGGCATCCAGGTCGCGGGCCAGTTGCGCGTGATCGGCGTCGCCCGCACCGGGTAGCGCTCGTACGACTACCAGGCTACCGGGGGGCAACTGGTCGACCCGATCGCGCATCAGATGGCGAAGCCTTCGCTTCACCGTGTTGCGCACGACCGCGCCGCCCACTGCCTTGCTGACGACGAAACCCGCACGCGTCGGGGGAGCGCTCTCCCCAGGCGCGTGCGGGTCCGTTGCACCGCTACGAAGATGGACGACGAGGAGTGGGCGGCCGGCCCGGCGTCCTCGTCGTACCGCGGTCGCGAAGTCCTCGCGCCGCCTCAGCCGGTTCTCGGTGGGCAGCACGACGGCATGACCTGACCGGGATCAGGCGGACAGACGGGCGCGACCCTTGCTACGGCGGGACGCGAGAATCGCGCGGCCGGCACGGGTGCGCATACGCAGCCGGAAGCCGTGGGTCTTCGCGCGACGACGGTTGTTCGGCTGGAAGGTGCGCTTGCTCACTCGGGGGCTCCAGAAAGAATCGGTAGTGGCGGGGTGCCGTCCTGGCTGTCACCGTGCGCCCACGATCAGCTCGTAGTCACGCGCGTGTGCACCGCTTGACCGATCACCTTGACGCGATCTGTGCCCTTCGGAGGCAGGCGGCAGCAGCCATCGACAACTCGACCTGGTTACGGTACGCGCGGCTAGGCCATCCGGTCAAACCGCGCAGCGCCGGGACACACTTGTCCACAGCCTGGGGACAACAACTTGAACGGTACCCGCCGCGCTGACTACCGTGGGCGGACTCCCCTTCGTTCCCTTGTCCCCCGTTTACATCCCGACCCGTCCCGAACCACACGTTCGTGGGACCCCGTGAGAGAGCGTGCCCTGTGGCTGACGTACCTGCCGATCTTGCCGCAGTGTGGCCACGCGTACTGGAGCAGCTCCTCGGCGAGGGCCGGGGGCAGGGGCTGGAGACCAAGGACGGACGCTGGATCCGCCGCTGCCAGCCGCTCGCGCTGGTCGCGGACACCGCGCTGCTCGCCGTACCGAACGAATTCGCGAAGAACGTCCTGGAGGGCCGTCTGGCCCCGGTCGTCAGCGAGAGCCTGAGCCGCGAGTGCGGCCGGCCGATCCGCATCGCGATCACCGTCGACAGCTCCATCGGCGAGTCCCAGCCCCCCGCACCGGCGGCCCAGCAGGCCCCCCCGGTCTCGAAGCAGCGCTACGACGAGTACGGGGAGTACGGGGAGTACGAGGAGCAGGAACTCCCCACCGGCCAGGGCGGATACGAGGGCTACGGCCGGCACCGGGCCGAGCCCCACCGCCCGGAGCGGCCGGACCGCCCGGACCGCCCCGATCACGCCGAGCGGCGCGACCAGCACGACCACCCCGACCGCTCCGACCGCCCGGAGCGGCACGACCGGCGCGAGCGGCAGGACCGCCCCGGCCGCGGCGACGAGCATCCCGGCGGCTCCGGCAAGAGCGGCGCGAGCGGCGATCCGCTGCCCCCGCGCACCGGCCCGGCCGACGGCGCCGACCAGCTGCCGACCGCCCGCCCCGCCTACCCCGCGGAGTACGGCGACTACCAGCGCCCCGCGCCCGGGGCCTGGCCGCGCCCCGCCCAGGACGACTACGGCTGGCAGCAGCAGCGGCTCGGCTTCCCGGAACGGGACCCGTACGCGTCGCCCGCCCAGGAGCCGTACGGCGCACGCGACCAGTACGGACCGCAGGAGAGCTACGGCGCGCCCGAGGGGTACGGCGGCGCCAAGGACGCGTACGGCTCCGCGAAGGACACGTACAGCGGCGGGCACGAGCCCTATCCGCCGTCCCAGGAGTACTCCCCGTCCCAGGACTACCGTCCGCGTCCGGTGGAGCGCCCCGCGTACGACCCCTCGCGCTCCGACTACGACTCCGGCCGGTCCGAGTACGACCAGCGCGACCCGGTCCGCCGGGAGCTGCCCGAGCCGCCGCCCGGCGGCGGGCCCGCGCACCGCGGCGGTCCGGCGGTCCCGCCCTCGTCCGGCGGCGGCTCAGGACACGCGGCCGGGCACGCGGCGCAGGGCCACGGGCCGGGCGAGCCGACCGCGCGGCTCAACCCGAAGTACCTCTTCGACACGTTCGTCATCGGCGCGTCCAACCGGTTCGCGCACGCCGCCGCCGTGGCCGTCGCCGAGGCACCCGCCAAGGCATACAACCCGCTGTTCATCTACGGCGAGTCGGGCCTCGGCAAGACGCACCTGCTGCACGCGATCGGGCACTACGCGCGCAGCCTCTACCCGGGCACGCGCGTGCGGTACGTCAGCTCGGAGGAGTTCACCAACGAGTTCATCAACTCCATCCGCGACGGCAAGGGCGACAGCTTCCGCAAGCGCTACCGCGAGATGGACATCCTCCTCGTCGACGACATCCAGTTCCTGGCGGACAAGGAGTCGACGCAGGAGGAGTTCTTCCACACCTTCAACACGCTGCACAACGCCAACAAGCAGATCGTGCTGTCCTCGGACCGGCCGCCCAAGCAGCTGGTCACCCTGGAGGACCGGCTGCGCAACCGCTTCGAGTGGGGCCTGATCACCGACGTCCAGCCGCCCGAGCTGGAGACGCGCATCGCGATCCTGCGCAAGAAGGCGGTGCAGGAACAGCTCAACGCCCCGCCGGAGGTGCTGGAGTTCATCGCCTCCCGCATCTCGCGCAACATCCGCGAGCTGGAGGGGGCGCTGATCCGGGTCACGGCGTTCGCCTCGCTCAACCGGCAGCCGGTGGACCTGGGGCTGACGGAGATCGTCCTCAAGGACCTCATCCCCGGCGGCGAGGACAGCGCGCCCGAGATCACGGCGCCGGCCATCATGGCGGCCACGGCCGACTACTTCGGCCTCACGGTCGAGGATCTGTGCGGTACCTCGCGCGGCCGGGCGCTGGTCACGGCACGCCAGATCGCCATGTACCTGTGCCGCGAGCTGACCGACCTGTCGCTGCCGAAGATCGGCGCGCAGTTCGGCGGCCGCGACCACACGACCGTCATGCACGCCGACCGCAAGATCCGCGCGCTGATGGCCGAGCGGCGCTCCATCTACAACCAGGTCACCGAGCTGACCAACCGCATCAAGAACGGCTGAGCACCCGCCGCACGGCGGCACGGCACAGCACAGCACGCACAGCACGGCTCAGGACGACACGAGGGCGCCCCCGCGGAACGGATCCGCGGGGGCGCCCTTCGCAGTGCCCAGGAGGCCCGGCACCGACGGGAAGGCTCCCGACCGCCCGGCACGGACCGCCCGCCGACCGCCCGCCGACCGGCCTCGGACGGCCGTGTGCCGGGCGGTCGGGACGCGACCGGCGCCCGGCCGCACCTCGCCCACCAGTCCCCGCTGTTCGATTACTCGCCGGGTTACGGCCGTCCTCCACAGATTGGGCGACTTTCTTCCGTCCACATGCTGGGGACTGGGGAGTTGTCCCGAACGGCGTCCACAGGCAGGCCGCGGATCGGGCGTCCGCCCAGCTCAGCGCCCTGTGGAATCGTGGACGAAGGATCTCCACAGGCTGTGGACGAAGCGGAGATCCACAGGCTGTGCGTGAAGTTGTCCACGGACAACCCACAGGCTGTGGCCGGTTGTCCCCAATGATCGGCTGCTTCTCCACATGGTTGTCCACTGTTCGGCAACGCGACGCACCCGGTCACCGTGTCGAGTGAAAGCCGTCACACCAAGGTGCCGGATTGGGGTGTGGGAAACGTGGGTAAACCTGGGGACGCAGCTGGGGAGAACTGCCCTCGATCTGTGGGTTAGGTGTGCAGAACTTTCTGTTCTCCACAGAGACCCCGAGTTGTCCACCGGCTCCACCCACAGGGTCAGTGGACAAAATTCCTGCGCTGAGCTGGGCAAACGTGGTTATCCACGGTATCCACAGCCCCTACTACTACTCCCAACCAGTAAGAGAGCGGAATCCGTTTCGAAGCGGGTCCTGTGCACAACTCGCGCTCTCGAGCCCGGCCGCCCCCCGGAGCGACTTGACCCCGACCGGCACCTACTGTCAGTGCGGTGCGTCAGACTGGTCCCCGGTGCTCCTCCCGTCACAGCGGGCGGTGACACCGAGTCGGAGGACTCAGTAGCAACAGCAGGAGGCGGCTTACGGTGAAGATCCGGGTGGAACGCGACGTACTCGCGGAGGCAGTGGCCTGGGCGGCACGCAGCCTCCCGGCCCGTCCGCCGGCGCCTGTTCTCGCCGGCCTGCTGCTGAAGGCGGAGGACGGCCAGCTGAGCCTGTCGAGCTTCGACTACGAGGTCTCCGCGCGCGTCTCGGTGGACGCCGAGGTCGAGGAGGAGGGCACCGTCCTGGTCTCCGGCCGGCTGCTCGCCGACATCTCCCGTGCGCTCCCCAACCGGCCGGTGGAGATTTCCACAGACGGTGTACGGGCGACGGTGGTCTGCGGCTCCTCGCGCTTCACCCTCCACACCCTGCCTGTGGAGGAGTACCCGGCTCTGCCCCAGATGCCGAACGCCACCGGCACGGTCCCCGGCGAGGTCTTCGCCTCCGCGGTGCAGCAGGTCGCCATCGCCGCCGGCCGCGACGACACGCTGCCCGTGCTCACCGGTGTCCGCATCGAGATCGAGGGCGACACGGTCACCCTGGCCTCCACCGACCGCTACCGCTTCGCGGTCCGCGAGTTCCTGTGGAAGCCGGAGAACCCGGACGTCTCCGCGGTCGCCCTGGTGCCCGCCAAGACGCTCCAGGACACCGCCAAGGCGCTGACCAGCGGCGACAGCGTCATCCTCGCGCTCTCGGGCTCGGGTGCGGGCGAGGGCCTGATCGGCTTCGAGGGCGCGGGCCGCCGGACGACCACCCGCCTGCTCGAAGGCGACCTCCCGAAGTACCGCACGCTGTTCCCCACCGAGTTCAACAGCGTCGCCGTCATCGAGACCGCCCCCTTCGTGGAGGCCGTCAAGCGCGTGGCCCTGGTCGCCGAGCGCAACACCCCGGTGCGGCTCAGCTTCGAGCAGGGCGTGCTCATCCTGGAGGCCGGTTCCAGCGACGACGCACAGGCTGTGGAAAGGGTCGACGCCCAGCTGGAGGGCGACGACATCTCCATCGCCTTCAACCCGACGTTCCTGCTGGACGGCCTGAGCGCCATCGACTCCCCGGTCGCCCAGCTGTCGTTCACCACGTCCACCAAGCCCGCGCTGCTCAGCGGCAAGCCGGCCGTGGACGCCGAGGCGGACGAGGCGTACAAGTACCTGATCATGCCGGTCCGCCTGAGCGGCTGAGCGGCCCGTCCCGGCCCGACGGTGGGGCGTACGCGCGTACGTATGAGCGCGTATGCCCACGGATGTGCCCGAGCGTCCGGGTCTAGGCTCGGACCCGGGCACTCAAGCGCCCCCACATCACGTCGGACACCTAAGGACACAACTGATGGAGCTCGGTCTCGTCGGCCTCGGCAAGATGGGCGGCAACATGCGCGAGCGGATACGCCGCGCGGGCCACACCGTCTTCGGATACGACCGCAACCCCGACCTCGCGGACGTCCACAGCCTGCAAGAGCTTGTGGACAAGCTGGACGGCCCCCGCGTGGTCTGGGTGATGGTCCCGGCCGGAGCCCCGACCCAGTCGACCATCGACGAGCTGGCCGAGCTGCTCGAACCGGGTGACGTGGTCGTGGACGGCGGCAACTCCCGCTGGACGGACGACGAGAAGCACGCGAAGGAGCTGGCCGCCAAGGGCATCGGCTTCGTCGACTGCGGCGTCTCCGGCGGCGTGTGGGGCCTGGAGAACGGCTACGCGCTGATGTACGGCGGCGACCAGGAGCACGTCGACCGGGTGCTGCCGGTCTTCGACGCGCTCAAGCCGGAGGGCGACTTCGGCTCGGTGCACGCGGGCAAGGTGGGCGCGGGCCACTTCGCGAAGATGGTCCACAACGGCATCGAGTACGCGATGATGCAGGCGTACGCCGAGGGCTGGGAGCTGCTGGAGAAGGTCGACTCCGTGGACAACGTCCGCGAGGTCTTCCGGTCCTGGCAGGAGGGCACCGTCATCCGCTCCTGGCTGCTCGACCTCGCCGTCAACGCGCTGGACGACGACGAGCACCTGGAGAAGCTGCGCGGCTTCGCCCAGGACTCCGGCGAGGGCCGCTGGACGGTGGAGGCGGCCATCGACAACGCCGTGCCGCTGCCCGCGATCACGGCCTCGCTGTTCGCCCGGTTCGCCTCCCGCCAGGACGACTCGCCGCAGATGAAGATGATCGCCGCGCTGCGCAACCAGTTCGGCGGCCACGCCGTGGAGAAGAAGTAGTCCGAAGGACGTCGCGGTCCGCGGACCGCGAGGACCCGGGCCCCGGACGGTCCGTACGACACGGGACCGTCCGGCGGTCCACCCGCTGGAGGAGGCCGGCGCACGACCATGCACGTCACGCATCTGTCGCTGGCCGACTTCCGCTCGTACCCCCGGGCGGAGGTCCCGCTGGACCCGGGCGTCACCGCCTTCGTCGGTCCCAACGGCCAGGGCAAGACGAATCTCGTCGAGGCGGTCGGCTACCTCGCCACCCTCGGCAGCCACCGGGTCTCCTCCGACGCCCCCCTCGTCCGCATGGGCGCCGAGCGGGCGGTGATCCGCGCGCAGGTCCGGCAGGGCGAGCGGCAGCAGCTGGTCGAGCTGGAGCTGAACCCCGGCCGCGCCAACCGGGCCCGGATCAACCGGTCCTCGCAGGTCAGACCGCGTGACGTGCTCGGCATCGTGCGCACGGTGCTGTTCGCGCCCGAGGACCTCGCCCTGGTCAAGGGCGACCCCGGTGAGCGCCGCCGCTTCCTCGACGAGCTGGTCACCGCCCGCTCCCCGCGGATGGCGGGCGTCCGCTCCGACTACGAGCGGGTCCTCAAGCAGCGCAACACCCTGCTGAAGTCCGCGGCGCTCGCCCGTCGCCACGGCGGGCGCACCATGGATCTGTCCACGCTGGACGTGTGGGACCAGCACCTCGCGCGCGCGGGCGCCGAGCTGCTGGCCCAGCGCCTCGACCTGATCGCCACCCTCCAGCCGCTGGCCGACAAGGCGTACGAGCAGCTGGCCCCCGGCGGCGGACCGGTCGCCCTGGAGTACAAGCCGTCGGCGCCCGGCGACGCGCACACCCGCGAGGACCTGTTCGCGCAGCTCATGGCCGCGCTCGCCGAGGTCCGCAAGCAGGAGATCGAGCGGGGCGTCACCCTGGCCGGCCCGCACCGCGACGACCTGGTGCTCAAGCTCGGGCAACTGCCCGCCAAGGGCTACGCCTCCCACGGCGAGTCCTGGTCCTACGCCCTCGCCCTGCGCCTGGCCTCCTACGACCTGCTGCGCGCCGAGGGCAACGAGCCGGTGCTGGTCCTGGACGACGTCTTCGCCGAGCTGGACGCCCGGCGCCGCGAGCGGCTGGCCGAGCTGGTCGCGCCCGGCGAGCAGGTCCTGGTGACGGCGGCGGTCGACGACGACGTACCGCATGTGCTGGCGGGTACGCGGTTCACCGTGTCGGACGGGACGGTGGAGCGCGTATGAGCGGCGGGAGCGATCCGGCGGCCGGTGCCGGGAAGGCCGCCGACGCGGCGCGGGCGCCCAAGGCGTCCGGCCGGGCCCCCGAGCCCTCCGGCGTCGACCTCGCGCGCGTGGCGCTGCGCGCGGCCAAGGAGGCGGCGCGCGCGCGTGGGGACGCGACGCGGCAGAAGAAGCAGGCGCGGCGCGGCGGCGGTCTGCGCTCGGGCGCCCGCGCCGACGGCCGGGACCCGATGGCGCTCGGGGCGGCCATCAACCGGCTGATCACCGAGCGCGGCTGGGAGACCCCGGCCGCGGTCGGCGGGGTGATGGGCCGCTGGCCGCAGATCGTGGGCGCGGACGTCGCCAAGCACTGCGTGCCGGAGCGGTACGACGAGGACGAGCGGGTGCTGGCCGTGCGCTGCGACTCGACGGCCTGGGCGACGAACCTGCGGCTGCTCGCGCCGAACCTGGTCGCCCGGCTCAACGAGGACCTCGGGCACGGCGCGGTCCGGCTGATCAAGGTGCACGGCCCCGGTGCGGGGCCCCGGCGCTACGGTCCGCTGCGCGCGCCCGGGAGCAAGGGACCCGGCGACACCTACGGGTGAAACGCCCCTTTTGCACCTCGGGGTGCGGGTGGTGCGGCGCCCGCGGGGCGATCGGCGGACCATCGCCCGAAAAGGTGACAGAGATCACATCAGGCGGTCACGCAGGGCTGTCGGTGGGCCGGTCGCGGCACCTGGTCGCGCAACCGCACGCGCTTGCGAATCCTGACCTGACCCCGGAGTAGCGAAGGGTTGACATCCGGAAGCGCTGAGTGCCGCTGTGAGCCTCTTGGGGCCCCCTTCCACATATCGGGACCCGGCGAAGGCCGGTTCAGGGCGCCACATGCGGACTCAGGTACCGGCAAACCCCCATCAGTGTCGGCGCTACCGGTAGACTGGGAGCAGATCCCGCCCCGACCGTGGGGACCGTCCGGGAAAAGCTGAGCAACGCTGATCAAAGGCTTACCAACGCAACATGCCGCAGCCGCTCCGGCGACCCTCCCCCAAAGGGGGCACCCCCAGGAGCCCGGCTCGTGCTGTGCCAGAAAGGGCGCTTCGTGGCCGATTCCGGCAACCCCAACGAGAACATCCCGTCCACCGACGCCGACGCCCAGCCGTCGGCCGCCTCTTTGCACAGTGAGGCCACGGCCTCGTACGACGCCAGCGCCATCACCGTCCTGGAGGGTCTGGACGCGGTCCGCAAGCGACCCGGTATGTACATCGGCTCCACCGGTGAGCGCGGTCTGCACCACCTCGTGTACGAGGTCGTCGACAACTCGGTCGACGAGGCGCTGGCCGGGCACGCGGACACCATCGACGTGACGATCCTGCCCGACGGCGGGGTCCGCGTCGTGGACAACGGCCGCGGTATCCCGGTGGGCATCGTCCCCTCCGAGGGCAAGCCCGCCCTGGAGGTCGTGCTCACCGTGCTGCACGCGGGCGGCAAGTTCGGCGGGGGCGGCTACGCGGTCTCCGGCGGTCTGCACGGCGTCGGCGTCTCCGTGGTGAACGCCCTGTCGTCCAAGGTCTCGGTCGAGGTCAGGACCGACGGGCACCGCTGGACCCAGGAATACAAGATGGGCGTCCCCACCGCCCCCCTGGCCCAGCACGAGGAGATCGAGGAGACCGGCACCTCGGTCACCTTCTGGGCCGACCCGGACATCTTCGAGACCACCGAGTACTCCTTCGAGACGCTGTCGCGGCGCTTCCAGGAGATGGCCTTCCTCAACAAGGGCCTGACGATCCGGCTGACCGACGAGCGCGAGTCGGCCAAGGCCACCACCGGCGCGGACGAGGCGGGCGCGGACCAGAAGGACGAGGTCAAGTCCGTCACGTACCACTACGAGGGCGGCATCGTCGACTTCGTGAAGTACCTCAACTCCCGCAAGGGAGAGGTGGTGCACCCCACGATCATCGACCTGGAGGCCGAGGACCGGGACAAGAGCCTGTCCCTGGAAGTCGCCATGCAGTGGAACGGCGGCTACAGCGAGGGTGTGTACTCGTTCGCCAACATCATCCACACGCATGAGGGCGGTACGCACGAGGAGGGCTTCCGGGCGGCCCTCACCAGCCTGATCAACAAGTACGCGCGCGACAAGAAGCTGCTGCGCGACAAGGACGACAACCTCACGGGCGACGACATCCGCGAGGGCCTGACCGCGATCATCTCGGTCAAGCTGAGCGAGCCGCAGTTCGAGGGCCAGACGAAGACCAAGCTGGGCAACACCGAGGCGAAGACCTTCGTCCAGCGCGCCGTCTACGAACACCTGAACGACTGGCTGGACCGCAACCCGGTCGAGGCGGCGGACATCATCCGCAAGGGCATCCAGGCGGCCACCGCGCGCGTGGCGGCCCGCAAGGCCCGCGACCTCACCCGCCGCAAGGGCCTGCTGGAGTCCGCCTCGCTGCCGGGCAAGCTCTCGGACTGCCAGTCGAACGACCCCACCAAGTGCGAGATCTTCATCGTCGAGGGCGACTCCGCCGGCGGCTCGGCCAAGTCCGGCCGCAACCCGGAGTACCAGGCGATCCTGCCCATCCGCGGCAAGATCCTCAACGTCGAGAAGGCGCGGATCGACAAGATCCTCCAGAACCAGGAGATCCAGGCGCTGATCTCCGCGTTCGGCACGGGTGTGCACGAGGACTTCGACATCGAGAAGCTCCGCTATCACAAGATCATCCTGATGGCGGACGCCGACGTCGACGGCCAGCACATCAACACCCTGCTGCTGACCTTCCTGTTCCGCTTCATGCGGCCGCTGGTCGAGGCCGGCCACGTGTTCCTGTCCCGCCCCCCGCTGTACAAGATCAAGTGGGGCCGGGAGGACGTCGAGTACGCCTACTCCGACCGCGAGCGCGACGCGCTCCTGGAAATGGGCCGTCAGCGCGGCAAGCGGGTGCGCGAGGACTCGATCCAGCGCTTCAAGGGCCTCGGCGAGATGAACGCCGAGGAACTGCGCGTGACCACCATGGACCAGGAGCACCGTGTGCTCGGCCAGGTCACCCTCGACGACGCCGCCCAGGCCGACGACCTGTTCTCGGTCCTGATGGGCGAGGACGTCGAGGCCCGCCGCCAGTTCATCCAGCGCAATGCCAAGGACGTCCGCTTCCTCGACATCTGAGTCGGTCTCAGCTGACCGCACCAGGAAGGATCCTCACCAGCAATGGCCGACGAGAACACTCCAGTCACCCCTGAAGAGGGCGGCGAACTCGCCATGCGCATCGAGCCCGTCGGGCTCGAGACGGAGATGCAGCGCTCGTACCTCGACTACGCGATGTCCGTCATCGTCTCGCGTGCGCTGCCCGACGTCCGGGACGGTCTCAAGCCCGTCCACCGGCGCGTGCTGTACGCCATGTACGACGGCGGCTACCGCCCCGAGCGCGGCTTCTACAAGTGCGCCCGCGTCGTCGGCGACGTCATGGGCAACTACCACCCGCACGGCGACTCCTCGATCTACGACGCGCTGGTCCGCCTGGCGCAGCCGTGGGCGATGCGGATGCCGCTGGTGGACTCCAACGGCAACTTCGGCTCGCCGGGCAACGACCCGGCGGCGGCCATGCGCTACACCGAGTGCAAGATGGCGCCGCTGTCGATGGAGATGGTCCGCGACATCGACGAGGAGACCGTCGACTTCACGGACAACTACGACGGCCGCTCCCAGGAGCCGACCGTCCTGCCCGCCCGCTTCCCGAACCTGCTGATCAACGGCTCGGCCGGCATCGCGGTCGGCATGGCGACCAACATCCCGCCGCACAACCTGCGCGAGGTCGCCGCCGGTGCCCAGTGGTGCCTGGAGAACCCGGACGCCTCGCACGAGGAGCTGCTCGACGCGCTCATCGAGCGCATCAAGGGCCCCGACTTCCCGACCGGCGCGCTGGTCGTCGGCCGCAAGGGCATCGAGGAGGCGTACCGCACCGGGCGCGGCTCCATCACCATGCGCGCGGTCGTCGAGGTCGAGGAGATCCAGAACCGGCAGTGCCTGGTCGTCACCGAGCTGCCGTACCAGACCAACCCGGACAACCTCGCGCAGAAGATCGCCGACCTGGTGAAGGACGGCAAGATCGGCGGCATCGCGGACGTCCGCGACGAGACCAGCTCGCGCACGGGCCAGCGCCTGGTCATCGTCCTCAAGCGGGACGCGGTCGCCAAGGTCGTCCTGAACAACCTCTACAAGCACACCGACCTCCAGACCAACTTCGGCGCCAACATGCTGGCCCTGGTCGACGGCGTGCCGCGCACCCTCTCGCTGGACGCGTTCATCCGCCACTGGGTGACGCACCAGATCGAGGTCATCGTCCGCAGGACCCGCTTCCGGCTGCGCAAGGCCGAGGAGCGCGCGCACATCCTGCGCGGCCTGCTGAAGGCCCTGGACGCCATCGACGAGGTCATCGCCCTCATCCGGCGCAGCGCGACCGTGGACGTGGCGCGCGAGGGCCTGATGGGCCTGCTGGAGATCGACGAGATCCAGGCCAACGCCATCCTGGAGATGCAGCTGCGCCGGCTGGCCGCCCTGGAGCGCCAGAAGATCGTCCAGGAGCACGACGAGCTCCAGGCGAAGATCACCGAGTACAACGCGATCCTGGCCTCCCCGGTCCGCCAGCGCGGCATCGTCAGCGAGGAGCTGGCCGCGATCGTCGAGAAGTACGGCGACGACCGCAAGACCAAGCTCATCCCGTACGAGGGCGACATGTCCATCGAGGACCTGATCGCCGAGGAGGACATCGTCGTCACGGTCACCCGTGGCGGCTACATCAAGCGGACCAAGACCGACGACTACCGCGCCCAGAAGCGCGGCGGCAAGGGCGTGCGCGGCGCGAAGCTCAAGGAAGACGACATCGTCGACCACTTCTTCGTCTCCACCACGCACCACTGGCTGCTGTTCTTCACGAACAAGGGCCGGGTGTACCGGGCGAAGGCGTACGAGCTGCCGGACGCCGGGCGGGACGCGCGCGGCCAGCACGTGGCGAACCTGCTGGCCTTCCAGCCGGACGAGGCCATCGCCGAGATCCTGGCGATCCGCGACTACGAGGCGGCCCCCTACCTGGTGCTCGCCACCAAGGCCGGACTGGTCAAGAAGACGCCTCTGAAGGATTACGATTCGCCTCGCTCGGGCGGCGTCATCGCGATCAACCTGCGCGAGGGCCAGGACGGCGCCGACGACGAGCTGATCGGCGCCGAGCTGGTCTCGGCCGACGACGACCTGCTGCTGATCAGCAGGAAGGCGCAGTCGATCAGGTTCACCGCCTCGGACGACACCCTGCGGCCCATGGGCCGTGCCACCTCGGGTGTGAAGGGCATGAGCTTCCGCGAGAGCGACGAACTGCTGTCGATGAATGTGGTGCGAGCCGGTACGTTCGTGTTCACTGCCACCGACGGTGGGTACGCCAAGCGGACCCGGGTCGACGAGTACCGCGTCCAGGGCCGCGGCGGCCTCGGCATCAAGGCCGCCAAGATCGTGGAGGACCGCGGTTCGCTCGTGGGCGCGCTGGTGGTCGAGGAGAGCGACGAGATCCTCGCCATCACACTCTCGGGCGGAGTGATTCGCACGCGAGTCAGCGAGGTCAGGGAGACGGGCCGTGACACCATGGGCGTCCAACTGATCAACCTGGGCAAGCGCGATGCCGTCGTCGGTATCGCACGTAACGCCGAGGCGGGACGCGAGGCGGAGGAAGTCGACGGCGACGTGGCCGTGGACGAGGCCGTCGAGGGTGCCGCGACCACCGGCACGGACGAGGGTGAGGCGCCCTCGGCCGAGTAGCACGAGGAGTGAGTCATCGTGAGCGGAGCCACGGGCGCCGGATCGTCCGGTACCTCCACTGGTACGGAATCGGGCGGCGGCCGTGGCTCCGCCGCGCGTGCGACGGACTCGCACACCACCAACCTGAACGCGATCAAGTCGCCCGCGACCGACTCGCACTCTCCCACGCACGGATCCCAGGGGGGAACGGTGACGGACACCAGAGGCCCGCAGACGCAGGGCCAGCCCGGGGCGGCCCAGCAGCACGCTGCGGCCTCCCCGCTGCCCGGGGAGCGGCAGCCGCAGCAGCACGGCGGCCCGTACCACCCGCCCCAGGCCTACCCGGCGGCCGGCGCGGACCGGTCCGGCACCGTGCGCAGGCCGCGCACCGGCGCCAGGACCACCCCGCGCACCCGCAAGGCGCGGCTGCGGGTGGCCAAGGCCGACCCGTGGTCGGTGATGAAGGTCAGCTTCCTGCTCTCCATCGCGCTGGGCATCTGCACCGTCGTGGCCTCCGCCGTGCTGTGGATGGTCATGAACGCGATGGGCGTCTTCTCGACGGTCGGCGGGACCATCTCGGAGGCGACCGGCTCCACCGAGTCGAACGGCTTCGACCTCCAGTCCTTCCTGTCCCTCCCGCACGTCCTGATGTTCGCGGCGATCATCGCGGTCATCGACGTCGTCCTGGCGACGGCGCTGGCGACCCTCGGCGCCTTCATCTACAACCTCTCGGCGGGCTTCGTCGGCGGCATCGAGCTGACGCTGGCCGAGGACGAGTGAGGCGTCGTCCGTAGCGGTCTCCGGCGGCCCTCCGACGGCCTCCGGAGCCCGTCCCCCCACCGATTTTGGGACTGCCCCCGTCGTGCGCTAATCTTCAGGGGTCAGCGCGCGGGACATACACCGCAGAGCGCGGCGGGGCTATAGCTCAGTTGGTTAGAGCGCATCCCTGATAAGGATGAGGCCACAGGTTCAAATCCTGTTAGCCCCACAGCAGCAGTGAACGAAGAGAGCGGGTGCCCCGGGCGGGGCGCCCGCTCTCTTCGTGTGTGTGGGGGCGGACGGTGCCGTGCTGCCGTGCTGCCGTGCTGCCGTGCTGCCGTGGGAGGCGGAGCGGGACCGCGCCGTGCGGCGGGCGGTCGGCGGGGGCCTGGCCCGGCGGCGCGGGCTGACGGACGGCGGGACGGCGGGGTGCAGGTACTCGTGGTGCTCGGCGTGATCGCTGTACTCGCGCCGTGCTCGGCATGTTCGGCATGTTCGGCGGGGTTCTCAGGGGTGTGCGGGCATGGGGAGGACCCGGTCGGCGGGCCGACCGGGTCTTCGGGCTGACTGGGTGGTGCGGTGGTGCGGTGGTGCGTTTCGGGGAGGCCGTACGCGCTTCGCCGTTACGTCAATGGGTGCTGAGGAGGGCTCCGGCGGTGCCGGGCGGTTCTGTCAGCGCTGGAGCGGGATGCTGGGGCGGGCCGGAGGTTCGTCGGGTTCGCATTCCGGGTCGGTGGCGAGCGACTGCGCGTCCGCGAGCGGGCGGTGGCGGCAACTCGGGGACTTTCCGTGCGCCTCGGCGCGGATCCGCTGTTTCATCGTGGGGGGCAGGGACCGGGCGTGGGCTCTGGGCCTGCTCGCCGTCGTCTGGGCCGGCACCCTCGCCGTGGTGCTCTTGGGCGCCGTCTCGGGCTGCGGCGCGACCGTGGCCGCGGTGGCGGTCGTGGTGACGAGTCCGAGCGCCGTGCAGAGCGCGAGGAAGGCGGTGACGATGGCGGTCCACAGCTTCATGACCCTGTGCTGGTCCATGGCCCCTCACTTTCGGGTTGGGCGATTTGCGTACTTTGCTCATCATGTGTATGAGCGACGCGAAGTGGTGGACCGACGCCCGTGGCGCGGGGATCTTCGGATGAACACCACTCGGATGGACGCATGAGCGGCGAAAAGCTCCGGAGATGGGAGGAGGGTGGGCAAATGTCACCGTCCGTGCGGGTGTGATCACCCTCCGATCGGAACGTTTCGACGGCCGTCTACTGCGTTCCGCTACCTGACAGTTGAGGGCGGACGCAGGTCACCGATCGGTATCGGCCGGTGTGTATAGTCGGGCGCCAGAGGTCCCCTACGTCAACGAAAGACGAGGTCGCGCGGTGAAGAAGCTTCTCCTGGTCGCACTGGCCGCCATCGGCGGGCTCCTCGTGTACCGCCAGATCCAGGCGGATCGCGCCGAGCAGGATCTGTGGACGGAGGCGACTGACTCCGTGCCCACGGGTTCGTGAGCACCGACCACCGGTCCTGAACAGACCCCGGCCGCCGCAGCGGTCGGGGTTTTGTGTGTCCGGAGCCGCTCCCGTGTTGCGGACCCGGACCGCGTGAGGTAGCCGTGGGGTGGCTCCCGCCGTTGGACCCGGATGTTTCGGACGCCCGTACGCGATACGCGGATGGCGCAACCCCGCCCGGGGCAGGATGGCCGACGTCCGAAGCGGCGGCGGCGAACGCGAGGGGTGGCGCGGGGATGAGACGGCCCACGACGGGACGGGGGCCCCGCGCGGGCGGTGCCGGGACGAGACCGACGCGTCCGAGGGAGCGCCTGGTGGTGGCGGTCGCGGCCGCGGTGCTGGGCCTGGTGGCCGCCGTGGCGGCACCGGGGGCGCTCGCCGCCGGGACACCGGACCCGTACGCCTTCGCCGCCGGTGCCCGGTCCGTCGCCGGAGCGGCGTCCCCGGGCGGCGCGCCCCGCCTCGAACCCGGCCGCACCTACCGCAGCGCCCTGCCCGGCGGCGGCCGGCTCTACTACCGCCTCGACCTCGACGCCGCGACCACCGCCTATGTCTCCGCCACGGCCGTTCCCGCACCCGGCGGCGCGGTCGCCGCCACGGACGGGCTCCGGGTCACCGTGCGGGACGCCCACGGCACCTCCTGCTCCTACCAGACCGCCCGCTTCGGCACGAGCCGCAGCCCGCATCCCATCGCCGCGTGGGGCGCTCGGGAGGTCTCCTCCGGGCAGGCGCTGTGCCAGGGCGCCGGTGCGTACTACGTGCTCGTCGAGCGCATCTCCGCCGAGGGTTCCGCACCGGACCCCTGGCCCCTGGAGCTGACCGCGGCGGCCGAGCCCGCTCCGGAGCGGGCGGCCGGGGCGACGGACACCCCGCGGGCCGTGGACTCCGCCTCCCCCGAGCCCGTCACCGGCCCGGTGACGGACCGGGCGGGCGGCGCCGGGTTCGAGCGGGCCGCCCCGGTCGGGCAGGGCGTCTGGCGGGACCGGATCCGGCCCGGCGGGACGCTCTTCTACCGGGTGCCGGTGGACTGGGGGCAGCGGCTGGACGCCACGGCCGGGCTGGGCGGTGCGGGCGGCGGCAGCGGATACGCCGACGGGGCGCTGACGCTGTCGCTGTACAACCCGGTGCGCGGCTCGGTGGAGGAGGCGTACGCCGGTTACAGCGGGCATCCGGCGTCCGCCGTGCTGGCCCCCCTGCCGCCCGTCGCCTACGCCAACCGCCACGGTTTCACCGACCCGGCCAAGGGGATGCGGTTCGCCGGCTCGTACTACCTGGTCGTGCATCTCGCCGCGCAGACGGCCGGTGTGTTCGGGGACGGGCCCTACGACCTGACCCTGCGGGTGCGGGTGAGCGGCGCCGCGGGACCGGGGCCGGGGTACGCGGGCCGCTCCGAGCCCGCGGGGCTGTTCGAGGTCACGGCCCGCGACCGGGAGGCGGCGGCCGGGGGCCGGGTCCCCGGTGGCCCCGGCGACCCGGGTGCGGCGGCCGGTTCCACGGGGCTGCGGGTGCTCGCCGCGGCCGGACTCGGCACGGGGACCGCGCTGCTCGCCGTCCTCGGGGTGTGGACCCTGACCGCCCGGCGGGCGGCGGCGGCCGGGACGGGGACCGGGGCGGGGAGCGGGGCGTAACCCGAGTGGGCTGGCCCCACGGCTCCCATGGGTCCCATGGCTCCCGTGGTCCCCACGGCCCTCACAGCCTGAACAGCGCCCAGAGGCCGACGGCGTAGCAGGCCAGCGCGAGCAGGAGCAGGGTGATCGCCACGGCGGTGGGCGGACCGGGGCGCCGGGCGCGGGCGGCGCGGTGTCGGGAGAACTCCCGTGACCTTCGGGGCGGCTCCTGCGGGGTCGCGACGGTGTACGGCGCTGTGGAGGTGTCGTCGGCCGTGGAGGACCGGGCGGCGGGAGTTCCCGGAGGGCCGGAGCGGTGGGGCGGTGCCAGGGGGAAGCCGCCGGTGTCCGGCACGGCCGCGCCCTCCCTCCGCGCCGAGGGAGCGGAGGGAGGGGAAGGGAGGGGAGCCGAGGGGGCGGCGCCGGGGCGTACGGGGAGGGTGGCGGGGTCGGGCGGGGGGAAGCCGCCGCGGGCGACTTCGCTAGGCGGACGCAGGTGCTGCGGGCCGTACCCAGGGGGCAGCGGCGGGGGCAGTGGCCCGCTCGGATCGTGACCGGGCGCCTGGGCGCCGTCCTGCACCGCGGGACCGGTCGTCGGGGAGACGGCCGGTCCGGATCCGGGCGCGCTCGATCCGGGCGGCGCAGAGCCGACGGGCGGGGCCGGGCGCGGCACCGGCCGCCCCGGCTCGGCCGCGGGCGGCAGCGGTACGCCCGAGCCGGTCGCGTCCGGCGGTGAACCGCTCGCCCCCGCACCGCGCGGCAGTGAACCGCTCGGTTCCGCCGCACGCGGCGGCGGACCGCCCCGTCCCGCCCCGTGCGGCAGCGGAGCGCCTCCGCTGAGGGCGGCCGCGTCCGGCAGGGGGCCGGGGCCGGGAGCGCCGGGCCCGCGCGGGGGTGGGCCGGCCGGACCGAAGTCCGGGGGGAGGGGGCCGAGCTGGTCGAAGATCTCGATGGGTTCGTCGTCGGGTCCCGGGGGCGGGAGGAGTTCGAGGGCCGAGGCGAGGGCCTTGCGGGCTCCGGTGGCCGTGCGGAACCTGGCCCGGGGGTCCGGCTCCAGCAGACCGGCCACGACCTGCCACAGCGGCTCGGGGATGCCCTGGGGCGCGCCCGGTGTCCCGTGCTCGGCGAAGTGCTCGACGAGCGCTCGGGCGTCGGGCCGGGCGCCCTGGAGCAGATAGAGGGCGACCAGGCCGGTGGCGAACAGGTCGGCGGGGAAGTCCGGGTCGGCACCCATCAGCTGCTCGGGTGCGAGATAACCGGGCGTCCCCACGACCAGGTCGGTCTCGGTCAGCCGGGGCTCGCCCAGCCGCATCGCGACGCCGAAGTCGGACAGCCGCAGCCGCGGCCGCGCGGTGCCGGTGGCCTCCAGCAGGATGTTCGCGGGCTTGATGTCCCGGTGCACGACCCCTTCCGAGTGCACCGCGGCGAGCCCCGCGAGCAACTGGTCCAGGAGGACGCAGACGAACCGCGGCGGCAGCGGGCCGTAGTCCCCGACCAGATGGACCAGCGAGCCGCCGGCGACCAGGTCCATGGTGAACAGGACCTTGTCGTCGTCGGCGGCCCAACTGGCCGGTGCGAGCACATGCGGATGGTCGATCCGCAGCGCCTGTTCCCGCACGAAGCGCAGCAGGGAGTGCGCGTCGCTCTGCTGGAGGACCTTCGCGGCCACGTACCGGCGCCGCCGGTGGTCCCAGGCGCGCCAGACCGCGCCGACCCCACCGCGTCCGATCGGGTCGGCCAGCTCGTACCGGCCGGCGAAGACCTCACCCATGGCTGCGCGTCGCTCCTCCCCCAGGGGTCACCTCCCCTTGGCTTCCCCCGCGACGCGCGCTACGACCCTTCCCGGTGGGGTCAGTTCTGGTGGGACTGGTAGTGCGCCACGGCGTCGGAGGTGCGGCCGGCGCCGTACACCCGCAGGAACTCGGCCAGTTCGGGATGGGTGGCGGCGAGGCTGTCCGCGGCCTCGATGATGTCGCCCGCCGCGGCGACCGAGCGCAGCAGCGACTGGATCTCGCGGACCACGCGCTTGACGGTGGGAGCGCCCGAACCGCTCGTCGTCTGAGTGGTGTTGCTGAGCACCGAGCCCCCCTGCGACCGCTTGATCTCTTCCATGCGCTCGGTCGCCTCGGCCGCGCTGACGCTGCCGTCCGCCACCTGCCCCGCCAGGTCCTGGAGCAACTGCACCCGCTGGACCACCGCCGGATTGCCGATCTTCGCCCGCTGGCCGCTCATCAGCTGCGAGAGCATCGGCGCGGACAGCCCCAGCACCCCCGCCAGACGCGCCTGGTTGAGCCCCAGATCGTCTATGAGCTTACGGAAGAGCGCCCCCAACGGCTCCCCGTACCAGTTCCGCTGAAGTTCCCGCGCTCTCGCGGTCGCTTCCTGCTGTGCGGCGTCCATTGCGTCTCCCCATCGCTTCCCCAAGTACCGCGGTTCGCTGTCGCGAACCACGCCGAGCATCTTACGGAGAGTGGTCGGTCGCGGGGAGCCCCCATCTTTTTGCGAGATCCGGGGGGTGACCCGGTACTCTGGTCTGCGGCACCCGGACGGCAGGCGCTTCACCGGACGGATGCTTCTCTTCCGGGGCCTTAGCTCAGTTGGTAGAGCGCTGTCTTTGCATGGCAGATGTCAGGGGTTCGACTCCCCTAGGCTCCACTTCTTCCACCCCCTCTGATGTGCGGGAACGCGATCAGAGGGGGTGTTTTTTTGTCCCTCCTTCAGGCGAGGCGGCTGCGGCGTACGGTCGCGCGGCCGAGGGTGTGCAGGCGGGTGGCGGCCCCGGACGGGGGCAGGTGGGGGGACAGGGCGGTCCAGGCCCGTTCCACCAGGTGGTCGGCCTCCTCGCGGGCCGCGCGCAGGGCGCCCGAGGAGACGAGGGCGGTGATCGCCTCCCGTACGGTCCCGGGGTCCGCTCCGGGGGTCCGTACGCTCTGCCACAGCGCGGTCAGCTCGGTGCGCGGGAGCAGGGCGACGGCGTGGGCCAGGGGCATGGTGACCTTGCCGTTGCGCAGGTCCTCGCCGATCAGCTTGGTCGGGACGCCGTCGCGGACCACTCCGGTGAGGTCCTGGACGTCGTCGGTGATCTGGTAGGCGGTGCCGACCGCTTCGCCGTACCGGGCGAGGGCCCGGTGCAGCGCGTCGTCCGTCCCGCACGTGTGGGCGACCAGTTCCATCAGGCAGCGCACGGGAGCCCCCGACTTGAGGCGGTGCGTCAGACGCACCGCTTCGAGCACGGGCCGCGCGTCGCCGGTCGCGGCCGCCGTGTTCATCGCCTCCCGGTGACCGGCGATGTCCAGGCCCTGGCCCGCGTGGGCCGAGCGGAGCGCCGCCATGAACGACCGGTACATGGCCACCTGCGTCCGCGGGTCGCGGGACAGGTCCGGCAGCACCCGGTCGAGGGAGAAGTAGGCGGCCGTGCCCGCGTTGAGGGCCGCCGCCAGGCCGAACTCGACGTGCGCCGCCGGTGCGCCCCGGCGCCGTACGGCTCCGTCCTGGACGTCGTCGACGATCAGCGAACCGGTGTGGAGGATCTCCGCGGCGGCCAGCAGCGGGCCGAAGCCCGCCGGGTCGCCGCCCAGGGCCTCGACCGCGGCCGTGGCGAGGCGCGGCCGCCAGCGGCGGCCGCCCCGCTCGATCAGCCGGCGCACCGGCCGCACCAGGGCGTCGTCGAGCCGGACAGCCGTCTCCGGCGGCAGCGCGCAGTCGTCCGGCAGCGCGGAGATCTCCCGTAGCTCCGCCTCCCCGGGCCGCGCCGGGTACAGGGCGTCGATGTGCGCGCGCAGTCCGGCCGCCGCGTCCGCCCGCTCCTCGGCCCCGCCGGCCGGGGCAGGAGAGGAGGCGGGGGCAGGGGCGGGGACGCGTACGGTCTCGGCGGCCGCCGGTCCGTCGCCCGTGCCCGGGGCCGTACGCGGCGGTGCGGAGGTCATGTCGGTCATGAGGCGCCCCCGTCCGCGACGCGGTGGACGCGGTGCAGGAACGGGATGCGGTGTCTGCGGTCGTGGGTGCGCAGCCGGAAGGCGAGGCCCGCGACGGCGACGGTGCCCAGGAACCACAGCGGGCCCAGCAGCAGATGAATGGCGGGCACGGTGTGCAGGAAACCGGCGGTGATGCTCGCCTGCATGGGGCCGTAGCAGGGCAGGAAGCGGACGACGGCGCTGCCGGAGTCCGGGTTGGAGACGGGGTTCTGGAGCCCCGTGTCGATGATGCTGAGCATGATGATGAGGAACATGCCTTCCAGTTCGCCGCGCAGCAGCGCGCCGAGCATGACGCCGATGCCGCCGAAGGCCAGGGCCGCTCCGAAGACGGCGAGCCAGAGCACCCCGGGCTGCCGGGGCGTCCAGTACCAGCAGATGACCGTGACGGCGTAGGCGCAGATCAGCGCGGACACGGCGACCAGCGAGGTGAGTTTGGCCGCGAGGAGGTGGGTGCGGGGGTACCCGGCGCCTGCCAGCCGGTGGTCGAAGTCGGCGGACCGGTAGGTGACGATGAACATCATGAAGCCGACGATCAGCGTGACCGCGTTGAGCGCGCCGGAGAGCTTGCTGGCGTCGTTGCCGTCGACGGTGATGGTCTGGTGGGTGGCCCGCACGAAGAACGGCACGTCGGCGTCGGTGATCACGAGGACGACCAGCGTGATCCACAGGGGGATGAAGAACACCACCAGCGCCAGGGCCAGGCGGTTGCGCAGGTGTTCGACGACGGCGTATCCGGCGGCGGTGGAGTAGCGGGTCCAGGCGCGTCGCATGTCAGCTCCCCGCCGCTACGGGGCGTGCGGTGCTCCGGCCCAGGCGCCCGCCGTCCAGCCGCCACACCTGGTCGAAGCGGTCGGTGTCGAAGGCGATGTGGGAGATGACCAGGATCGAGCGGCCCCGGGCGCGCAGGCTCGCCGCGAGGTCCCAGAAGCTCTCGTAGGTGTCCCAGTCGAAGCCCTGGTAGGGCTCGTCTAGCAGGAGCAGCGGCGGGTCGTGCATGAGGGCCAGGGTGAGGTTGAGCTTCTGCCGGGTGCCGCCGCTGAGGGTGGTCACCCGGTGGCGGCGGTGGCCGGAGAAGCGGAGGATCTCCAGCAGCTCGTGGGCCCGCCTCAGGTCCGGCAGGTCGTAGGCGACCTGGAAGAACCGCAGATGCTGGTCGACGGTGAAGGCGGGGTTGAGCACGGTGTGCTGGGGGCAGTAGCCCAGGCCGCCCCGGTGCTCGACGCTGCCCCGGTCGGCGGTGAGGCGGCCGGCGAGGATGCGCAGCAGGGTGGACTTGCCGGAGCCGTTCTCGCCGACGACGCCGGCCAGCAGGCCCGGCGGCAGTTCGAGGTCGACCCCGCGCAGGACGCCGCGGTCGCCGTAGGACTTGTGCACATCGCGGACGCGGAGCGTGGGTGGGGGAGGCGTCATACGTGGTCTTCCTGGGGGTGGCGGTCGCGGTCGAAGGGCCCGGTACGGCGGCTCCCGGTGCGCGGGCGACGGGGTGACGGCGGCGCGGCGGAGGCGTTGTACGGCAGGTGCCACCCGGCATAACGCGCAAGAGGGCGAGCGGTGTTGGGGCGGTGTGCGCGCGGCGGATTCCATCTGCCCTGCGCATCAAGGCGGATGAGTGCCATGTTGCCGCGTTCTGTGACGAACTGCCCTTCCGGAGTGCGCTGTTCGCCGCCGTCCGAACCGGTGGCGAGCGCCCCGCGCTGGTCACGTCCGAACGGGTGCTCTCCTACCGCGCGCTCGACCGGGAGTCCGACCGCGTCCGGGACGCGCTCCTGCGGTCCGGCCCCGGCCCCGGCACGGTCGTCTCACTCGCCCCGCCCCACGGCTGGGCCTGGGCGGTGGCGCTCTCGGCGGTCCTCAGGTGCGGCGCCGTGCTCGCGCCCGCAACAGCCCGCTCACCGCCGTCACCGCCCGCTCACCGCCGTCACAGCCCGTTCACCGCCGACGGGACCGCGGCCCTCACCCCGGAGGCGTTCGCCGCGCCCCGGACCCGGCTGCTCCTGGCCCGCACCGGCACGACCGCGCGCCTGCTCCGGGAGCTGCTGGGCGCGCCCCTCCGGGTGCGCGTGCTCCGCCGCTCCCCTGGCGCGTCCGGGCTGCCCGGTCCGGACGCGCGGGCCCCGCTCCGCCTGCGCGCGAGCGAACGCGTGGCCGTCCGCCGGTCGCTGCTGCTCCCGCCGGGCGGGACAACGGTGTCGGCCGGTCGGGTCCTCGGCGCGGTCGGCCGCCGTCCCTGGACCGGCCGCGCTCCCGGAGAACACCCGGAGAACACCCGGGAACCCCTGGGGGCGGCCCTCGCGCCGACCCGCCGTCCCCGTGTTCCGCCGGGCTGCGGCCTCGCCCGCCGGGACGCCGACGACGGCGGCCGCCCGGCCGCCGTCAGGCACTGTCTGATCCTGGACCGGGACCGGCGGACACCGGCCCTTTGCATCCAGGAACGTTTCCACCCGGCTCTCTCCGGTCCGACGACCCTGCCCCGCCCGGCCGGGTCCCGCTCCGGCCGGAGCGTCGCCGACCGTCCCTGACCAGGGCGGATCGTCCGGTTCGCACCGACCGGGAAGCCCTACTCGTCGCGGTCCTTCTCCTCCTCGTCCTCCTTCGCGCGGACCTCGGGGTCCAGCACGCTCCGGCCGCTGCCGTCCACCGAGGACAGCCGGCCGGTCTCGGGGACCTCGGTCGGGGCGGGCGGCTCCACCAGCCAGTCCGGGTTGGCCTGCCGGTCCCACCACTTCCAGGCGGCGAAGGCGCCGCCCGCGACGACACCGGCGATCACGAACACCTTCGCGACACGCCCGGCCCGCGCCCGGCAGCTCTGCCGGCGGGCCAGCTTCTGGATCTTCCGGGCCGGGACCTGGCCGCGCAGCGCGGCCAGCGCGGCGGCCCCGCGCGCGGCGGCCTCGTCCGCGACCGGTGCCGCGGCGGCCCTCGCCTGCTCGATCCGCGGCCTGGAGTACTCGGCGGCCTGGCGGGCGGCTCTGCGGGTCCGCTCGGCGGCCTCCTGGGCGGCCTGGTCCAGCTTCGGCGGGACATGGGTCATGGCCTGGGTGCGCGCCTGCTCCAGCCGGGGTGCGACGTAGGCGCCGTACTGGACGCGGGCCTGGTCGGCGGCGAGCGACACCTTCGGCGCGAGCCGTACGCGTGCCTCGTGCGCGTAGTGCGCGGCCCTGTCCCTGGCCGTGTCGGCGTAGGGCGCCACCACGTCCGCGGCGTGCAGCACGCTGTCCCTCGCCGAGCCGGTCGCGGCGCGCACGCTGTCGATGCGGGTCACGGGTTCCTCCTCCTCGGTGGCGTACGGTCATTCGACTTTCCACCCTTTTACGGATCATGCCTGCGAACGGCCCCGAAGGCATGCGAGGACGCGCATCCGGGTCATGCGCGCGCCCCCGGGACCGGCGCGCCGCACGCCCCCCGGACCGGAGCGGGCCGCCCCGGATCCCGCAACCGGTTCCGGCGGATCGGGGCCCGGAAGCGGCCGCCGGGCGACGCGGGGCGCGCGCCGTGCGAGGATCGGGGAGTCACAAGAGGACAACGGAAGGCAGATCGTGGCTGAGCAGCTCTACGCCACCCTGAAGACCAACAACGGCGACATCCAGGTGCGGCTCCTGCCGAACCATGCCCCCGAGACGGTCCGCAACTTCGTGGAACTCGCCAACGGTGAGCGCGAGTGGACGCACCCCGCCACCGGTGAGAAGACCACGGACCGGCTGTACGACGGCACGGTCTTCCACCGGGTGATCAGCGGTTTCATGATCCAGGGCGGCGACCCGCTGGGCAACGGCACCGGTGGCCCCGGCTACCAGTTCAAGGACGAGTTCCACCCGGACCTCGCCTTCGACCGCCCCTACCTGCTGGCCATGGCCAACGCCGGTCCGGGCACCAACGGCTCGCAGTTCTTCATCACCGTCGCCCCGACGGCATGGCTGACCCGCAAGCACACCATCTTCGGTGAGGTCGCCGACGACGCCAGCAGGAAGGTCGTCGACGCCATCGTGGGCACGCAGACCAACCCGCGCAACGACCGTCCCGTCAAGGACGTCGTCATCGAGTCGGTCGTCATCGAGACCCGCGACGCCTGAGCCGGGGATCACTCCCGGCGGCACGCCCCGAGGGAACCAAACGCCCCGCTCGTCCGTAAGGATGAGCGGGGCGGTGCGTTGCCCGCGGTGAGCCGTACTGAGCCGTGCACCGTCCGTGACGAACGTGAGGGGACCCGATGGACCAGGCACCAGGCAGCCCGCAGGTCGGCCAGGGCGGCCAGGGCGTGCCCACCTGCTACCGGCACCCGGACCGCGAGACCGGCATCCGCTGCACCCGCTGCGAGCGGCCGATCTGCCCGGAGTGCATGGTCAGCGCCTCCGTGGGGTTCCAGTGCCCGGACTGCGTCCGCAGCGGGTCGGGTACGGGGCACACGCCCGCGGCGTCCCGGCCGCGCACGGTGGCCGGGGGCACGGTGAGCGCCGATCCGCGGCTGTTCACGAAGATCCTCATCGGGATCAACGTCGCGGTGTTCATCGCGGTCTCCGCCGACAAGTCCCTCCTGAACCACCTGATGCTCTTCGGCGCCTGGCCGCCGGCGCCGTTCACGCCGACCCAAGGCGTCGCGGGCGGTCAGTGGTACCTCCTGGTGACGTCGATGTTCACCCACCAGCAGGTGTGGCACATCGCCTTCAACATGCTGAGCCTGTGGTGGATCGGCGGCCCGCTGGAGGCGGCCCTGGGCCGCGCCCGCTACCTGTCGCTCTACTTCGTCTCCGGCCTCGCGGGCAGCGCGCTGACGTATCTGCTGGTCGATCCCACTCAGGGCACGGTCGGCGCCTCCGGCGCGATCTTCGGTCTCTTCGGCGCCACCGCCGTGCTGATGCGCCGCCTCCGCTACGACATGCGGCCGGTCATCGTGCTGCTGGCGATCAACCTGGCCTTCACCTTCGGCCCGGGGCTGAACATCGCCTGGCAGGCGCACATCGGCGGGCTCGTCGCCGGTGTGGTGACCGGCTACGCCATGGTGCACGCGCCGCGCGAGCACCGGAACCTGGTGCAGTACGGGACCTGCGCGCTGGTGCTGGCGGTCGTGGTGGTGCTGACCGTGGTCAGAACCGCCCAGCTCACCTGAGCCCGCTCCCGTCGCCCTCCGCGCCGCCCGCTGTGCCCTGCTCGCACGGTTGTCCACAGCGGGTGCGCGTCCTTGTGCACAGTGTGCGGGAACAGCTGTGCCCCCTGTCGCTCACCTGTTTCTGTGCAGGTCAGGCAGGGGGCAGTCAGCTACCGGCAGAGTGGTGCGACAGTCGTACCGGCGTCAACGGCTGATGAGTTATCCACAGATCGTCGGCTTTTCCCCAGGCGTTGTGTGGAAATTCGGTCCGGCCTGTGGATAACTCAGCGGATACCCGTGGGCAGAGCTGGGTCCGCCGTACGGCGAACCGCGCCTCCACCGGGTCCGGCGGAGGCGGCCGCCGCTACTTCCACTGCGTGGAGACGCCGAACCCCGCGGCGATGAAGCCGAAGCCCACCACGATGTTCCAGTTGTCCAGCGCGTCGATCGGCAGCGAACCGTCGGTCACGTAGAAGACGACGATCCAGGCCAGGCCGATGACGAACATGGCCAGCATCACCGGGGCCACCCAGCCGCGGCTCTCCAGCTTGATGACCGTGCCCTGCTTGGCGGGCGGCGGCGTGTAGTCGGCCTTCTTGCGGATACGTGACTTCGGCACGAGGGTCTCTCCTGTCGATGCGCTGCGTGGCCGCGCAGGAATCTGGACTGGCTCCGGGGCAGCGTACAAGGGCACTGCGTGGGGACGACGAGTGCTCCCCCGGGGCGTCCGTTAGCGTAGTGCTTCCGCGGTGCCGAAGGAGATAAGGGTACGTTGAGCAATTCCGCCGACTCCCCGGGGCCGGGTGCCGACCGGGACCGCGCCCGCCGCTTCCCGCCGGTGCGGATCCTCACGGCGGCCGTGTTCGCGCTCGCCGGGCTGATCTTCTTCACCAGCTTCGACACGGCCAAGGGCACCAACATCCGCACGGACACCTCGCTGCTCAAGCTGTCCGACCTGGTCCAGGAGCGCAGCCGCAAGAACAAGGAGCTGGACGAGTCCAACGCGACCCTGCGCGGCGACGTCGAGTCCCTCGCCCGCAGCGACGGCGGCGGCACGAAGGCGCAGGACGAGAAGCTCTCCGGCCTGGAGGACAGCGCGGGCACCCGGCCGCTCAAGGGCAAGGCCGTCAGCGTCACCCTGAACGACGCCCCGCCGAACGCGACCGCCAAGCTCCCCGGCTACCCCGAGCCGCAGCCCGACTACCTGGTCATCCACCAGCAGGACCTCCAGGCCGTCGTCAACGCGCTGTGGAACGGCGGCGCCCGCGGGATCAAGGTGATGGACCAGCGGCTGATCTCCACCAGCGCGGTGCGCTGCGTGGGCAACACCCTGATCCTCCAGGGCCGCGTCTACTCACCGCCGTACAAGATCACGGCGGTCGGCGACCCGGACCGGCTGAAGAAGGCGCTCGCCGACTCCCCGGCGATCCAGAACTACATGGTGTACGTCAACGTCTACGGTCTCGGCTGGAAGGTCACCGAGGACGGGACGGCCACGCTGCCCGGCTACACCGGGGCCGTGGACCTGCACTACGCGCAGCCCGTCGGCTAGTCACGGCGCCCGCGTCCCGGACCGGAGCCGGACCGGGACCGGACCGGGAAGGGGGAACTGCTCCCGGAAGGCCGGAAACCGAGGGCATCGCGCCGTTAGTCTGGTGCGGTACGGCGTGCATCGGGTGCCGTGGGGAGACGGAAGGGACGGCATGTACGGCTGGATCTGGCGGCATCTGCCGGGCAACGCGTGGCTGAAGGCCCTGATCTCACTCGTGCTGGTCCTGGCCGTGGTCTACGTCCTGTTCCAGTACGTCTTCCCCTGGGCGGAGCCGCTGCTTCCCTTCAACGATGTGACGGTGGACAACCAGTGAGCGCGCGGATTCTCGTCGTCGACAACTACGACAGCTTCGTCTTCAACCTGGTCCAGTACCTCTACCAGCTCGGCGCCGAGTGCGAGGTGCTGCGCAACGACGAGGTGTCGACGGCGCACGCCCAGGACGGTTTCGACGGCGTGCTGCTCTCGCCGGGGCCGGGCACGCCCGAGCAGGCCGGGGTGTGCGTGGACATGGTCCGGCACTGCGCCGCCACCGGCGTCCCCGTCTTCGGCGTCTGCCTGGGCATGCAGTCGATGCAGGTGGCGTACGGCGGTGTGGTGGACCGGGCGCCCGAGCTGCTGCACGGCAAGACCTCGCCGGTCGAGCACACCGGCAAGGGCGTCTTCGCCGGGCTGCCCTCCCCCTTCACCGCGACCCGCTACCACTCGCTGGCCGCCGAGCCCGCCACCGTCCCGGCCGAGCTGGAGGTCACCGCCCGCACGCACGACGGCATCATCATGGGCCTGCGCCACCGGGAACTGCCGGTGGAGGGCGTGCAGTTCCACCCCGAGTCGGTGCTGACCGAGCACGGGCACCGGATGCTGGCCAACTGGCTGGCGGAGTGCGGCGACACGGGTGCCGTGGCGAGGTCGGCGGGGCTCGCCCCGGTGGTGGGCAGGGCCACGGCGTGACCGCGCTGCGCCCCGAGCGCGAGTCCGGCGCCGACCGGTACGGCACGGAGGCGTACGCCTCCGGGGACCCGTACGCGGCGCCGTACGACTCGCACGCCTCGGCGGCGCCCGGCTTCCGCGCCGGACCGCAGCCCGGCCCGGCGCCGGCCGACGACGAGACGATGGCGCTGCGGGTCGCCGGTCCCGCCGCGGCGGCCGGTCCGGGGGCGGGGACGGCACCCGGGGTGCGAGGGCGCTCAGCGGGCGCCACGGCCTCTTCCGGCTCCTCGGCGGACCAGGAGCCCCACGAGGGGCGCGCGGCCCGCAGAAAGGCCGCCAGGAGCCGTCACAGCCGCCACAGCCGCCGACGGGGCACCGGCCCCGCGGCCGGACCGTCCCCGGCGGACGGCGGGCCGTCCGCGCCGCTGACCCGGATGGAGGCCCGCAGGCGGGCACGGGCGCGGCGGCCGTCCCCCGGTGTCGTCGTCAGCCGGATCGTCGGCGAGCTGTTCATCACCACGGGTGTGGTGATGCTGCTGTTCGTCACCTACCAGCTGTGGTGGACGAACATCCGCGCGCACGCGCAGGCGGGCAGCGAGGCCCACCACCTCCAGGACGACTGGGCGAGCGGCAGGCGCAACCCGGGCACCTTCGAGCCGGGACAGGGCTTCGCCCTCCTGCACATCCCCGCGCTCGACGTGGTGGTGCCGGTCGCCGAGGGCACCAGCAAGGCACAGGTGCTGGACAAGGGCATGGTCGGGCACTACGGCAAGGGCGACTTCGACACGGCGATGCCGGACGCGAAGACGGGCAACTTCGGGCTCGCGGCCCACCGCAACACCCACGGCGAGCCCTTCCGGTACATCAACCGGCTCAAGCCGGGCGACCCGATCGTGGTGGAGACGCAGGACGCGTACTACGTCTACAAGATGACGTCGACGCTCCCGGTGACCTCGCCCGGCAACACCGCCGTCCTGGACCCGGTGCCCAAGGGCTCGGGCTTCACCAAGCCCGGCCGGTACATCACGCTCACCACCTGCACCCCGGAGTTCACCAGTAAATACCGCTTGATCGTCTGGGGCAGGATGGTCGAGGAACGGCCGCGCAGCAAGGGAAAGCCGGATGCGCTCGTCAGCTAACTAGTCAGCTGACTCGTCAGCTGAAGGGCAGTAAAGGGCAGAGGGAACAGTGGCAGCGACCGCCGACGACACGGCAGAGCACACAGAGGACGGTCCGGCACCGGGCCGGCGCCGCCGGCGCGGCGGCCGGGTGGCGCTCGCCGTCAGCGTGTTCGGTGAACTCCTCATCACGGCGGGCCTGGTGCTCGGCCTGTTCGTCGTCTACTCCCTGTGGTGGACGAACGTCATAGCGGACCGCAAGGCCGACCGGCAGGGCCACAGGGTCCGCGACCAGTGGGCGCACTCCGCGCCCGGTCCCGGTGCCCTGGACACCAAGGACGGCATCGGCTTCCTGCACGTCCCGGCCATGCACAACGGCGAGGTGCTGGTGAAGAAGGGCACCTCCACCGACATCCTCAACGACGGCGTGGCCGGCTACTACACGGACCCCGTCGCCGCGACCCTGCCGGTGACCGGCAAGAAGGGCAACTTCACCCTCGCCGCGCACCGGGACGGGCACGGCGCGAAGTTCCACAACATCGACAAGATGCGCGAGGGCGACCCGATCGTCTTCGAGACCCGCGACAAGTGGTACGTCTACAAGGTCTTCGACATCCTCCCGGAGACCTCGAAGTTCGACGTCGGCGTCCTGGACCGGGTCCCGGAGGAGTCCGGGGTGAAGAAGCCGGGCCACTACATCACGCTGACCACCTGCACGCCCGTGTACACCTCCCGCTACCGGTACGTGGTCTGGGGCGAGCTGGTCCGCGTGGACCCGGTCGACGGCAAGCGGACGCCGCCGAAGGAACTGGACTGAGCCCGGTCTCTCCCCCTTCCCGCGGTCTCTCTCCCCCCGCTTGCCCCGCGCTCGCCGCGGGGCGGCACGACGGAGCCCCGGCCCTCATGGACGAGGACCGGGGCTCCGTTCACCGGACGGGCCGGGCCGGTCAGGGGAAGAAGCCGCCGTGGTCGCCGCCGTTCCCGCCGTTCCCGTTGTCGCCGCCCTGACCGCCGACGGTCGTCAGCGTGATCTGCGTGCCGCCCGGGTTGTCGGTCTGCTGGCCCGGCTGCGGGTCCTGGTTGATGACGAACGCGTTGTCGTCGCCGCCGCTGCCCGCGAACTGGATGTTGGTGAAGCCGGCCGAGTTCAGGATCTGCTTGGCCTCCGAGACCTTCTTGCCCCGTACGGAGGGCACCTGGGTCTGCTGCTGCTCGACCTGCTTGCCGATCTGGATCGTCACCTTCGAGTCCTTGTCGACCTGCTGGCCGGGGCCCGGGACGGTGTTGATGACCTTGCCGGCCTGGTTGGGGTCGCTGTTGTCGACCTCGACGCAGTCGCCCTGGAGGCCGTTGGCCTGCATCTGCTGCTTGGCGGCGTCGCAGCTCTGGCCGTTGACCTGGGGGACGGTGGCCTTCGCGACGGGCTTGGCGACCGTCAGGGTGATCGTCGCGCCCTTCTCGACCTCCTTGTCGCCGCCCGGGTCCTGCGAGATGACGACGCCCTCGGGGCGGTCGGCGGACTCCTGCTCCCGCTTCTCGACCTTGAGGTCCTTGTCGGTCAGCTGCGCGGAGGCCTTGTCGAAGGTGAGGCCGGTGACGTCCGGGACCGTGACCTTCGGCGCCCCGGTCGACATGACCAGGCTGACCGTGTCGCCCTTCTTGACGTCGGCCTTGGGCGCGGGGTCCTGGGAGCAGACATGGCCCTTGGGCTGGTCGTCGCACTCCTTTTCGCTGAACGACAGCTTCAGGTTGACGTTGTCCGCGGAGGTCTGCGCCTCGGTCTTGGTCTGGCCCACGAAGTTCGGCGCGGGGATCGAGTCACTGGTCGCGCCGTGGCCGGTGAAGACGTACTTGCCGATCAGGATGGCGCCGATCAGGACCAGCACGGCGGCGACGATCAGGAGGATCGTCGAGGCGTTGGACTTCTTCGGCTGGCGGCTGCGCCGGTCGGGCCGGTCGTCGTAGCCGTAGCCGCCGTCGTCCGGGTTCATGGGCGGCAGCATCGTGGTGGCGGGGGCCCCGGCGTCGGAGCGCAGCGCGGTCGTCGGCTGGTCGTCCGGATAGCCGCCGTAGCCCACCGCGCCCATCGCGGCGGTGGCCGCGACCGGCTGGCCGTCGAGGCACGCCTCGATGTCGGCGCGCATCTCGTCGGCCGACTGATAGCGGTAGTCGGGGTCCTTGACCAGCGCGCGCAGCACGATCGCGTCCATCTCGGGCGTGATCTCGGGGTCGAAGACGCTCGGCGGCTGGGGGTCCTCGCGGACGTGCTGGTAGGCCACCGCCACCGGGGAGTCGCCGACGAACGGCGGCCGGACGGTGAGCAGCTCGTACAGCAGGCAGCCCGTCGAGTACAGGTCGGACCGGGCGTCGACCTGCTCGCCCTTGGCCTGCTCCGGGGAGAGGTACTGGGCGGTGCCGATGACCGCGGCCGTCTGCGTCATGGTCATGCCGGAGTCGCCCATGGCGCGGGCGATGCCGAAGTCCATCACCTTGACCTGGCCGTTGCGGGTCAGCATGACGTTGGCCGGCTTGATGTCGCGGTGCACGATGCCGCTGCGGTGGGCGTACTCCAGTCCCTGGAGGATGCCGATGGTCATCTCCATGGCCCGCTCGGGCAGCAGCTTGCGCCCGCTGTGCAGCAGCTCACGGAGGGTGGAGCCGTCGACGTACTCCATGACGATGTACGGGATCGAGACCCCGTCGATGTAGTCCTCGCCCGTGTCGTAGACCGCGACGATCGCGGGATGGTTGAGCGAGGCGGCCGACTGGGCCTCCCGGCGGAACCGGGCCTGGAAGGAAGGGTCGCGCGCCAGGTCGGCGCGCAGCGTCTTCACCGCCACGGTGCGGCCCAGGCGGGTGTCATGCGCGAGGTACACCTCCGCCATGCCACCACGGCCGAGCACATGGCCCAGCTCGTACCGGCCGCCGAGGCGACGCGGCTCTTCCATAGCTACCTACCAGCCCTCTCCGTCGGTCCCGGCGGGCACGGCTTGTGCCACCGGAGCTTCCGTCCGGGCCTACCGTACCCGGCTAGTTCTGTGGGACCCGGCCAAGCCCGTCACCCGATACAGGACCGGTACCGCACCATGCACCGTTGTGAAGGACCCGTGACGGAGATCACCGCTTGGAGTTGATGACCGCCTGCATGACGCTCTTCGCGATGGGCGCCGCGAGGCCGCCGCCGGAGATGTCCTCGCGGCTGGCCTGCTCGTCCTCGACGACCACGGCGACGGCCACCGGCGCGCTGCCGTCGCTCGTCTTGGCGTAGGAGATGAACCAGGCGTACGGCTTGCCCTTGTTGTTCACGCCGTGCTGGGCGGTACCGGTCTTGCCGCCGACGGTGACGCCGCCGCCGATCTGCGCGTTCTTGCCGGTGCCCTTCTCGACGACCGTCTCCATCATGTCCTGGAGGATCTGGGCGTTCTTCGAGGACAGCGGCCGGCTCAGCTCCTCGGGCTGGGTCTGCTCCAGCGTGTCCAGGTTCGGCGACTGGAGCTTGTCCACCATGTACGGCTTCATCAGCTTGCCGTCGTTGGCGACCGCGGAGACGACCATGGCCATCTGGAGCGGGGTGGCGGCGGTGTTGAACTGGCCGATCGAGGACTGCGCGACCTGCGAGGGCTCCATGTTGTCGGAGAACACCGAGGCGTTGGAGCGCACCGGGGTGAACTGCTCACTGGTGAAGCCGAACTTCTTCGCCTCGTCCAGCATCTTCTTGTTGCCCAGGTCGGCGCCGATCTTGCCGAACACGGTGTTGCAGGACCAGCGCAGCGCCTCGCGCATGTTGGCGTTCTTGCAGGGGATCGTGCCCTCGTTGGGCAGCGGGGTGGTGGTGTGCGGCATGATCCACGGGTCCGGCGACTTCGTGTCCTCGTCGGCCGAGGTGTACAGCCCGTTCTCCAGCGCGGCGGCGGCGGTGACCACCTTGAAGGTGGAGCCCGGCGGATAGGTCTCGCGCAGCGCCCGGTTCAGCGTCGGGTCGTCCGGGTCGTTCTCCTTCAGGAGCTTGTTGCGCGCCTTGCCGTCCGCGTTGGAGGCGCCGGCGAAGGAGCCGGGGTCGTAGGACGGGAAGGAGGCCAGCGCGAGGATCTTGCCGGTGGACGGTTCGAGCGCGACGACGGCACCCTTGCCGCGGCCCTTGAGCCCGTCGTACGCGGCTTTCTGCGCGGCCGCGTTCAGCGTGGTGACGACGTTGCCGCCCTGCTTGGGCTTGCCGGTGAGCATGTCCAGGGTGTTGCGGAAGAAGAGCCGGTCGTCGTTGCCGGTGAGGATCTTGTCGTCCAGGTTCTCCAGCTGCGTGGTGCCGAAGGCCTGCGAGGCGTAGCCGGTGACGGGCGCCCACATGGGGCCGTCCTTGTACGTCCGCTTGTACTTCAGGTCGTCGATCGCGCTGGTCTTGGTCTCCACCGACCCGGTGATCGGCGAGCCGCCGACGATGATGTCACCGCGCGGCGTGGCGTAGCGGGCGATGGTGACACGACGGTTGTTGTCGTCGTTCTTCAGGCTGTCGGCCTTGGCGTACTGGAGCCAGTTGTCGCGGATGAGCAGCGTGAGGACCAGCAGTCCGCAGAAGATCGCGATCCGGCGCAGGGGCTTGTTCACATCCGGCCTTTCCACAAGCTGACAGGTGCGCCTGCCGCTTCAGTCTCTCGGTGCCGTCGGTGCTGGCGCTCATCCATGGCCGGCCCCAGTTTAGAGGCAGTGTCTGTGCCTCCCGGGCGGGGCCGTCCGCCGCCACTGGTCCATAGACGCGGCCGCGGCACGGCGGGTTCCGGAAAACCGCGGACGGCTTCCGGAACGGGGCGGGTGCCGGTTCCGGAAGCCGTGGCGGGCGAGGTCACTCCACGGGCCCGGCGCCGCCGGGGCGGACGACCTGGGTCATCTCGGCGTCCGAGTTGGAGGCGGGCGCGGGCGCCGGGCGGCGGGCGGTGTCGCTGATCCTGATCAGGATGCCGATCAGGGCCCAGTTCGCGATGACGGAGGAACCGCCGTACGCGAGGAACGGCATCGTCATACCGGTCAGCGGGATCAGGCCCATCACACCGCCGGCCACCACGAAGACCTGGAGCGCGAAGGCGCCGGACAGGCCGACGGCGAGCAGCTTGCCGAACGGGTCGCGGGCGGCGAGCGCGGTGCGGATGCCGCGTTCCACGATCAGGCCGTAGAGCAGCAGGATCGCCATCAGACCGGCCAGGCCCAGCTCCTCGCCGAAGGTGGCGAGGACGAAGTCGGAGTTGGCGGCGAACCGGATGAGGTCGGAGTGGCCCTGGCCGAGGCCGGAACCGAGGGTGCCGCCCGAGCCGAACGCCCACAGCGCCTGCTGGAGCTGCTCGGAGTGGCCCACCACGCCCTTGTGGCTGAGCAGGTACTCGTTCATCGGGTCCAGCCACGCCTGGACGCGCTGGTGGACGTGCGGCTCGACGCTGGCCACGCCGAACGCGCCGACCGCCGACATCAGCAGACCGAAGACGATCCAGCTGGTGCGCTCGGTGGCGACGTACAGCATGACGACGAACATGCCGAAGAACAGCAGCGAGGTGCCGAGGTCCGTCTCGAAGACCAGAATGAGGATCGAGATGACCCAGACCACCAGGATCGGGCCGAGGTCGCGGCCGCGCGGCAGGTACAGGCCCATGAAGCGGCGGCTGGCCAGGGCGAGCGCGTCCCGCTTCACCATCAGGTAACCGGCGAAGAAGACGGCCAGCACGATCTTGGCGAACTCGCCGGGCTGGATGGAGAAGCCGCCGACGTGGATCCAGATCTTGGCGCCGTAGACGGGCAGACCGAGGCCGGGGACCAGCGGCAGCAGCAGCAGGACCAGCGCGCCGACCATGGAGATGTAGGTGTAGCGCTGAAGGACGCGGTGGTCCTTGAGGAAGATCAGCACGACCGCGAAGAGCGCGATGCCCATCGCCGTGTACAGCAGCTGGGTGGGCGCCTTGTCGCCGGCCTGCTTGATGTACTGGAGCAGTTTCGACTGGTCCAGACGCCAGATGATGACCAGGCCGAGCCCGTTGAGCAGCGTGGCCAGCGGGAGCAGCAGCGGGTCGGCGTAGGGAGCGAACTTGCGGACGACGAGGTGGGCGACGCCCGCCATCAGGCCGAGGCCCAGTCCGTAGCTCAGCAGACCGGCCGGGATCTCGTTGCTGATGGCCAGGCCCACGTTGGCGTAGGCGAACACCGGGATGGCGACCGCGAAGACCAGCAGCGCCAGTTCGGTGTTGCGGCGGCTGGGCGCTCCGATGGCGCCGATCGTGGACGTGTGGTGCGTCGGTGAGTTGGTAGTACTGCTCATCGTGTGACAGGGCCTCTCACGGCTTGCCTACTGCTTACCGCACAGCGAGACGACCTTCTGCTCTTCCTCCGAGAGAGTGGGGCCGGGGCTGGACGTGGTCGCGGTCGTGGACGTGGACGGATCCTGGGACGAGGGGGACGAGGGGGCACCGGACGTCGAGGGGTTCGGCGTCGACGCCGTCCTGGACGTGAAGGCGGCCGGGGTGGTTCCCGAGGTGCCGCCCTTCTTGCCGTCGCCGCTCTTCCCGCTGTCCTTGCCCTGGTCGGCCTTGTCGGTCTTGTCAGCCTTGTCGGCCTTGTCGCCGTTCTTGGCCTCGGCGGCGCGGCGCTCGGACTCCTTGCGGCACGCGGAGGCCTGCACCGACAGCTCGTCGACCTTCTTCTGCGCCTCCGGGAGGCCGCCCTCGGCGATGGTCGCGGTGACCTGCTTCTGCTGGTACGGCGGCAGGTCCTTGAGCGCGATCTCGGGATGGTCCTTCTCCACCTCGGACAGCTTCACCCAGGCCAGATCCTGGCTGATGCCCCGGTAGAGCGCCACGTGGTCGTCGTTGGTGCCGACGTAGTACTGCGTCTGCGTCCAGCGGTAGCCGCCGTACAGACCGCCGCCGATGACGGCGAGCGCGAGCACCGTGTACAGGGAGACCTTCAGCCACCTGTGGCCCCGGCGCGGCTTGACGAAGTCGTCCTCGCCGTAGTCCAGGCCGTCGGTGGAGATGAAGCCGGTGGTGTCGCCGCCGGAGCCGGGCGGGCCGAACTCGCCGCCCCCGCCGCCCTGGCCGGGCACCTGGCGGCCGAGGCCGGAGGCGCGTCCCGCCGGGGTCTGCATGATGCCGTTGTCGTGCAGGTGGTGCTGGTTCTCGGCGACCGCGCCGACGACCACCGGGGTGTCGGAGAGCTGTCCCGCGAGGGTGTCGCCGGTGTCCAGGTCGAGGACGTCGGCGACGATGACGGTGATGTTGTCGGGGCCGCCGCCGCGCAGCGCGAACTGGATCAGCTCCTGCACGGTCTCCTGCGGGCCCTGGTAGCTGGCGAGGGTCTCCTCCATCGTCTGGTGGGAGACCACGCCGGACAGGCCGTCGGAGCAGATCAGGTACCGGTCGCCCGCCCGCACCTCGCGGATGGACAGGTCCGGTTCGACGTGCTCGCCGCTGCCGAGGGCGCGCATCAGGAGGGCGCGCTGCGGGTGGGTGCTGGCCTCCTCCTCGGTGATGCGTCCCTCGTCGACGAGGCGCTGCACCCAGGTGTGGTCCTGGGTGATCTGGGTGAGCACGCCGTCGCGCAGCAGATACGCGCGCGAGTCGCCGACGTGCACCAGGCCGAGGCGCTGACCGGTCCACAGCAGGGCGGTGAGCGTGGTGCCCATGCCCTCCAGCTGGGGGTCCTCCTCGACCATGGCGCGCAGCTGGTCGTTGGCGCGCCGCACGGCCGTGCCGAGCGAGGTGAGGACGTCGGAGCCCGGGATGTCGTCGTCGAGGGGCACGATGGTGGAGATCACCTCGGAGGAGGCGACCTCTCCCGCGGCCTGGCCGCCCATGCCGTCGGCGATGGCCAGCAGCCGGGGACCGGCGTAACCGGAGTCCTCGTTGCCCTCGCGGATCATGCCCTTGTGCGATCCGGCGGCGAAGCGCAGTGACAGACTCATGCGCACCTCGCCCGACGGCTCCGGGTACAGCCGATCGTGTCGAGCCACACTGCCCACCCTCCGGTCGGGAGCGCGCCGCGGCCCTGGGGGCCGGCCGCCGCCGCGTGCTCGCTCCGCTCGCGCTCATTCATGACGTAGCACTACTTCCGCAGCTCGATGACGGTCTTGCCGATGCGGATCGGCGCGCCCAGCGGGATCGGTGTGGGGGTCGTCAGCCGGGACCGGTCCAGGTACGTGCCGTTGGTGGAGCCGAGGTCCTCGACGATCCACTGGCCGTTCTGGTCCGGGTAGATCCTGGCATGACGGCTGGAGGCGTAGTCGTCGTCCAGCACGATCGTGGAGTCGTGCGCGCGGCCCAGGGTGATCGTCTGTCCCTGGAGCGCGACCGTGGTGCCCGTGAGGGTGCCTTCGGTCACCACCAGTTTGGCGGGGGCGTTGCGGCGCCGGCCGCCGCCCTGCTGGCCGCGCTGCTGTGGCGGCGCGGCCTGCTGCTGGCGCGCGGCCTGCCGGCCGGTCTGCTGGGGCCGTGCGGCCTCCCGGCGGGACCCCCGCTGGGTGACGCGCGTACCGAACAGGTCGCTGCGGATGACCTGCACGGCCACGATCACGAACAGCCACAGTACGGCCAGGAAACCCAGCCGCATGACCGTGAGGGTCAGCTCTGACATTGCCCCCGGTTCACCCTTCGGCTTGCCTATAGATAACGGTGGTGCTGCCCACGACGATCCGCGAGCCGTCGCGGAGCGTAGCGCGGGTGGTGTGCTGCCCGTCCACCACGATGCCGTTGGTGGAGCCGAGATCCGCGATCGTCGAGGGCGTTCCGGTCCGGATCTCACAGTGCCGGCGGGACACGCCGGGGTCGTCGATCCGCACGTCGGCGTCGGTGCTGCGGCCCAGCACCAGCGTCGGGCGGGAGATCTGATGGCGGGTGCCGTTGATCTCGATCCAGTAGCGGGTGCGGCCGCCGGCCGCCGGGGCCTGCGGGGGCCGCTGGGCGGCGGCGGGCGGGTAGCCCTGGCCGCCGGGCGGCGGTGCCGCGGGCATGGGGGGCGCCGCGGCGGGCGGTGCGGCCGGCGGGTAGCCGTAGCCGCCCGGTGTGCCGGGGCGGCCGGGTGCGACGGGACCCGGCGGGGGCCCCTGCGGCGGGGCCGCCTGGGGCGCCTGGCCCTGCTGGTTGCTGGACGAGGCGAGCGTACGGCTGCGCACCCGGTACAGACCGGTGTCCAGGTCGTCCGCCTTCTCCAGGTGGACCTTGATCGGGCCCATGAAGGTGTAGCGCTGCTGCTTGGCGTAGTCGCGCACCATGCCGGCCAGCTCGTCGCCGAGCTGTCCGGAGTAGGGGCTGAGCCGCTCGTAGTCGGGCGCGCTCAGCTCCACGATGAAGTCATTGGGTACGACCGTACGGTCGCGGTTCCAGATGGTCGCGTTGTTGTCGCACTCGCGCTGGAGCGCGCCCGCGATCTCCACGGGCTGGACCTCGGACTTGAAGACCTTGGCGAAAGTGCCGTTGACCAGACCTTCGAGGCGCTGCTCGAACTTCTTCAGGACTCCCATGGGGCACCTCCTCCGTCGTGGCCGTCGCTTCTGGTCCTGCCGGTGCTGCGGTTGTTGCGGGTCTTGCCGTCGTGCTGCTGCGTCCTGCTTACCTGGTACTGCTTACTGATCGTATCCACGCGCCGGTAAATCGGCTGGTTCCCCCTGTCGGACCCGTCGACGGGTCGTCGACGCCTGGTGGTCGGTTCGTACCGCTGAGTACTCCTTCGGGGCCTTCGGGCCCTTCGGGGAGCACCCCTCCGTACTTCTGCTCCGTACTTCTGCCCAGGATCGTAGAGGCGGCCACGGACCAGTGTCCCGCACCCGGCGCCGCTCGGCCCCGGCTCCTGGGGAGACGGGCCGGACCGGTACGAGGTTGATACGCGAACAAGCACTGGTTGATACGGACGGACGGGCGAATGGACGGGCGGGCGGACGGGCGGGCGGTACCGGCTGTCCGGGGCGGTGCCACGGCGGTGCGGCAGGGGCCGTGGGGCCGGGCTCGTCCGGGGCGTGGCCGGGCGTGGTCGGCAGTGGCGGTGCGGGAGGGGCGGTGGTCGGCCGCCGGGCAGGGGGGCCGGGGCAGGGCCGTCGGCCCAAGGTCCCTGACCTGGTGGTCCCCTGGCCCGGCAGGCCCGTCTGCCCCCGGGAAAGGGATGTGAAACCACCCGGCGCGGCGTGCTAATGTTCTGCATGTCGGAAGGCGCCGGGCCCGCAAGGGAGCGGCACCGGAGGACACACCCAATGCGCGGGTGGCGGAATAGGCAGACGCGCTGGATTCAGGTTCCAGTGCCCGAAAGGGCGTGGGGGTTCAACTCCCCCCTCGCGCACAGCTGAAAGCCCCGCAGGTCTCGGACCTGCGGGGCTTTCGCGTTGCCCGGGAAGTGCCGCGGGCGGGGCCGGAGTGCTGCCGGGGTGCGGCCGTGCTGTGAGGAAGGTCTCAAGGTCCGGCGGGCGCGGTGCGCGTCGTCCGGGCCGCCACCGCCTCCGATTCACCGTCCGGTGGCTGACGAGCGCTCGTTGAAGCGAGCCGAAGTCTCTCGCTAGCGTGTCGTGGGCACCTCGTGATCACGAACGTCCCCCTCCAACAGGCCCGCGCGGCCCGGAAGGCAGTGCGTCATGACGGATACCCGGCGTCCGGGCCGCGCTCGTGTCGTCGTCATCGGAAGCAGCATCGCCGGCCTGCTCGCGGCGGCGGCCGTCAAGGACCGCGCCGAAGCGGTCGAGATCATCGAGGCCCAGGACGTACCGGCGGGTCCCGGACCGCGTGCGGGTGTTCCCCAGGCCGCCCACATCCACTTCCTGCAGACCGGTGGGGCCGAGGCGCTCGATCTCCTCCTCCCCGGCTGCACGGACCTGCTGCTGGCCGCCGGTGCCCACCGCGTACCGGTGACCACCGACATGGTCGTCTGCTCACCCGAGGGCTGGTACCGGCGCTGGAAGCGCTCCACGCACCATGTGATCACCGCCGGGCGGGACCTGACCGACTCCGTCGTCCGGGAGCGGGTCCTCGCGGATCCCCGGGTCGGGGTGCGCGCCAGGACCAGGGCCGTGGGGCTGCTCGGCGACCGCGGACGGGTCACCGGGGTGCGGGTGCGTGGAGCGGACGGCACGGAGTACGCGCTCGGCGCCGATCTGGTCGTCGACGCCTCCGGGCGCGGCACCCGTATGCCCCGGTGGCTCGCCCGGCTGGGTGTCCGCGGCCTCGAAGAGGCCGTGGTCGACTCCGGCCTGGCCTACGCCAGCCGTGTCTACCGCGCCCCGGTGCCCACCCGCGGCTGGCCCGTCGTCGGCGTGCAGGCCGATCCGCGCCTGGACCGCCCGGCCGCCTCGGGAGGCATCCTGCCCATCGAGGACGAGCGCTGGCACGTCAGCCTGATGGGCGGACCCGGCGCGCGGCCGGGCCGGGACGCGGCGGCGTTCCTCCCCTTCGCCCGCACCCTGCGCCACCCGGTCATCGCCGATCTGCTGGCCCGCGCCGAACCGCTCACCGACGTCACCGTCACCCACAGCACGGCCAACCGGCGCCACTACTACGAGCGCCTCGCTTCCTGGCCGGACGGCCTGCTCGCGCTCGGCGACTCCGTGGCCTGCTTCAACCCCGTGTACGCGCAGGGCATCACGGTGGCCGCCCAGGGCGCCGTCGCGCTGCGCGAGGCGGCGGCGGCCGGGCCGGGGCCGGGATGGACGCGCCGTGCCCAGCGGGCGATCGCCCGCCCCGTCGACAGCGCGTGGGCCCTGAGCACCGGCCAGGACATCCGTTTCCCCGCCACCCGGGGCAGGCGGCCGAACCCCGCCGACCGGCTGCTGCACCGCTACGTCAGCAGGCTCTCCCGTACGGCGACGGGGTCCTTCCGCGCGGCCACCGCCCTGACCGACGTCCTGGCCCTCCAGGCGCCGCCGGTGTCGCTCGTCAGGCCGAGTGTGCTGCTGGCGGCGCTCGCCGGGCCCCTGCGGACGCCGCTGAGCGGGCCTCAGTTCACCCGGGCCGAACGCGAACTGCTGGAGGGCGTCGGCATCGGCGTCGTCGGGGTCAGGGCGCGGTGAGCGATATGCCCGCCTCGCGCAGCAGCCGGAGTTCCCCCTCGGTGAACATCGGGCCGTCCACCGGCGGACGCAGGGGCCCTGCCGCGGCCGCGAGGAGGACGTCCGGGCGGAGCAGGACGGTCGGCGCGGCCTGGAGGGTGAGGACCTCGGTCAGGGCCGTGGCGACCCGGAAGCTGCCGACCGCGGTCCGGGAGAGCCTGCTCACATAGCGGTGCAGCAGCCGGTCCGCGGGACTCGGCCGCTTGCCGCGCACGTCCGGACGGTGGATGTCCTGCCCGACGGCGAGGGACCACGCGAGGCCGACGGGCCGGGCGACGGCACGCTGCGCCCGCCGGGACAGGCCGTCGGAGAGCCCGCCGGACGTGAGCCGGTGCAGGGCGAGGGCGCCCTGGGCCGCCGCCGACATGCCGTGGCCGTAGACGGGGTTGAAACCGGCCACGGAGTCGCCGAGCGCGACCAGGCCCTCGGGCCAGGCGTCCAGGCGCTCGTAGTAATAGCGCCGGTTGACCGTGCTGTGGGTGACGGTGATGTCGGTGAGCGGTTCGGCGCCGGCCAGCAGATCCGCGATGAGCGGGTGGCGCAGACCGCGCGCGAACGCCTCGAACCCGGCCGGTTCGTTGCCGGGCTGGGCGCCCGGCGGGCCGAAGAGGCTGACGTGCCAGCGGTCCCCCTCGACGGGGACGATGCTGCCCGCCCCGCCCGGCCGCCGGGGATCGGCCACGATGTTGACCACCGGCCAGCCGCTGGTGGAGAACGGGGCGCGGTAGATCCTGCTGGCGTATGCCAGACCGGAGTCGATGCGGTCCTCGGCCAGGCCGGTGATGCCGAGTTCGGCCAGCCAGTGCGGGGTGCGGGTCGAGCGGCCCGAGGCGTCGACGACGAGGTCGGCGGTCAGTTCGGTCTCCGTGCCGTCGGCGCCGCGGAGGCGGACTCCGGTGACCCGGCCGGAGTCGCCGAGCAGGCCGGTGGCCCGGCAGTGCGGGCGGACCGTGACCCGCGGGTCCTTGAGGACCCGCTCGCGGACGACGGAGTCGGTCAGATCGCGGCTGGCGGCCACCAGGTACTGGGTGTTCCTGCGCCAGCGCCGGTACCAGCCCTCGGGGGAGAGGTAGACCATGTCCGTCGTCATGGGCACCCGGTGCGCACCGGAGGCCACCAACTGGCCGATCGTGCCCGGCAGCAGGGCCTCGATCGCGTCCGCGCCGCCCGAGAGCAGGGGATGGATGTGGGCGGCCTGGGGGACACCGGCACGCGGCTCCGGGCCGCTCGGCAGCGCGTGGGCCTCGATGATCTCGACGGTGTCGACGCCGTCCTTGACGGCGGCCGCGGCGAGCATGCCCGCGAGACTGCCCCCGATGACGACGGCACGGGTGGATGTTCTGAGGCGGTCAGTCATGGGAGCTGCTTTCTGCGGGGATGCCGGGGTGCTCTCGAAGGCCCGCCACGACGGGCGACGACAGCGCCCGGGACAGCGGAACCAGGTCATGCGGACGCCAGGGGGCCGGGCCCGGCGCCGTGTCCGGCCCCGGCTCCGGGCCCGTGCCGTGCTGCCGCGTCCGGGCCACGACGATCATCGCCGCGTCCGCGGTGGCGTCCGCGGCGGTCCGGTCCTCGCCGCGGCCGAGTGCGGCGCGCAGGGCGCGCTCGCGCACACCGGCGTCGCAGTACGGGGCCAGGGCGAGCAGCGCGTCGTAGATGCGGGTCTTCTGCCGGGTGAGCCGTACGGCCGGCGAGGACCACCAGGGCAGGGAGGTGCGGATCGCGCCGGGGGTGGGCACCTGGCGCAGTTCGCGCCAGAGCGGGGACAGGTCGCGCAACTGCCGCAGCGAGCCGGTGGTGTGGGCCAGCCGCGGCCCGGCCAGCGGGAGCAGGAAGCCGCAGACGACGAGCGCCGCGGACGGCGCCGCGGTCTGCGGAGCCACCCGGTCGATGAGGAAGTCCCACCGGTGCCCCGACCACAGTCCGGCGATCGCGACCAGCTTGACGACGTCGTAGCCCACGTGGAGCAGATAGCCGGGGGCCAGCAGGCGCAGCCCCGCGCGCAGGGAGCCCTGGACCTCCGTCGACCAGCGCCAGCACAGGACGCTGGTGGCCAGGGTGCCCACGCCGTGCGCCACGAGGTAGGTCAGGATCATCTCCCGGATGAAGGGGGTGCGGGCGTAGTAGCCGTCGAAGAGGGTGAGCTGCTCCACCGGGGCGTGCCCCAGCCAGAACAGGACGTTGATGGCGGCGACGACGAGCAGATAGACCGCGATGCACACCCGGGAGGCGCGCCGTGTCTGCTCCGGCGGGGCCGGCCGCCAGTTCGTGATCAGCAGCAGGCTCGCCCCGGCGAAGGTGACGATCGCCGAATACGCCACCGGGGCGGCGAAGTTGGCGATCCCGGTGGCCCGGTTGAGCGCGGCCAGGGAGTCGGGTGCCGCGAAGAAGAAGACCAGCGCGCCGTCGAAGAGCAGCAGGACCACGGCGCCCAGCAGCAGGTCGTTGCGGCGGCGCAGCAGCGCGGGGACCTTCAGCAGGCAGATGAGCAGCAGGGACACACCGCAGACGTAGAAGACGGTGTTGTCGGGACCGGGTCCGGATCCTGGTCCGTGGCTCGCGGCGAGGTGCACGGCGGGGGGCTCTCCTGGAGGTGTCGGCGGGCGGCGTGGGCGCTGCCGGGTCAGGAGCGGCGGATGCGGTGCGCCATGGAGACCTGGATGCGGCCGGCGAGGTGCGCGGGGTCCGCGGCGGTACGCGCCTGGGCCAGGGCCTCGCGCACTCCGGTGGCGAACCGGTAGCCGAAGTACTCGGCCTCTTCCTCGTGCCGTCCCGCGGCGGTGTGCCCGGTGTTCTCGGCGGTTCGGGTGCTCCGGGTGCTCTGGCTGTTCCGGCTGTTCTGAGGGCTCCGGGTGCGCTCGGCCCGGAGGGCGACGTGCAGCCGGAGGTCCGTCCGGGTGCCGGGCGGCTCCCCGGAGGGGTCGTCCGCGCAGACCGCCGCCACCAGGGCCCGCACGGCGTCCGGCACCTGCTGCTCGGCGGCGCGCGAGGCGGCGGGGCCGTGCGCGGTGGGGGCGCCGTCGTGCTCCTCGAACATGTGCCAGATCTCGTGCCCGATGATCACCAACTGGTGTTCCAGGTCGGTGTGCCGCTCATAGGCGATCACGTCGTGGGAGGCGCGGTCTATCCATAACCCGCTGGCGATACCGGGCGGGAAGGGCACCGCGTGCAGCCGGACCGGACGCCCCCGGACCCGTTCGAGGGCCGCGCCGATGGCCGGGATGACACCGGCCTCGCTGTCGGGCAGTTCCAGGGCCGACAGCAGGCGGGCGCTGAGCCGCCGCATGGCCCGCGCGCCCGCGCTCACCGCTGCCCCTCGGCGTCGTCGAGTTCCAGCAGCGCCTTCAGCGTCGCGTTGAGCACGTGCCACCGCTCCGGTGGCAGGCCGTGCGCCTGCCGGAGGGCGACGCCGCGCACGTCGCCGTACCGCGACAGCGCTCCGGCCGGAGGATCAGACAGCGGATCGGACAGCGGGTCGGCCGACGGACCGGCCGCGCTCCGCGCGGGTCGCAGCGCGGTGAGCACGGGCAGCAGCGCGCGGTTGAGCGCCTCGGGCGCCGGGGCCGTGAAGAACGCCTCACCGCCCTCGACACCGAAGAACCCCACGAGTCCGTGCAGCAGTTCCACACTGGGGACCTTCTCGCCGGAGCAGACCTGCCGCGCCCAGAACGCGGAGACGCCCAACTGCCGTGAGATGTCCCCGGCCAGGTCCGACATACGGGTGCCGGTCCGCCGCAGACGGGCGTCCGCGAGGGCCTTGATACGGGTGCGCACCCGCTCGTTGACGGTGTCGGCGGGCGGTTCACCGCCGTCGAGCAGTGTGCGGACGGTGGTTTCCGGCAGGGCTGTCCCGGCGGCCAGCGCTCCGGGGTCGAGCGGGTCCGGGTGTGCCGCGTCGCGCTCCTGGACGAGCGACCGGAGGCGTTCGAGCGTCACGGGCAGAGGCGGGACAGGATCCACCGGGATGCTCCAGGGTGCGAAACCGATCATATTGGCGTGCCCATGGCACTGTACCGCCCGGCCGCACCGGCATCAATGATCGTTTACCGCGGACTCGGCGATCGCTGCCGACGGTACTCAACGAACGGTGAACAGCTGAGAACGATCGTTGACGAACGGGGCTCCGCGGAGCACGATCGGTCGCGGGGCGAAGGGCCGCACCAGCAGTACCCGCAGTACCAGTAGTACCCGCAGTACTCGCGGTACCCGTAGCACCGCCCGCACTGCCCGCACCGCCCGCACCGCCCGGCCGCCACGGGTGCGCGGCCGTCCGTGTTCACTTCGACGAACCCCTGGAGATTCCCGGTATGCGCGTCCCAGTCGCACGGCGTGCGGGTCAGCTCACCGATTCCGACTTCTCCGAGGAGGACGTGGCCCAGTTCCACCGTCTGATGACGGACCTGGCCGCCCTGTGCGGCGCGGTCGGAGAGCGCCGCACTCCGGACGGGGCGTGGGCCCCGGCCTCCTCCGGTCTCTTCGAGCAGTTCGGTGAGTCCATGCAGCTGATCGCGGAGATCTCCAGGAAGCTCAACACGACGCGCGGCGGAATCCGCAGGATCCACGGCAGGGCGCGGGAGCGCGGTCGGCTCAGAAGCCTCGGCAGAATCAGGTGAACGCCCGGCCGGGGAGCCCGGCCGGGCGTTCCGCGCGGTGGTGCCGCGCCGGTGCGGTCCCGCGCCTGCGCGGTCCCGAACCGTCCTGAGCCGTTCTTGAGGGGTGCGGGTCAGCCCGCGCGCCACAGGGCGGGGACGTTCGGGGGCTCCCAGCCGGCCATGGAGGTGTGCGCCTGGACGCAGGTGTAGCTGGTGCCGTTGTAGGTGACCCGGTCGCCCGCCGTGTAGGAGTGCCCGGTGGCCCAGGTGCCGCTCGGCGGGTCGGTCGGCGGCGGGTCGCTGGGGCCACCGGGGGTTCCGTTGACGTTCAGGACGAAGTCGAAGGTCCCCTCCTTGCCGCTGCCGGCGCCGCGCACGTTCATCAGCAGCGCGGGGTCGTAGAGGGTGTCCGTGTTGTTGCGGGGCTCACCGGGGAAGTACAGCTGGGTGGTGAGCACGGGCTGGTTGGGGGCCTGCACCTTGACGTGGATGTGCCGCGTGCGGCCCGGGTAGAGCCCCGGCACGATCGTGGTCAGGGAGAAGGCGCCCTTGGCGTCCGAGAACTGGTGCCCGCGCAGCGTGAAGCCGGACATGTCGTAGTTCCCGGCGTTGTCCGCCTGCCAGAAGTCCAGCAGGACGCCGGATATCGGGACGCAGTTGCGGCCGAAGACATAGCCGCTGACCGTCAGCGGGGTGCCGTTGATGCCCGAGGTCACCAGATTGGTGCGCAGCGGCGAGTTCGGCTTGAAGTACGGGCCCTCGATCTGGTCGTGGGTCGGGCCGTCGCCGTCGTCGCAGTCGGGGGTGGCGGGCAGGGCGCTTCCCTGGCCCACGGCGTCCCGGGCGAGAGCCACCGTGCCCGTGAGCAGCGGGATGGCGGCACCGGCGGCGACGGCCGCCTTCAGCAGGCTCTTGCGGCTGATCCCGCGGCCGGCCGCGGAGTCGGCGTCGGGGCTGGAGCCGGAGCCGGGGCCGTCCGGAGCGTTTGGTGTCATGGCGGGTTCCTCGGTCTCCTCGGTGGGGGAAGAAGGACGGGACGTGCATGACACGGAGCGCGCCCGCCGCGCGGGGCAGGCTGATGTCGGGCGGACGCGCTCCGGTGGTGATCGCGGACGACTGTAATCGCGCTGGTGACGGGCGTGCAGATACCGTCCGGCCCCCTGCACGGCGTTATGTACGACGTCCTGTGCGATGTCCCGTACAAAGTCCTGTACGAGATGGTGTGCGAGATGGCGTACGAGATGGTGTGCGATCTGGTGGGATCGGGTGCCTGAAGTCGTGTGCGATGTGACCCCCGGGACGGCGTGCGAGGTGGTGCGCGAAGCGGGCCGGGGCGGTGAGCGGGCCGGGTCCGGCGGCGGTGGCGGGTCGGTGTACGCGGGGTGCGGGGCGCTGTAGCGTCGGGGCGCGTCGCGGCGGGGGTCCGCCGTGGTGCGGACACAGCGTGGACTGGGCGGGGAGGGGCGGTTCTTGATGGCCGAGGTCACCGAGGTCGGTGCGGGGACGGACGCGGGTGCGGCGGGCGGCGGGCGCGGGGGGCGTGCCGGGCGGGTGCCGTCGGTGCCCGGGTTCGCGCGGTGGCCCGGCGCGGGGTCGCCCAAGGCGGAGGGCAAGGCGCTGCGCGGGCGGGTACCGCGCTCCGCGCACGCCGGGTTCACGCCGGACGCGGGGCGGCCCGACGCGGTCGGCGCCGTCGAGGAGTCCAACCACGGCCGGATACCCGAGCTGATACCGATCCGGGTGGGGCGGATGGCGGCGACCCCGTTCGCCTTCCTGCGCGGTTCGGCGGGCCTGATGGCGTACGACCTCGCCCGCACCCCCGTGACCGGTGTCGCCGCCCAGCTCTGCGGAGACGCCCACGCGGCCAACTTCGGTCTCTACGGCGACGCCCGCGGCGGCCTGGTCATCGACCTGAACGACTTCGACGAGACGGTGCGCGGTCCCTGGGAGTGGGACCTCAAGCGGCTCGCGGCCTCCCTGGTGCTGGCGGGCCGGGAGGCGGGCTGCGACGAGGACGACTGCCGCGAGGCCGCGCGGGACGCGGTGGGCGCCTACCGGCGGACCATGCGGCTGCTGGCCCGGCTGCCGGTGCTGGACGCCTGGAACGCCATCGCCGACGAGGAACTCGTCTCCCACACCGACGCCCACGACCTGCTCGGCACCCTCGAACGCGTCTCGGAGAAGGCGCGCGCCAACACCAGCGGGCGGTTCGCGGCCAAGTCGACCGAGCGCACCGAGGACGGCGGACGCCGCTTCGTGGACGCCCCTCCGGTGCTGCGGCGGGTGCCGGACGCAGAGGCCCGCGCGGTGGCGGCCTCGCTGGAGCAGTATCTGACCACCCTCTCCGAGGACCGTCTTCCGCTGCTGGCCCGGCACGCGGTGCACGACGTGGCCTTCCGCGTCGTCGGCACCGGCAGCGTCGGGACCCGGTCGTACGTGGTGCTGCTGCTGGACCACCGCGGTGAGCCGCTGGTGCTCCAGGTGAAGGAGGCCAGGCCGTCGGCGCTGCTGCCGCATCTGGAGACCGCGGGGTTCGCGGTGCCGGTCCCGGCGCCGGGGGCGGAGCACGAGGGACGCCGGGTGGTGCTCGGGCAGAAGCGCATGCAGGTGGTCAGCGACATCCTGCTGGGCTGGACGACGGTGGACGGACGGCCTTACCAGGTACGGCAGTTCCGCAACCGCAAGGGCAGCGTCGACCCGGCCGCGCTGCCCGCCGACCAGATCGACGACTACGGCCGGATGACCGGCGCGCTGCTGGCCCGCGCCCACGCGCACAGCGCCGATCCCCGGCTGATCGCCGGTTACTGCGGCAAGAACCAGGAACTGGACGAGGCGGTCGCCGCGTTCGCCGTCGCCTACGCGGACCGCACCGAGGCGGACCACGCGGACCTGGTCGCGGCGGTCCGGGCGGGCCGGGTCGCCGCGGAGATGGGTGTGTAGGAACCGCGGGGACGCGTGTCTGGGAGCCGCGGGGACGGGTGGGAGATGCGTGTGCAGGGGCGTGGTCGCAGGGCTGCTGCCCCGGTCCCGGGCGGGGTGCCGGTCGCCGTGGCCTACGCTGGTCGGGTGACGACCCCGGAAGCTGAGCAGGGTGGTGTCGCCGGAGCGGACCGGGCGACGTCCGAGAGCGCCGCGCCGCGGCCCGAGGAGCGGCTGGAGCGGGCCGTGCGCGCCGCCGAGCAGGCACTCATCGAGTACGAGATCGCGGTGGAGACCTTCCGGGTCGAGATCGAGAACTTCTCCCGGCTGCACCACCAGCGCCTCGGCCCGCTCTACGCCCGCCTCGACGAACTGGACGCGCTGATCGCCGAGGCCCGCGCGGCGCGCACCGGCGACCCCGAGGACCTGCGCGCGGCGCGGGAGGCGCGGGCCCGGGTGGCGCCGATCCCCGGCGTCGAGGAACTGCTGCACGGCTGGATGGACGGCGACGGGCTCTTCCCGGAGGCCGCGGCGATGCTCACCGGCCAGGCGGTGCGCCCTCCGCAGCGGGTACGGCCGAGCGAGGAGGCCCGCGGGCTCTACCGCGAGCTGGTGCGCAAGGCCCACCCCGACCTGGTCCAGGAGGACGGCGAGCGCAAACGGCGCGAGGAGTTCCTCACCCGGGTCAACGCCGCCTACGCCCGGGGCGACGAGAAGGAGCTGCGCGAGCTGGCCGAGGAGTGGGCCGCCGGGCCGCTCCCCGCGGAGCAGGCTCCCAGCCGCGCCGAGGAGCTGTACGAGCGGCTGGAGTGGCTCGCCCGGCGCAAGGAGATGCTCACCCTGGTCGCCAAGGAGCTGGAGGACGGCGCGATCGCCGGGATGCTCCGGCTCGCCCCGGACGACCCCGACAGCCTGCTCGACGAGATCGCCGTACAGCTGCGCACCGACCTGGCGGAGCGGGAGTCCCAGCTCGCGGTGTTGCAGGGCGACGCCGACGCCTGAGCCCGCCCGGCGGGCCCTGCGCCCGTCCGGCGGCCGGAAGTGACCGGGGCTCCCGCCCGCGACCCCCTCGCGGCGACTGCCCCGGGGGAGTGTCGGGTAGCGTCGGATCCATGCGTTTCGGAGCGGGTGTACCCACGGTCGAGGTCACGGACCTCAAGGACGGCGACTTTCTGCTGGACGTCCGCGAGGACGACGAATGGCAGGCGGGGCATGCCGAGGGGGCGCTGCACATCCCCATCGGCGACTTCGTCGCCCGCTACGGCGAGCTGACCGAGGCGGCCCCGCAGGACGGGCGGGTCCATGTGATCTGCCGTTCCGGCGGCCGCTCGGCCCAGGTGACGATGTATCTGGTCCAGCAGGGCGTCGACGCGGTGAACGTCGACGGCGGCATGCAGGTGTGGGCCGCCGCGGGCCGCCCCGTGGTGACCGACGAGGGACAGCCCGGCCACATCCTCTGACAGCGGCCCGGTCCGGTCCGGCCCAGCCCGGTCTTTCGACGGCGGCGTGCCCTGTCGGGTGCGGTGCCCGGGGCGGGCCGCCCGGGTGGCGGGGCGTGCGGTGGCGGGCCGCCCGGCCGTGGGCGTCAGCGGTCGAAGTCCAGCTCCACCTGTTCCGTCGCCGGGTGCGACTGGCAGGCCAGGACGTATCCCGCGTCCGTCTCCTCCGGCTCCAGCGCGAAGTTGCGGTCCATCCGCACCTCGCCCGTGACCAGGAACGCCCGGCAGGTCCCGCACACGCCGCCCTTGCAGGCGTACGGCGCGTCGGGCCGGTTGCGCAGCACCGTCTCCAGCAGGGTCTCCCCCTCCTGGACCGGCCAGGTGCCGCCGCGGCCGTCGAGCCGGACGGTGACCGTGCTGTGCGCGGGCGCCGCCGCGGCGGGCGCGGGACCGGGCTCCGTACCGGCGTCCACATGGAAGATCTCCTCGTGGACCCGGGCCCGGGGCACGCCCAGGGCGCGCAGCGCCTGTTCGGCGCCCTGCACCAGCCCGAAGGGCCCGCACAGGAACCAGCCCGCCGCCTCGGACACCGGCAGCAGCGCGGGCAGCAGCTCGCCGAGCCGCGCCCGGTCCAGCCGCCCGGAGGGCAGCCCCGCCTGCTGCTCCTCCCGGGAGAGCACCGTCACCAGCTGCAACCGCTCGGGGTAGCGGTCCTTCAGGTCGGCGACCTCCTCCAGGAACATCGTCGACGCCGTCGTGCGGTCGCTGCGTATCAGACAGAAACGGGCCTCGGGGTCGCCGGCCAGCAGGGTGGCGGCGATGGACAGCACCGGTGTGATGCCGCTGCCGCCGACGATGGCCGCGTACAGGCCGGGCGCGGGCTCCAGGGTGAAGCGGCCCGCCGGGGTCATCACCTCCAGCTCGTCCCCGATGTTGATCTCCTTCAGGGCGTATGTGGAGAAGGCGCCGCCCTCCACCAGCCGCACGCCGACCCGCAGGGTCCGGGGTCCCTCGCCGCCGGGTCCGGGGGCCGGGGAGCAGATCGAGTACGTCCGCCGGACCTCGGTGCCGTCGGCCGACCTGCGCAGCGCGAGGTGCTGGCCCGCCGCGTGCCGGTACTCCTCGCGCAGCTCGGGCGGCACCGCGAAGGTGAGGGCCACCGAGTCGTCGGTGAGCCGCTCGACCGCCGTCACGGGCAGGGGGTGGAAGCGGGCCATCACACCTCCTTGAAGTGGTCGAACGGTTCCCGGCAGGAGAGGCAGCGGCGCAGCGCCTTGCACGCGGTCGACGAGAACCTGCTGAGCAGTTCGGTGTCGGCCGATCCGCAGTGCGGGCAGGGGACGGGGTCCGCGGGCGTCCCTTGCGCACCGGCCGGGGCGGGGCGGGTGCGGGTCGGGCCCAGCTCCAGCGGGACGGGGGTGGAGGGGGTGCGGACGCGCGGGGGCGCTATGCCGAACTCCCGTAGTTTGCGGCGGCCTTCGGCGGTGATGTCGTCCGTCGACCAGGCCGGGGCGAGGACGGTGCGCACGGTGACCTCCCGCACGCCGTGTTCGCGCAGCACCCGCTCGATGTCCAGCGACATGGCCTCGATCGCCGGGCAGCCGGTGTAGGTGGGGGTCAGCTCGACCTCCACCGCGTCCGTGCCGTGCAGGTGGAGCGCGCGGACCACGCCCAGCTCCGCCAGGGTGAGCACGGGCAGCTCGGGGTCGGGCACCGAGCCCGCCAGGCGCAGCAGTTCCGTCTCCAGCGGGGTCGTGGTGGTCACCATGTCGCCCCCGGGTGGCTGCGGTGCAGATGCTGCATCTCGGCGAGCATCGGCCCGAACGGCTCGGTGTGCAGGCCCTGGCGGCCCGCGCCCGCCGACCACGCCCCGGCGCGCGGGCCCTCGGGCAGCTCCAGCGTGGCCCGGTCCAGCACGGCGGTGACGGACTCCAGCCAGGCGGCCTCCAGGGCGGCCAGGTCGACGTCCAGGCCCTCCACCGGCTGGAACATCTCGCCGGTGAACCGCCACAGCGCGGTGCAGGCGCGCCGCATGCGCTCATGGCTGACGTCGGTGCCGTCGCCGAGCCGCAGCGTCCACTGCTCGGCGTGGTCGCGGTGGTAGGCGACCTCCTTGACGGCCTTGCCGGCGAGCGGGGCGAACACCCCTGCCCCCGTCGCCAGTTCGGCGTACAGGAGGTGCTGGTAGGTGGAGAAGTAGAGCTGGCGGGCGATGGTGTGCGCGAAGTCGCCGTTGGGCTGCTCGACGAGCTGGAGCTGGGTGAAGGCGCGCTCCTCGCGCAGATACGCCAGCTCGTCCTCGTCACCGGCCATCGACAGCAGGACGCGGGCCTGGCCCAGCAGGTCCAGGGCGATGTTGGAGAGGGCGACCTCCTCCTCCAGGACGGGCGCGTGACCGACCCACTCTCCCAGGCGGTGGGAGAGCACCAGGGCGTCGTCACCCAGGGCCAGGGCGGCGGTGGTGGCGGGGGCGGGGGCCGTGGCCGTCACAGGTGCTGCACCCCTTCCGGGATCTCGTAGAACGTCGGGTGCCGGTAGGGCTTGTCGGCGGCCGGTTCGAAGAACGGGTCCTTCTCGTCCGGCGAGGAGGCGGTGATCGCGGCGGACGGCACGACCCAGATCGAGACGCCCTCGCCGCGCCGGGTGTACAGGTCGCGCGCGTTGCGCAGGGCCAGCTCCGCGTCCGGGGCGTGCAGGCTGCCCGCGTGGGTGTGGGAGAGGCCGCGCCGGGAGCGCACGAAGACCTCCCACAGGGGCCAGTCGGTGCTCGTCATTCCTGTCCCGCTCCTGTCGTGCCGGTGTGCTTGGCGGCGTGGGCGGCGGCCGCCTCCCTCACCCAGGCACCCTCGTCGTGGGCCCGTCGGCGCTGGGTGATGCGCTGTTCGTTGCACGGGCCGTTGCCCTTGAGGACGCCCTGGAACTCGGCCCAGTCGATGGCGCCGAAGTCGTGGTGGCCCCGCTCCTCGTTCCACTTCAGGTCGGGGTCGGGCAGGGTGAGGCCGAGGGCCTCGGCCTGCGGGACGCAGATGTCGACGAAGCGCTGGCGCAGCTCGTCGTTGGAGTGGCGCTTGATCTTCCACGCCATCGACTGGGCGGAGTGCTGGGAGGCGTCGTCGGGCGGGCCGAACATCATCAGGGACGGCCACCACCAGCGGTCCACGGCGTCCTGCGCCATCGCGTGCTGCTCGGGCGTGCCCCGGCTCAGGGTGAGCAGCAGCTCGTACCCCTGGCGCTGGTGGAAGGACTCCTCCTTGCAGACGCGGACCATCGCGCGGCCGTACGGGCCGTAGGAGCAGCGGCACAGCGGGACCTGGTTGGTGATCGCCGCGCCGTCCACCAGCCAGCCGACCGCGCCGACGTCCGCCCAGGTGAGGGTGGGGTAGTTGAAGATCGAGGAGTACTTCTGCCGACCGCTGTGCAGCTTGTCGAGCAGCTCCTCGCGGCTGACGCCCAGGGTCTCGGCCGCGCTGTACAGATACAGGCCGTGGCCCGCCTCGTCCTGGACCTTGGCCATGAGGATGGCCTTGCGGCGCAGGGACGGCGCGCGGGTGATCCAGTTGGCCTCCGGCTGCATGCCGATGATCTCTGAATGCGCGTGCTGGGCGATCTGCCGGACCAGTGACGCGCGGTAGGCGTCGGGCATCCAGTCCCGCGGTTCGATGCGCTCGTCGGCGGCCACCGCGGCGTCGAACGCGCGCTGGAGGGCGTCGGCTTCCGCCGCGGCGCCCGCTGTGTCGCTCGCCAGGACGCCGGCCGTCTGCTGCGCGGCTGCTGTCGCCATGCGGTCCCCCTCGACCTCGGCTCTCGGGATTCTCCCGACCGATCGTTCGGTTCGGTGAATTCCATGGTGCGGTCCGCCGCCGTAGGGTGTCAACCGCTGTGGACAACTGCGGGCGCCTCCTGTGGACAGACCGCGGAAAGGCCACGGAAAGGCCGTGGACAGGTCGCGGGCGGGCCTCGGGCGGCTCGGGCAGGCTGCGGATCGGGTCGCGGACGGATCGGGTCGCGGACGGATCGGGTCGCGGACGGGCGGCGGCTCGGACGCCGCCGGAGCGTGAGCGGTCCTCGGTGCCGGGGTCGGCGGGGTGCGCGGCCCGGGGCGCCGAGCGGGCGAAGGGTGACAGAGCGGCACGAAAGCCGGCCGGGCCGGGCGGCCCGCGGGACCGGGGTCTGTGCCGTGCGGGTGGCCCTGGGTACCGTTCCGTGCGGCGCCCGGGAGCGGGCGACACGGGCAGGTGCCGCGGCGCCGGGCGGCCCGCCCCGGTGGGCCGGGCGGGTGACGGCGGCCGGTCGTGGAGCCGGGACAGGACCGGAATCGGGAACGGGGCGGAATGGAAGCGTACGACGGGGATGCGAACGCCCCGGGCGGACCGGACCGGACGGTCGGCTCCGCGAGGCCGGGCCCGGACGGACCCGGCACACCGGAGGGGCCGGACACGTCCGAGAGGCCGGATACGCCGGACGGCCCGGGGCGGTCGGGCGGGTCGGACGGCCCGGGCGGGGCGAATGGGGCCGGCGGATCGGACGGTCCGGATGAGGCGAACGGGCCGGACGGATCCTCCGTGCCGCGTCCGCGGACGGGCGGGCACGGCTCGGCCGTCCCCCCGTTCCCTCCCCTCCTCTCTCCTGTCTCTCCTGGCTCCGCTCCTTCCCCTCCCTTCCCGGGCTCCCCGGCCGCTTCCTTCCCGGGTTCTCCGGGCTCCCCGGCCGCCCCCGCGCCCCCGGCCTCCCCGGATCCGGATGCCGCCGCGGAAGGCGCCGACGACGGCGATCCGCCCGGCCGGGTGGCCGGGCTGTCCCTGCCGTACCAGGTGGGCGCGGTGCTGGCGCTGGCCGCCGTGGTGGTGGTCGCCTGCGTGCACGTCGGGATGGTCTTCCTGCATGTCGCCCCTTCGAACACGGTGACGAAGCAGCACGGCAGGGCCGTCGACCAGTGGATCTACCCGGAGTTCGAGCAGAACTGGAAGCTGTTCGCGCCGAACCCGCTCCAGCAGAACGTCGCCGTGCAGGCGCGGGCCGAGACCCTCGGCGCGGACGGCACCAGCCGCACCACCGGCTGGTACGACCTGTCCGCGCAGGACGGCCGGGCCATCGACGGCAACCTGCTGCCCAGCCACACGCAGCAGAACGAGCTGCGTCGCGCCTTCGACTTCTACGCCGCCTCCCACGATCGACAGAACCGCGCGATCGGACTGCGCGGCACGCTGTCGGAGCAGTACGTGCGCCGCATCGTGGTGATGCGCCTGGACCGCGACCGGGTGGCCGGACCGGGTGGGACCGTCGAACGCATCCAGCTGCGGGTCCGCACGTCCGCGGTGGCCCCGCCCGCGTGGAGCGGGGAGAAGGCGTCGAACTCGGTCTCGTACCGCACGCTGCCCTGGTGGACGGTCCCGGCCGGCGAGGCCGGCGGAGGTGTGAAGTGAACGGTTTCCCGCGCTCCGTCTCCCGGGGCATCACCCGGGTCACCGAAGCCGCCCTCGGTCCCTACCAGACGGCCGTGATACGCATCGGCTTCGCCGGGACCTGGCTGCTGTTCCTGCTGCGCGAGCTGCCGAACCGGCAGGAGCTGTACGGGCCCGACGGACCGTGGAACTGGGACCTCGGCCGGCAGCTGACCGAGAGCAACGGCGCCTTCACGGTCCTGATGTGGTTCCGGGGCCAGTTCTGGTTCGAGACCGTCTATCTGCTCGCCGTGCTCTCCAGCCTGCTGCTGTTGCTGGGCTGGCGCACCCGCACCATGTCCGTGCTGTTCATGCTCGGTGTGCTCTCGCTCCAGAACCGCAGCGTCTTCATGGGCGACGGCGGGGACAACGTCCTGCACCTGATGGCGATCTACCTCGTCTTCACCCGGTGCGGGCAGGTGTGGTCGCTGGACGCGCGGCGGGCCGGACGGACCGGGGCGGCACGCGCGCGTGGGGAGCGGGTGGCCGACCGGGTCGGGCCCGTCCTGTGGAGCGTGCTCGGCGCGGCGCTGATCGCGGTCACCGCGGCGGGCCGGGTCCAGGGCGAGTGGCTGGTGCCCGCCCTGCTGTGGTGCGTGTGGGCGGCGCAGGGGCTGTACTGGCTGGTCGGACGGTGGGCGCGGTCGGCCGAGCCGCGGGTCCTGCTCGACGTCGTCGCCGATTTCGCGCACAACGCCGCGCTGTTCGTGATCATGGCCGAGGCGTGCCTGATCTACTCGACGGCCGGGTGGTACAAGATCCAGGGCTCGCGCTGGCAGGACGGCACCGCCGTCTACTACCCGCTCCACCTGGACTACTTCTCGCCCTGGCCGGCGCTGGCGGATCTGCTGTCCGCCAGCGGCACGATGATGACCGTCGTCACCTACGGGACGGTGATCGTGCAGGTCGCCTTCCCCTTCACGCTGTTCAACCGGCGGGTGAAGAACGTCCTGCTGGTGGCGATGATGACCGAGCACGCCGTGATCGCGGTCGTGCTGGGGCTGCCGTTCTTCTCGCTGGCGATGATCGCGGCGGACGCGGTGTTCCTGCCGACGGCGTTCCTGCGGAGGCTGGGCGGCGCGGCGGCACGCGCGCGTGCCCGGCTGCCACGGCGCCCGGACCGCCGCCCGGTGGCCGAGCCGTCCGGCGCCGCGGAGGACGGTGAGCGCGCGGGCGTAGGCTTCCCCGCATGAACGACCCCGTGGCCGCCGTGTCCGCCTGGCACCGGCTCGCCGGTGGCGCCGTGCTCCTGGACGGCTTCCACGCCCTCAAGCACGCCGTGCGTTTCGGGGCCGAGGTGCCGGTGGCGGTCGCCGCCGACCGGCGGGCGGCGCTCGCCCTCGCACAGGAGCTGGCCCCGGACGTGCGGGACGCGCTGGACGCCCTGCTGACCGAGGTGCCGCACGGGACGTACGCCTCGCTGGTGCCGCGTCCGCATCCCACGGCCGTGGCGGCGCTGGCCGTACGGCCCTCTCGCGAGGCGGGGCTGCGGGCGCTGGCGCACACGCCCCGCAGCGCGCCCGTCGTGGTCCTGGACGAGCCGCGCAACCTGGGCAACGCGGGCGCGGTGATCCGGCTGGCGGCCGGTTTCGGTGTGACCGGGGTGGTCACCACGGGCACCCTGGACCCCTGGCACCCGGCGGTGGTGCGCGGCGGGGCGGGGCTGCACTTCGCGACCGTCGTGGAGCGGCTGAGCGTGCAGACGCTGCCGGGCGGGCCGCTGTTCGCGCTCGACCCGGAGGGCGAGGACATCCGCGGGCTGAAGCTGCCGGACGACGCGGTCCTCGCCTTCGGCTCCGAACGCAGCGGGCTGAGCGCCGCGCTGCGGGAGTGCACCGACCAGCTGGTGGCGCTGCCGATGCGCCCCCAGGTCTCCAGCTACAACCTGGCCACCAGTGTGGCCATGACGCTGTACCACTGGAGCCTCACCGGGGGCGCGCCCGCGGCCTGAGGACCCCGGAGCGGCCGGGGCCCTCGGCGGTTGCCCGGGGTCAGGCGTCGCGGCGGACCTCCACCACCCGGAAGCGGTCGGCCACGAACGCGCCGTCCGTGAGAGCCGCGTTGGCCGCGGGGTTGCCGCCCGAGCCGTGGAAGTCGGAGAAGGCCGCGGTCTGGTTGACGTACACCCCGCCGGTGAGGTTCAGCGACAGCTGGGCCGCCTCCTCCAGACACACCTCTTCGATCGCCCGCTCGACCTCGTCGTCGGTCGTGTGGGCGCCCACCGTCATCGCGCCCTTCTCGCGGACGGTGCGCCGCAGCAGCTCCACCGCGTCGGCGGCCGAGTCGACGGCGACCGCGAAGGAGACCGGTCCGAAGCACTCGCTCAGGTAGGCGGCCTCGGCCTCCGGCTTGGCGCCGTCCAGCTTCACGATCACCGGGGTGCGCACCACGGCGTCGGGGAAGTCGGGGTTGGCGATCTCGCGGGAGGCGAGGGCGACCTCGCCGAGCGCCGCCGCGGCCTCCAGCCGGGCCTTGACGTCCGGATTGACGATGGCGCCGAGCAGGGCGTTCGCCCGCGCGTCGTCGCCGAGCAGGGCGTCCACCGCCTTGGCGAGGTCGGCGGCCACCTCGTCGAAGGACTTGGGGCCCTGGTCGGTGCGGATGCCGTCCCGGGGGATCAGCAGGTTCTGCGGGGTGGTGCACATCTGGCCGCTGTACAGGGACAGCGAGAAGGCCAGGTTGGCGAGCATGCCCTTGTAGTCGCCGGTCGACTCCAGGACGACCGTGTTGACCCCGGCCTTCTCCGTGTACACCTTGGCCTGGCGGGCGTTGGCCTCCAGCCAGTCGCCGAAGGCCGTGGAGCCGGTGTAGTCGATGATCCGGATCTCGGGGCGGGTGGCGAGGGCCTTGGCGATGCCCTCGCCGGGCCGCTCGGCGGCCAGCGCCACCAGGTTCGCGTCGAAGCCGGCCTCGGCCAGCACCTCGCGGGCGACGCGCACGGTGAGGGCGAGCGGCAGCACCGCGCGCGGGTGCGGCTTGACCAGGACCGCGTTGCCGGTGGCCAGGGAGGCGAACAGGCCCGGGTAGCCGTTCCACGTCGGGAAGGTGTTGCAGCCGATGACCAGGGCGGTGCCGCGGGGGACCGGGGTGAACGTCTTGGTGAGGGCGAGCGGGTCGCGCTTGCCCTGCGGCTTGCTCCACTCCGCGGTGTCCGGGGTGCGGGTCTGCTCCGCGTACGCGTACGCCACCGCTTCCAGGCCGCGGTCCTGGGCGTGCGGGCCGCCCGCCTGGAACGCCATCATGAAGGCCTGGCCGGAGGTGTGCATGACCGCGTGCGCGAACTCGTGCGTCCGGTCGCTGATCCGGTGCAGGATCTCCAGGCAGACCGCGGCCCGCAGCTCCGCGCCCGCCTCGCGCCAGGCCCGCTGTCCGGCGCGCATGGCGAGCAGCAGCACGTCGAGGTCCGCGTGCGGATACGTCACGCCCAGCTCGATGCCGTACGGCGAGATCTCGCCGCCCACCCAGTCGTCGGTGCCGGGCTGGCCGAGGTCGAGGCGGGTGCCCAGGAGGGCGTCGAAGGCGGCCTTGCCCGCCGCGGCGTCCAGGCTGCCGTGCTCCCCGTAGGCCTTGGGATGCTCGGGGTGGGGCGACCAGTACGCGCGCGTGCGGATCGCCTCCAGTGCCTGGTCGAGAGTGGGCCGGTGGCGGGCGATCAGCTCGTGCGCGGTCGGTGCGGCGGCCATGCGGGACCAACTCCTTGTCCGGAGGACTCTTCGTCGAGCTCATGACCTGGCGGAACCATGGGCGTGGACGGCCGGTCAGGGTTAGAGTAACCGAACGATCGGTCGGGACAAGGGGGTCCGCCGCATCTGTGGAAAAGTCGGGCCAGGGGGGTCCGCCGCGTCCGTGAAAACGCCGTGCGGGAGGATCGCGCACATGACAGCACTCGACCTCAGCAGCCCCGTGGCCGTCGTCGGCACCGGCACCATGGGCCAGGGCATAGCCCAGGTCGCGCTGGTCGCGGGCCATGTCGTACGCCTGTACGACGCCTTGCCCGGGAGGGCCGCCGAGGCGGCCGCCGCGATCGGCGCCCGGCTCGACCGGCTCGTCGAGAAGGACCGGCTCACCGGCGCCGAACGGGACGCGGCCCGCGCCCGGCTCGCGCCCGCGGAAGGCCTCGCCGAGCTGGCCGACTGCGCCCTCGTCGTCGAGGCCGTCCTGGAGGACCTGGACGCCAAGCGGGCCCTGCTGACGGAGCTGGAGGGCATCGTCGCCGACGACTGCCTGATCGCCACCAACACCTCGTCCCTGTCGGTCACCGCCGTCGGCGGTGTGCTGCGCAGCCCCGGCCGCTTCGTCGGCCTGCACTTCTTCAACCCGGCGCCGCTGATGCCGCTGGTCGAGGTGGTCTCCGGCTTCGCCACCGACGTCACCTCGGCCACGCGCGCGTACGAGACGGCCCGTGCCTGGGGCAAGACCCCGGTCGCCTGCGCCGACACCCCCGGCTTCATCGTCAACCGCATCGCCCGCCCCTTCTACGCCGAGGCGTTCGCCGTCCACGAGGGGCAGGCGGCCGACCCCGCCACCATCGACGCCGTGCTGCGCGAGTCCGGCGGGTTCAGGATGGGCGCCTTCGAACTGACCGATCTCATCGGCCAGGACGTCAACGAGTCCGTCACGCACTCTGTGTGGCGGTCCTTCTTCCAGGACGTGCGCTTCACCCCCTCGCTGGCCCAGCGGCGCCTGGTGGAGTCGGGCCGGCTCGGCCGCAAGAGCGGCCACGGCTGGTACGAGTACGGGGAGGACGCCGAACGGCCCGAACCGCACACCGCCGAGCCCGCGCAGCCGCCCGCGTACGTCGTCGCCGAGGGCGACATGGGACCGGCGGCGGACGTGCTCACCCTCGTCCGCGAGGCGGGCATCCAGGTCCGCGAGGAGGACGAGGACCACGGCACCCGCCTGGTGCTGCCGAGCGGCGGACAGCTCGTCCTCGCCGACGGACAGAGCTCCGTGGAGTTCCGCGACGTCGTCTACTTCGACCTCGCCCTCGACTACCGCCGCGCCACCCGGATCGCCCTGTCCGCCTCCCAGGACACCTCCCCGCGGACGCTGTCCGAGGCCATCGGCCTCTTCCAGGCGCTCGGCAAGGCCGTCAGCGTCATCGGGGACGTCCCCGGCATGATCGTGGCCCGCACGGTCGCACGGATCATCGATCTGGCGCACGACGCCGTCGCCAAGGGAGTGGCCACCGAGGAGGACATCGACACGGCGATGTGCCTGGGCGTCAACTACCCCCTGGGCCCCTTCGAATGGAGCCGCCGCCTCGGCCGCACCTGGGCCTACGGACTCCTGGACGACCTGCATCTGCGCGACCCGTCCGGACGCTACGCCCCGTCCCTCGCGCTGTACCGCCACGCGTACGCCACCGACAAGCGGGAGGCCGCCTCATGACCACGGCCCGACGTGACACGTACACCCCCCAGACGCTGCTGTCGGTGGCCGTGCGGGTCTTCAACGAGCGCGGCTACGACGGCACCTCCATGGAGCACCTGTCCAAGGCCGCGGGCATCTCCAAGTCGTCGATCTACCACCATGTCGCCGGCAAGGAGGAACTGCTGCGCCGGGCGGTCACCCGGGCGCTCGACGGGCTCTTCGGGATCCTCGACGAGGAGCACGCGCGCGTGGGCGGCGCCGCCGAGCGCCTGGAGTACGTCGTACGGCGCATGGTCGAGGTGCTCACCGCCGAACTGCCCTATGTGACGCTGCTGCTGAGGGTGCGCGGCAACACCGGGACCGAGCGCTGGGCGCTGGAGCGGCGGCGCACCTTCGACCACCGGGTGGCCGAGCTGCTGAAGGCGGCGGCCGCCGAGGGCGATGTGCGCACCGACGTGGAGGTGCGGCTGGCGACCCGGCTGGTCTTCGGGATGATCAACTCGATCGTGGAGTGGTACCGCCCGGACGGCGGCGGGGCGAGCGAGCAGGACGTGGCCGACGCCGTGGTGCGGCTCGTCTTCGGCGGGCTGCGCGAGTCGGGCTGACCGGCCGGGACCGGCGGCGCGAGCGGCCGTACGGGCACGACCGGGTAGCGGATACCGGGCACCGGGCGCCGTGCGGGACGAGGCCGCGGGCGCGGGATTCGGCTGCGCGCTGGTGCCCGCGCTCAGCCCTGCGGTTCCAGGTCCTCCTCCTCGAACACCAGCAGGGTGCGGGTGCTGAGCACCTCCGGGATGGCCTGGATCCGGGTGAACACCACTTCGCGCAGGGCCCGGTTGTCGGGGGTGTGCACCAGCAGCAGGACGTCGAAGTCCCCGCCCACCAGGGCGATGTGCGAGGCACCGGGCAGCCGCCGCAACTGCTCGCGCACCGTGCGCCAGGAGTTCTGCACGATCGTCAGCGTGATGTAGGCGGACGTGCCGTGCCCGGCGCGCTCGTGGTCGACGCGGGCGCCGAAGCCGCGGATGACCCCGTCCTCGACGAGGCGGTTGATACGGGCGTAGGCGTTGGCGCGCGAGACGTGGACCCGTTCGGCGACCGACCGTATCGAGGCGCGGCCGTCCGCCTGGAGCATCCGCAGGATGTCCTGGTCGATGGCGTCCAGCGGACGCGCGGGCGGCGGGGCGGACTCGCCGCCGTCCTCCGTGCGCCCGACGTTCTCGGCCATTTGTTCAGATGCCATGTCCCCCCACCTCTCCGCCATGGACGTACTGCATCCATAGCAAGCTGTGGAGAACCGTTTGTCCACAGCCTGGGGCCGCATGTAGCCAAAATGTGCCGACGACCGAACAATCGGTAGGTGGGGCGAGTCACAGCCGACGCGCCTCCCGTAGCCGCTCCCACGAGGAGGTGCCCGTCATGACGGTCATGGAGCAGCGGGGTGCGTACCGGCCATCGCCGCCGCCCGCCTGGCAGCCCCGAACCGACCCCGCGCCGCTGCTGCCGGACGCGGAGCCCCATCGCGTCCTGGGCACCGAGGCGGCCGCGCAGGCCGACCCCGAGCTGCTGCGCCGTCTGTACGCGCACCTGGTGCGCGGTCGCAGGTTCAACGCGCAGGCCACCGCCCTCACCAAGCAGGGCCGCCTCGCCGTCTACCCGTCCAGCACCGGCCAGGAGGCGTGCGAGGTCGCCGCCGCGCTCGTCCTCCAAGGCGACGACTGGCTCTTTCCCAGCTACCGCGACACGCTCGCCGTCGTGTCCCGAGGGGTCGACCCCGTCGAAGCCCTCACGCTGCTGCGCGGCGACTGGCACACCGGCTACGACTCCCGAGAGCACCGCGTCGCCCCGCTCTCCACCCCGCTGGCCACCCAGCTCCCGCACGCCGTGGGCCTCGCCCACGCCGCCCGGCTCAAGGGCGACGACGTGGTCGCGCTGGCCATGGTCGGCGACGGCGGCACCAGCGAGGGCGACTTCCACGAGGCGCTGAACTTCGCCGCGGTCTGGCAGGCACCGGTCGTCTTCCTGGTGCAGAACAACGGCTTCGCCATCTCCGTCCCGCTCGCCAAGCAGACGGCGGCGCCCTCCCTGGCGCACAAGGCCGTCGGCTACGGCATGCCGGGCCGTCTGGTCGACGGCAACGACGCGGCGGCCGTCCACGAGGTCCTCGCCGACGCCGTACGGCACGCGCGCGCGGGCGGCGGCCCGACCCTGGTCGAGGCGGTGACCTACCGCATCGACGCCCACACCAACGCCGACGACGCCACCCGCTACCGGGACGACGCCGAGGTGGCGGCCTGGCGCGACCATGACCCTGTCCTGCTGCTGGAGCGGGAGCTGACCGGGCGCGGACTGCTCGACGAGGACGGCATCGCGGCCGTCCGCGAGGAGGCCGAGACGATGGCCGCGCGGCTGCGCGAGCGGATGAACCAGGACCCGGCGCTCGACCCCGCGGACCTGTTCGCCCACGTCTACGCCGAACCGACCCCGCAACTGCGCGAGCAGCAGGCCCTGCTGCGGGCGGAGCTGGCGGCCGAGGCCGAGGAGGGCACCGCCCGATGACCACCGTCGCGCTCAAACCGGCCACCATGGCCCAGGCCCTCACGCGCGCGCTGCGCGACGCCATGGCCGCGGACCCGGCGGTGCACGTCATGGGGGAGGACGTCGGCGCCCTCGGCGGGGTCTTCCGGGTCACCGACGGCCTCACCGCCGAGTTCGGCGAGGACCGCTGCACCGACACACCGCTGGCCGAGGCCGGCATCCTCGGCACCGCCGTCGGCATGGCCATGTACGGGCTGCGTCCGGTCGTCGAGATGCAGTTCGACGCCTTCGCCTTCCCGGCGTTCGAGCAGCTCGCCAGCCATGTCGCCAAGATGCGCAACCGCACGCGCGGACGGCTGCCGCTGCCCCTGACCATCCGCATCCCCTACGGCGGCGGCATCGGCGGCGTCGAACACCACAGCGACTCCTCCGAGGCGTACTACATGGCGACCCCGGGGCTCCATGTCGTCACGCCCGCCACCGTCGCCGACGCCTACGGACTGCTGCGCGCCGCCATCGCCTCCGACGACCCCGTCGTCTTCCTCGAACCCAAGCGGCTGTACTGGTCGAAGGACGCCTGGAACCCGGAGGAACCGCCGGGTGTCGAGCCGATCGGGCGCGCGGTGGTGCGGCGCACCGGCCGCAGCGCCACCCTCCTCACCTACGGCCCCTCCCTGCCCGTCTGCCTCGAAGCCGCCGAGGCGGCCCGCGCCGAGGGCTGGGACCTGGAGGTCGTCGACCTGCGTTCGCTGGTGCCGTTCGACGACGAGACGGTGTGCGCGTCGGTCCGGCGCACCGGGCGCGCGGTCGTCGTCCACGAGTCGCACTCCTTCGGCGGACCGGGCGGGGAGATCGCCGCCCGTGTCACCGAGCGCTGCTTCCACCACCTGGAGGCGCCGGTGCTGCGCGTGGCCGGATTCGACACCCCCTACCCGCCGCCGATGCTGGAGCGGCACCACCTGCCCGGTGTCGACCGGATCCTGGACGCCGTCGCGCGTCTCCAGTGGGAGGCCGAGGGCTGATGGCACAGGTGCTGGAGTTCAGGCTGCCCGACCTCGGGGAGGGACTCACCGAGGCGGAGATCGTCCGCTGGCTGGTCGAGGTGGGCGACGTCGTCGCCGTCGACCAGCCGGTGGTCGAGGTCGAGACGGCCAAGGCCATGGTCGAGGTGCCCTGCCCCTACGGAGGCGTGGTCACCGCGCGCTTCGGCGAGGAGGGGGCGGAGCTTCCGGTGGGGGCGCCGCTGCTCACCGTCGCGGTCGGAGAATCCGCCGCGCCGTCCGGACCGGCCGCCGCGGGCGGTACCGGCGGCACCGGTACCGCCGGTGGCATCGACGGCACCGGTGCTCCGGCGGGCGCGGGCGACGGCTCCGGCAATGTGCTGGTGGGCTACGGCACGGCGGAGCCCCCGGCGCGCCGCCGCCGGGTGCGTCCGGTGACCGGCGGCGGGCCGGCCGTCACCACCGCCGCGCGGGCGACGGCCTCCGGGGCCCTTGGGACCTCCGAGACCTCCGAGACCTCCGGGGGCTCCTGGGCCTCCGAGGACGCGGTACCCGTGGTGGACGAGTCGTCGGTGGCCGTGGACGGTGCTTCCCGGCCGGTCGACGGGCCGGTGCCCGTGATCTCACCGCTGGTGCGCAGGCTCGCCCGCGAGCACGGGCTGGACCTGCGGCGGTTGCCGGGCTCCGGGCCCGACGGGCTCATCCTGCGCGCTGACGTGGAGGAAGCGCTCCGCAGGACGGGGGAGGCGGCGTCCGCCGGTCCGGCCTCCCCCGTCGGTTCCTCCCGTGCTTCCGGTGCTTCCGGACCGGCCGGGACTTCCGGTGCTTCCGGACCGGCCGGGACTTCCGGTGCTTCCGGTCTCTCCGGACCGGCCGGGACCGGTGCGGAGACCCGTGTCCCGCTCAAGGGCGTACGCGGGGCCGTCGCCGACAAGCTGTCCCGCAGCCGCCGGGAGATCCCCGACGCGACCTGCTGGGTCGACGCCGACGCGACGGAGCTGCTGCGCGCACGGGCGGCCATGAACGCCGCGGGCGCGCCGAAGATCTCCCTGCTCGCCCTCCTCGCGCGGATCTGCACGGCCGCGCTCGCCCGCCACCCGGAGCTGAACTCCAGGGTCGACACGGAGGCCCGGGAGATCGTCCGGCTCGGCCATGTGCACCTGGGCTTCGCCGCGCAGACCGACCGCGGGCTGGTCGTCCCCGTCGTACGGGACGCGCACGCGCGGGGCGCCGAGGCGCTGACGGCCGAGTTCGCCCGGTTGACCGAGGCGGCCCGGACCGGCACGCTCACGCCGGGGGAGCTGACCGGCGGGACCTTCACGCTGAACAACTACGGCGTCTTCGGCGTCGACGGCTCCACACCGATCATCAACCACCCCGAGGCGGCCATGCTCGGTGTCGGCCGTATCGTCCCCAGACCCTGGGTGCACGAGGGCGAGCTGGCGGTCCGGCAGGTCGTCCAGCTCTCGCTCACCTTCGACCACCGGGTGTGCGACGGCGGTACCGCGGGCGGCTTCCTGCGCTACGTGGCGGACTGCGTGGAACAGCCGGCGGTGCTGCTGCGCACGCTGTGAGGGCCTGTCCCGACCGGGCCCGGGTCGGGACGCCCGGTCGGGCAGGGGCCGGTCCGTGCGAACGGCCCGGCCCTGGGCGGTCGTCGGGTCCGGCGCACGCCCGCGTTCCGGGCCGGTGCGGGCGGGACGCATACTCGGAGGGTGACCGCTCACGAGCCCGTCGGTGCCCAGGACGCCCCAGCCGGTGATCCGCCTCCGGCCGGTGATCCGTCCGCGACCGGGGATCTGTCGCAGGCCGGGGATCCACCGCCGGACGGTGAACCGCCTTCAGCCGGGGACCTGCCCCCGGTAGGTGACCCGCCCCGGCCCCGGCGCCTGCCCCCGCCCCCGTCGCGGGCAGGCGCCCGGCCTTCGCCCGGCGCCGCCTCCCCGCCCGGCGCCGCCTCTCCGTCCAGCGCGGAATCCCCGTCCGTCGCCCCGGCCTCCCCCGGCCACGACGTCGTCGTCCTCGCCGGGGGTGCCGCGCGGCGGCTCGGCGGGGTGGACAAGCCGGGGGTGCGGGTCGGGGGCCGGGCCCTGCTCGACCGGGTGCTCGACGCGTGCGCCGACGCGACCGTCACCGTCGTCGTGGCCGATCCCCGGCCCACCGCACGGCCCGTGCGCTGGGCGCGCGAGGAGCCGCCCGGCGGCGGCCCGCTCGCCGCGCTCGCGGCGGGACTGTCCCGCAGCACCGCTGATCTGGTCGTCGTCCTCTCCGCCGACCTGCCCTTCCTGCGGCCGGACACGGTGCGGCGGCTGCTCGCCGCCCTGCGGGCGGGCCGTGCCGACGGCGCGCTGCTCACCGACGCCGACGGCCGCGACCAGCCGCTCGTGGCGGCCTACCGCGCGTCCGCGCTGCGCCGCGGGCTGGCGGGGCTCACCCGGGAGCACGGCGCGCTCGACGGGCTGCCGCTGCGTCGGCTGACCGCGGTGCTCGACCTCACCCGTGTTCCGGACGATGTCGCCTCGTTCGACTGCGACACCTGGGACGACATCGCCACCGCCAGGGCACGCATCAGGGAGCATGGGCACGTGCTGGATGAATGGATTTCCGCAGTCAAGGACGAGCTGGGCATCGACCTGGACGTCGACACCGGAGTACTGCTCGACCTCGCCCGCGACGCCGCCCACGGCGTGGCCCGGCCCGCGGCGCCCCTGACCACGTTCCTCGTCGGCTACGCGGCGGCGCGGCAGGCCGGAGCGGGTCCTGAGGCGGTCGCCGAGGCGGCCCGCAAGGCTGCGGCGCTGGCGCTGCGCTGGGCGGACGAGGACAGCGCGCCGGGCGAGCCCGACGCGGCGCCCGACGCCACACCCGCCGCCACGCCCGACACCCGCCCGGACGCCGGATGACGGCCCGCGGCGCGCAGACCGGCGAGGACGCCGGGAAGGCAGCCGGAACCCGGGACACCGAGGACCTCGACGTCGAGGAGGCGCTCGCGCTCGCGAACGGGAGCGCGGGGCACTTCCCGGGTGGTGGTGACCTCCCCGGCGGCGGCCACCTGCCCGGCCCCGGCGGCGGCCACCTGCCCGGCCCCGGCTTCGGCCCCGGCCGCCTGCCCGGCGGCGGCCCCGCCCCCGCAGCGGACGGCGCCGCCTCCCCCGGCCACGGAACCGGCTCCGGCCCGCTCCCGTACGGCACGCCGTACGCCTCGCAGGCCGACCCGCGGACGACGTCCTGGCCCCGGGCCCGCGAGATCGCCGGACGCGCCGCGCGGGGCATCGCCCGTCGCTCCCCCGTCTCGGCCGTCCTGGACGCCGCCCTGGGCCTGGTCCTGGCCGAGCCCGTCGCGGCCCTCACCGATCTGCCCTCCTTCGACACCTCCGCGATGGACGGCTGGGCGGTCGCCGGACCCGGGCCGTGGGACGTCCGTGAGGGCGGCTCCCTGGCCGGGGACGCGCAGCCCGAGCCGCTGACCGACGGCACGGCGGCCCGCATCGCGACCGGCGCCCGGATCCCGCAGGACACCACCGCCGTGCTGCGCACCGAGCACGGCCGCACCGACGCCAAGGGCCGGCTGCACTCGGTCCGGGAGCTGAGCCACGGCCAGGACATCCGGCCCCGTGGACAGGAGTGCCGTTCCGGTGAGCACCTGCTGCCCGCCGGCACCCTGGTCACCCCGGCCGTGCTGGGCCTGGCGGCGGCGGCCGGGTACGACACGCTGACCGCCGTGCCCCGGCCGCGCGTCGACGTGTTCGTGCTCGGCGACGAACTGCTCACCGAGGGGCTGCCCCGAGACGGCCGGATCCGGGACGCGCTCGGCCCGATGCTGCCGTCCTGGCTGCGCGCGCTGGGCGCCGAGGTGGCCGCGGTGCGCCGTATCGGCGACGACGCCAAGGCGCTGCAGAAAGCCCTCAGCCGGTCCGCGGCCGATCTGATCGTCACCACCGGGGGCACCGCCGCCGGGCCCGTCGACCATGTCCGCCCCACCCTGCACAGCCTCGGCGCCGACCTCCTGGTGGACGGTGTCGATGTGCGCCCCGGCCATCCCATGCTGCTGGCCCGCACCAAGGAGGACCAGCACCTCGTCGGGCTGCCCGGCAATCCGCTCGCCGCCGTCTCCGGGCTGATCACGCTCGCCGAACCGCTGCTGCGCGTCCTGGCCGCGCGCCCGGCCCCGGAGCCGTACACGCTGCCGCTGCGGGACGGGGTGCACGGCCATCCGCACGACACCCGGCTCGTACCCTCCGTACTGCGCGGCGACCATGCGGTCCCGCTGCGCTACAACGGGCCTGCCATGCTGCGGGGTGTCGCCGCGGCCGACGCGCTGGCCGTCGTACCGGCGGGCGGCCTTCGTGCGGGCCAGGAGGCCGAACTGCTCGATCTGCCCTGGGCCGCCGCCGGAATCGGAGTGTGTTTCACGTGAAACTTCCGGGCCATGATGCGATCGCCCGCCAGGCGGACGAGCATCTCGTGACCCATCGGGTGAAACTCCCGAGGAAACTCGTCGACCGCCCCATACGCCAGGTCGCGAAGCGACTCGCCATGGCACTGCTGGTGCTGGTGGTGACCGTCGCGGTCGTCTACGTCGACCGCGCGGGCTATCACGACAGCGCCGACCAGACCGTGGACCTCCTCGACTCGGCGTACTACGCGACGGTGACGCTCTCCACCACCGGGTACGGCGACATCACACCTGTCAGCGACAGCGCCCGGCTCACCAACATCCTCGTCATCACGCCGCTGCGCGTGCTGTTCCTGATCATCCTCGTCGGCACCACGCTCGAAGTCCTCACCGAGCGCACCCGTGAGGAATGGCGCCAGAGCCGCTGGAGGTCCACCTTGCGCGATCACACCGTCGTCGTCGGCTTCGGGACGAAGGGGCGGTCGGCGATCCAGACCGTCTGCGCGACCGGGCTGAAGCAGCAGCAGGTCGTCGTGGTCGACCCCAGTTCCAAGGCGATCGACGTGGCCACGGCCGAGGGATACGCCGGTGTCATCGGCGACGCCACACGCAGCGAGGTGCTGAAGCGGGCGGAGGTCCACCGGGCGCGGCAGATCATCATCGCCACACAGCGGGACGACACGGCCGTGCTGGTGACCCTGACGGCCCGGCAGCTCAACCGGAGCGCGAAGATCGTCGCCGCGGTGCGCGAGGAGGAGAACGCCCCGCTGCTCAAGCAGTCCGGCGCGGACGCCGTGATCACCAGCGCGAGCGCGGCGGGACGGCTGCTGGGCCTCTCGGTGCTCAGCCCGGCCGCCGGCATGGTCATGGAGGACCTCATCCAGCAGGGCAGCGGGCTGGACATCGTCGAACGGCCCGTCATAAAGGCCGAGACGGGCCGCAGTCCGCGCGAGATCGACGACCTGGTGGTCAGCGTCGTCCGCGGGCACCGGGTCCTCGGGTACGACGACCCGGCCGCCGCCTCCCTCCAGCTGACGGACCGCCTGATCACCATCGTGCGGGCCACGCCCGGCACGCAGGTCACCCCGGACATCCGCCCGCTGCCGCAGGACTGACCGCCCGGTCCCCGGGCCCGTGCGCCGCCCGCCCGGCGCGGTGCGGCACGCGGATGCCGCTGCCCGGTGGTGCGGGACGGGGCGAGGAGTAGCGTCGGCCCCATGCATGCGATCACGATTCCCGAACCCGGTGGCCCCGAGGCGTTGGTGTGGGACGAGGTACCGGATCCCGTGCCCGCCGAGGGGGAGGTGCTGGTCGAGGTGGTGGCCGGTGCCGTCAACCGGGCCGACATCCTGCAACGGCAGGGCCACTACGACCCGCCGCCCGGCGCCTCCCGCCACCCCGGCCTGGAGTGCTCCGGACGGATCGCCGCGCTCGGCCCCGGGGTGTCCGGCTGGGCGGTCGGCGACGAGGTGTGCGCACTGCTCGCGGGCGGCGGCTACGCCGAGAAGACCGCCGTACCGGCCGGTCAGCTGCTGCCCGTCCCGCAGGGCGTGGACCTGCGGCAGGCGGCGGCCCTGCCCGAGGTGGTCTGCACCGTGTGGTCGAACGTCTTCATGGTCGCCCATCTGCGCCCCGGCGAGACCCTGCTCGTGCACGGCGGCTCCAGCGGTATCGGCACCATGGCGATCCAGCTCGCCAAGGCCGCCGGTGCGCGGGTCGCCGTCACGGCCGGTACCCGGGAGAAGCTGGACCGCTGCGCCGGACTGGGCGCGGACATCCTGATCAACTACCGCGAGCAGGACTTCGTCGAGGAGATCCGGCGGGCCACGGACGGGGCCGGTGCCGACGTCATCCTGGACAACATGGGTGCCAAGTATCTGGACCGCAATGTCCGGGCGCTCGCCGTCAACGGCCGGCTCGCGATCATCGGCATGCAGGGCGGTGCCAAGGGCGAGCTGAACATCGGCGCCCTGCTGGCCAAGCGGGGCGCGATCAGCGCGACCTCGCTGCGGGCCCGCCCGCTCGACGAGAAGGCGGCGATCGTGGCCGCCGTACGCGAGCACGTCTGGCCGCTGATCGCGGACGGGCAGGTGCGTCCGGTCGTCGACCGCGAGGTGCCGATGCGCGACGCCGCGACCGCGCACCGGATCGTGGAGGAGAGCGGCCACATCGGCAAGGTGCTGCTGGTCGCCTCCTGACCGGCCGCGCACGGCCGGGGCCCGCGCTCCGGCCGTGCGCCACGGACACGGCCTACGCCCGGCGCACCCGCAGCGCGATGAAGGCCAGCCCCAGGCCGAGCCCGATCAGGACCAGCCCGCTGCCGAGCGGCAGCATCTCCAGGACCGGACCGGAGGCGGTACCGCCCGGCGGGCGGGGGACGGGCGGCCGGGTGGAGGCGGACGCCAGGGGGACGACGGACGCCCCGGGCGAGCGGGGGGCGGCCGTCGGCGTACCGGGCGAGGCGGCCTCCTTGCGGCCCTCCCCGTCCTGCCACGGCGGGCGGTGGCCGCCGTCCTTCGTCCCGCCCTCGTGCCGGTGCGCCCGTCCCGGGCGCCGCCGCCCCTCGTCCTCGTCGTCGTCCCCGCCGGACGGCTCGCGGCGGGCGGGCGCCGCCGCCGGGGAAGCGGCCTGGAGGGCCTGGAGGGCCTGGAGGAGGACCGGGGCGGCGGACCCGGGGGGCGAGGCGTGTGCCGGGTGTTCCGGGGCGGGCGGACGCACCGGGGCGGTCGACGGGGCGGCGTGCGCCGCCGTGGCGGAGGGCGTGGGTACGGGCGTCCCGGGCGCCGAGGCGGAGGGCGGCGGGCCGGGCGGCCGCGGGTGCGCCGAGGCGGGGCCGCCGGACAGGACCAGCGCCGCCAGCAGGACCGGTACCGGCGCGATCAGCCGTCCCGCCGCCCCCGGCGCGGTGCGCGGCAGCCATGGAGTCACCCCGGGGACCCCCTCACGGTGGCCGATCAGTGGTTCAGTGCCACCACAGTCACATCACCGGAGCGATCCGGCATTCCGGGTTCGGCCGCCGGGTCGAATGCCCGGTGCGGTCCGGCCGGGGCGACCGCGCCGGGGACTCGGCCCGGCCGACGTCCCGGACGCGGCACGGTGGATCACCGTCCGCGGGGGGCACCGGGGAGGTGACGGGTACGGGTGCGAGAGAATGGCGGTATGGAGATGCCGAGGAACGAACGGTCGCCGGAGAATCCGCAGATCCTGGTCGTGGGCCAGGACGGCATGGCGCTCGGAGGCGGCGGGGACGACGACTCGCACGAGACCCCGGTCACGGCGCAGGTGGAGCAGCCCGCCAAGGTCATGCGGATCGGCAGCATGATCAAACAGCTGCTGGAAGAGGTGCGGGTCGCTCCGCTGGACGACGCCAGCCGGGCCCGGCTCAAGGAGATCCACGCCAGCTCGGTCAAGGAGCTGGAGGACGGCCTGGCGCCGGAACTGGTCGAGGAGCTGGAGCGTCTCTCGCTGCCGTTCACCGACGAGGGCACCCCCAGCGACGCGGAGCTGCGGATCGCGCAGGCGCAGCTGGTGGGCTGGCTGGAGGGCCTCTTCCACGGGATCCAGACCACCCTGTTCGCCCAGCAGATGGCCGCCCGCGCCCAGCTGGAGCAGATGCGCCGCGCCCTGCCGCCGGGCGTCGGCCACGAGGGCGTCGTCGAGGACCCGCGCACGGGCGGCCGCTCCGGCGGCCCGTACCTGTAAGCGCGCACCGGCCGCCTCCGGCCGTACGCACACGCACATGAGCGGAGGAGGGCCCGGCAGCCAGGCTGCCGGGCCCTCCTCCGTGTCCGTTCGCCGGGCGGGGCCGCCGGTCAGGACGTCGCCGGGTCGCCCGTCGACACATAGAGCTGGATCGTCGGCATGTTCTTCGGGTCGACGTCCGTGTCGGCGGCGGGGAACTGGCTCATGACGGTGCCCTGGCCGTAGGTGTTCTCGTCCTGCTTGACCTCCTTCAGGTGCCAGCCGGCCGCCTGGAGGCACTCCTTGACCGAGCCGATGTACTTGAACTGGAAGTTCGGCACCTTGATCAGCTTGGGGTCGTTGTACGACTCCTGCGGTTCCTTGCAGGAGCTCACGTCGATCGTCTTGGAGGTGTCGGGGCCGCGGTGTCCCTCGACGGGGGCCGAGGAGGAGCCGGGGCTCGCGCTCGTGGCGGTGTCGTCGCCCTTGGCCTTGTCGTCGTCACCGCCGCCGTTCAGGAGCAGCGCGGCGATCAGACCGGCGACGGCGATCACGGCGACGGCCGCCGAGGCGACGATGACCACCTTGTTGTTCCCCCGGCCGCCCGAGGAGGCGGGCGGGGACTGCGGGGTGAGGTTGTACGGCGGGGGCGTCGACGCCTGCTGCGGGGCGTAGGGCGAGGCGGCGGGCGGGGTCTGGTACCCGGCCGTCTGCTGCGGGTAGCCGTACGACGGCGTGGGGGCGGGGCCCGGGGCCGGGGTGCCGTACGGGTGCGGCGCCGGGGCGGGCTGGTACGGCGTCTGCACCTGGCCGGCGACCGGCGGCGCGGTGTCGACCGGCGGGAACACCGCGGAGCCGACGCCCGCGCCGCTCGGCGCATGGGAACCCGGGACGATGCTGGGCGGGGCCGCCTGGAAGGAGGCCGCCACGCGCAGGCACTCGTCGCGCATCGACTCGGCGCTCGGGAAGCGCTCGTTGGGATTCTTCTTCAGCGCGCGGGCGACCAGCGCGTCCACCGCCGGGGGCAGCGCGCGGTTGACCGAGGAGGGCGCCACCGGCTCCTCCTGCACATGCGCGTAGGCGATGGCCAGCGGCGAGTCGGCGTCGAACGGCAGCCGCCCGGTGACCAGCTGGAACAGCATGATGCCGACCGAGTACAGGTCGGAGCGCGCGTCCACGCCCCGGCCCAGGGCCTGTTCGGGCGAGAGGTACTGCGGGGTGCCGACGACCATGCCGGTCTGGGTCATCGAGGTGACGCCGGACTGCATGGCGCGGGCGATGCCGAAGTCCATGACCTTGACGACGCCGCGCTTGGTCACCATCACGTTGCCCGGCTTGATGTCCCGGTGGACCAGGCCCATCTCGTGGCTGATCTCCAGGGCGGCCAGCACATCGGCGGTGACCTTCAGCGCCTGGTCGGCGGGCATCGCGCCCTGCCGCCGCACGTCCTCGTCGAGCACCGAGCCCAGCGGCCGGCCCTCGACGTACTCCATGACGATGTACGGCGTCGTCATGGAGTCCAGCGTGTCCTCGCCGGTGTCGAACACCGAGACGATGTTGGTGTGCGTGAGCTTGGCCACCGCCTGGGCCTCGCGGCGGAACCGCTCGCGGAACGCCGGTTCCCGGCCCAGTTCGGTGTGGAGTGTCTTGATCGCGACCTGGCGGTCGAGCACGGAGTCGTAGGCGAGGTGGACCGAGGCCATGCCGCCCTCGCCGAGCAAGTCGCGCAGCTGGTACCGGCCGCCGGCCAGCGCCCTCCCCGCGAACCGGCTCTGTGCGCCGTCCTGGCTCATCTTCTGCGTCCCCCATGTAGCGCGGCGGCAGCGGCTGCCGCGCGCGCGATCGGCTGTCCCCGGACATGTCGACGGTCCCCGGGACCGGACGTGACCTGACCTCATGTCCGGATCTCGATGATCGAAAGTGTTATTCCCGGCCAAGTCTGCCCCAGGGCACCGACACGTCAAGCTCGGTGCCCGTTCCGTGACCGTACGCGAAAGAAGCGTCGCGCAAGCGTTACAGCGGTCGTACGACCGGTACACGGGATTTGCACGACGGCGGCCGCTCGCGGTTTGATGGCCGGTCCGTCCCGGACCGGTCCCCGCGGTGAACCCGGACCGGCGGCTTGCGCCGAGCCTGTAGCGTGGCCGACGGAGACCGTGACAACACCGCGCACCCGCGGGCAGAAACGACGGCGAGGACTGATGGACCAGACGCAACGCGCCCAGGGCCCGTCCGACCCCGAGGCGTCTGGCGGCGGCGGTATGTCGGACATGCCGGAGATGTGGGGCAATGGCGGTCTGGTCGGCGACGGCCGGTACCGGCTGACGCACCGGCTCGGCCGGGGCGGCATGGCCGAGGTGTTCGCGGCCGAGGACGTACGGCTGGGCCGTACCGTCGCCGTCAAGCTGCTCCGCGCGGACCTGGCCGAGGACCCCGTCTCCAAGGCCCGCTTCACGCGCGAGGCGCAGTCCGTGGCCGGCCTCAACCACCACGCGATCGTCGCCGTGTACGACTCCGGCGAGGACGTCGTGGGCGGCCAGTCGGTGCCGTACATCGTGATGGAGCTGGTCGAGGGCCGCACCATCCGCGACCTGCTGCTCAACGCCGAGGCGCCGGGCCCCGAGCAGGCGCTGATCATCGTCTCCGGAGTCCTGGAGGCGCTGGCCTACTCGCACCAGCACGGCATCGTGCACCGCGACATCAAGCCCGCCAACGTCATCATCACCGACCACGGCGCCGTGAAGGTGATGGACTTCGGCATCGCCCGCGCCCTGCACGGGGCGTCCACGACGATGACGCAGACCGGCATGGTCATGGGCACCCCGCAGTACCTCTCCCCGGAGCAGGCCCTCGGCAAGGCCGTCGACCACCGCTCCGACCTGTACGCCACCGGCTGCCTGCTGTACGAACTCCTCGCGCTGCGCCCCCCGTTCACCGGCGAGACCCCGCTGTCGGTGGTCTACCAGCACGTCCAGGACATGCCGGTGCCGCCGTCGTCGAGTTCGGGCGGCGCCTGTCCGCCCGAACTCGACGGCCTGGTCATGCGCTCGCTCGCCAAGGAGCCCGACGACCGGTTCCAGACCGCCGAGGAGATGCGCGGCCTGGTCCAGTACTCCCTCCAGATGCTCTACGAGCAGGGCGGCCACACCGGCACCTGGAACACCGGTCCGGTGGCGGCCCCGGACGCCCGGCACACCCCGGCGTCCGGCTTCGCCGGGACGACGGTGATGCCGCACCACGGCGAGGCCCACGCCGGAACCACGCAGATCCCGCAGCCGATCCTGCCCTCCGGGTACGGGAACCGCGACGACGGCGGCTTCGAGGGGCACGGCAACCGGCGCGAGGGCGGCCGGGGCAAGCTGTGGATCCTCGCCGTGCTCGCGGTGGTCGCCATCGCGGCGGGCGTGGCGCTGGCCCTGCACAGCACCGGCGGCAAGGGCGGCGACGGCGGCACCTCCGGCACCACCACCTCGCCCTCGGCCACCCAGTCCACCCAGGACGAGCAGCCCAGCTCCAGTCCGACCGACGACTCGACCGGGCAGCCCTCGGACTCGTCCACGGACACCGGGTCGGGCTCGGCGGGCACGGGCTGGAACCACAAGCCCTCGCAGCGGCCGTCGTGGTCGCCGTCCCAGAAGCCCACGGACGACACGACCGACGAGCCCTCGGAAGAGCCCACCCACGAGGTCTCCAGCCCGCCGGCGCAGTCCCCGACGTCCGGGAACGGGAGCGGCGGCACCAACAACTCCCCGCCGCCGTCCGGCGGGCCGGGCACCGGCGGAACGACCGGCCCGGACGATCCGGGTGACGGCTCCAGCAACCCCTGATCGTCCCTCCCGCGCGCGTGGAACCCTGTCGGGGTTCCACGCGCGCGTGCGTGTACGGCCGGGCCCCCGGACCGCCGCCTACTGCGCGAACGCCCCGCACACCGCGTCGTACTCCGTCGTCCACCACACCACCAGCGCCGAGGCGGCCGGGAACTGGGGATCGGCGCGGGTGTCGCCGCGCTCGTAGTGCCAGCGCAGCATCCAGAAGTCGTTGAGGCGCTCCCACCACACCCGGTGCACGGCGGCGGCCAGCTCCGCGGCCGTGGCCCCGGCCGCGCGGCGGTACGCGCGCGCGTAGGCCGTGATCTTGGACAGGTCCAGGGTGCCGCCCGGCCGGACGAAGAAGATCGCCGCGGCGCGGACCGCCTCCTCCGCGCGCGGCTGCACACCGAGCCGGTCCCAGTCGACGATCGCGGCGGGCGCGTCCCCCCGGTAGAGCACGTTGAAGGGGTGGAAGTCGCCGTGCACCCAGCCCACCGGGCCGCCGGGCGGCGGGCGACGGGCGGCGTGCTGCTCCAGCAGGGTGCGGCGCTCCAGGAGCCGGTGCCGGGCCAGCTCGTCGAAGGCGTCCGGCGGCCGGTGGCGGCGGACGTGGCCGAGCAGGTCGTCGATCAGGCTGAGGGTGTCGGCCGGGTCGGCGCTCTCGACCGGGTGCGGTCCCCGCGCGGGCCGGGTGCGCGCCTTGGGGGGCATCACGCGCTCCAGACAGGCGTGCACGGCGCCCAGCAGCGCGCCCAGGCGGGTGCACTGGCCGGTGGTGAGCTGGCCGCCGTGCCGGTGCCTGCCGTCGATCCACGGGTACAGGGCGTAGGCGTGGCCGCCGACGACGGCGACCGTGCGTCCGTCCCGGCCCGCCAGCGCGGGCGCCACCGGGACGCCCAGGTCGGCCAGGCGCTGGGTGGCGCGGTGCCGGCGGGCGATCGAGGCGGGGTCGGCGGTGTCGGGGTCGAAGTGATGCTTGAGGAAGTACCGTCCGCGGGTCGTGCACAGCCGGTATCCGCGGTTGAGCAGCCCCTGGTCGACCGGCTCGCAGGCGACGGCGGAACCGGCGGCGTACCGGCGCAGCAGAGCGTTCAGAGGGGGCGCGAGGGGCACAGAGGGTGGTACACATGGGCGCTGCACGCGGCAGATGCTAGGGCAACGGCCGGGCCGGTGAGCTGGGGCTTGTCACAGACAGTCATCGCAAGTCGCTTTCGGTCACATGAGATCACCGGGTCGTTCTCCCTTCGTTCTCCCTTCGTCCCGATTTCTGGGCCCTCGGCCGTGTGGCGGCGTGGACGGTCAAGAGCGGTTCCGGCCACTCATGAACTCTTCCCGACTACGGGGTGACCGGGATAACGTGCCGGTGTTCCGGCCCCCTGCAAGGCTGTGACCAGCGGCTGCCCCCCGTGCCCGGCGAGGTACTTGGACGTCCAAGCGAAAATACTTGGAAATCCAAGGAAACGCGCAGGTCAGGAGGGGTTTCCCAGAAATGTGGAGCACTGGGTAACGTGGCTGTTGCAGGGCGCTCGCCGGGGCACCTGTCACGCCTGTTCCCGGCCGAGTGGCACCCACCCCGTGCCCCGTGGTCGAAACAGGTGAGCCGCACTGGCCTACCGGCAACCCCGGGGGCCGGACCGACGGAGGAGCACACGTGACCGTGGAGAGCACTGCCGCGCGCACATCGCGACGCAGCGCCGGAAGCAAGGCCGGCACGTCCGGCACCAAGGCGGCCGGCACCACCGGCACCAAGGGCACCACCCGCACGACCGCCAGGAAGGCCGCAGCCGCGAAGGGTGCCGAGCCCGGCCTCGTGCAGCTACTGACGCCCGAGGGCAAGCGCGTCAAGAACGCCGAGTACGACAAGTACGTCTCCGGCATCACCGCCGACGACCTGCGCGGCCTGTACCGCGACATGGTGCTCACCCGCCGCTTCGACGCCGAGGCCACCGCCCTCCAGCGCCAGGGCGAGCTGGGTCTGTGGGCCTCGCTGCTCGGCCAGGAGGCCGCCCAGATCGGCTCCGGCCGCGCCCTGCGCGACGACGACTACGTCTTCCCGACCTACCGCGAGCACGGCGTCGCCTGGTGCCGCGGGGTCGACCCGACCAATCTGCTCGGCATGTTCCGCGGCGTGAACAACGGCGGCTGGGACCCGAACGGCAACAACTTCCACCTGTACACGATCGTCATCGGCTCGCAGACGCTGCACGCCACCGGCTACGCCATGGGTATCGCCAAGGACGGCGCCGACAGCGCGGTGATCGCCTACTTCGGCGACGGCGCCTCCAGCCAGGGCGACGTGGCGGAGTCCTTCACCTTCTCCGCCGTCTACAACGCCCCCGTGGTGTTCTTCTGCCAGAACAACCAGTGGGCCATCTCCGAGCCGACCGAGAAGCAGACCCGCGTGCCGCTCTACCAGCGCGCGCAGGGCTACGGCTTCCCCGGCGTCCGGGTCGACGGCAACGACGTGCTGGCCACGCTCGCGGTCACCCGGTGGGCGCTGGAGCGCGCCCGCGCGGGCGAGGGCCCCACCCTGGTCGAGGCGTACACGTACCGTATGGGCGCCCACACCACCTCCGACGACCCCACCCGCTACCGCCACGACGACGAGCGGGCCGCCTGGGAGGCCAAGGACCCGATCCTGCGCCTGCGCCGCCACCTGGAGGCGTCACACCACGCGGACGAGGGATTCTTCGCGGAACTCGAGGCCGAGAGCGAGACGTTGGGCAAGCGAGTGCGCGAGGCGGTCCGTGCCATGCCGGACCCGGACCACTTCGCCATCTTCGAGAACGTGTACGCGGACGGGCACGCGCTCGTCGACGAGGAGCGCGCCCAGTTCGCCGCCTACCAGGCGTCGTTCGCGGACGCCGAGGGGGTCTGAGATGGCGGAGAAGATGGCCCTGGCCAAGGCGATCAACGAGTCGCTGCGCCGCGCCCTGGAAGCGGACCCCAAGGTCCTCGTCATGGGCGAGGACGTCGGCAAGCTCGGCGGTGTGTTCCGGGTGACCGACGGCCTCCAGAAGGACTTCGGCGACAGCCGCGTGATCGACACCCCGCTGGCCGAGTCCGGCATCGTCGGCACGGCGATCGGCCTGGCCCTGCGCGGCTACCGCCCGGTGGTGGAGATCCAGTTCGACGGCTTCGTCTTCCCGGCCTACGACCAGATCGTCACCCAGCTGGCGAAGATGCACGCCCGCTCGCTGGGCAAGGTCAAGATGCCGGTCGTGGTCCGCATCCCCTACGGCGGCGGCATCGGCGCGGTCGAGCACCACTCGGAGTCCCCCGAGGCGCTCTTCGCGCACGTGGCGGGCCTGAAGATCGTCTCCCCGTCCAACGCGTCGGACGCGTACTGGATGATGCAGCAGGCCATCCAGAGCGACGACCCGGTGATCTACTTCGAGCCCAAGCGGCGCTACTGGGACAAGGCCGAGGTCGACACCGAGGCCATCCCCGCCCCGCTGCACAGGGCGCAGGTCGTCCGCGAGGGCACCGACCTCACGCTGGCCGCCTACGGCCCGATGGTCAAGCTCTGCCAGGAGGCCGCCGCCGCGGCCGCCGAGGAGGGCAAGTCCCTGGAGGTCCTGGACCTGCGTTCGGTCTCCCCATTGGACTTCGACTCCGTGCAGGCGTCGGTGGAGAAGACCCGCCGCCTGGTCGTCGTCCACGAGGCCCCGGTCTTCTTCGGCTCCGGCGCGGAGATCGCCGCCCGGATCACCGAGCGCTGCTTCTACCACCTGGAGGCCCCCGTCCTGCGGGTCGGCGGCTACCACGCGCCGTACCCGCCGGCGCGCCTGGAGGAGTCCTATCTGCCGGACCTCGACCGCGTGCTCGACGCCGTCGACCGCTCGCTGGCGTACTGAGGGAGAGGGTCGTGACGACGATGACGGATGTTGCGTCCGTACGCGAGTTCAAGATGCCGGACGTCGGCGAGGGGCTGACCGAGGCCGAGATCCTCAAGTGGTACGTCCAGCCCGGCGACACGGTCACCGACGGCCAGGTGGTGTGCGAGGTCGAGACCGCCAAGGCGGCCGTCGAACTGCCCATCCCCTACGACGGCGTGGTCCGCGAGCTGCGCTTCCCCGAGGGCACCACGGTGGACGTGGGCACGGCCATCATCGCGGTGGCCGTCGCGGGCGCGGCCCCGGCCGAGCCCCAGGCCGAGGTGCCCGCCCAGGCGGCCCCGGCCGTCGAGGACCGGCCGGCCGCCCAGGAGCCGAAGCCGGAGGGCCGCCAGCCGGTCCTGGTCGGCTACGGCGTCTCCACCTCCGCCAGCAAGCGCCGTCCGCGCAAGGGCGCCGGGACCGCCGGGGCGAACCCGGCGGCGACGGCGGTCCAGGCCGAACTGAACGGCCACGGCACCGGGCCCGCCCCCGAGGTGCGGGAACGCCCGCTGGCCAAGCCTCCGGTGCGCAAGCTGGCCAAGGACCTCGGCGTGGACCTCACGACCGTGGTCCCCTCCGGGCCGGACGGCATCATCACGCGCGAGGACGTGCACGCGGCGGCCACGACGACCGCCGCCGCGACGGCGGTCCCGGCGACGGCGGAACCGGCGGCGCAGGCCCCGGCCGCCCCGGCCGCTGTCCCGGCCACCGCCCCGGCCCCGGCCGCCTCCTACGACACCGGCCGCGAGACCCGCATCCCGGTCAAGGGCGTCCGCAAGGCCACGGCGGCGGCGATGATCGGCTCCGCGTTCACCGCCCCGCACGTCACGGAGTTCGTGACCGTGGACGTGACGCGCACCATGAAGCTCGTCGAGGAGCTGAAGCAGGACAAGGAGTTCACCGGCCTGCGCGTGAACCCCCTGCTGCTGATCAGCAAGGCGCTGCTGGTCGCGATCAAGCGCCACCCGGACATCAACGCGTCCTGGGACGAGGCCGCCCAGGAGATCGTCCTCAAGCACTACGTCAACCTGGGCATCGCCGCGGCCACCCCCCGGGGGCTGATCGTGCCGAACATCAAGGACGCCCACGCCAAGACGCTCCCGCAGCTCGCCGAGTCCCTGGGCGAGCTGGTCGCCACCGCCCGCGAGGGCCGGACGTCCCCGGCGGCCATGCAGGGCGGCACGGTCACCATCACCAACGTCGGCGTCTTCGGCGTCGACACGGGCACGCCGATCCTCAACCCCGGTGAGTCCGCGATCCTCGCGGTCGGTGCGATCAAGCTCCAGCCCTGGGTCCACAAGGGCAAGGTCAAGCCCCGTCAGGTCACCACCCTCGCCCTCTCCTTCGACCACCGCCTGGTCGACGGCGAGCTGGGCTCCAAGGTGCTGGCCGATGTCGCCGCGATCCTGGAACACCCCAAGCGGCTGATCAGTTGGGCCTGACGGCTCTGATCCGCTAGCCTCGGCGACCTGGAGGGGTCGGCCGCAACTCTGGTTTGCGACCGGCCCCTCCGCGCTGCCCGCACTCAGGTGCGGTTCAGCACGTACACCGGGGCCCCGTCCTTCGCCGCGCCCCGCGACCGGATGCAGGCGTGCTTGCGCAGCATCCGCAGGCACTCGTTGACCCGCCGCACCGGCAGCCCGGTGCGCGCCGCGATCGATTCGAGCGGCCGGCGCAGCTCCCCCTCCTCGACGAGCACGGGGGCGATCACCACGGCCACCGCCCACACGTCCTCGGTGACGGACAACCGCCGCCGCCAGTCGGCCAGTACGGCCTCCGTGGTGGTCCCCCCGGCGGCCGTCACCCGCGCGGGCCGTTCCAGGGCCGGGGTGTCCAGCCGGTCCGCGATGCGCTGCATGGCCTGGGCGATGACCTGCTGGGCGGCGAGCGTCGCCTGCTGCGCGGCCAGCATCTGCTTCTGCACGGCGAGCGATTCACGCTGTGCGTTCGCAATCTCCTCGTCCACCTGGAGGTTGTGCGACTCCAGCCGGACGATGGCGTCGGCGACCTGTTCCGGCATGGCGTAGGCGATCGGCGACCCCGGTGCCGCGGGTTGCACCTCGGCCTCCTCCAGGGTGTAGGAACCCTCGCGCTGCACGGTCTCGATCACTTCCGCGACCCACTGCTTGAAGGGGGCGCAGGCCGGCTTGGTGCAGGCGTTGACGAGGAGGATCAGGCCCTGGAGAGTGATCAGATTCAAGTCTCGGCGCCACTGCCGACCTGCGGGAACGCTGAGACCGTAAGCTCCGGTGACGGTCTCGAGAATCTCTCGGTGCTCCTCGGGGACATGGTCGCTGAGCGCCTGCCGCGCATTGCTGTGCCCCAACTGCCGGCACACGTCCACCGCCGGGAACCAGTGGCTTCCGTCGGGCATCGTGAGCCGCCGGATCCTCGATCCGGTCGAGGCGTACACGAAGTCATTGATGTCGATCGCCCCATGGCGCTGGACCGGGTGGGGCTTCCTGCTGGGTTCGTTCATGCGAACCACCTCCGCTGCGGAAGGTAGAGCGGGCAAAAGCGCATATGCCAGCCAGGAGCAGGATCTTCACGATTGCGAGGGAAGATGGCCGATACGCCCGCAAGAGGGCGGCCGGAGGTGTATGACGGGCGGGCCGGGGCGCAGGTGGGTGGCGGGACGGGGAAGGGCCCCCGCCGGATGCCGGCGGGGGCCCTTCGCTTCGTCGGCCGGGTCAGCCCAGGCGGGCGAAGCCGTAGTTGAGGAGCTTGGTGGCGTCGGTTCCGCGCTGGTTGACGGAGGTGGAGGCCAGGACCGTGCCGATGACGGTCTTCTTGCCCTTGGTGGCGGCGAAGACGAGGCAGTACTTGGCCTCGGGGCCGGAGCCGGTCTTCACGCCGATGGCGCCCTTGTAGCTGCTGAGCAGGGTGTTCGTGTTGGTCCAGGTCGCCATCGTGCGCGTGGAGCCCGTCTTGGTGACGGTCTTGGCACGGTACGACTTGGTCGCCACGACCGAGCGGAACGTGGAGCTCTTCATGGCGCTGCTCGCGATCTTCGTCAGGTCGCGCGGCGTCGAGTAGTTCTTGCCGTTGCCGATGCCGTCGAACGAGTCGAAGTGCGTGTTCTTCAGCTTCAGGTCCTTGGCGGCGGTGTTCATCTTGCCGATGAAGGACTTGACCCGGGCGTCACGGGTCTTGCCCGAGCCGAACTTGTCGGCCAGCGCGTAGGCGGCGTCGCAGCCCGAGGGCAGCATCAGCCCGTACAGGAGCTGGCGCACGGTCACCTTGTCGCCCACGATCAGGTGGGCCTGGGAGGCGTTGTTGCGCACGACGTAGTCGCTGTACGCCTTCTGGATGGTGACCTTGGAGTTGAGGTCGAGACCCCGCTGCGACAGCACGACCTTGGCGGTCATGATCTTCGTGGTGGAGCCGGTGGACAGCCGGGTGTCCGCGTTCTTCGTGTACAGCGAGGAGCCGTTCGCGTTGTTCATCGCGTAGCCGCCCTTGGCCGCGATGGAGGGCGTGGCGACGGCCTGCGCGGGGGCCGCGGTCAGCGCTGCCGCGGCGAGCACCGCGCCGGAGGTCAGGGCGACGGCTGCGGCTCTGCGGAGTCGGGTGGCCTGGATGCCGGTTTTCAAGTGAGATACCCCGATTATGTCGAAAAACCCTATGGTGCGGCCGAGTTGTGGGACAACAAAAGAAGGGCCGCGTCTGTAGGACACGTAAGTAGCACAGTTGGTTGTTCACGGGACGAGGGGAAATCGTGCGGATCGCGGCGGCCGGTCCGCATGCTGGACGGCATCCCTTATGCGTACGTGTTGTATCTATGCTGTCGGCATGAGCCTGGCAGTGAAGCAGCCCCCCGCCGCCGACCGCGTGTACACCCATGTCAAGCAAGCGGTGCTGGACCGCAGCTACGAGGGCGGCACCCTCCTGACCGAGGGCGAACTGGCCGAGGCGGTCGGGGTGTCCCGCACCCCGGTGCGCGAGGCGCTGCTGCGCCTGGAGGTCGAGGGGCTGCTCAAGCTGTACCCGAAGAAGGGAGCGCTGGTCCTGCCGGTGTCCGCCCAGGAGATCGCGGACGTCGTCGAGACCCGGCAGCTGGTCGAGGAGCACGCCGCACGCAAGGCCGTCCCCGCCCCGCCCGCCCTCATCGCCCGGCTGGAGGAGCTGCTGGAGCAGCAGAAGGAGCAGGCGGCGGCGGGCGACCTCGCGGCGGCCTCCGTCACCGACCGCTGCTTCCACGCGGAGATCGTCCGCAGCGGCGGCAACGAGATCCTCTCCCGCCTCTACGACCAGCTCCGCGACCGGCAGTTGCGCATGGGCGTGGCCGTCATGCACTCCCATCCCGACCGGATCGCCAAGACGCTCACCGAGCACGAGGAGATCCTGCGGGCGCTGCGCGACGGCGACGCCGAGGCGGCCGTCGATGTCGTCCACCGGCACGTCAGCTGGTTCTCGCACCTGGCGCGGGGTGAGGTCCGATGAGCTCCACGGCCGGTACGACGGCCTCCGTCACCCTCCCCGGCGATCCGCCGGGCGGCCGGCGGGCCGTCGCCGTGTGGTGCATAGGTGTCGCCGTCTACTTCGTCGCGGTCATCTTCCGCACCTCGCTGGGCGTCGCCGGACTGGACGCCGCCGACCGCTTCCACGTGGGCGCCTCCGCGCTGTCCACCTTCTCCATCCTCCAACTGCTCGTCTACGCGGGCATGCAGATACCCGTCGGCCTGCTCGTCGACCGGCTCGGCACCAAGAAGGTGCTGGGCATCGGCGTGGTGCTGTTCACGGCCGGCCAGCTCGGCTTCGCCTTCTCGGCGTCGTACGGCACCGCGCTCGCCTCCCGGGCGCTGCTCGGCTGCGGCGACGCCATGACCTTCATCAGCGTGCTGCGGCTGGGCACCCGGTGGTTCCCCGCCCGGCGCGGGCCGATGGTGGCGCAGCTCGCCGGGCTCGTCGGCATGGCGGGCAACCTCGTCTCCACCCTGGTGCTGGCCCGGCTGCTGCACGGGCTGGGCTGGACGGCAGCCTTCGCGGGCAGCTCGCTGGCCGGTGCGGTGGTGCTGGTGCTGCTGGTCCTCTTCCTGAAGGACCACCCCGAGGGCCACGAGCCGGAGCCGGTGCCGCATCAGGGCGCCGCCTATGTGCGCCGGCAGATCGCCGCGTCCTGGCGCGAGCCGGGGACCCGGCTGGGCATGTGGGTGCACTTCACCACGCAGTTCCCGGCGATGGTGTTCCTGCTGCTGTGGGGCCTGCCCTTCCTGGTGGAGGCGCAGGGCCTGTCCCGCGGCACGGCCGGTGAACTGCTCACGCTCGTCGTCCTGTCGAACATGGCCGTCGGCCTGGTCTTCGGGCAGATCGTCGCCCGGCACCACGCGGCCCGGCTGCCGCTGGCGCTCGGCACGGTCGCGGTGACCGCCGCGATGTGGGCGGCGACCCTGCTCTACCCGGGCGAACGGGCGCCGATGTGGCTGCTGGTGACGCTCTGCGCGGTGCTCGGGGCGTGCGGCCCCGCCTCGATGATCGGGTTCGACTTCGCCCGGCCCGCCAATCCGGCGGAGCGGCAGGGCACCGCCTCCGGCATCACCAACATGGGCGGTTTCATCGCCTCGATGACGACGCTGTTCGCGATCGGTGTGCTGCTGGACGCGACGGACGACGACTACACGGTCGCCTTCTGCGCCGTGTTCGTCCTCCAGGCGCTCGGGGTCAGCCAGATCCTCCGGCTGCGCGGGCGGGCGGCCCGCCGGGAGCGGGAGCGGCTGGTGGCGAGCCGGGTGGAGTCGGTGCACGTCCCCGCCTGAACCACCGGACGCCGGTCCGGTCCGGTCCACGGCGGGGACCGGCGTCACGCCGTGCTGCCCGAGCGCCGGTTCCTACTGCGTGACCGTGAAGTTCCGCAGGATCGCCGCCGTCAGCTCCGGGTCGCCCTCCGTCTTCACCCGGTCCGCCACCGCCTCCGGGGTGGTCCGGCCGCAGGCCAGCCGGACGTACGTCTCCCAGTCCAGGGAGAGGGCCGCGGCCGGGCCCAGCGCGGGCGCCGTCTCCAGGGTGCCGCGGCCCTGGATGTCGACGCGGATCGTGCGCAGGAACTCCACCGGGCCGTGCACGTCGAAGACGATCGCCGAACTGCGCGGCGCGTCCGCCCGCACCGCCACGACCTCCGGCAGCGCGTCGAGCAGATGGTCCCGGGCGACGTACGCGCCGGGCGAGTCGAGGTCGCCGGGGCGGCCGAGGGCGGCGCGCAGGTCCTGTTCGTGCACCCAGATGTCGAAGGCGCGGTAGCGCATCGACTCCTCCAGGGTGATCTCCGCGCCGAGCGGGCCGCGCACCTTGGTGCCCGGGTCGCGGGACTCGTTGCGCAGCTGCCGGTTGCGGCGGATGACCGTGTACTCCAGCTCGGAGGTCATCTCCGGCGCCGTGTGGTGGCGGCGGACGTCGACCTGCATCTCCATGTAGCGCTGGTGCTCGTTGGTGACGTGGAACAGGTCGCGCGGCAGCGCGTGGATGGGGCGCGGGTCGCCCAGCGCCTCGCAGTCCATGCCGATGACGTGCGAGACGATGTCGCGGACGGACCATCCCGGGCAGGGGGTCCGCCGGTTCCACTCGCCCTCCACGAGCGGCTGCACCAGCTCGGATATCGCCTCGACGGAGTGGGTCCAGGCATCGGCGTAGGGCTGGAGGGTGGGATGCAGACTCACGGAACGGGACCCCTCGGCGGTCGGTACACGGTCAGGTTGTGGCGGCATTGCCAGTGGGGAGTGGTGGCGGTCGGCGGGCGGCTTGGGCATCCCCCGGGCTCTCGCTCCGCTTCGAGACAGGGGGGATCCCCAAGTTACGCTGCTGTGAGGCACCCCGGCAGTGCTTTCGTGTGACGATCGTAGGCCCGTCGGGACAACTCGATTGCCAGGACGGTGGTAGTGTGCGCGCCTCTCTGATCCAGATCGCCGTGGACGAGGGCGAATCGGTCGCCGTACGACGGCGGCGCGCGGCCTCGCTGGTACGCGCGGAGTCCGCGGCCGACCTGGTCGTGCTGCCGGAGCTGTGGACCACCGGGGCCTTCGCCTTCGACGAGTTCGACGGCGCGGCGGAGCCGCTGCGGGGGCCGACGTACGAGGCGATGGGCGCGGCCGCGGCCGACGCGGGGGTGTGGCTGCACGCCGGCTCGGTGCCGGAACGGGACATCGACGGCACCCTCTACAACACCTCCCTCGTCTTCGCTCCGTCCGGAGACCTGGCCGCCTCCTACCGGAAGATCCACCGCTTCGGCTTCGACCAGGGCGAGGCGGTGCTGATGGGGGCCGGCCGGGACCTGGTGGCGGTCCGGCTGCCGGAGACGGTCGTCGGTGTGGCGACCTGCTACGACCTCCGTTTCCCCGAGCTGTTCCGCGGCCTCGTCGACGCGGGCGCCGAGACCCTGGTCGTCCCGGCGGGCTGGCCGGAGCGCCGCCGGGCGCACTGGACGCTGCTGGCCCGCGCGCGGGCGGTGGAGAACCAGGCGTTCGTGCTCGCCTGCGGAACGGCCGGGACCCACGCCGGGGTTCCCCAGGCCGGTCACTCGATCGTGGTGGATCCCTGGGGCGAGGTGCTGGCGGAGGCGGGAGCGGACGAGGAGGTCCTGCGCGCCGAGTTCGACCCGGCGAAGGTGGCACGGACCCGCGAGCAGTTCCCCGCCCTCAAGGACCGGGTCCTCTGACCCGGCGACCGGGCACGTGCCCCGGTCCGCCGTCCCGCACCCGGCGCTCCGGCTCCGGCGTACCCGGTCCGGGGGCCCGGCTCCGGCGTACCCGGTCCGGGGGCCCGGCTTCGGCGTGCCCGGTCCGGCGGTCCGGCTTCGGCGTGCCCGGTCCGGCGGTCCGGCTTCGGCGTGCCCGGTCCGGCGGTCCGCCTCGGCGTACCCGGGTCGGCGGCCCGTCCGCCGCGTTCCGAGTCCGGTGATCCGGCCCCGGTGTGCCTGGGCAGGGGCCCGTGGCGCGGTATCGGCGTGACCGGGCCGGTGGTGCGTCCGCCGTGCCCCTGGACCAGTGGTCCGTCCCCCGCGCACCGGTTCGGCGGACTCACCCGGGCACCCCAGCCCGGCGCCCCGGCGCTGCACCCGGCCTTCCGGCGATCTGGACTCGGTGTACCCGGGCCGGTGGCCCGGCCCCCCCGGGTACCTGGATCAGCGGTCTGCCCCCGCACCCGGTCCGGCCGACTCACCCCCGCGAGCCCCAGCCCGGCGCCCCGGCGCTGCACCCGGCGCGGTGAGCCGAGCCCGCGTGCGGGTCGGCAGAGTCGGAGGGCACCGGCCCCGCCGGGCCGCCCTGTGCCCGCGCTCGCGCGCCTGCCGCCCCGCGCCCGGTCCGGTGGACTCGCCTCCGCGCACCCAGCCCGGCGCCCCGGCCGCGCACCCGGGCCGGAGCCCACGTGCCCCAGGCACCACCGCACCCGGAACCGCCCTGCGCGGGCACCCGGTGAGCGGGCCGCGTACCCCGCGCACCCTGTCCGCCCGCCGGACCCGCCCGCCGGATCAGCCCTCGTCCCGTTCCTTCTCCGCCAGGTGGATCACGCACACCGCCACCGAGATCAGCAGCGCCGGGTCCGCGTCGTCGCGGACGATGTCGACGCCGTAGGTCTCGACGACGCTCAGCCACCGCCGGGAGATCACGGCCAGCAGCTCCCCGTCGTACTCGACGGCGAACTCCCGGTCGAGGATCTTGCCGCTGACGTCGAGCTCGGTGCCGTCGGCCAGGGACACCCGGTAGTGGTTGCGCAGCAGCGACAGCCGCTTGCGGCGGATCTTCGCCAGCGCCTCCCCGTCCCGCTCGATCACCATCGTGTCCCGCAGCGCGAACATCTTCTGGTGGATGTCGATCAGGACCCGGCCGCGGGCGTCCTTCAGCTCGAAGGTGTCCCGCAGCCGCATCGCCTTGCCGTCGACGAGGAAGACCTTGTCTCCGTGCTCGTCCTCGATCCAGTAGTCGTCACCGATGCCGAGGATCCGGTCGCGTACGAGGAATCTCATGCCTCACGGCTTCCCCGGCGGGGCCCGCCCGACGCCGCCGGTAGGCCGACGGACTGAGAGCGGCCGGCCGGTGGCACCCTTGACGCATGAGCGAACCGGCCCCGACCCCGACCCCGCGCCGCGCCCGTGTCCGCGCCCCCGAGCTGACCGGCGAGGGCGGCTGGCTGAACACCGGCGGACGGCAGTACAGCCTCGCCGACCTGCGCGGACGCATCGTCCTGCTGGACTTCTGGACCTTCTGCTGCATCAACTGCCTGCACGTCCTGGACGAGCTGCGCGAGCTGGAGGAGAAACACCGCGACACGGTGGTCGTGGTCGGCGTGCACTCCCCGAAGTTCGCGCACGAGGCCGAGCACCGGGCGGTCGTCGACGCCGTGGAGCGGTACGGCGTGGAGCACCCCGTGCTCGACGACCCGCAGCTGGCCACCTGGAAGCAGTACGCGGTACGGGCCTGGCCGACGCTGGTCGTGATCGACCCCGAGGGCTACGTCGTCGCCCAGCACGCGGGCGAGGGCCATGCGCACGCCATCGAACGGCTGGTCGAGGAGCTGGAGGCCGAGCACACCGCCAAGGGCACCCTGCGGCGCGGCGACGGACCCTACGTACCGCCGGAGCCCGAGCCCACCACCCTGCGCTTCCCCGGCAAGGCGCTGCGCCTGCCCGCCGGGACCTTCCTGGTCAGCGACACCACCCGGCACCAGATCGTGGAGCTGGCCGGGGACGGCGAGAGCGAGCTGCGCCGGATCGGCTCCGGGACGCGCGGATTCACCGACGGCGACGCCGCCACGGCCTGCTTCAGCGAGCCGCAGGGCCTGGCCCTGCTCGACGACGGCTCGGTCGTCGTCGCCGACACCGTCAACCACGCGCTGCGCCGCCTGGACCCGGCCACCGGCGAGGTCACCACCCTCGCCGGGACCGGCCGTCAGTGGTGGCAGGGCTCACCGACCTCCGGACCGGCCCGCGAGACCGACCTCTCCTCGCCCTGGGACGTGGCCTGGTGGCAGGGGCGGGTGTGGATCGCCATGTCGGGCGTGCACCAGCTGTGGGCGTACGACCCGGCCGGGCACACCGTGTCCGTCGCCGCCGGCACGACCAACGAGGGCCTGGTCGACGGACCCGCCGACCAGGCGTGGTTCGCGCAGCCGTCCGGCCTCGCGGCCACGCCCGAGCGGCTGTGGCTGGCCGACGCCGAGACCTCCGCGCTGCGCTGGGTGGAGGCGGACGGCTCGGTGCACACGGCGGTGGGCACCGGCCTGTTCGACTTCGGCCACCGCGACGGTGCCGCCGGACAGGCGCTGTTCCAGCACCCGCTCGGGGTCACCGCCCTGCCGGACGGCTCGGTCGCCGTCGCCGACACCTACAACCACGCCCTGCGCCGCTACGACCCCGCCACCGGCGAGGTCACCACGCTCGCCACGGATCTGCGCGAGCCCAGCGACGCGGTGCTCGACGGCGACGACATCGTGGTGGTGGAGTCGGCCCGGCACCGGCTGACCCGGCTGCGCCTGCCCGAGGAGGCGGTGCGGGTGCAGGCCGTCGCCCACCGCACCCGCCGCGCCGCCACCGAGGTCGCCCCCGGCCGCCTCCGGCTGGACGTGATCTTCCAGGCGCCGAAGGGCCAGAAGCTGGACACCCGTTACGGTCCCTCCACCCGTCTGCTGGTCTCCGCCACCCCGCCCGAGCTGCTGCTCGACGGCGAGGGCGCGGGCACCGGCCTGGCCCGCACGCTGGAGCTGAACCCCGCCGTGGCGGAGGGCGTCCTGCACGTCTCCGCGATGGCCGCCTCCTGCGACGACGACCCGGACAACCCGTATCCGGCCTGTCATGTGCACCAGCAGGACTGGGGCGTCCCGGTCCGGCTGGCCGGGGACGGCGCCGACCGGCTGCCGCTCGTGCTGGCCGGTCTGGACGCCTGACGGGCCGGGCCCGAAGCCCGGCCCGGACACCGGCCGGAGCCCGTGCGGGCTCCGGCCCGCGGCGGCGCGGTCAGAGACCGTAGCCGTCGCTGTAACCGTCACGCGTGGTGTGGTGCCGCTCCTCCTCGACGACGGTCGTCGCGGGCGGCACCATGACGCGGCGGCGCCGCGCGATGCTGCTGAACGTCGTGACGCCGATCAGCCCGACGATCATCAGGATGACGCCGACCAGGTGCAGGTTGACCCCCTGCATGTGCCAGTCGGTCGCGAACGTGAGGATGGCTCCCACGGCGATGAGGATGATGCACCCGCCGAGGCCCATGAGTGTCGCCTCCTAGCCCGGTTCCAGGTCCGGTTCGGATCCGGTGGTTCCGGCCGTTCCGGTCCCCTCCGGTCAACTCCGGGTACCCCGGGGCCGGATGGACATGCGGGGGCGGCGCCCATGGGCCGCGCCCTCAGCCCTCCAGGAACGCCACCAGCGCGTTGGCCAGCAGGAACGGGTCGTCGGCCGCGCACAGTTCGCGGGCGCTGTGCATGGAGAGGATCGCGACACCGATGTCGACGGTCCTGATGCCGTGCCGGGCCGCGGTGATCGGGCCGATCGTGGTGCCGCACGGCATGGAGTTGTTGGAGACGAACGACTGGAACGGCACGCCCGCCTTCTCGCAGGCCGCGGCGAACAGCGCCCGGCCCGAACCGTCGGTGGCGTAGCGGTTGTTGACGTTCACCTTGAGGATCGGGCCGCCGCCCGCGCGCGGGTGGTGCGTCGGGTCGTGCCGCTCGGCGTAGTTGGGGTGCACCGCGTGGCCGGTGTCGGAGGACAGGCAGACGGTGCCCGCGAAGGCGCGCGCCCGGTCCTCGTACGCACCGCCGCGCGCGAACACCGAACGCTCCAGGACGCCGCCGAGCAGCGGGCCGTCCGCGCCGGTGTCGGACTGGGAGCCGTTCTCCTCGTGGTCGAAGGCGGCCAGCACCGGGATGTACGGCAGGTCCGCGGCGCCGGAACCGGTCGCCACGGCGGCCAGCGCGGCCGTCCCGGCGTGCACGGAGAGCAGGTTGTCCATGCGCGGGCCCGCCACCAGCTCGCGGTCGCGGCCCAGGTAGGCGGGCGCCTCCACGGAGTGCGTCATCAGGTCCCAGCCGGTGACCTCACCGGCCGCCAGGCCCGCCTCCTGCTCCAGGAAGGCGACGAGGTCGCCGTCGCGGACATCGTCGCCGAGGCCCCACACCGGCTGGAGGTGGCGCTGCTTGTCCAGCTTCAGTCCCTCGGTGGAGACCGTGCGGTCCAGGTGGATGGCGAGCTGGGGGACGCGCAGCAGCGGCCGGGCGACGTTCACCAGGCGGGTGGAGCCGTCGCGCAGCGTCAGCCGCCCGGCCAGGCCCAGGTCGCGGTCGAGCCAGGAGTTCATCAGCGGGCCGCCGTAGATCTCCACGGCGATCTGGCGCCAGCCGTGCGCCCCGGAGTCGGGCAGCGGCTTGACGCGCAGGTTCGGCGAGTCGGTGTGCGCGCCGACGATGCGGAAGGGGGTGTGCGCGGCGGCGCCCTCGGGGACGTACCAGGCGACGATCGCGCCGCCGCGCAGCACGAACTTCCCGCCGCTGGTGCCGTCCCACTCGTCCGTCTCGGCGACCTGCCGGAAGCCGGCCTTCTCCAGCCGCTGCGCGGCGCTCGCCACGGCGTGGTACGGCGACGGGGCGGCCGCGAGGAAGGACATCAGGTCGTCGGTGTGGCCACGGTCGAAGGGCCGGTTCGTGCGCATGACCTCACCTTAACGACGACGGGGTCCGCTCCCTCCTTCGGGAGCGGACCCCGTACGGCCCGGTCGGGGCCCCCGCGGTCCGGCGGGGCGGGCGGGGCTAGAACGCGGCCTCGTCCAGCTCCATCAGGTCCAGGTCGACGTTCTGGGCCAGCTTGCGGGCCAGCGTGACGCCGGGCAGGACGTTGGCCGCGAAGAACTTCGCCGCCGCGATCTTGCCGGTGTAGAAGGCGCGGTCCTTGGCGGAGGCGGTCTGGAGCTTCTCCGCCGCGATCGCCGCGCCCTTGAGCAGCAGATAGCCGACGACCACGTCACCGCAGGCCAGCAGCAGGCGGGTGGTGTTCAGGCCCACCTTGTAGATGTTCTTGACGTCCTGCTCGGTGGCGGCCAGGTCGGTCAGCAGCAGACCGACGACGGCCTCCAGCTCGACGGCGGCCTTGGCCAGGTGCTCGCGGGCCCCGGACAGCTCCTCGCCGCCGGTGGCCAGCGCCAGGAACTTCTTGATGTCCTCGGCGAGCGAGTTCAGCGCGGCACCCTGGTTGCGGACGATCTTCCGGAAGAAGAAGTCCTGGCCCTGGATCGCGGTCGTGCCCTCGTAGAGGGTGTCGATCTTGGCGTCGCGGATGTACTGCTCGATCGGGTACTCCTGGAGGAAGCCCGAGCCGCCGAAGATCTGGAGGGACTGGGCGAGCTGCTCGTAGCCCTTCTCGGAGCCGTAGCCCTTGACGATGGGCAGCAGCAGGTCGTTCAGCGCGTGCTCGGCCTTGGCGTCCTCGCCGTTCGCCTCCTTGACCGCGATGGTGTCCTGGACGGAGGCGGTGTACAGCACCAGGGCGCGCATGCCCTCCGCGTACGCCTTCTGCGTCATCAGCGAGCGGCGCACGTCGGGGTGGTGCGTGATGGTGACCTTGGGCGCGGTCTTGTCCATGAAGTTCGCCAGGTCGGGACCCTGGACGCGCTCCTTGGCGTACTCCAGGGCGTTGAGGTAGCCGGTGGAGAGGGTGGAGATCGCCTTCGTGCCGACCATCATGCGGGCGAACTCGATGATGCGGAACATCTGGCGGATGCCGTCGTGCTTGTCGCCGATCAGCCAGCCCTTGGCGGGGTGGCGGTCGCCGAAGGTCATCTCGCAGGTGTTGGACGCCTTGAGGCCCATCTTGTGCTCGACGTTGGTGGCGTAGACGCCGTTGCGCTCGCCCAGCTCGCCGGTCTCGACGTCGAACAGGTACTTCGGCACCAGGAAGAGGGACAGGCCCTTGGTGCCCGGACCGGCGCCCTCGGGGCGGGCGAGGACGTAGTGGAGGATGTTCTCCTCCATGTCGTGCTCACCGGAGGTGATGAAGCGCTTCACGCCCTCGATGTGCCAGGAGCCGTCCTCCTGCCGGACGGCCCTGGTGCGGCCGGCGCCCACGTCGGAGCCCGCGTCGGGCTCGGTGAGCACCATGGTGGAGCCCCAGGTCTTCTCGACCGCGATCCCGGCCCACTTCTTCTGCTCCTCGGTGCCCTCCTCGAAGAGGATGCGGGCGAACGCCGGACCGGAGGAGTACATCCAGATGGCCGGGTTGGCGCCGAGGATCAGCTCCGCGTACGCCCAGATCAGGGACGGCGGGGCGGTGGTGCCGCCGATCTCCTCGGGCAGGCCGAGCCGCCAGTACTCCGAGTCCATGAAGGCCTTGTAGCTCTTCCTGAAGCTCGCCGGGACCGGCGCGGTGCTGGTCTCCGGGTCGAACACCGGCGGGTTGCGGTCGGCGTCCGCGAAGGACTCCGCCAGGTCGTTCTCGGCGAGGCGGGTCAGCTCCTCCAGGACGCTGCGCGCGGTCTCGGTGTCCATCTCCTCGAACGGCCCGGTGCCGTAGAGCTTGTCGCGCCCGAGCACTTCGAAGAGGTTGAACTCGATGTCACGGAGATTCGACTTGTAGTGCCCCATGGCGACGGCTCCCGTTGAGGACTCGGCGAGGCACTGACTCCTCGCATTCACGTACCAACTAGTAACTCCGATGATGCTACCCGTCGGTAATAAGAAGCAACCCCGAGCGGGCCATCTGTGACTCAGTAGTCTTTGGTCCATGTACGGCTACGACCAGAGCGCGGGCGCGGGCGCACAGCAGGGTTACGTTCCGCCGCAGCAGCAGATGCCCGGGGGCGGATACGGGCAGCAGCCGCCGCTGTACCCGGAGCCGTCGCCGCCGTCGCTGGCCGACGCGGTGCGCGCCTTCACCACCGGGCAGCTGGCCGCCGAGGACTTCCAGCAGGTCTTCGCCACCTCCAAGGTGTACTGCCCGCGCGGCGACACCCCGGGCTTCCTGGCGCTGCACAACACGCAGCAGCCGGTGATCCCGATGTTCACCTCCCTCAAGGAGCTGCGCCGGTACGCGGGCAAGGAGTCGAAGTACTTCGTGATCACCGGCGCCGAGGTCATCGACCTGCTGCCCACGGGGTACGGCTTCGTGCTCGACATGGAGGGCGAGCACCGGATGGTCTTCGACGCCAAGGCCGTCGAACAGATGGTCGACTTCGCCATGCGCCGCATGTACGGCTGAGCACGCTCCTTCCGGCACCCGGCCCGGGAGTGCGCCAGGGGCGCCCCCGGGCCTCGTCGTGTCCGCCCCCGTGCCCCCGTGCCCCCGTGCCTCCGTGCCCCCGCGCGCCCCGTCCCGTCGCTCCGCCGCCCCGGCCTCCTCGAACCGCTCCGCGGGAATGTCTCCCGGCCAGGCTCCGTTGTGGCTGGCAGAAAGTTGAATGCTCAACTAGAGTGAGCGCACAAGGAGGTACCGACATGCCTGCAGTGACCGTCGAGAACCCGCTGACGCTGCCCCGCGTGACCGCTCCCGCCGACGCCGTGGCACGGCCCGTGCTCGCCGTCACGACCGCGCCGAGCGGTTTCGAGGGCGAGGGCTTCCCGGTGCGCCGGGCGTTCGCCGGGATCAACTACCGCCATCTCGACCCGTTCATCATGATGGACCAGATGGGCGAGGTGGAGTACGCGCCCGGTGAGCCCAAGGGCACCCCCTGGCACCCGCACCGCGGCTTCGAGACCGTCACCTACATCATCGACGGGACCTTCGACCACCAGGACTCGCACGGCGGTGGCGGCACCATCACCAACGGCGACACCCAGTGGATGACGGCGGGCTCGGGCCTGCTGCACATCGAGGCGCCGCCGGAGTCCCTCGTGCTGTCCGGCGGCCTCTTCCACGGCCTCCAGCTGTGGGTGAACCTGCCCGCCGAGGACAAGATGATGGCCCCGCGCTACCAGGACATCCGCGGCGGCCAGGTCCAGCTGCTCACCTCTCCCGACGGCGGCGCGCTGCTGCGGGTCATCGCCGGTGAGCTGGACGGGCACGCCGGACCCGGCATCACCCACACCCCGATCACCATGATCCACGCGACGCTCGCCCCGGGCGCCGAGATCACGCTCCCCTGGCGCGAGGACTTCAACGGCCTCGCCTACGTCCTCGCGGGCCAGGGCTTCGCCGGCACCGACCGGCGCCCGGTCCGCACCGGGCAGACGGCGGTCTTCGGCGCGGGCTCCTCGCTGACCGTCCGCGCGGACGAGCAGCAGGACTCCCGCACCCCGGACCTGGAGGTCGTCCTGCTGGGCGGCCGGCCGATCCGCGAGCCCATGGTCCACTACGGCCCGTTCGTCATGAACACCCAGGACGAGCTGAAGCAGGCCTTCGAGGACTTCCAGAAGGGCCGCCTCGGCACCGTCCCGGCCGTGCACGGCATGACCGCGGACGGTCCGCAGGACTGACACGGGCGGCCGCAGGACCGACGGCGGGCGGTCCGCAGGACCGTCCGTACGGTCACCCGGGCGGGCCGTCCGTGCAGGACAGCGCGCCCGGGGCGTGGTCCGCTGGTGGGGTGCGACTGCTGCCCGAACCCGTGAGGCGCCTTGCCGCCTGGTGCGCCGTCGCGCTGCTCGTCTCCGGCGTGGTGTGGGTCGTGGTGCGGCTGTGCGTGACCTTCCGTACGACGGTCACACCGGTGCTCCTCGCGCTGCTCGGGACCGCGCTGCTGCGGCCCCTGTTCCGGCGGCTGGTGCGGGCCGGGCTGAACCGCTCGCTCGCGGCCGGGATCACCTGCGCCGCCGTGCTGGTGGCCGTCGGCGGCGTCGGCTACATCGTGACCCTCGCCCTGATCGACAGCGGACCGCAGATCGCCTCCTCGCTGGAGAACGCGGCCCGGTCGCTCGCCGACCACTTCGGGGCGGCCGGCACCTCCCTCAAGGACCTCGCCGCGCACGGCCGCGACCTGCTGTCGAAGTTCGGCGGGACCGCCGTCTCCAACGTCATCAGCGGGGTCAGCATGATCGCCGAGTACCTGGCGATGGCGGTGCTGGCGCTGCTGCTCGTCTTCTTCTTCCTGCGCGACTCGGGCCGGGCGCTGCGCGCGCTGCGCTCGCTGTCCCCCGGGCAGAGCGCCGACACGGCGGAGGCCATGGCGCGCCGCGCCTTCGCCGCCGTCGAGGGCTTCATGCGCGGCACCACCCTGATCGCGTTCATCGACGCCGTGTGCATCACCCTCGGCCTGGTCCTGCTGGACGTGCCGGGCGCGCTGGGGCTGGGCGCGCTGGTCTTCGTGGGCGCGTACATCCCCTATCTGGGGGCCTTCATCTCCGGGACGGTGTCCGTGCTGGTCGCGCTCGCCGACCGGGGGTTCGTCGTCGCGCTCTGGGCGCTCGGCGTGGTGCTCGCCGTGCAGGTCCTGGAGGGGCATGTGCTCCAGCCGGTGATCCAGAGCCGGACCGTGCAGCTGCATCCGGCGGCCGTGCTGCTGGCGATCACCGCCGGGGCGGCGGTCGCCGGGATCGTCGGCATGCTGCTGGCGGTGCCGCTGACGGCGGCGGCCTCCGGGGTCATCCACGAACTGCGGCAGCGGTACGCCTAGGACAGGTCCCGGCCGCCCCGCACGGTTGTCCGCCGGGCCGGTCAGGGCTTGTCGCGCGGCGGCTCGTACAGCTCGTACCAGATGCTCTTGCCCTCGCCGCGCGGCTCGACCCCCCAGGCGTCCGCCAGCAGCTCGATCAGCACCAGGCCGCGCCCCGAGGAGGCCAGCTCGCCCGGCCGGCGTTTGTGCGGCAGGTCGTCGCCCGCGTCGGTGACCTCCACCCGCATCCGCCGCTCACCGCGCTCGCCGCTCACCTCGGCCAGCACCAGCGCGTCGGTGTCGGTGTGCACGAGCACGTTGGTCAGCATCTCGGACAGCAGCAGCACCGCCGAGTCCACCTGGTCGGCGGACGACCAGTCGTGCAGCAGCTCCCGCAGCTGCTGCCGGGCCACCGCGATCCGCTCCGGCTCGGCCTGCGCGACGGTCAGCAGGGTGCGCCGGACCTCCGGGCGGACGGCGGCCGCGTCCCGGCCGTCCGGGTGCCGGCTCAGCAGCAGTACGGCGATGTCGTCCTCGCGGCGGTCGGCGAGCGGGCCCGTGGTGTGGTGCGAGGAGGGCCCGTGCACGGCCTGGACGAGCGCGTCGGCCAGCTCCTCGGCATCGCCCTCGTGCTGCTCCAGGATGGTGCGGATCCGCTGCCAGCCGGTGTCCAGATCGTGGCCGCCGGTCTCGATCAGACCGTCCGTGCAGATCATCATGGTCTCGCCGGGCTCCAGCACGAACCGGGTGGTGGGGTAGTCGGCGTCCGGATCGACCCCCAGCGGCAGTCCGCCGGCCGTCAGCCGCAGCAGGACGGTGCCGTCCGCCATACGGATCACCGGGTCCGGGTGCCCGGCGCGGGCCACCTCCAGGACCCCGGTGCGCGGGTCGACCTCGGCGTACAGGCAGGTCGCGAAGCGCAGATCGCTGAGGGCGATGTCGGCGTCGTCGCCACTGCCGGCGCCGTCGGCGCTCTCATCGATGATGCCGTGCAGGAAGCGCGAGGCGCGCGTGAGCACCGCGTCCGGGCGGTGTCCCTCGGAGGCGTAGGCGCGCAGGGCGATGCGCAGCTGCCCCATCAGACCGGCGGCGCGCACGTCATGGCCCTGGACATCGCCGATGACCAGCGCGAACCGGCCCGCACCGTCCTTCGCGCGGTTCCGGGCGGGGCCGCCGGGCAGCGGGATCACGTCGTACCAGTCGCCGCCGACCTGGAGGCCGCCGCCGGTGGGCACGTAGCGGGCCGCCACCTCCATGCCGGGGACGGCGGGGCCCGTCGTCGGCATCATCGAGCGCTGGAGGCCCTCGCTCAGCTCCCGCTCGGTCTCGGCGGTCCCGGCCCGCGAGAGCGCCTGGGCGAGCATGCGGGCCACCGTGGTCAGCACCGAGCGCTCGTCGGGGGTGAAGGCGACCGGATAGGTGAAGGCGGCCATCCAGGCGCCCATGGTGTGGCCCGAGGCGGTCAGCGGCAGGAACGCCCAGGAGCGGCGGCCGAAGCGCTGGGCCAGCTTCCAGGTGAGCGGATAGCGGGCCCGGTACTCCTCGGGGGAGGACAGATAGACGGCCCGGCCGGTGCGGATCACCTCGGCGGCCGGATAGTCCGTGTCCAGGGTCATGTGCACGAAGGGGACCTCGTCGCCCTGCTGCTGCCCGTGGTGGCCGATGATCGTCAGATGGTCGGCCTCGACGCCGAAGACGGCCAGCCCGTCGGGGGAGAAGCCGGGCATCGCCAGCCCCGCCGCGACCCGCAGCACCTCGGCGGTGGAGCGTGCCTCGGCCAGCGCGCGGCCGGCATCCAGCAGGAACGCCTCCCGGGAGCGCCGCCAGTCCCCGGTGACCGCGCTGCGCCCCGCGGGCGAACCGGGGGTCGGCTCGGTGACCTCCTGGAGGGTGCCGATCAGCTCGTACGCCTTCTTGCGGGAGTCGTAGGCGGGGCGGGAGCGGCTGCGGACCACCCGGATGATCCGGCCCCGCTCGTCCATGATCCGGACGCGCACCTCGGCGAGGGTGCCCTCGGCGGCGGCGAGCTGCACCACACCGGTGGTCTCGTTCCAGTCGACGGGGTGCAGACGGGCGCGCACCTGGGCCTCGGTGAGGGTGACGTCCTCGGCGGGCAGCCCGAGCAGCCGTGCCGCCTCGGCGTCGACCGCGACCAGCCCGGTGGAGGTGTCCCAGTGCCACGTCCCGGTGGCGAGGGCGGCCAGGACGTCCCCCACGGCGGGCAGGGGCTCACCAGTGCGCATTGCCCCACTGTAAGAAGAGCCTCTCGCACACTGCCACCGAAGACGTACGGACGTACGGGCGCCGGTGCGGGCACGGACGGGGCCGGACCGCCCTGATACGGGGGGAGCCGATCTCCGCTCGGCCGGTAGGCTGGGTGGGTCCGGGCCGTGCCCGCCCGGTGATCCCCGATCCGCGAAGACTGGATGAACGACGATGCATCGGTACAGGTCCCACACCTGCGGCGAGCTCCGCGCCTCTGACGTCGGCACCGACGTCCGGCTGAGCGGCTGGCTGCACAATCGGCGCGACCTGGGCGGCATCCTCTTCATCGATCTGCGCGACCACTACGGCATCACGCAGCTCGTCGCCCGCCCCGGCACGCCCGCGTACGAGGCGCTGGACAAGCTCTCCAAGGAGACGGTCGTCCGGGTCGACGGCAGCGTTGTTTCACGTGGAACCGAGAACGTGAACACGGAGCTGCCCACCGGCGAGGTCGAGATCGAGGTCGGCGCGGTCGAGGTGCTCGGCGCCGCGGCTCCGCTGCCCTTCACGATCAACGCGGAGGACGGGGTCAACGAGGAGCGGCGCCTGGAGTACCGCTTCCTCGACCTGCGCCGCGAGCGCATGCACCGCAACATCATGCTGCGCACCGCCGTGGTCTCCGCGATCCGGCACAAGATGGTCGCCCTCGGCTTCAACGAGATGGCCACGCCCATCCTGACGGCGACCTCCCCCGAGGGCGCCCGCGACTTCGTCGTGCCCTCCCGGCTGCACGCCGGCCGCTTCTACGCGCTGCCGCAGGCGCCGCAGCAGTTCAAGCAGCTGCTGATGATCTCCGGCTTCGACCGCTACTTCCAGATCGCGCCCTGCTTCCGCGACGAGGACGCCCGCGCCGACCGCTCGCCGGGCGAGTTCTACCAGCTCGACGTGGAGATGAGCTTCGTCGAGCAGGAGGACGTGTTCCGGCCCATCGAGCAGTTGATGACGGAGCTGTTCGAGGAGTTCGGCGGCGGCCGCCATGTCACCTCGCCCTTCCCGCGCATCCCGTTCCGCGAGGCGATGCTCAAGTACGGCTCCGACAAGCCGGACCTGCGCGCCCAGCTGGAGCTGGTGGACCTCACCGATGTCTTCGCGGACTCGGAGTTCAAGGCGTTCGCCGGCAAGCATGTGCGCGCGCTGCCGGTCCCGGCGGTCCAGGACCAGCCGCGCAAGTTCTTCGACCAACTGGGTGACTACGCGGTCTCGCTGGGCGCCAAGGGCCTGGCCTGGGTGCGGGTGGCCGAGGACGGTTCGCTGACCGGCCCCATCGCGAAGTTCCTCACCGAGGAGAACGTCGCCGAGCTGACCAAGCGCCTCTCCCTGGCCGCCGGTCACGCGGTGTTCTTCGGCGCGGGCGAGTTCGACGAGGTCTCGAAGATCATGGGCGCGGTGCGGGTCGAGGCCGCCAAGCGTGCCGGGCACTTCGAGGAGGGCGTCTTCCGCTTCTGCTGGATCGTCGACTTCCCGATGTACGAGAAGGACGAGGAGACCGGGAAGATCGACTTCTCGCACAACCCCTTCTCGATGCCGCAGGGCGGTCTGGAGGCCCTGGAGAACAAGGACCCGCTGGACGTCCTGGCCTGGCAGTACGACATCGTCTGCAACGGCGTCGAGCTGTCCAGCGGTGCCATCCGGAACCATGAGCCGGACATCATGCTCAAGGCCTTCGAGATCGCGGGCTACGACAACGAGACGGTGGAGCGCGAGTTCGCGGGCATGCTCCGCGCCCTCCGCTTCGGCGCCCCGCCGCACGGTGGCATCGCCCCCGGCGTCGACCGCATCGTCATGCTCCTCGCCGACGAGCCCAACATCCGCGAGACGATCGCCTTCCCGCTCAACGGCAACGCCCAGGACCTCATGATGGGCGCCCCCACCGAGCTCGACGAGTCCCGCCTCCGCGAACTCCACCTCAAGATCCAGAAGCCCCAGCCGAAGTAGCCGTCCCGGCACAGCGACATCGCGAAAGCGGTCCGGAACCCCGACCCAGGGGTCCCGGACCGCTTTCGCGCTCAGGGCGGAGTTCTGTGTTCAGCCGGCGGGTTCTGCGAAGAGGTCGTCGGCCGCTTCGGCGGTCAGGGCTCGGTCGAACCAGGTGGTGAGCTGGTCGAGGTCGGTGCAGGAGGTGATGCGTCTGCGGACCGGGTGGGGAACGCCGATACCGCGCTTGTCCAGGATGCGCAGGGTCAGCGCGGCCAGTTCGGAGTCCTCGGGGTTCCTGATGAAGAGGTCCGCCGCGGATTCGGCGGTCAGGGACCGGTCGAACCAGATGGTGAGCTGGGCCAGGTCGGTGCAGGAGACGACTCGGTCGCGGACCTTGCCGGAGACCTCGATCCCGCGCTTCTCCAACGCGCGCAGGATCAGAGTGGTGCGTCCCTCGGCCTCGCCCTCGGCCTTGCCCGCCAGGTACGTCTCCTCGATGAGCGTTCCCCGGCCGGGGAAGAAAGTGGCGACCATTATCCGCAGGATCCCTTGTCGCATGGGCCGTCGTCGGGGACTTCAGGGTCCCCGGTGAAGAGGTCGTCGGCCGCTTCGGCTGTCAGGGCTCGGTCGAGCCAGGCGGCGAGCTGGTCGAGGTCGGTGCAGGAGGTGATGCGGTCGCGGGCCCCTTCGGAGACCTCGATCTCCCGCTTCTCCAGTACGTGCAGGATCAGGGCGGTGCGTTCCTCGGCCTTGCCCTCAGCCTTGCCCTCGGCCTTGCCCTCCAGGTACGTCTCCTCGAAGAGTGTGCCCCGACCTGGGAAGTAAGTGGCGACCATCTTCTGCAATCCTTTCCATGTGTCCCGGGCCGGAGTGTTCTCCAGTCCGACTTCCAGGAACTCGCACCAGTACTTGGCCGTCTCCTTGTCGAAGGGCCGCATGCCGCGGGCCAGCATGTCCAGTATGGCGTCGATGTTCGGGCTCTCGCTGTGCACGATGGCGGTGAAGGTCGCCAGTGCGGGTTCTTGCGCCATCATCGACTCGTCCGTGATCTCCGGGACCGTGTCCGGGCCGAGGACGAAGGGGCGCGTGGCCTGGGTGACCCACGGGCCGACGCGGCACTCGAAGGGGCCGGTCGCCCAGGCCGCGGTGGAGCGGCTCTTGCAGACGGCGACGAGCAGGACCGGCAGGCCGAACTTCGCGCGCAGATACGCCACGTAGTACGCCCAGTTGGCTTCCTTGTCCGGGGCGCGTCGCGTCTGCGTCTCGACGGCGACGATGAAGTCGTCGCCCGCGGAGGACACGATGCGCAGCACGGTGTCCACCCGGCGTTCCATGGGCCGGAGTTCGGTGACATCGGGGGAGAGCACCTCGATGTCGGCTTTCACGGGCGGTGGCAGACCCAGCGCCTCGAAGGCGGGTGCGAGAACCTCCGGATGCTCCTGGAAGATCCGGTGCGCGGTCTCGTGTGTTGCGGTGACCATGAGCGCAAACTAGGCCGGAAGAGTGGTGGGATATCCGTTTATCTGGGGGCGTTCACTCTTTCGAGTTCCGAAAAAACGTTCCGGTCATCGGAGAAGCGGCATGCGAAAGGCCCGGACAGCGGATCCGGGCGGATGCTTTCCGGGCCTTCGCGAGGCGGGTTACTGCGAGGCGGGTTACTGGTCGGTGCCGCCGAAGCGCTCCTTGTACGTGGTCAGGTCGTCCTCGGTGAGCTTGGCGAAGAGGACCGGGGGGACCGTGAAGGGGGTCCCGGCGGGCAGCGTGGTGAGCGCCCTGGCCTGGTCGGGGGTGACCCAGGGCGCCGTGTCGCCGGAGAGGGCGAAGGCGGTGCGCATGGCCTTGGCCGTGGTGGGGATGAAGGGCTCCGAGACCACCGCGTAGAGGTGGATCAGGTTCATCGCCGTGCGCAGGGTCAGGGCCGCGCCGTCCTGGTCGGTCTTGATCTCCAGCCAGGGAGCCTTCTCCTCCAGATAGGAGTTGCCGGCCGACCACAGGGCGCGCAGCGCGGCGCTCGCCTTGCGGAACTGGAGCGCCTCCATCTGCTCCTCGTACTCGGCGAGCAGCCGGGCGATCTCCTCGCCCAGCCGCTCCTCGGCCGCGCCCGGCGCACCGCCGTCCGGGACCTCGGCGCCGAAGCGCTTCTTGGAGAAGGACAGCACCCGGTTGACGAAGTTGCCCAGGGTGTCGGCCAGGTCCTTGTTCACCGTCGCCGTGAAGTGCTCCCAGGTGAAGGAGGAGTCGTCCGACTCGGGCGCGTTGGCCATGAGGAAGTAGCGCCAGTAGTCCGCCGGGAGGATCTCCAGGGCCTGGTCGGTGAAGACGCCCCGCTTCTGCGAGGTGGAGAACTTCCCGCCGTAGTACGTCAGCCAGTTGAACGCCTTGACGTAGTCGACCTTCTTCCACGGCTCGCGCACCCCCAGCTCGGTCGCCGGGAACATCACCGTGTGGAAGGGGACGTTGTCCTTCGCCATGAACTCCGTGTAGTGCACGGTGTCGTCGGCCTCGTACCACCACGACTTCCAGTCGCGGTTCTCCGGGTCCTGGTCCGCCCACTCCTTCGTCGCGCCGATGTACTCGATGGGCGCGTCGAACCAGACGTAGAAGACCTTGCCCTCGGCCGCCAGTTCCGGCCAGGTGTCCGCCGGGACCGGGACGCCCCAGTCCAGGTCGCGGGTGATCGCCCGGTCGTGCAGGCCCTCGGTCAGCCACTTGCGGGCGATGGAGGACGCGAGCTGCGGCCACCGGTCCTCGTGCCGGGCCACCCACTCCTCGACCTCGTGCTGGAGCTTGGACTGGAGGAGGAAGAGGTGCTTGGTCTCGCGCACCTCGAGTTCCGTCGAACCGGAGATCGCGCTGCGCGGGTTGATCAGGTCGGTCGGGTCCAGGACCCGGGTGCAGTTCTCGCACTGGTCGCCGCGCGCCTTGTCGTAGCCGCAGTGCGGGCAGGTGCCCTCCACATAGCGGTCCGGCAGGAAGCGTCCGTCGGCCGGGCTGTACACCTGGCGGATCGCGCGCTCCTCGATGAAGCCGTTCTCGTGCAGGCGGCGGGCGAAGTGCTGGGTGATCTCCACGTTCTCCGGGGAGGAGCTCCGGCCGAAGTAGTCGAAGGCCAGCGAGAACCCGTCGTACACCGCCTTCTGCGCGTCGTGCGCCTGCGCGCAGAACTCCGCGACCGGGATGCCCCGTTCCTTGGCGGCCAGCTCGGCGGGCGTGCCGTGCTCGTCCGTGGCGCAGATGTACAGCACCTCGTGGCCGCGCAGCCGCAGGTAGCGCGCGTACACGTCCGCCGGGAGCATGGACCCCACCATGTTGCCCAGGTGCTTGATCCCGTTGATGTACGGAAGGGCGCTGGTGATGAGGTGTCGAGCCATCGCGGGCTGCTCCCAAGTCGCTACGTGGGGTGACGGTCGGCGGCTTTCGTGGCCGTCCGACACTGTCTACGAACCTTGAAATCGTAGCCGACACGGCCGCGCCGCCCGCCTCCCGTTTTACGAGGTGGGAAGCGGGCGGCGCGGTGGGTGGTGCGTCGTGCGCGGTGCGTCACGGGCGCCAGGACGCGAGGATCCCCTCGTAGAGCGCCTTGTCCGTCAGCTCGCGGGGCGCCGGGCCGGCGTGGAAGAACGACGCGTTGCCGGACTTCAGCCTGCGGAGGTAGTCGAACGCCTTGTTGTCGTGCTCGCCGAAGGCGACGAAGGAGAAGAACACCTCCGGGTGGCTCGTCCCGGCGTCGGCCAGGGCGCGGGTGGCGGGCGTCTTGGCGTCGGGGGCGCCGTCCGTCTGGAAGACCACCAGGGTGGGGACGGGGGGCTGGTCCGCCGTCCCTTCCGCCGTCCCCTGCGCGGTCTTCTGCTCGTCGAGGTGGGCGAGGACCGCCTCGACCGCGGCGTGGTAGCTCGTACGGCCCATGCGGCCCAGCGTGCCGTGCACCTCGTCGATCGTGTTCTCGTGGTCGGCGAGGGTGAGGTCGGCGGTGCCGTCCACCTCCGTGGAGAAGAACGTGACGTGGACCGTGGCCTCCGGGTCGAGGTGCGCGGCGAGGGCGAGGCACTGCTCGGCGAGGGCCTGGGCGGAGCCGTCCTTGTAGTACGGGCGCATGGAGGCGGAGCGGTCGAGCACGAGGTGGACCCGGGCGCGGGCGCCGGTGAGGTCGTTCTTCCTGAGGGCGGCGGTGGCGGCCTTGTAGGCCGTGGTGAGGCCGGGGGCGCGGGACTTCAGGCGGGGGAGGGGGGTGGCGGGCTTGGGGGCGGCTTCGGGGGCGGCCGGTTCCTGGGCGGTTTCCTCGCCGTCGGCGGGCTGCGGGGTGTCCTCCGCCTGCGCTTCCTGTGCCTGCGGTTCCGGCTCCTGTGCCTGCGGCTCCTCCGGCTCCTGCGGCTTCTCCGCTTCCTGTGCCTGCGGCTGGGCGGATTCCACCTCGGCTTCCGGCTCCGGTTCGGCTTCCGGCTCGGGGGCGGGCTCCGGTTCGGCTTCCGGCTCCGGGGCGGGTTCCGGTTCCGCCGCCGGTTCCGGCTCGGCGACCTGCTGCGGCTCTGCCGCGGCTTCCGGTTCGGCTTCCTGCTGCGGCGCGGGCTGCGCTTCCGGCTCGGCTTCCTGCTGCGGCTCGGGCTCGGGCTCCGGAGCCGCCTCCCGGGGCTCCGGCTGCTTCGGGACCGTGACGTTGTCGAAAGCCGCCGCCACCAGTTCGTGTTCGTCGTCGGCGGCGGGCGTGCGCGGGTCGGGGATGCGTGCCGCGGGGGCGGGCTCCCGGTCCGGGGCCGCGTCCGGGGCGGGAGAGGGTACGGCGGCGGAGGCCGGGTCCGCTTCCGGCCCCTGCGCGGGCTCCGTGGCCGGCTCGGCCGCCGGGGCCGGGACCTTCGGCGTCGCCGCCGGCTGCTCCTCGGCGGCGGGGGCCGGTTCCGTGGCCGGCACCTGCTCCGCACCCTCTGCTTCGGCCGCACGCTCCTTGCGTGACCGGCCGAACGCGTTCCGCAGGCGAGTGAGAATGCCCATGTGCGCAACCCTTCGCGTGAGTTGATCCCGTCGATCCCTGGCCAGGACGGACACGTAAGGTTAGCGGCCCCCGATGACGATCCCGGTCACGGGAGAGTGACGGGCTCCGGACGCTGTCAAGAGCGCCCGGATCAGGCCTCGACGCGGGTCGGCTCCTGCTGCTGGGGCGAGGTGGGCGTCCCGGGCGTCCGGCGGCGCAGCCCGAGGCGGAACCGGGGGCGGAACCGGGGGCGTGGGCGCGGACCGGTGCCGCTGCCGGTGCGGCGTGCGCGGCGGCGGGTGAGCCAGGTCAGGGCGGCCACGGTCAGGCCCAGGGCGACCAGCAGCCAGGACGCCGTGCGCAGGGTGGCGGTGAGAGCGTCGTAGACGGCACCGGCCGCGGGCTGGGAGACCTCCTGCGGCAGGTCGGCCAGGGTCAGACTGCGGCCCACCGCGAGGGCCAGGCCGAGCAGCGCGCCGCCGAGGGCGGTGCCGAGCGCGGTCGCGGTCACCGCGCGGCGCCGCCGGGCGGCCAGGGCGATGCCGGCGACGGCGAACGCGACGGCCGCGACGGGCAGCCAGAAGCCGGCGACTTCGAGCACGTGGAATTCCTTCCGCATGCGGCCCAGGTCCTGGGCCGGGAGCAGGGCGACCTCGGTGTGCGCGACGGGGATGCGGCCCGCGAGCGGCACGTGGTCCTGGGCGAGCTGGGCCTTGACCTGGGCGGTGACCGGTGCGAGATCGACGGTGACCGGGCGGTCGCGGTCGTCGCGGCCGTCCCGCAGGGCGCGCAGGACGGCGTCGTGGGCGACCCGGTTGCCCTCGTTCCAGGCGGTGCGGAAGGCCGCGGTCTGGGTGAAGGAGCGGACCGCGTCGTGCACGAACGGCGCCACGGCCGCCCGCGCGGGGCCGGTGTCCGTCCCCCGGCCGATCTCGGCCACGATGCCGTTCCCGACGGTGTCCGCGATGGCGTCGCGGACGTCCGGGTCGGCGGCGAGCGGCGCCATCGTGGTGACGTAGCGGCCGGTGTCGGCGAGCCCGTACGCCGCCCAGGCCGACAGCACGCCGAACGGCACGAGCAGGCACGAGAGGGCGATCAGTACGGCCGACAGGCCGCTGCGCAGGCGTCGGGTCACGCTCCCAGCGAAGTCTTCCCCCGGGGCGGGCGCGAGCGGACGTATGGCAATCGGGTGACGACGGAGAGTACGAGGGGCGCGGGCCACGAGAGGCGCGGGCACGGGGAAGGCCCCGGCTCCGGACGGAACTCCCCGGGCGGCGCCGGGGCCGCGGTCCGCTCGGCCGGGGTGTCAGCCGATGCGGCGGCCCCTGGCGTCCTCGTGCGTGTAGACCCAGTAGAAGCAGATCAGCCCCACGGCCACGCCCAGGGCCAGGGAGAGGCCGACGGTCAGCAGGACCGAGCGGCCGGACTGGGCGAAGAGGAACCCGAAGGCCGCGCCGGTGAACAGGAACCACAGGAAGGCGTGCAGCTCGCGCGGCAGGCGCGAGGCCAGGGTCAGCACGCCCGCCATGAACAGCGTGAACACGATCGCGGTCACGAAGCCGAAGGCCACGTTCCCGGCGGTGATGGGACCGCCGGAGCGCCGGTTGGCGGCGGCCCAGTAGCCGTAGACGAGCCCGATGGCGAACGGGCCCGCCCAGCGGGCGATCAGATGGGCGCGGTCGCTGAAGACGTCGGGCGTCCGCGGATGCCGGGCACGGGCCCCTGCGGTGCGGCCGGACACGGGTGCGGCGTGAACCATGAGAGCGCTCCTCTCGCTGTCCCTCCCCGGCTCCTCTGCTCCTCGCCCCCGCCTACCAGAGCACACCTGCCGGGCGGCCGCGGCAAGTCGGCACGGGGGAGGGATGTTCCCGGTCCGGCATCCGCCCGCGCACCAGCAGCGGTTACGGTGCTGACGTACGCGACCGACGAACGGAACACCGCGGGGGGACCATGCCCGGAACCGTGCTGCTGCTCGCGGCCTCGCCCGTGGGGAAGGGCCGTCTGGTGGACGCGGCGTCCGTGCTGCCCGTGCTGGCCGCCGTCGAGCCCGCCGTCCTGTCCGGCACGCCCACCGCGAGCGTCGTCGAACTCGCCGACCCGCTGGAGCCGCAGGCCGTCCTCACCCGGCTGCGGGCCGCCGCCGCCTCCCCGGGGCCGCTGACCGTCTTCCTCACCGGACAGCTCCAGCTCGACCGCCGCCAGCACCTGCCGCACCTGGCGCTGGCCCGCACCGCCCCGGCCACCGTGCGCTACACCGCGCTGCCCTGGCACTGGCTGCGCGAGGAGCTGCGGCTGCGCCCGGACGGCACCACCACGCTGGTCGCGGACCTGTACGCGGACCAGGAGAGCTGGCGCCATCTGCACGAACGCCCGCTGGACACGGGCGGCAACATCGCCGTGTACGGCCGGGTCGCACCGCCGCCGTCCCGGCGCGGGGTGGCCCAGCCCGGGTACATGAAGGCGGTGGCGACCATCCTGCGCAGCGGGCACCGGCCGCCGGTGGCCGAGCTGCACGAACAGGCGCTGGCGCGGCTGGCCGTGGAGGAGGGCGCCGGGTCGCGCGGGGCACCGGCCGGGCCGGGGCTCGTGCTCGCCGCGGGGCGCCCGGCGGCGACCGACCCGCACGCGGCCATCGCGGCGTGGGTGGAGTCGGGGCGGCACGGCGACGCCGACGCGCTCGCCGCCCGCTGGGAGCAGGACGCCGTACGGGAGCACGGGGCGGCCTCCGAGGAGGCGCTGCACTGGAGCGAGGTCCGCGCCGACCTCGCGATGTTCGCCGGGGACCCGGCCCGCAGCTGCCGTACCTGGCTGGCGGTGGCCGCCACCCGGCTGGCCATGGGGCAGAGCGCCGGGGCGCCGCAGGTGGAGGCCGCCGTGGACCGGGCGCACCACCAGTGGGGGCAGATCCGCGAGACGGAGCGCGCCCGTGAACTGGGGCCGCTGCTCGCCGAGTTGCGCGACCGGGTGCCCGGACGGCAGCAGGGCGCGCTGGACCATGTGCGAAGGCAGCTACGGCAGTTGCAGACGCAGGACTGAGGGGGCGGCGGCGCCGGACGGCCGGGCACGACCCCTCCCCAGGGCGCGTGCGCGGTGCCAGAATGGTGAGTTATGGCTGAGGGGGAGGGCGTGGCCGGCCGAGCGATCCGGGTCCGGCTGGACGGAAGCGCGAGCAACCGCGACATCGACGCGCTGAAGGCGTGGCTGGAGCGGGAGAATCCACTGGAGGAACTGGTCGCCGACGGGCGCCTGCACATCCTGGAGCAGCCGCGCTCGGACGCGCCGCCCGGTCATATGGGCGCCGGGATGGAGATCCTGCTGGTGCTGGTCGGTGCGGGCGCCGAAGTGATCTTCGGTGAGCTGCTGGAGCAGACCGGACGGGCCGTGGCCGCCTGGCGGGAGAACCGCCGCCGGGTGGAGCCCGGACCCCCGCCCGAGCAGCGCGTCGATCCGGTGAACCCCGGCGAGGAGTAGGGCCGTGGGCCGCTTCGACCCGAGGGGGCGGGTGAACCGCGCGCTGCTGGTCGGCGTGTCGGAGTACGAGCACACGAAGCCGGCCGCGTGGGACGGGGTGGCCGGGCAGCTGCCCGCCGTGCGGCACAACGTCAGCAGGCTGCGCCAGGCCCTGCGCGGCGGGGTGTTCGCGGACCGGGAGATCACCGACTGCCGTTCGCCCACCCACGACGACTTCGGCGAGGACCTGCGCCGCGCCGCGCACGAGGCCGAGGGGCTGCTGCTGTGCTACTTCGCGGGGCACGGCGCGGTGCCGAGCGCGGGCAACGAGCTGTTCCTCCAGATGCGCAACGCGCGCGTGGTCGCGGGCGCGCAGGCCGTCTTCCCGAACGCGACCTCGTTCACCGAGGTGCTCACGGTGCTCGCGGGCAGCGGCGCCGAGCGGATCGTGGTGATCCTCGACTGCTGCTACGCGGGCAACGCCGCCAAGGTGTGGCACGACTTCCCGGGTCGGCACAAGATCCTGCTGCTGATGAGCGTGCAGGCCAACCGGCTCATCGACGCGGGCGACGGCACGGGCCCGACCCCGTTCACCGACGAGCTGGTACGGCTGCTGGAGACGGGCGGGGACCGGTCGCTGCTGGAGGTCTACGGGCGGGTGCGCGCGCGGATGCTCGGGGCGGGGCGTACGACCACCCAGAACGATCCCTGGGAGCCGCAGCTCGCCGCCGCGCCGGACACGGACGTCCTGCTGCGGCCGGGGTCGCGCCCGCAGCACGAGCCGCCGCCCGAACCCGCGCCGTCCCCGCCGTCTCCGTCCCCGTCCCCACCCCCGCCTGTGCCGGAGTCTCCGCCGCCGTCTCCGCCGGGGCCCCGCGAGCCCTCGTCCGGGTCAGGAGCGGGCCGCGTCCGGCGGGTGCTCGCGGGGCTGCTGGGGACGGTGGGGGCGGCGAGGACGCTGACCGGTGCTGCGGTGCGGTGGCTCGGTCGGCTCGGGCAGTCAGGGCAGTCAGGGCAGCCAGGGCGGCGCGGGTGGCTCGGTCGGCTCGGTCGGCTCGGGTGGTGGGGCAGGGCCGGGGTGGCCGTCGCGCTGGTGTTGCTGCTGGCGGGGGGCGGCTACGTCGTCGCGTGCCGGTTCATCGGTGCCGGGGACGCCACCGCCTGCCGTCCGCCCCTCGAACTGCGGGTGCTGACCGACCCCGACCTGGAGCCGGTGGTCCGCACCGCCGCGGACGCCTATCTCGGCTCGGGCGCCGACGACACCGGGCACGGCTGCCGCCGTACCGGCATCACCGTCTACAGCGCGGGCGCCGGAGCGGCGGTCACCGCGCTGCGCCGGCAGACCGACGCCTGGCAGGAGCCGCGCGAGGAGGACACCAACCCGCAGCGGGACATCGGCCCGCAGCCGGACGTCTGGATCCCGGCCTCGGGCACCGACGTGGCCCGGGTCGGCACCGACCGCACCGAGCGCAGCTTCGCCGAACTGCGCCCTGACGCGGGCCCGTTCGCGTACTCGCCGGTGGTGCTGGCCGTGCCGCGCAAGCTCGCCGGGAGCCGGGTGGAGGAGCGGACCGGGCTGCCGCTGGCCCGGCTGGCCGCTCGGCTGCGCGCGCGGGACGCGGCGGCCGCTGTGCTGCGCGCCGACCCGGAGGTCACCGACTCCGCGCTGCTGGCGACGGTCGGCCTCTACGGCGGCGGCGCCGACCCGCGCGCCGCCGAGCAGGGGGTGCGCGGCACGGGCCCGCCCGCCCCGACCGCCGCCGACCTGCTGTGCGCGCTGCCCGCCGACCGCGCGGCGGACGCCCGCACCGCCGCCCTCGTCCCTGAGTTCCTGCTGGTCAGCGGGGTGGGCTGCGCCAAGAACACCCGGGTGCCGCGGAGCGCCGAGTACCCGTCCGACGTACCGGCGCTCACGCCCACGTTCGTCCGGGTCGCCTGGGACGGCGGGGACCGGGACGCCGCCGTCCGGGCGGACGCCGTGGACCGCTTCCACGCGTGGCTCACCGGCCGGGACGGCCTCGCCGCCTTCGCCGCCGCCGGATTCCGCTCCGCCACGGGCACCGGGCATCCGCTGTTAGGCGCCGGGCCCGCCGACACGGGGGTGCTGAGCGCGGCGGGGCCGCTGCCGGGTGCCGCCGCGCGGACGGCGGTGGACACCGCGCTCAGCCGCTACCGCAGCGCGAACGGCCCCGGCCGGGTCCTCTACCTGCTGGACAGCTCCGGCTCGATGCACACACGGTGGCCGGGTCCCAGCGGCGGCCCCGGCATCCTGAAGCAGTCCCTGGGCGGGCTCGGCGACGAGGACGAGTACGGGGTGTGGGGCGTGTACGACGGTCCCGGCGGCCGCCACCACGACGAGGTGCTGGCCTTCGGGCACCACCGGCGCGCCGACGCCGAGCGCGGTGTGGACGCGGCGGCGCGGGTGCGGGACGCCGAGTCCGATCCGCACGCGGTGCTGCTCGACGCGCTCGACACGATGGCGGGGCGCGGCGCCGACGACAAGCGGCCCCAGCTGATCGTCTACATCACCGACGACGAGGACGACGACCGGCTGACCGGCGAGAACCTCGCCCAGGTGCTGGAGCGGGCCCGGCAGCGGAAGGTCCCGGTGGACATGGTGTCCCTGGTCGCCGGCTCCTGCGACCGGGGCCGCCCGGCGGCCGCCGTCGCCGAGGCGAGCCACGGCCGCTGCCTGGACACGGCCGACGACCTCGGCACCGGTCTGCACGACGAGGTGGCGCGGGTGGGGACGGGGGAGGACTGATGAGGCGGTGCGGGACCGGGCACCGGCGCGGGGAGCGGACCCGGCGCGGCGGGCGGCTGCCGCGGGCCCTGTCACCGGTGGCGTCCGCGCCGGTCGCGGCGGCCGTGCTGCTGGTGCTGGCCGCGGTCGCGGGCTGCACCGGCGGGGGCGGGCCGGAGGCGCGGCGGTCGCCCTCCGCCGATGTGCCCGGCGAGATCGTGGTGGCCAGCGGCCGGGACGTGACCGGGAAGAACGGCGTCCGGGAGCAGCTCATCGACGCCTGGAACCGGGAGCAGGACAAGGAGAACACGGGCTACCACGCACGGCTGGTCGAGCTGCCGGGCTCGGCCGACGAGCAGCGCAGCCAGCTGCTGGGCGCGCTCCAGTCGGGCAGCGCCGACTACGACGTGGTCAACCTGGACGTGACCTGGGTGCCGGAGTTCGCCGAGGCGGCGCTGGTCGATCCGCTGCCGGACGGCGCGCTCGACGGCGACGTCATCGCCTCGGTCGCCGCCACGGCGTACTGGAAGAAGCGGGTCTACGCGGTGCCGTTCAACACCGATGTGGGGCTGCTGTACTACCGGCTCGACCAGTTGCGGGAGGCCGGGGTCCGCGATCCCGTGCTCGGGCCCGGCACGTCCTGGCAGCGGCTGCGCGACCTCGCCGATGTCCTGGACACGCATCCGCCCGAGGGCTTCGAGAAGGCGTGGACGACGCAGCTCGCCGCCTACGAGGGCCGCACGGTCAACGCCATCGAGGCGTTCGCCTCCGCCACCGAGGACTTCGCCCTGACCGACGAGTCGGGCCGCTACACCGCGACCCGCCAGGAGCTCGCCGACGGCATCGCGGAGCTGCGGCGGCGCACGGAGAAGCCGTACACCCTGGACCACGCCCTCGCCTCCGACGAGGCCGCCTCGCTCAGTGACTTCGCGAGCGGCCGCACGGCCTTCCTGCGGCAGTGGCCCTACGCCTACGGCACGCTGCACCAGACCTTCTCGTCCCGGCAGCTCGGCGTGGCGCCGCTGCCCGGCCGGGCGGTGCTCGGCGGGCAGAACCTGGCGGTGGCCCGTTCCTCGGAGCGGCCCCGCAAGGCCGCGCAGCTCATCGCCTACCTCACCAGCGCGCAGAGCGAACGCTGCCTGCTGGACGCGGGGTTCGCCGCGACCCGGTCGTCGGCGTACACCGACGACCGGGTGCGGTGCGCGGTGGCGGCGGACCCCTCACCGGCCCCCACCGGGGAGAGCACCGACCGGATGCCGCGCGACGCGGCCGGCCGCCCCGACTACGCCCGCCGCATCCTGCTGCCCGCCCTCACCCGCGCGGTGCCCCGCCCCCGCACCCCGCTCTACGGCGCCTTCACCCAGACCTTCACCACCGAACTGGGCCGCCTGTTCACCGACGACCCCCCGACCGACGCGACCCTGGCCGCGGAACTGGACGAGGCACTGAGGAGGGTGCTGCCGGACGGGCCCTAGCGCGGTGGCACCGTCCGCGGACCGGCCCTAACGCCCCTGGACCGCGACCTGCTGCCCCGGAGCGGGTTCGGTCGTGGGGGCGGGGCCCGCGTTGGCGGCCGCTACCAGGGCGGCCACGGCGACGAGGGCCGCGCCGAGTCCTCGTACATGGCGTGCGGAGATGCGACCAGGGCGGGCGACAGGGCGTCCGGACACGGCGACCGACCTCACAGCGGCAGGGAACGACAGTGGGGGGTTAAGCAGGTTTAACGCAATTCCCAACCTAGGGTGTGGGAGCGCTCGGCCGGAAGGGCAAACCGGAGGGAAACAAGGGGAGTTGGACCGGCGTGGGCGGGATGTCCCCGCGGGGTGCCCGCGCCGGGCGGCGGGGCGGGCACGCGGGGGCCGGGGGGTGCGCGTACTGGCATGATGAGGCGCATGGCGAAGCGGGACGACCCGGAGACCATCGGGCGCAGGGTGCAGCGGCTGCGGCGCGAACGGGGCCTCACCCAGAAGCAGTTGGCCGAACCGGCGTACACACCCGCGTATGTCTCCACCCTGGAGGCCGGGCGGGTGCGGCCCTCCGACGCCGCGCTGCGCCACCTCGCCGAACGGCTCGGTGTCGCCTACGAGGAACTGGCCACCGGCCGCCCCGCCCATCTCGCCACCGATCTGCGGCTGCGGCTGACCGAGGCGCAGCGGACGCTGGCCACCGGGGAGACCGGCCGGGCCGCCGAGCTGTACGGGGAGCTGCTCGCCGAGGCCGAGCAGCTCGACCTCGCCGACATCCGGGCCGACGCGCTGCTCGGGCTCGGTGAATGCGCCCTGGAGACCGGTGAACTGGAGAGCGGGCGGCGCTACTTCGAGCAGTCCGAGCAGGCCCTGGCCGACGCGCCGCTGCCCGCCCGTGTCCCCGCGCTGCGCGGCCGGGCCGTCGCCCACTACCTCACCGGCGAACTGCGGTACGCCGTCTACCTCTTCGAGTCCACCCTCGACGAACTGAACCGCTCCGGACTGCACGACCCGGACGCCCTGCTCCTCCTCTACGCCGGTGTCATCGGCCCGTACATGGACATGGGCGCGCACGCGCGGGCGGCGCAGGCGGCCGAGTTCGCCCTCGCGCTCGCCCCGCAGGCGGGCGATCCGGCGCTGGTGGCCCGGATGCACCGGTCGGTGGCCCGCACCCTGCTCGCCGAGGGCCGGATCGCCGAGGCGGACGCCTCGCTCGCCAAGGCCGCCGAGCTCTACCGCCACCTCCAGCTGCGCACCGAACTCGCCAACTGCCACTGGATGCGCGGCTATGTCTGCGCGCAGAACGGCGAACTGGAGCGCGCCGAGCAGGAGTTGCGGTCCGCGCTCGACATGCTGACCGCCAAGCGGGCCGCCCTCTACACCCGGCAGGTCGCCGTCGAACTGGCCGATGTGCTGCACCGGCGCGGCAAGTCGGGGCAGGCCGCCGACCTGCTGCGGGACGTGCTCGGCGACCTCTCCTCCGAGCGGGGCGCGATGCACGCCGCCGCCGCGCACCGGCTGCTCGGCATCATCGCCGAGGACGCCCGGGACACGGAGGCCGCCGAGGAGCACTACGTCCGCGCGCTGAGCCTTCTGGAGCGGGCCGGTGCCGCCGGTGACCTGGCCGACCTGTGCCGCCTCCTCGGTGATCTGCTGCGCCGCACCGGCCGGGTGGAGGCGGCCCTCGACGTCTACCGCACCGGTCTCGGCCACCGCACCGCCCCGGGCACCACCACGCTGGGCCCGGCCCCCGCGCAGCCGCCGCTGTGACACCGGGCGCCGTCCGGGGCGTGTACACGCCGGACGCGTGGACGCGCCTTCCTAGGATCACCGTATGGACATACTCGTCTTCGTCATCGTCTTCGCTGCTCTGCTCACCGGGTTCGCCACGATCGAGGTCCGGATCGCCCGCACCGACCGGCGCACCGCCCGCGTCGAGCACAAACTGGATCTGATCCTGGACCACCTGGGGCTGCGCGAGGCGGAGCCGTGGCGCGGCGAGGTGGCCGAACTGGCGCGGAGCGGCCGGACGATCCAGGCGATCAAGGTGTACCGGGAGGCCACGGACGCCGGTCTGAAGGAGGCCAAGGAGGCCGTGGACCGGATCGCCGCCGGCTGAACCGGGCCGCGCCCGCGTCGTCGTCGCTCAGGCCTGGGCGCGGGTTCCGTCCCGGGCCGCCGTCAGGCGCTCCACGCCCAGCTGGGCCGCCGTCAGGGTGGCGTCGGAGGGGAGTTCCCCGGGGGCGCCGTCGGTCAGGGTGAGCGCGTCGCCGCCGACGCGCACGGCCACGACGTCGAGCGTGAGCGCGGTGGTGTCCGTGCCGTCCCCGTCGTCGTCCCGGCCGCCGGAGTCCCGCCCGTCCGTGCCGTCTGCGCCGTCCGCGCTGTCGCGCGGTCCGGTGAAGGTGATCCGCAGGCCCTGCCGGGCGTCGCCGAGCGCGGGCAGCGCGAGGTCGTCGACCCGCACCGTCTGCTCCCCGGCCCGGGTGGTCGCCGCCGTGAACCGGGCGCAGGTCCGCGGCAGCGTCCGCAGCCAGGCCAGGGTGCGGTCCACGTCCGCCGGGCGCAGGGTGAGGACCTGGTGGCGCAGTTGGGCCCGGTCGTCGCCGTCGTCGAAACCGGTCACCGCGTACGTCCCCGTGGGGGCGCCGAGCGGCTGGTCGGCGTAGAGCGCGTCGATGAGCCGCTGGCAGTCGGGCGCGGTCCCGGCGCCGGTACGTGCCTTGAGGATGCCGTCCCGCCAGGTCGCCGCCCCCTCGGTCGGTTCCCAGGGCACCCCGAGGTCGTCCTCGGTGAGCAGCGCGGCCTGCGCCTGCGCCGCGGTGAGCCCGGCGGGGGCGGCCGGTGCCGTCGGGGCGGCCGGTGTCCGCGGGGCGGCCGGCCGGGAGGCCGCGGCGGCGGACGGCGAGGCGGCGGCCGGCCGGGCCTCCTGCCCGGAGCCGCAGGCGGTCAGCGCCGGCGGACCGGCCGCGCAGAGCACGGCGACGGCAAGGACACGGACAGCCGGGAGCCGGGGCATGGGCGGGTCCTCCACAACGACGGTCGGACGACGGTCACGGCCGGGGCGGTCACGGCGGCAGCGGCGCCGGGGCACCGACGCCCGCGACGCGCACGACGCCCGCGACGCGCACCGGACGGTCATCCCACCGCACCACCGACTCCGGCCCCGCACCACCGCGCCGGTCCGTCCGGGTGAGCGCCACGGACGGCACCGCGCGCGGGGGCGCCCCGGGCCGGGAGGCGGGGCGCATAGGGTCGGGAGCGGAGTGCGAGTACAACCGAGTCTTCGAGGGAGCCCGCCGTGACCGGTCCGTCCAACGCCGACGCCACGCCCGTGATCATCGACTGCGACACCGGCGTCGACGACGCGCTCGCCCTGCTGTTCGCCGTCCGGCACCCGGGGCTCGACCTGCGCGCGGTGACCTGCGTGGCCGGGAACACGGACGTGGACCAGGTGGTGCGCAACACGCTCACCGTGCTGGAGCAGGCGGGCGCACCCGGGATCCCGGTGGCGCGCGGCGCCGAGCGCCCGCTGATCGAGCCCGTGCGCACCGCGCTCCACGTGCACGGCCGCGACGGCATGGGCGACCTCGGCCTGCCCGCCCCGGCGCGGCGGCCCGCCGACGTGGACGCGGTGGCGCTGCTGCGCCGCACGATCCTGGCCTCGCCCCGGCCGGTCACCCTGATCCCCACCGCGCCCCTGACCAACATCGCCCTGCTGCTGCGCACCCACCCGGAGGTGACGCGGAACATCGAGCGGATCGTGTTCATGGGCGGCGCGGTCGCCACCGGGAACGCCACGGCGGTCGCCGAGTTCAACGTCTGGCACGACCCGGAGGCCGCCGCGATCCTGCTGAGCGCCGGGGTGCCGACCACGATGTACGGGCTGGACGTGTTCGAGCGGGTCGTCGTCCCGGCCGGTGACGTGCGCCGGCTGGGGGAGAGCACCGAGCCGGGCGCGCGGCTGGCCGGGCGGCTGCTGTCCCACCGCGACCCGGTGACCGGCGAGGAGGACCCGGGGGGCGGCCTCGGGGACGCGGGCGCCGTCTGCGCGGTCGCCGACCCGGCGGGACTGACCACGCACCGGCTGCCCGTCGAGGTGACCCTCGCGCCGGGACCGGGGCGCGGCCAGACGGTCGTCGACCGCCGTCGGCGCCCCGGCGAGGCGGAACTGCACGGCGAGGCCCGTGAGCAGCCGCTGGTGGACGTCGCGCTCGACGTCGACGTGGAGCGGTACGTGAAGCTGTATCTGGCCACCGTCGAGGGCGCGGGCACGCGGGCCTGACCGCGACGGACGGGACCGGCCCACGCCCCGTTCACGACCGGTTCACGACCGGCCCGAGCACGGCCGGTCGGGGGCCGAAGGGGGCGGTCGGGGGTGCGCCGCGGGGCGTGACACCGGCGCGGTCCGGATACGGGGTTCGCCTCCCCGGCGGCCGGGACAAGATTCCCTGAGCCGTTCCGGCGCCGCCCGAAGACCCGCGGACCCGTACCCGCGGACCCGCGCCCGCGGGCTCCGGGCCCGCAGGCCCACGGCTCCCCGTCCGAAGAGGAGACCGCGTGACCGACCGCACCGACGACGCACCGCCCGACCTGTCCTCCCGCGACCCCGACTGGTGGCGGCAGGCCGTCGTCTACCAGGTCTACCCCCGCAGCTTCGCCGACGCCGACGGGGACGGACTCGGCGACATCCGGGGCATCACCCGGCGGCTGACGCATCTGGCCGGGCTCGGTGCCGACGCCGTGTGGCTCAGCCCGTTCTACCCCTCCGAACTGGCCGACGGCGGCTACGACGTCGCCGACCACCGGGACGTCGACCCCCGCCTCGGCACCCTCGACGACTTCGACGCGCTGGTCGCCGAGGCGCACCGCCTCGGCCTGAAGGTGATCGCGGACATCGTCCCCAACCACAGCTCGCACCGGCACCGCTGGTTCCAGGAGGCGCTGCGGGCCGGACCCGGCTCCGCCGCCCGCGCCCGGTACGTCTTCCGGGACGGCCGCGGCGAGCGGGGCGAACTGCCGCCCACCGACTGGCAGTCGGTGTTCGGCGGCAGCGCCTGGCGGCGGGTGCCGGACGGCCAGTGGTACCTGCACCTGTTCGCCCCCGAGCAGCCGGACTTCGACTGGAGCAACGAGGAGGTGCGCGCCGACTTCCGCACCACCCTGCGGTTCTGGTCCGACCGGGGCGTGGACGGCTTCCGCGTCGATGTGGCGCACGCCCTGGTCAAGGATCTCGACGAACCGCTGCGCGACGTCGGGGACATCGGCGTCACCGGCGAGGACGCGCTGCCGCGTCTGGAGCCGGGCAGCCATCCGTACTGGGACCGGGACGGCGTGCACGAGATCTACCGGGACTGGCGCAAGATCTTCGACGCCTACTCCCCGCCCCGCACCGCCGTCGCCGAGGCCTGGGTGCCGGACGCGCGGCGCGCGCTGTACGCCCGGCCCGACGAGCTGGGCCAGGCCTTCAACTTCGAGTACCTCCAGACCGGGTGGGACGCGGACGGACTGCGCGCCGCCATCGCCGCCTCCCTGGCCACCGCGCGGGCCGCCGGTGCCTCCGCCACCTGGGTGCTGTCCAACCACGACGTGGTGCGGCACGCCTCCCGGCTGGTGCTCCCGCCGGGCACGGACGAGAACGCCTGGCTGCTGGCCGGCGGCCGGGCGCCCGCCGTGGACCCGGCGGCCGGACTGCGCCGGGCCCGCGCGGCGACCCTGCTGATGCTGGCCCTGCCCGGCTCCGCCTACCTCTACCAGGGCGAGGAACTGGGCCTGCCCGAGGTCGCCGACCTGCCCACCGAGGTGCTCCAGGACCCCGTCTGGGAGCAGACGGGCCGTGTCCGCAAGGGCAGGGACGGCTGCCGGGTGCCGCTGCCGTGGACGACGACCGGACCCTCGTACGGCTTCGGGCCCGGCGGGTCCTGGCTGCCGCAGCCGCCCTCCTTCGCCGCGTACGCCGTCCAGGCGCAGGACGGGGTGGAGGGCTCGACCCTGGAGCTGTACCGCACGGCGCTGCGGCTGCGCCGCAAGCTGCTCGCGGACGAGTCGCTGACCTGGACGCAGGACACCCCGGCGGGCGTGCTGGCGTTCGCCCGCTCCGCGGGCTGGCGGTGTGTCACCAACCTGTCGGACGGGTCCGTACCGCTGCCGCCGGGCGAGGTGCTGCTGAGCAGCGCACCGCCGACGGGCGACCGGCTGGAGCCGGACACCACCGTGTGGCTGGCCTAGGCCCCCGGCTCCGGGGCGCCGGCCGTGCCGAGGACAATGATCGTCGACGGACGCGGAGGAACCACAGGCCCTGGCGGGCGGAGGGGTGGGCGGATGCCGGACCGGCGTACGTACGCGGCGGTGACCGCGGCCTGCGTGCTGCTCGCGGGGTGCTCGTCCACCGCACAGGTCGGTGACACCAGCCCCCAGGACGCGCTGACGCGCACCCTGGAGCCCGGTGAGCGCCCCGCCGTGCCGGACCTCGGCGGGACGTCCCTGGACGGCCGGGAGATCCGGTTGTCCGACTACCGGGGCAAGGTCGTCGTGCTCAACGTCTGGGCGCACTGGTGCGGCCCGTGCCGACTGGAGGCCCCGGAGCTGGAGAAGATCCAGCGGGAGTGGTCGCCCCGCGGGGTGCAGGTGCTCGGGATCGCCGACGACAGCAGCCGCGCCGAGGCGCTCACCTTCCAGCGGGACCACCGTCTGAGCTATCCGTCCCTGCACGATCCGGCGGGCAAGCAGGTGCTGCGCCTGCCCCGCGGACTGGTGAACACCCAGACGCTCCCCCTCACCGTGGTCATCGACCGGGAGGGCCGGGCCGCGGCCGTCCGGATCGGCATGACGTCGGAGAGCCGGATGGCGAAGGTGCTCGAACCGCTGCTCCCCGCCGCGGCGGCGTCCGGCGGGCCGGGGCGCTGAACCGGGCGTCCGGACGGACAATGGCCGGGCGCCGGGCGTACCGGTCCCGCCCGCAGTCCTCGCCGAAAGGAACGAGATGACCGCCACCACCCGTACCGTCGCCGTGCTGGGCACCGGCATCATGGGCGCCGCGATGGCCCGCAGCCTCCTGCGGGCCGGGCACACCGTCCGCGCCTGGAACCGCACCCGCGCCAAGGCCGAGCCGCTGGCCGCCGAGGGCGCCGAGGTCACGGCCGCCGCCGCCGACGCGGTCCGGGACGCCGATGCCGTGCTGACCATGCTCTACGACGGCGGCACCGTCCTGGAGGTCATGCGCGAGGCCGCCCCCGAGGCCCGTGCGGGCGCCGTCTGGGCGCAGTCGACCACCTCCGGCCTGGAGGCGGTCGGCGAACTGGCGGACCTCGCCCGCGCCCACGGCCTGGTCTTCTACGACGCCCCGGTCCTCGGCACCCGCCAGCCCGCCGAGTCCGGGCAGCTCACCGTGCTGGCCGCCGGGCCCGCGGAGGGCCGCGCGGCGGTGCGGCCGCTGTTCGACGCGGTGGGCGCGCGCACGGTGTGGACCGGCGAGGACGGCGCCGCGGCCACCGCGACCCGGCTGAAGCTGGTCGCCAACAGCTGGGTCATCGCGGCCACCGCCGCCACCGGCGAGACCCTGTCCCTGGCCGAGGGGCTGGGCGTGGACCCGGCGGCCTTCTTCGACCTGATCGCGGGCGGCCCGCTCGACATGGGCTATCTGCGCGCCAAGGCCGGGCTCGTCCTCGACGGCGCCCTGCTGCCGCCGAGCTTCGCGGTGACCACGGCGGAGAAGGACGCCCGGCTGATCGTGGAGGCCGGTGCGCGGCACGGCGTACGCCTGGACGTGGCCGCCGCGAGCGCCGACCGCTTCGCCCGCGCCGCCGCCCAGGGCCACGGCGGCGAGGACATGGCCGCGGCCTACTTCGCCAGCTTCGACGAGCGTCCGGCGCCGGGGGTCTGACCGCCCGGCCGCCCGGCTGCCCGACGGCCGGTCAGCCCAGGCAGAGGACCAGCAGGCAGAGCTGCGGGGACGCCGGGTCCGCGGCGGGCGGCGAGGACGGGTCCGTGCTGCCGTGACCGGGCGGGGTGCCCTGGGGAGTGGTGGGCCCGGTCGACGGGTGCTGTGCCGGGGTGTCCGGGGAATCGTGTGCAGCCGGGGTGCCGCCGGTCCCAGAGGTGCCGCCCTCGGCCGAGGTCCCGGACGGGCCCGCCGGAGCCGGGTGCGTGGCGGGCGCGGAGGGCGCCACCGGCGCGGGCGGGGCGGCGGCGTCGGGGCGTACGCCCTGTCCGGCCGGGGCGGAGAGATGGTGCGCGGGCGCGGCCGGAGGCGAGGAGTGCCGCACACCGGAGAAGCCGGTCCCGGGAGTCCTCCCGGGGGCGGATCCGGTCCCGGCCGCCGGTGCGGAGCCGTGGCCCGCGGGCTGCCTGCCGACGCTGTCCGGGTGCGGGCCGTCCTGAGCCGGGGCCGCCGCCTGGGCGCGGTCGCCGCCGCCGCGTTCCATCGAGGCGACCGTCAGACCGCCGCCGACCAGCGCCACCGCCGTGGCGACCAGGGCCCGGCGCTGGGTCTTCTTCCAGCGGGCCAGCTGCCGCCGCCGCGCCGCCCGCCCCGGCCGCTGCCGGACCTCCGGCAGATCCGGCAGGTCCGGCACGTCCGATGGACCCGACAGGTTCGTCCCGCCCGGCACCCGCGGCACCTCTGCGGTGACCGGGGCGTCCGGTGGGGCGGTCTCCCGCGTGGCGGCCGCCGCCGGGCCGGGGGCATAGGCGTGCGCGGAGTCCGTGGTGGCGTTCGGTGCTATGTCCGGCGCGTACGCACCGCAACCGGGGCACACCAGGGCACCGTTGAGGTGCCGTCGGCACGTGGAGCAGTAGTCCATCCGGATCTTCCTGGGTCGGCTGCCGGGCGGCCAGTCACGCTAACAACCGGGCCGCCGCGCTGTGTGGAGCCTGTGTGACGCTCTCGCACGGATTCGGCACCGGACCTCGTCCGCCCGAAGGATGTGGCGGCCCCTCAAGATCGCCGAGGATGGCGGGGACATGCTCGGACCCGAGGGAAGGGAAGTCCCTTGCGCATCCGCAGGATCGCCGCGGCCACCGTCGTCGCCACCGCCTTGTCACTGACCTCCGCCGCCGCACCTGCGGCCTTCGCCGGCCCCGGACCGGCCTCCGCCCCGGCCACCGCCACCGCCGCGGCCCGGCCGGGCACCGCCTTGGACCCGGCCGCCCTCGGCGGCGCGCTGCGCGCCGTGCACGAGGCGGGCATGTACGGCCTGTACTCCTCGGTCCGCGACGGCGACCGCGCCTGGAGCGGCGCGTCCGGCGTCGCGGACGTGGCCACCGGCCGCCCGGTCCGGCCGGACATGCGCCACCGGGTGGGCAGCATCAGCAAGTCCTTCGCCGCCGTCGCCGTGCTCCAGCAGGTGGAGGCGGGCCGGGTCCGCCTGGACGCCCCCATCGCCACGTATCTGCCCGGCCTGGTCCCGGGCGGGCGCGGGGACCGGATCACCGTCCGCATGCTGCTCGACCACACCAGCGGCATCGGCGACTACGTGGTGCCCGCCTTCCCGTCCCTGGCCGAGGGCTCGACGGCCAGCCTCGACGAGGAGCGGTTCCGCTCGATCCGCCCGGCGGAACTGGTCCGCCTCGGCCTGGCCGCCCCCGCCACCGGCGCACCCGGCGCGCTGCCCGGCCACTACTCCAACACCAACTACGTCATCGCCGGACTCCTGCTGGCCAAGGTCACCGGCCAGGACCCGGAGGCGTACATCACCCGCCATGTCATCGGCCGGGCCGGGCTGCGCCACACCTCCTACCCGCGCACCGCCGCCCTCCAGGGCCCGCACGCGCGGATGTACGAGAGCTTCTACGGCCTCATCGACCCGCCCCGCGACTACAGCGTCTACGACATGTCCTGGGCGTACACGGCGGGCGCGGTGGTCTCCACCACCGACGACCTGAACCGCTTCTACCGGGCGCTGCTGACGGGCCGGCTGATCGGCCCGGCCGCGCTGAAGGAGATGCAGCGGACCGTCCCCGTGGACGGCCTGAACTACGGACTGGGCCTGTACGCCGTCGACATACCCGGCTGCGGCCGCTTCTGGGGCCACGACGGCGCCGTGTTCGGCGCCGGGACGATCGCGCTGTCCAGCCCGGACGGGAAGCGCCAGGCCGCCGTCGGCTGGAACCTGATGAAGTACGAGCGCCTGAAGGAGGACGGCACCGGTTTCGAGCCGAGCCCGGTCGACGACGCACTCAACGCCTACCTGGGCGCCGCGCTCTGCCCGGCCACCGCGTCGGCCGCCGCCACCCCCGCGCCGTCCGTGTCCGCACCCCGCACCGCTACCGTGCTCCGGGGCGCCGATCTCTCCCCGGACGCCTGGGCCGGGCTCCCGCGCTGAACCGTTCCCGGCCGATCCCCGTCTGACGGGGCGGACCTGTGACGGAAGGACGGAACGTGCGCAACGGCGAGAAGGCGGCGGCCGGTGCCGGGGACGACGCGCGGCTCGGCCGTATCGGCCGGTCGCCCGTGCGGTGGCACACCGCCCTGCTGACCGGGTGGACGGTCCTGTGGTTCCTGGTGGCCGAACGGCACGGGGCCGTGTCCTGGCACTATCTGCGCAGCGGTGAGGAACTGCTGTTCAGTCAGGTGCCGGGCGGCGGCCTCGCGCTGTACGCCAACCACCCGGAGTTGCAGATCGGCCCGGTCTCCTTCGTCGTCGCCGCGCTGTTCGGGCCCTTCCCCGCGGCCCTGGGCGAGAACCTGGCCGAGGCGTTCATGTCCGGCCTGGGCCTGTACATGCTGGTCCTGATCGGCCGGACCGCCGCCGAGTGGGGGCGCGGCACCGGGATGAACCACAAGCGCCTCCAGCAGCGCGTCCTGGTCGCCGGTGCCGCGTTCATCCCCATGTGGGTGGAGGTCTCGGTGCGGTTCGCGCACCTGGACGACGTAATGGCCCTGTTCTTCACCACGCTGGCGGTGCGCGCCCTGGTGCGCGGCAACGCCACCGCCGTCGGCGTCTTCCTCGCGCTGGCGGTGGACTCCAAGCCGTGGGCGGTGGGCTTCCTGCCGCTGCTGCTGGCGCTGCCCAGGGCCGAACGGCTGCGCGCGGCGGCCTGGACGGTGGGCCTGGTGGCGGCGGCCTGGCTGCCGTTCTACCTGACCCATCTGGAGACGTTCGCCGCCGCCCGGTTCACCATCCCGAACCAGCCCGCCTCCTCGCTGCGCTGGTTCGGGGTGACCGACCCGGCCACCCCCTGGTGGGACCGGCCCGCGCAGATGGGCCTCGGGATCGCGCTCGGCGCGCTCGCGGTGCGCCGGGGCCGCTGGGCGGCCGTGGTGGTGCTGGCCGCCGACGCGCGGATCGTGCTGGACCCGAGCGTGTACACGTACTACAACGCGTCGGTGCTGCTCGGCACGCTCATCTGGGACTCGGTGGGGCAGCGGCGGCTGGTGCCCTGGGTGAGCTGGATAGCGCTGATCTCCCTGTACGGCAGCGCGCTGCTGGTGCCCTCGGACTCGGCGCAGGGCCTGATCCGGCTGGCGTTCGCCGTCGGTTCGGCGCTGTACGTGCTGTTCTGGCCGCAGCGTCCGCCGCGCGGCTCACGGGAGGCCACCGCGCCCGCGGTGCGGCTGCCGGGGCAGCGGCGCGCGCCGGACGGCTCTCAGGCCCGGTCGGTCAGCTCCTCCGCGTAGACCTGGGACAGCGGCTGCGGGCCCACATAGCGCTGGCAGTTGCACCGGCCCGGCTCGTAGCGCAGGGGCTTCTTGTTCTCGTCCCAGGCGACGGGCACCTCGACGCGTTCGTGGCAGCGGCCGTCGCGGTCGTGCTTGGCCAGGTGGTGCGTGCAGCCGCAGACGGGCTCGGGCGGCTGGTGGGCCGCCTCCAGGGCGAGCCGCTCCGCCCGCTGCGCCTCCAGGAGCTCCAGCCGGCGCTGGTGCCGGTTGCGCAGCGCGGTGCGCGCGGTGTCCGCGAGCCACGCGAAGCCACCGGTCCAGAACAGGATGAGCACCCACCAGATCCAGTTCATCTCTCCCCCGTCCCGCTCCCCGCGCAGCCGCCCGGCACGCGCTCGCGCCGCAGGGCGGGCTCCGGCTCCGCGCGCCGCGGCACGGGTTCAGGATAGACAACGGCGGGCCGTACGGGAGGGGGCGCGACGGGCCGGGCGGCGCGGGCGCGGCGCGGCAGGCGCAGCCGCCGCCAGGGGCGTTCGTGGAGGACGGCCAGGACGAGGGCGGCGGCCACCGCGATCAGGTGCTCGCGGCCGGCCAGGTTGGGTTTCACCACCGACTCGGCGACCATCGAGCCGCCGGTGAGGAAGAAGACGACCGGGGCGCGGCGCACCACGGAGAGATAGGTGAACAGGCCGACCACGGCCGCGGACGGGCCGGTGTCCAGGACGTGGCCGATCTCCGGCGGCAGGCCGATCCCGCCGTGGCCGGGGCCGACGGCGAGCATCACCCGCACGGTGAGGGTGCCGGCCAGCGTGGTGACGTAGGAGATGTAGAGGGTGCGGGCGCGGCCCAGGGTGACTTCGGCGAGGGCGAAGGCCAGGAAGAGCTGGGTGATGCCCGCCCACACCGGCAGGTCCAGGGCGGGGACGTAGAGCGAGACGGGGGTGCGGGCCAGGGCCAGCCACAGCGGCAGGTCGGCCTGGACGCCGCCGACCAGCCGCACCGCCGTCTCGCCCCGGGGGTGCTGGGCGACCGCGTGGAAGAAGATCACGCCGAAGGCGGCCACGAAGGCGAGCAGCAGCCCGGACAGGCCCCGGCGCAGCAGCAGGCGCACCGGGTCGACGACCATGGCGTGCCATTCACCGCGCAGGGTGCGGACGACGAACAGCGCGAGCCGGGTCACCAGATCCCGCCCGCGCTGCCGGACCCGCGGTCCGCCGGGTCTCACTCCCTCGTCCTGTCCGGCTTCACCGGTCCTCTGTTCCGTCGCACCACCGCTCGGCTCCTCGAAGCAGTTCCCGCCCAAACGTACGCACAACCGTATGGACCGGAAACCGGCCCGCTACGTTGCTCCGCGCCGGGCGATGTGCTTCAGCGCACGGGCGCCCTGCGGGGTGTGCGCCCGGACAGTCTGCCCCGGGCGGCGCCGCCGCGGGAGCGGTAGACGACGTAGGGGCGGGCCAGATAGCCGACCGGGGCGGTGAAGGCGTGCACCAGGCGGCCGAACGGCCACAGGGCGAAGAGCAGCATGGCCAGCAGGGCGTGGCACTGGTAGACGAGCGGGGCGTGGGCCATGGCGGCGACGTCGGGGTCGAGGGTGAACAGGCTGCGGAACCAGACGGCGACGCCGAGCCGGTAGTCGTAGGGGCTGGTGACGGAGGTGGCGGTGGCGGTCAGCCCGGCCAGCAGGACGAGGGCGAGCAGCGGGTGGGTGAGCCGGTCGCCGCGGCTGGTGGCCCGGCGTACGGCGGGCACGCGCAGCCGCCGGTGCAGCAGCAGGCCGAGTCCGGCGACGGCCGCGAGCCCGGCGGTGCCGCCCATGGCCAGGGCGACCGCGTGGTACTGCTCCTCGCTGACGCGCAGCCACCGGGTCAGGGCCTCCGGGACCAGCAGGCCCATGATGTGGCCGCCGATGACCAGGAACAGGGCGTAGTGGAAGAGCGGGCCGCCGATGCCGAGCAGCCGGGACTCGTGGAGCTGGCTGGAGCGGGTGGTGAAGCCGAACCGGTCGTAGCGGTAGCGCCAGGCGGTACCGGCGACGAGCACGGCCAGCGCGAGGTAGGGCAGGACGCCCCACAGGGCGATGTCCAGGTGCGCGGCGCGCAGGTGCGGCGGGGTCATCGGCGGCGGACTCCTTCGTCGTCCGGCGCGTGCCGGAGGGGGAACGGCAGGGGGAGGGGCCGTGGCTCCGGTACGGCCGCGGGCCGCGGGTCCGGGGGCGGGGTGTCGGGCACGGTGGTCAGGACCGCGCGCAGCACGTCGGCGTAGGGGCTGTGGTGGGTCTCCAGGCCGTGGGCGAGCAGGGCGAGCGCGGGGCGGTGCTCGTGCAGCAGGTCGGTGCCGGGGCCGGGGCAGCGGGCGGCGAACTCCAGCAGGCAGGGCAGGTGGTCGGGGAGTTCGCCGGGCGGCGGTGCCCAGCCGTGCTCGCGGTAGCGGGCCTTCAGCGCGGCCAGGGTGGCGCCGCGGCGGCGGGTGTCGCCGTCGGTGTAGTGGGTCAGGTGCAGGGTGCGGCGGCGGCTGCGGTCGAAGGTGGTGACGTAGCCGGTGGCGAGGTCGAGCGGGCTGGTGTCCCGCGCCCACCGGCAGAAGCGCAGCAGCAGCCCGGGGGCCTCGCCGGGCAGCGGGGCGAGTGCCTCGGCCACGGTCCGGATCCGGTCGGGCCAGTCGGGGCCCGGGTGGTCCAGGAGCAGCGCGGCGGCCTGGTGGAGTGCCCGGTGCAGGTTCATGTGTCGGCGCCTTCCGCCCGCGGCCGGTCGGGGAACAGGCCGCTGGGCCGGCCGCGGCCGTTCCAGTCGAGCAGGTTGATCCGGCCGCGCAGCGCGGAGCGGCCGGATCCGGCGGGGGCCGGGACCGGGGGCGTGTGGAAGGCGCCCGCGGCGTCGGTGCCGTACATCCCGGGGCCGCCGTCGCCCTCCAGGCTGCATCCGGCGCCGTCCGGGCCGCTGCCGCCGCCCGCGACGTATGTGGTGGGGATGACGTAGCGCTCCTCGTACTTGGCGAGGGCGAGCAGCCGGTACATGGCCTCCAGACCGGTCTCGTCCATGCCGACGCCGCGGGCGATGGCCGGGTCGCGGTCCTCGCCGAGGTTGACGCGGCGCATGTGGGCGCGCATCGCGGCCAGCCGGCACAGCGCGGCCTCCACCGGCGCGGGGTCCCCGGCGGTGAACAGACCGGCCAGATAGGCGACCGGGATGCGCAGCGAGTCGATGGCACCGAACAGGGGCGCCGGGTGCTCGCCGTCGTGGCCGCTGCGGGTGAGCGCGTCGACCACCGGGGACAGCGGCGGCACGTACCAGACCATGGGCAGGGTGCGGTACTCCGGGTGCAGGGGCAGGGCGACGCGGTAGGTGGTGATGAGGTCGCGCACGGGGGAGCGGCGGGCCGCGGTGATCCAGTCGTGCGGGACGCCGGACGCCTCGGCGGCGCGCACCACCTCGGGGTCGTGCGGGTCGAGGAAGCAGCCGATCTGGGCCTCGTAGAGGTCCTTCTCGTCGGGGACGGCGGCGGCCTCGCCGACCTTGTCGGCGTCGTACAGCAGCACGCCGAGGTAGCGCAGCCGGCCCACGCAGGTCTCCGAGCAGACGGTCGGCTCGCCCGCCTCGATGCGCGGGTAGCAGAAGGTGCACTTCTCGGCCTTGCCGGTGGAGTGGTTGAAGTAGACCTTCTTGTACGGGCAGCCGGAGACGCACATCCGCCAGCCGCGGCAGCGGTCCTGGTCGACGAGGACGATGCCGTCCTCGATGCGCTTGTAGAGCGCCCCGGAGGGGCAGACCGCCACACAGCTCGGGTTGAGGCAGTGCTCGCAGATGCGCGGCAGATGGAACATGAACGCCTGCTCGTACTCCAGCCTGACCTGCTCGTTCATCGCCTGGAGCACGGGGTCGCCGGCCAGGTGCGCGGGGCCGCCGCCCAGGTCGTCGTCCCAGTTGGGCCCGGAGGTGACGGAGACGGGGCGGCCGTCGATCAGGGAGCGGGGGCGGGCGGTGGGCAGGTCGTCGCCGAGCGGGGCGGCGATCAGGGTGTCGTAGTCGTAGGTCCAGGGCTCGTAGTAGTCGGCCAGGGAGGGCAGTTCGGGGTTGGCGAAGAGGCGGGCGAGGCGGCGTACGCGGCCGCCGGAGCGCGGCACCAGCCGGCCGCGCGCGTCCAGCCGCCAGCCGCCCTTCCACTTCTCCTGGTCCTCGTGGCCGCGCGGATAGCCCAGGCCGGGGCGGGTCTCGACGTTGTTGAACCAGGCGTACTCGGTGCCGGTGCGGTTGGTCCAGGTCTGCTTGCAGGTGACCGAGCAGGTGTGGCAGCCGATGCACTTGTCGAGGTTCATGACCATGGCGACCTGACTCAAGACGCGCATGTCAGTACTGCACCTCCTGGGCGCGGCGGCGCACGACGGTGCGGGCGTCGCGCTGGTTGCCGGTGGGGCCGTAGTAGTTGGGGGCGAAGGAGAGCTGGGCGTAGCCGCCGATGAGGTGCGTGGGTTTGAGGAGGATGCGGGTGAGGGCGTTGTGCACCCCGCCGCGCCGCCCGGTGGCCTCCGAGCGCGGCACGTTCACCAGGCGTTCCTGCACGTGGTACATGAACACCGTGCCGGGCGGCATGCGGTGGGAGACGATCGCGCGGGCGACGACGACGCCGTTGGGGTTGACCGCCTCCACCCAGTCGTTGTCGGCGGCGCCGATGGCCTCGGCGTCGGGCACGCTCATCCAGATGACCGGGCCGCCGCGGGCCAGGGTCTGCATGAGCAGGTTCTCCTGGTACTCGGAGTGGATGGACCACTTGGAGTGCGGGGTGAGGTAGCGCACGGAGACCTCGCGCTCGCCGGGGACGCTGTCGGCGGTGAGGTCCAGCGGCGGCCGGTAGACGGGCAGTTGCTCGCCCAGCTCGGCCATCCAGTCGTGGTCCAGGTAGAAGTGCTGGCGGCCGGTGAGGGTGTGCCAGGGCTTGCCGTGCTCGGTGTTGACGGTGAAGGGCGAGTAGCGCCGGTCGGGGGCCTCCTTGCCGGACCACTCGTAGCTGGTGCCGACCTGGACGGGCCGCTGCTGGGTGTCGGAGAAGACGATCCGGCGTTCGCGCACGGACTCGGCGAGGGTGTCGAACCCGGCGCCGGGGCCGCAGCGTTCGCCGAGCCGCTCGAAGCCCTCGGCGGCGAGGCGCCCGTTGGTGGTGCCGGACAGGGCGAGGATGGCCTCGCACAGCTTGACGTCGGTGTCGAGCAGCGGACGGCCGCGGACGGGCCCGGTTCCGCCGGCGGTGCCGCAGCGGGCGGCCAGACGGCGCACCTCGGGCCCCGGCCGGACGGTGACGCCCTTGACGGTCATGCCCTGCTGCTCGCACAGCGGGCCGAGCGCGGCCAGCCGGTCGGCGACGGCGGTGTAGTCGCGTTCGACGACGGTGAACTGCGGCAGGTCGCGGCCGGGCACGGGGGTGCGGCCCGCCGCGCGCCAGTCCCGGACGGTGCCGCCGGGCTGCGCCGTCTCGCCCGGGGTGTCGTGCTGGAGCGGGGTGGCCACCAGGTCGTGGGCCACGCCGAGCCGTCCGGCGGCCAGTTCGCCGAAGCGGCGGGCCAGCGCGTGGAAGATCTCGAAGTCGGTGCGGGCCTGCCAGGGCGGGCTGATCGCGGGCGAGAAGGCGTGCACATAGGGGTGCATGTCGGTGCTGGACAGGTCGTGCTTCTCGTACCAGGTGGCGGCGGGCAGCACGAGGTCGGCCATCAGCGTGGTCGAGGTCATCCGGAAGTCCAGGGCGAGCAGCAGGTCGAGCTTGCCGCGCGGGGCCTCCTCGCGCCAGGTGACGTCCCGGGGGCGGGCCCCGGGCGGGGCCTCGGCGGCGTGCGCGTTGTCGCTCGCGCCCAGCAGATGGCGCAGGAAGAACTCGTTGCCCTTGGCGGAGGAGCCGATCAGATTGGCCCGCCACACGGTGAGCACCCGCGGCCAGTTCTCCGGGGCGTCCGGGTCCTCGCAGGCGAACGACAGCTTTCCTTCGGCGAGCCGGGAGGCGACCCACTCGCCGGGCTCGCGTCCGCTCTCGCGCACCGCGCGGCCCAGGTCGAGCGGGTTGGCGGAGAAGGCGGGCGCGGAGGGCATCCAGCCCAGGCGCACCGACTGGGCGACCAGGTCGGCGGTGTGCCGTCCGCGGAACAGGCCCGCTCCGGTGGGCGCCGCGAGCGTGTCCGCGCCGTGGCCGTCGTAGCGCCACTGGCCGGTGTGCAGGTACCAGTACGGGGTGCCGGCGACCTGCCGGGAGGGCCGCACCCAGTCGGCGGCCGACTGGAGCTGCTGCCAGCCCGCGTAGGGCCGCACCTTCTCCTGGCCGACGTAGTGCGCCCAGCCGCCGCCGTTGACGCCCTGGCAGCCGGTGAGCAGCAGCAGGGTGAGGAAGGAGCGGTAGATGGTGTCGGAGTGGAACCAGTGGTTGGTGCCCGCGCCCATGACGATGGTGCACCGGCCGCGGGACTGCTCGGCGGTGCGCGCGAACTCCCGCGCCACCCGCACCACGGCGGCGGCCGGCACCGAGGTGATCGCCTCCTGCCAGGCGGGGGTGTGCGGCTGGGCGGCGTCCTCGTAGCCGTCCGGCCACTCGCCCTCCAGTCCGTCGCGGGCCACCCCGTACTGGGCGAGCAGCAGGTCGAAGACGGTCGTCACGCGGCGTCCGCCCACCTCGCGCACCGGTACGCCGCGGGTGACGCAGCCGCCGGCCGCCTCCCCGGTGCCGGAGCCGTCGAAGCGGGGCAGCCGGACGGGGATGCTGCCGCCGGGCCCGGCGTCCGCCCGGTGGAAGGTCAGCTGGGGCTCCACGTCCCCGAGGTCCAGGTTCCAGCGGCCCTCGCCGCGCTTGGACCAGCGGTCGCCGAGGGTGCCGTGGGGCACCACCGGGCGCCCGGAGACCGCGTCGAGCAGCACCGGCTTCCAGTGGGCGTCCTCGCCCGCCTCCCCGTCCAGGCCGAGCGCCGCCGCGGTGACGAACTTGCCGGGCACGAACGCGCCCGGGTGGCCCGGGTGTTCGGTCAGTTCCACGAGGAAGGGCAGGTCGGTGAAGCGCCGCACGTAGTCGGTGAAGTACGGCACCTGGCGGCGCACGAAGAACTCGGTGAGGATCACGTGCCCCATGGCCATCGCCAGCGCCCCGTCGGTGCCGGGGTGCGGGTGCAGCCACTCGTCGGCGAACTTGGTGGCGTCCGCGTAGTCCGGGGAGACCACCACGACCTTCTGGCCGCGGTAGCGGGCCTCGGTCATCCAGTGCGCGTCCGGGGTGCGGGTCACCGGCACGTTGGAGCCCCACAGCATCAGGTACGCCGCGTCCCACCAGTCCCCGGACTCCGGTACGTCCGTCTGGTCGCCGAAGACCTGCGGGGAGGCGATCGGCAGATCGGCGTACCAGTCGTAGAACGACACCATCGGCGCGCCGATCAGCGACATGAAGCGGGCGCCCACCGCGTGCGAGGCCATGGACATCGCGGGGATCGGGGAGAACCCGGCGACCCGGTCGGGCCCGTGCTCGGCGATGGTGTGCACATGGGCGGCGGCGGCGATCTCCAGCGCCTCGTCCCAGCCGATCCGCACCAGGCCGCCCTTGCCGCGCGCGGCCTGGTAGCGGCGCCGCCGGTCCGGGTCGGTGACGATCTCCGCCCAGGCGGCGACCGGGTCGCCGAGCCGGGCGCGGGCCTCGCGGTACATCTCCACGAGGACCCCGCGGGCGTGCGGGTAGCGCACCCGGGTCGGCGAGTAGGTGTACCAGGAGAACGAGGCGCCGCGCGGGCAGCCGCGCGGCTCGTACTCGGGCCGGTCGGGGCCGGTCGTGGGGTAGTCGGTCTCCTGGGTCTCCCAGGTGATCAGCCCGTCCTTGACGTACACCTTCCACGAGCAGGAACCGGTGCAGTTCACCCCGTGGGTGGAGCGCACCACCTTGTCGTGCGCCCAACGCTCCCGGTACGGGCTGTCGTTGACGTCCTGGTCGGTGCGGAAGACCGCCCGCAGATCCGGAGTGGTCACGGAGCGTCGCAGCGTGCCCCCCGCCCGCAGCAACCGGTCGGCGGCCAGGGCCGCCATCCGCTCCGCTTCCTTTCGTGCCGCTCGCCGTCCCACTCGCAGCTCACATCCCCTATGAAGTCGGCGGACACCGGCCGGGGGGTGCGGGTGGTCGGTCCGCACCCCCCGGCCGGCGTGGGCGTGGCCAGCGTGGCGCATCGGAACAGTCGGTTCCCATAGGACTACGCAGAGTTGAGCAGAGCTATACGGGGGCTTTCTTTGCCCTTTGCAATAGTTGCATCAAGCAAGGGAACGGAAAGCTATGTTTGGGCGCGGGCCGTGACGGGTAGTCAGTCCTTCTTGTTCCTTCTACGCCTCTGTCGTTTCGGCAGGGTCCGCAGTGCGAGCGCGACCGGGACCGCGGTGAACACCGACGAGTACGTGCCGACCACGATGCCGATGAGCAGCGCCAGCGCGAAGTCGGTCAGCGAGTCCCCGCCGAGCACGGCCAGCGAGGCCAGGATCAGCACCGCGCCCATACCGGTGTTCACGGTCCGCGGCAGCGTCTGCACGATCGCCCGGTCGGCGATGTCGGCCGCCCGCGCCCCGCGTTCGCGCCGCGTCAGCTCCCGGATCCGGTCGAAGACGACGACCGAGTCGTTGACCGAGTAGCCGATCACGGTCAGCAGCGCGGCCAGGAACACCCCGTCCAGCGGCTTGCCCAGCCAGGCGAAGATCCCGACCAGGATCACCACGTCGTGCGCGAGGGCGGTGACCGCCGCCGTCCCCAGCAGCCAGCGGAACCGGGCCGCGAGATACAGCAACTGGGCGCCCAGGGCCACCGCGAGCGCGATCAGCGCGCCCCGGCGCAGCTCCGCGCCCATGCTCGGACCGATCAGCTCGTCGCGGACCGTGTCCGCCCCGCCGCCCAGCGCGCCCACCGTCCGCGTCACGCGCTCCGCCTGCGCGTCCGTCAGCTCCGCGGTGCGCACGGTCAGGCCCTTGTCCCCGGAGGACTGCACGACCGCGCGCGGGAAGCCCGCGTCGGCGAGCGCGGTACGCGCCCGGTCGGGGTCGACGGCCCGCGCGGTGCCGTACTCGATCAGCCGGCCGCCGGTGAACTCCACACCGAGGTCCGCGCCGCGCACCAGCAGCCCCGACCCGGCGAGCACCAGCGCCACCGCCGACACCGCGAGCCAGCGGCGCGGGCTGCGCATCAGCCGCGGCGCGCGCCGCTCCAGCGCGTCCCGCACCCGGCCGGTGGTGGCGAGCCCGGTGACGCGCGGCCGTCGGTGCACCCACCGGCGCGCGACGGCGAAGTCGGCGAGCACCCGGGTCACCACCAGCGCGCTGACCATGGACGCCAGAACGCCGATGCCCAGCGTGACACCGAAGCCGCGCACCGGCCCCGAGGCCAGGAAGAACAGCAGCCCGGCCGCGATCAGCGTGGTCACGTTGGAGTCGGCGATGGCGCTGAAGGCGTTGCGGAACCCGGCGGTCAGCGCCGAGCGGGCGGTGGGCCGGTGCCGGGCCGCGTACTCCTCGCGGGCCCGCTCGAAGACGAGCACGTTGGCGTCCACCGCCATACCGATCGCCAGTACGAAACCGGCCAGGCCCGGCAGGGTGAGCGTGGCGCCCAGCGCGGCCAGGGCGGCGTAGGAGAGCAGACCGTAGGAGAGCAGCGCCACGGCGGCGAGCACGCCCATCAGCCGGTACATCACGACGATGAACAGCGCGGTCAGCGCGGTGCCCACGGCCGCCGCCCAGGCGCTCGCCGTGATGGCCCGCGCGCCCAGCGTCGGGCCCACGGTGTGCTGCTCGACCGTCTCGACCGGCACGGGCAGCGCCCCGCCGCTGATCAGCAGGGCCAGCTCGCGGGCCTCCCGGTCGTCGAAGGAGCCGGTGATCTGGGTGGAGCCGCCCGCGATGCCGGTGCCGCAGCCCACCGAGGGGTCGACCTGCGGCGCGGAGATGATCCGGCCGTCCAGCACGATGGCGATCCGGCGCGCGGGATCACCCGCCGGGCTGCACGCGGCCTGCCCGGTCAGCTTCGCCCACCGGTCGCGGCCCGCGCGGTCGAAGTCCACGGTGACGTGCCACCCGGCGCCGGACTGCGCGTCGAACCGGGCGTCGGCGCCCTTGACGTCCGTGCCGGTCAGCGCGGACGCGGCCAGCCGCAGCCGCTGCCCGGACTCGTCGGCCAGCACCTGCTCGCCGTTCCCGGCCGGTGCGCCGTCCTTGTCCGGGGCGCTGGTCCCGTCCGGTGCTCCGTTCCCGGCCGGGCCGAGCACCGGGTGCACGGTGAGCTGGGCGGTGCGGCCCAGCACACCGGCCGCCTCCTTCGGGTCCTGGACGCCGGGCAGTTCGACGACGATGCGGTGCGCGCCCGAGCGGACGAGGGTCGGTTCGGCGACGCCGAGCGCGTCGACCCGGCCGCGCAGCACCTCCAGGGTGCGGTCGGTGGCCGCGCGGTCGGCGCGCGCGGTCGGGGTGGACCGGGTCTCCAGCACGATCTGGGTGCCGCCGCGCAGATCGAGGCCCAGACGGACGGGCACGGTCACGGCGATGTACAGGGACAGAGCGAGGACGGTGAGGGCGAACAACGCCCTCACCCGGGCGGAACGGATCAACGGATGCCTCCGGCGGCTCCGGCGGCACACCTGTGGGCGCAGGCGTGCGGAAGGGATGCGCCGTCACGGGGATGACCGGGACGACGGCGAGGTCAGGGGTGTCGGGTGCCGGAGGATGCGGGCGGGGCCCGGTCCCGGTCGGGGACCGGGCGGCCGGACGCGGCGGGAGCGGTGCTGCCGGGCGGCGGGGCGCGTCCGGGCCCGGGGGCGGGGACGGCGGTGCCCGGGACGGTGGCGGCGACCGGGTGGCCGGGTGCGGCGGGGCGGTCGCGGTGCGGCTCGGAGCGGGGGCCCGCCTGGAGGACGCAGGCGGCGGGAGAGACGTGGTCGCGGTGGTCGGCGGCCGGGGGTGAGGTCCTCTCGGTCTCCGCGGTCTCTGCGGCATCTGCGGGCCCCTCGGCCCCCGCGGTCTTCGCGGTCTTCGGGTGGAGGGCGGTGACGGACAGGTGCGCGGGGGTGGTGTGGTCTGCCGTGAGGACGCCGGGAACGCCGGGACCACCGAGGAAACCGAGAACACCGAGGACGGGCGACAGGAGCAGCAGCAGGACCGCCGTCAGCAGCGCGGCGGGCCCGCGGAGGGACGGCCGGACGGCGGTGCACGGTGCGCGGCGCATGCGCCGTCCCCCTTTCTGCCCTCCTGGCGTTCTGCCTTCCCGGCATTCTGCCTTCCCGGCGGCTCTCGTACGTGGTGGTTCCCGGACGTTCGTACCCGGGGCCCCGGCCGGGGAGTTGGCGGCCGGGGCCCCGGGCGGCCGGGGGTGCGCGCGGGCGCGCACGTCAGGGTGCCGGGGGCGTCAGGGCTCGACGAGGCCGGCGCGGATGGCGTACCGGGTGAGTTCCAGGCGGTCGCGCAGGCCGAGCTTGTGCAGCAGGTTGGCGCGGTGCCGCTGGACCGTCTTGACGCTGATGAAGAGGATCTCGCCGATCTCCTTGGAGGAGTGCCCCTCGGCGACCAGCTTCAGGACCTCCTCCTCACGGGGCGTCAGCACCTGGTCGGGCGTCTCCTCGCCGTGCCGGACCCGGTCCAGGTAGTTGCGGATCAGCGCGGTCACCGCGCCCGGGTACAGGAACGGCTCGTCCCGCATCGCGGCCCGGCAGGCGGCGACCAGATCGCGGTCGGCGACCGACTTCAGCACGTACCCGCAGGCACCGGCCTTCAGCGCCTGGAAGAAGTACTGCTCGTTGTCGTGCATCGTGAGCATCAGGATCCGCAGGTCCGGCTTGAGGGAGGCCAGTTCGCGGGTGGCCTGGAGCCCGGTCAGCCGGGGCATCGCGATGTCCAGCACCGCGAGGTCCACGTCGTGGGCGCGGGCCATCTCGATGGCCTCCGCCCCGTCACCCGCCTCGGCGACCACCTCCAGGTCGGGTTCCTGGTCGAGGATGAGCCGTACGCCCCGCCGGACCAGCGCGTGGTCGTCGGCGAGGAGGATCCGGATCGGGCGGGCCGCGGCGGGCGCGGGGGCGTCGGGCATGGGGCGGCCGTTCGGGACGGGGGCGTGCGCGGGCTGGGACTCGGACGGCCGGGGGCCGGGCGGCGCGGTCACGGCCGCCTCCCGGGGACGGGCGCGGTGAGCCGTACGCGGGTGCCGGGCGCGTCGCCCGGACCGGCCGCGTCGGTGATGTCCAGGGCGGCCCCGATGAGCAGGGCCCGCTCGCGCATCCCGCGGATCCCGGCGCCCTCGCAGGCGGCACCCCGGATGCCGAGGCCGTCGTCGGTGATGGCGAGCACCACCGCGCCCTCGGTGCGCGCGAGGCTCACCTCGATCCGCTCGGCCTCCGCGTGGCGGGCCGCGTTGGTCAGGCTCTCCTGGGCGACCCGGTACAGGACCAGCTCGGTCTCCGGCTCCAGGGCGGGCAGATCGGGGGCGAAGCGGCGGACCACCTTCAGGCCGGTGTGGGTGGCGAAGTCCGAGGTGAGCGAGGTCAGCGCGCTGATCAGGCCGAGGTCGTCGAGGACACCGGGCCGCAGCCTGCGCACCAGCCGGCGCACCTCGTCCAGGCTGCCCCGGGTGATCTCCTGGGCCTGGTGCAGCTCGTCGCGCAGCGGCGGCCCCGCCTCGTCCGCGGCCCGCTTGAGGGCCAGCAGGGTCGCGGTCATGCTCTGGCCCACCTCGTCGTGGAGTTCCTGCGCGATCCGGCGCCGCTCGGCCTCCTGGGCGAGCAGCACCCGGGCGCTGCTGGTGGCGCGCTCCTGCTCCAGCCGGTCGAGCATGGCGTTGAAGGTGCGGATCAGCTCGGCGACCTCGCCGCCGCCCGCGGCCGGCAGCCGCTGGCCGGGCCGCAGCAGGTCCACCGTGGTCATCAGCTTCGTCAGCCGGTCCAGCGGGGCCAGGCCCCAGCGCAGCAGCGCCGCGTTGGCGACGAGCATGACGACCAGGCCGCCGACGAGGATGACCGCCTCGGTCAGCACCACCGGCACGGAGACGGTCACCGGCGCCCACAGCAGCAGCGCGGTGGCCGAACCCAGCACCACGGCGTTGAGCCCGAAGATCCGCCAGAACAGGGACACCGGGTCGCTCCTCCTCACCTGACGCGGCCGCCCGCGCGAGTCTGCGCACGCCCGCGCACGGTGGTGCGCGTCCGCGTACGTCTGTGTTCCTCCACGTGTCCACTGTCGGCCATCGCGCGGGGCGGACGGGCGGCGGGCCCGGTTCCCGGTGTCCCGCCGTCGAGCCTGCCCGCCCGGGGCGGGCGCGTCGATGGGTACCGGCCCCCATTTCGCGGGGCACGGCCCACCCATGTCCGCTCGGTGTGCATCCCGCTACCCCCTGCAAATGGGTGCTGGGACCGATGGGCCGCGGGCTGTGCCGCGGGCCACTCTGGAGGAGCGATCACCCCCGTCCCCACGGCAGCCGAGCGCACCGCTGTACCGCTCCGCCGAGGAGCCGCAGACCCGCTGTACCGCTCCCCGCCGGGGAGCCGCAACCCCGCTGTACCGCTCCGCCGAAGAAAGGATCCGCCGTGTCCCGCGACGCAGCCGCCCGGACCGCTCCCCGCCTCGAACGCCAGGCCGCCGAGGAGGCCCGCGGGCGGCTCGAACACGCCCGGGGCACGCGGCTGGTCCAGCTGCGGGCCCTCACCGAGACCGGGCAGAGCGCGGACGACCACCTGATGTCCGCCCAGCGGGACGCCATCGAGCGGGTGCTCAAGGAGATCGACGAGGCCTTCGCCCGGATCGAGGCCGGCACCTACGGCCTCTGCCTGGCCTGCGCCAAGCCGGTCCCGGCCGAGCGCCTGGAGATCCTGCCCTACACCCGCCACTGCGTCGCCTGCCGCGGCGGCCAGGCCGGCTGACCGGCCGTCCGCCGCTCCACGTCCGCCCTGCCCGAGGGGTGAACCGGTGCACCACCAGACCATCGCCGACCACGGCGCCCGCCGTCCGGCGCCCGAGCCCGTGTCCTCGGGCCCGCTGACCGCCGAGAACCTCGCAGCGCTGCGCGCGAACCTGACCGAGCAGCGGCTGTTCCGCCAGGAGCAGGTGGCCCAGCTCGCGGCCGCCGCCACCTCCCGCGAGGACGCCCTGCGCCGCCACCGGACCCCCGGCCAGCTGGAGGTCAGCGTGCAGCTCGCCGCCTCCGCGCGGATGGTGCTCGCCGATGTCGAGGCGGCCCTCGCGCGCCTGGACGAGGGCCGGTACGGGGCCTGCCACCTGTGCCGGGGGCCCATCGCGCGGGAACGGCTGGAGATAGTGCCGCAGGCCCGCTACTGCGCCCGCTGCCAGCAGGTCAGGGAGGCCGGCCGGTGAGCGCGGCCCGCCGGATGTGGCCGCTGCGCCGGTCCTGTCCGGGCATCGCCCTCGACCTGGGCAGCGCCCGCACCCGCGCGTGGGTGGCCGGGCGGGGCCTGGTCCTCGACGTGCCGACGGTGACCTTCCCGGGCACCGGAGCCGCGTACCCGATCCAGCGCGGGACCATCGTCGACACCCCGGGCACCGCCCGGATGCTGGCCCGCCTGCTGGTGCACCGGCTGCCCCGGCTCACCCGCCCGCTGGTCGTGGTCACCGCGCCCGTGCTGGACGGCGTCGCCTTCCGCGCCGAGGCCCGCGCCGCCGTCCAGGTGCTGCGCCCGCGCGGGGTGCTGACCGTCCCCGGGGCGCGCGCGGTCGCCCTGGGCGCGGGCGCCGACCTGTCCCGGCCGCTGCTCGTCATCGACATCGGCGCCCAGCTCACCGAGGTGGTGCTGCTGGTCGACGGCGCGGTCGTCGACGCGCGCCGCACCGCGCTCGGCACCGGCGACCTCGACACCGCCGCTCCGGCGGACCTCGCCGAGGCGGTGGCCGCCATGGTGACCGCGATGCTGCGCCAGGACCGTACGACGCTCACCCTCGACGCGCTGCACCGGGGCGCGCTGCTGGCCGGTGGCGGCGCGCTGCGCCCGGACGTCGTCTTCCAGCTCACCGGCCGGCTGCACACCCCCCTCAGACCGGTGGCGGCGCCGCACACCGCCGCCGTGCGCGGCGCCGCCAGCCTGCTGCGCTCGGCCCGCGCCCACCCGTCGGCCGGTGGCCCGCCCGCCCTGCGCGGCACCCGCTGACCGCCCGCCCCGATCCGCCCGCCCCGATCCGCCCGCCCCGATCCGCCCGAGCCGAGACGACGAGAGGAGACCAGGGCTCATGCCCGGCGGCATCCCCCATGCCCAGCCACCGCCCGCGCCCGTCCCCGCGGATCTGCCGCGTGTCCGGTTCTGGCGGCTGCGCCGCAACCCGCTGCGCCGCCGCACCGACCTGCTCCAGGCGTGGATCGGCCTCGGCCTGCTGCTGACGGCCCTGGCCGCCTCGCCCGCCGCGATGTTCCTGGCCGGGGACGCCGCCCACCGCCACTACGCGGACACCGCCGCACGCCAGGAGCGGACCCGCGGCCGCACCACCGCCGTCCTCGTCCACGACGCCCCGCGCCACCCGGAGCCCGGCTCCCCCGAGGCGCGGCGGACCCGCTACCGCGTCGAGGTCCGCTTCACCGACCCCGCGGGCCGCTCCCGCCTCGGCCACACCCACGTACCGCCCGGCCTGCGCGCCGGCAGCACCGTGCCGATCTGGACGGACCAGCAGGGCCGCGTCACCGCCGAGCCCCTGACCACCGCCCAGATCCGCAGCAAGTGCATGGGCTGGGCCCTCCTCGCCTCCCTCACCGTCACCGCCCTCACCGCGGCCGCCCACGCCGCCACCGTCCGCCTCCTCCTGCGCCGCAACCTGACCGCCTGGGACGAGGCCTGGGCGGGAACGGGACCGCGGTGGACGGCGTCGAGGTGAGGGAAGGGGGCCGGGAGGGCCAGGGCCGTCAGCAGCAGGCCGAGGCCGCGGCAGGGGGGCTTTTCCCATGACGTCGTCGACGCGTCAAGGATCCCTGCGCAATCTTGACGCCCCTTTGACGGGCCCCAAGGTCGCACACCGGCATCGAAGCACCCCCGAACATTGCCGGGAACCGGCAATGCGCCAGGTGGGGGTGAGCGGGCATCATGTCGGCGGGGAGCACTACGGACGGTTTCCGGTGCCGGACCCCGGCAGGGGCCGGGCCGGTCCGGGGGCCGTACCGAGGCTGCCCGCGAGGACGGGGGACGTACGGGGGCCGTACGGGGGACGTACGGGGCACGGGGGAGACGGGGGTACGGGGGATGCACGGAACGAGGGGGACGGGGCCGATGGCCGGGGGGCGCAGGGTCGGCGGGCGGTGCCCGCAGGGGGACGGGAGCGGCGGACGGTTCCGTCCGTTACCCGCGGCCGCCCGACCGCGTCCGCGCGGGGCCCGACGGCCGCACCGGTTCCGACGGTCCGGCTGACCGATGGTCCGGCCGACCGGCTGACCGGCTCCTGAGCGGACCGACCCGCTCATGAGCCGACGGCCGGTCCGCCGGGCACCCGCCGGGAACGGCCGCCGCGCACAGCGCGCGGCCGGAGACCGGCAGCGGAGGCGGACCGGGGAGATCCGGCCGCGGGAACCGCGGGCGGACCCGGAACCGGAGATCGGCCGGACGGCGTCAGAACCGACACCGAGACACCGGATCCGAAGACCGGCGGGGCCGCCCGCACGCCACAACTTCTTTGATTCAGGGGACGTTTGCCATGGTTGTCATCGGCTCGCTCGTCGCGGCCTGCCTGATTCTGGTCCTGCTCCTGCTGTTCGTCTTCTCCCAGCTCTTCCGCAAGGTCGAGCAGGGCAAGGCGCTGATCGTCTCCAAGACGCGGAAGGTCGACGTCACCTTCACCGGGCAGGTCGTGCTGCCGGTCCTGCACAAGGCCGAGGTGATGGACATCTCGGTGAAGGCCATCGAGATCACCCGCTCCGGGCGGGACGGCCTGATCTGCCGGGACAACATCCGCGCGGACATCCGGATCTCGTTCTTCGTGAAGGTCAACAAGACCGCCCAGGACGTCATCAAGGTCGCCCAGGCCGTCGGCACCGCGCGCGCCAGCGACCAGAACACGCTCCAGGAGCTGTTCCACGCCAAGTTCTCCGAGGCGCTGAAGACCGTCGGCAAGCAGATGGACTTCACCGACCTCTACACCAAGCGCGAGGAACTGCGGTACCAGATCATCGAGTTGATCGGCGTCGACCTCAACGGGTACCACCTGGAGGACGCGGCGATCGACTACCTGGAGCAGACGCCGCTGTCCCAGCTCGACCCGGCCAACGTGCTGGACGCGCAGGGCATCCGGAAGATCACCGAGCTGACCGCGGTGGAGCATGTGCGCACCAACGAGGCGCAGCGCACCGAGGAGAAGGAGATCACCCGGCAGAACGTCGACGCGCGCGAGGCCATCCTGGAGCTGGAGCGCCGCCAGGCGGACGCCGAGATCAAGCAGAGGCGCGAGATAGAGACCTCCCGCGCTCGCGAGGAGGCCGAGACCGCCAAGGTGGTGGAGGAGGAGCGGCTGCGCGCGCAGAGCGCCTTCCTGCGCACCGAGGAGCAGCTCGGCGTGCAGCGCGAGAACCAGGCCCGCGAGGTCGCCGTCGCCGCGAAGAACCGCGAGCGGGTCATCGCCGTGGAGAACGAGCGCATCGAGAAGGACCGGATGCTGGAGGTCATCGCCCGCGAGCGGGAGACCCAGCTGACGAAGATCTCCGCCGACAAGGAGGTCGAGTCGGAGAAGCGGGAGATCGCCGAGGTGGTGCGCGAGCGGGTCGCCGTGGACCGCACGGTCGCCGAGCAGGAGGAGTCCATCAAGAAGCTGCGCGCCGTGGAGGAGGCCGAGCGCGAGCGGCAGGCCGTCATCATCGCCGCCGAGGCGGAGGCGCAGGAGAAGCTGGTCAAGGACATCAAGGCGGCGGAGGCCGCCGAGCAGGCCGCCACGCACCGCGCCGCCGAGTCGCTGACCCTGGCCGAGGCCAAGCTGAAGTCCGCGGACCTGGAGGCCCGCGCCAAGCTGCGGATGGCCGAGGGCATCCAGGCGGAGGCCGCCGCCGAGGGCCTGGCCGCGGTGCAGGTCCGCGACAAGGAGGCCGAGGTCATCGAGAAGGCCGGCCGCGCCGAGGCCGAGGCCACCCAGGCCCGGATGCTCGCCGAGGCCGAGGGCACCCAGGCCCGGATGCGGGCGGAGGCCCAGGGCACCGAGGCGCGGCTGCGGGCCGAGGCCGAGGGCGCCCAGGCCAAGGCGGTCGCCGAGGCGACGGCGATCGGCGAGAAGCTGAAGGCGGAGGCCGCGGGCCTGACCGAGAAGGCCGCCGCGATGGCCGCGCTGGACGACGCCTCGCGCGGACACGAGGAGTACCGGCTGCGCCTCCAGGCGGAGAAGGAGATCCGGCTGGCCGGGCTCGACGTGCAGCGCCAGGTCGCCGAGGCGCAGGCCACGGTGCTGGCGACCGGCCTGGAGAACGCCGACATCGACATCGTCGGCGGCGAGTCGGTCTTCTTCGACCGGCTGGTCAACGCGATCTCGCTGGGCAAGGGCGTCGACGGCTTCGTCGAGCACTCCGGTACGGCGCAGGCGCTGGCCAAGCCCTACCTGGACGGTTCGGCGAGCCTCGCCGACGACCTGGGCCGGATCCTCGGCTCGGTCTCCACGGCCGATGTGCAGAACCTGACCGTCTCGGCGCTGCTGATGAAGCTGATGAACTCCGGCGGCACCCACGCCGGCCAGTTCCGGCAGCTGCTGGACCGCGCGGGCGAACTGGGCCTGGCCGACGCCCCGGTCACCGCCCTCAACGGCGCCGTCAGGGCCTGACGGCACCGGGGGGTCGCCGCGCCGCCGTACGGGGGTCGGCAGCGCGGCGGCCCCCGCACCCGGTGGCGCGGCGGCCTTCGCCCCCGGTGGCGCGGCGGCCTCCGTATCCCGGCGGCCGCCTCCGCGCCCTGGCGGCGCGGTGGTCCGCGTACCCCCGCCCCCCTCGCCGCGCCAGGGGGCGGCCCGGCGGCCCCGCACCGCCCCTCGCTTCCGACGCCTTCCCGAAGGGACGCATGTCCATGGCCACCGCCCAGGAGACGGGTTCGTACGACGCCGTGGACAGCGGCACCTACGAGGTGCTGCGCGACCGGCTCACCGCCCAGGCCGCCGAGCTGGCCCGCGGCACCGAGGCGCTCAACGCCCGCCGGGCCGCGGAGTTCGGCGCCACCCGGCTCGACCTCACCGGCACCGGACGGCTGCGCACCGAGCACCCCGCCGTCCCCCGGGACGTGGTGGCCGTCGGCGAGCGGCTGCTGTTCGGCCGCAACGCCGCCCACGCGGGACCGGACGACGGCACCCGGCCCGAGCCCCGGGTCGGCGACGTCCTCGCCCTGTACGACCGGGAGCTGAACCCGCTGCCCGAGGACGCCGTGCCCGGCCTCCTCGACGACCCGGCGTTCGTCCGGGAGTTCGGCGCCCTGCACCGCTACTACCGGCAGGCCCGGCTGCTGCGGCTGCACCGGGTGGAGGGCCGCCTGCTGGCCGTCTTCCGCACCGGCGAGAAGGCCGACGACATCCGCGTCCTGCGCTGGAACCTGACCGACGACGGCCGGGCCGCCTTCCTGGACGCGCGCGGCGAACGCGACCATGTGCTGCCGCCCGCCCACGACTTCACCTGGACCGCGACGACCCGCGAGGACCACCGGCTCGGCCGCCACCCGCATGTCTCGGTCCGCGACGAGCTGTACGTCTCCACCGTCGGCGGCGCCCTCACCGTCAAGACCGAGGACGACACCGAGACCGGCACCGGCATCCACAGCGAGCCCGTCGACGAGCCGCTCCAGGCGCTCGCCGACGCCGACATCGCGTACGCGCGCGTGGGCGCGCTGATCCTGCTGCGGGTCCGTCCCTACAAGGAGGACACCCACCGCCACCTGGTGTTCAACACCCTCACCCGGTCGGTGGTCCGCCTGGACGGCATCGGCCGGGCGTGCCGCCGCCTGCCCGAGGACCAGGGCATCGTCTTCCCCGGCGGCTACTGCCTGGCCACCGGTGCGTACAAGACGTACGAACTCGACACCACGGGCCTGGAGTTCGAGCGCGAGGTGCGCTCGCCCTACGGCGAGGACGTGCTGTACGCCTTCCACGCGCGCGCCGAGGGACGCGGCCTGCTGCTGTCGTACAACACCATCCGCGAGGAGATCGCCACCCCGCTGACCTGCCACGGCTGGGCGCTGTTCGAGGACGGCGCGCTGCTGGCGCTGCGCGCCGATCCGGCCGGGGCGGCGACCGAGCCGGCCCGGGTGCACCCGATCCAGGTGTGGACCTCCCCGTACGTGTCCGACACGCACGCCGCCGCCACCGCGGGCACCGGACCGCTGGCCCGCGTCGGCAACGCCGACCTGGTGCGCGGCATCTCCGACTGCCTGTCGATCAGCCGCGCGGTCGCGGAGACCACCCCGACCGCGGAGGTGTACGAGGCGCTGGCCGCCGCCTGTGTGCGCGCCGCCGACACCCACCACTGGCTGGGCGAGGCCGACCTCGGCGAGCTGCGCACCCCGCTGGCAGCGGTACGGGACACCGCCGAGCAGGTGCTCACCGAGTTCCGCACCGTGCAGAGCCTCACCGAGCGGGCCGCGCGGGCGCTGGAGGAGGCCGCCGAGCGGATCGCGGCGGTGGTGCGGCGGCTGCGCGGCGAGGCACCGCGCGGCGCCGCCGCCTGGGTGGGCGGGCTGACCGAACTGCGCCGCGCCCAGGGCCATCTGCTCACCCTCAAGGAGATGCGGTACGCCGACACCGCCCGCATCGACGCGCTCGCCGCCGAGACCGGCACCGACCTGGCCGCCTTCGGCAAGCGGGCGGTCACCTTCCTCGCCCGTGAGGACGCCTTCGCCGACCACCACCAGGACGTCGAGCAGCTCGCCGCCGCCGCCGAGGCCGTCGAGTCGGTGGCCGCCGCGCGCCCGGTCGCCGAACGCCTCGACGAGCTGACCGGCACGCTGGGCACCGTCACCGAGGTCGTCGCGGGCCTGGACATCGCCGACGCCACCGTGCGCACCTCCGTGCTGGAGCGCATCGCCGAGGTGCTGGGCGGGGTCAACCGCGCCCGCGCCCTGCTGGAGGCCCGCCGCCGGGAGCTGGCCGAGCGCGAGGGCCGCGCCGAGTTCGCCGCCGAGTTCGCGCTGCTCGCGCAGGCCGTCACCGGCGCGCTCGCCGCCGCCGACAGCCCCGAGAGCTGCGACGAGCAGCTGTCGGGCATGCTGGTGCGTCTGGAGAACCTGGAGTCGCGGTTCGCGGAGTTCGACGACTTCCTCGGCGAACTGACCGACAAGCGCACCGAGATCCACGACGCGTTCTCCGCCCGCAAGCAGTCCCTGCTGGACGCCCGCGCCCGCCGGGCCGGACAGCTCGCGGCGGCCGCCGACCGGATCCTGGCGACCGTGGCCCGGCGCGCGGCCACGCTCGCCGACGCCGACGAGGTCAGCACCTACTTCGCCTCCGACCCGATGGTCGCCAAGGTCCGCCGCACCGCCGAGGACCTGCGCGCGCTCGGCGACCCGGTCCGGGCGGACGAGCTGGACGGACGGCTGAAGGCCGCCCGCCAGGAGGCGTCCCGCGCGCTGCGCGACCGCACCGACCTCTACACCGACGGCGGCCGGACCATCCGGCTGGGCACCCACCGCTTCTCCGTCACCACCCAGCCCCTCGACCTCACCCTGGTCCCGGACGGCGACGGCCTCGCCTTCGCGCTGACCGGCACGGACTACCGCGCCCCGGTCACCGACCCGCGCCTGGCGGCCGCCCGCGCCTACGGGGACCGGCAGCTGCCCTCGGAGTCGCCCGAGGTCTACCGGGGCGAGCACCTGGCCGCCCGGCTGCTGCGCGAGCACGGCCCGGCCGCGCTCGCCGCCGCCGACGACCTGGGCGCCCTGGTGCGCCGGGCCGCCGAGGAGGCGTACGACGAGGGCTACGAGCGGGGCGTCCACGACCACGACGCCACGGTGCTCCTCACCGCGCTGCTGCCCGTGCACGAGCGGGCGGGCGTACTGCGCCACGAGCCCGCCGCCCGCGCCGCCGCCCAGCTGTTCTGGGCGCACGGCAGCACGGCGGACGAGCGCGCCGTCTGGACCCGGCGGGCGCTCTCCCTGGCCCGCGCCCGCGACACGTTCGGCCCGGCGGCGGCGGGCGCCGTGGGCGAGCTGGAGGAGGAACTCGCGGGCGCGATCGGGACGTGGACGGCGGGCAGCGCGCTCCGGCTCCCGGGGGCGGCGCCCGCCGGGACCGGCGGCGCGAACGCCCCCGCCGCCGCGGCGGGTCCGGACGCGCGGGCCGCCGCCGCGTACCTCGTCGAGGAGCTGACGACCGGCCCCGACGGCTTCGTGCTGGCCGCCGCCACCCGCACCCTGCTGGACAAGTTCCGGCACACGGTGGGCGGTTCGGCCTACGACGAGGACCTGGACGCGCTCGGTGACCTCGCCGCGCGGGCCCAGCTCGCCGGGGCCTGGCTCGCGGCGTTCACCGACTCCACCGGAACCGGGGCGACACCCGGTGACCTGGCCGAGGCGGTCGCCGCCGAGCTGTGCCCCGGCCTGACGCGCCACGACGCGGACGTCTCACCGGTGGCGGTGGCCGAGGGGCTGCTCGGCGCCCATCCGCGCATCGGCGGCCGCCGTCTGGTGCTGCGCCTGGACGAGTTCCTGGCCCGCACCGGCCGCTTCGCCCGGGACGACGTGCCCGCCTTCCGCGCCCACCAGCGCCTGCGCACCGAGCTGGTGGCGGCCGAACGCGTCCGGCTGCGCCTGGACGAGCACCGCCCGCGCTCCATGGCGGCCTTCGTCCGCAACCGGCTCGTCGACGAGGTGTACCTGCCGCTGGTCGGCGACAGCCTGGCCCGTCAGCTCGGCACGGCGGGCGAGAGCCGGCGCACCGACACCGGCGGACTGCTGCTGCTCGTCTCCCCGCCCGGCTACGGCAAGACGACGCTGATGGAGTACGTCGCCGACCGCCTCGGCCTGATGATGGTGCGGGTCAGCGGCCCCGCGCTCGGTCACACGGTCACCTCGCTCGACCCGGCCGAGGCGCCGAACGCCACCGCCCGCCAGGAGATCGAAAAGATCAACTTCGCGCTGGCGGCGGGCAACAACACGCTGCTGCACCTGGACGACATCCAGCACACCTCGCCGGAACTGCTCCAGAAGTTCATCCCGCTGTGCGACGCCACCCGCCGCGTCGACGGCGTGTGGAACGGCGAGCCGCGCACCTACGACCTGCGCGGCAAGCGGTTCGCGGTCTGTATGACCGGCAACCCGTACACCGAGTCCGGCGACCGCTTCCGGGTGCCCGACATGCTCGCCAACCGCGCGGACGTGTGGAACCTCGGCGACGTCCTCACCGGCAAGGAGGACGCCTTCGCGCTCAGCTTCCTGGAGAACGCGCTCACCTCCAACCCGGTGCTCGCCCCGCTGGCGGGCCGGGACCGCGCCGATCTGGAGCTGCTGGTCCGGCTGGCCCAGGCGGACCCCGCGGCCCGCGCCGACCGGCTCACCCACGCCTACGCCCCGGCCGAGCTGGAGCAGATCACGGGCGTACTGCGCCATCTGCTCACCGCGCGTGAGACGGTCCTCGCGGTCAACACCGCCTACATCGCCTCCGCCGCCCGCTCGGACGAGACCCGGACCGAGCCGCCGTTCCTGCTCCAGGGCTCCTACCGCACCATGAACAAGATCGCCCAGCGGATCCGCCCCGTCATGAACGCGGCGGAGGCCGGTGCGGTCGTCGAGGACCACTTCACCGCCGAGGCGCAGACCCTCACCAGCGGCGCCGAGGCCAACCTGCTCAAGCTGGCCGAGCTGCGCGGCACCCTCACCCCGGAGCAGGCCGGCCGCTGGGCCGCCCTGAAGACGGCGTACGCCCGCACCCAGGCGCTGGGCGGCCCCGCCGAGGACCCGCTCGTGCGCGCCACGGCCGCCCTCGGTCTGCTGGCCGAGCACATGGCCGCGATCGAGGCGGCGCTCACCGGCGGTGGCACGGCGAGGGCCCGCCACGCGGCGGGCCCGGCGGCCGGAGAAGGAGCGTCCGGCGGGACTCAGGGGGCCTGAGCGGCGAGCAGCGGCCGTAGCGCCCCCGCCCGCAGCCGCTGCACCAGCGGGGTGCAGTACCGGAAGGCCAGCAGCACCACCAGCACCGAGACCAGGCTGCCGACCAGGGCGCCCACGCCGACGTCGTGCGGGTAGTGGGCGCCGACGTACACCCGGGAGGCGCCCATCGCCACCGCCGCGAGCAGCGCGACCGCGCCCAGCCACCGGCTGACGATCAGCAGCGCGACCGCGAACGCGAAGGCGACCGTGGTGTGGTTGCTGGGGAAGGCGTAGTCGTCCACCGGCGGGCACGCCTCGATGAGGAAGTCGTGCGGCAGCGCCCGGCAGGGCCGCGGCTCCTCGAAGACGTCCTTGATCCCGGTGTTGGCGGCATAGGCGATGACGACCGCGAACGGCGTCGCCAGCACGGCCGCCATCACCGAGTTCCCCTGCCGCCGCGCCCCCCACCAGGCCCCCAGCAGCAACAGCACGAACACCCCCATGCCCACCTCGGAGTACGCGGCGGCTGTCCCGTTCAGCCAGTGGGTGTCGCGGGCGAAGTCGGTGACGGAGGTGTAGAGGCCGCCGTCGATGGACGCGCCGTCGAGCGCCAGGGCGGCCGGGGAGGAACTCGTCATCAGGTGGATCTCCGGGCAGTGTCTCGGTACGGGTGCGCCACGGTGAACACGCGTGGACGCGGAGGTGGACTCCTGGTGAAGTCGGATCGTCCGACAGATGAACGTCTACAGGTTGGTAGACGTTAGCAGCCGCCGGTTCAGTTGCCTGGGGGGTGGGATGAGACGGGGGACACAGCCCCGGTTCCCGGAGGCACGTCGCGTCGTCCTTCGGTCGGCCCGATCCCGTCGCCTACGACGAGCGGCGCCGTCCGCCGCCGGACGTCCAGGGCCGGTCCGCCTGCTGTACGGCCGTGGGGGTACTCGGCACAAAGTGCCTTGGTGCTGGACCGGGTCGCCGCCACGATCCACGGCCTGGACGTGCTCCGCCACGGTGGCCTGCCTCGCTTGTACGGCGAGGAAGGCCGCGCCCTCGGCGTCAGGCACTTGCGCGGGTTCGGCAGGCGAAGGTCTGCCGGGAAGGGCTATGGCCGCCGGTGAAGCATCGAGGTCACGCCCATGTCACCGGACTCATGGACGATTCCGCGCAGGACAGCGACCGGCGCGCCACGCCCGCGCTGCCCGAGGATGATTCCGGCTGCTGCCGCGATGAGGTCGGTGAGGGTCTCTTCCTGCCGCTTGCCGCCGTGTTCGCTGACGCGGAGGGGAGCGATGCCGGCGGCTCCGATGGAGATGACCGTCGCGCCGTGCCGGTCGGCGCGGCCGTCGGAGTCGGCGATGACCACCGCGACCCTGGCGCCGGTGGCCTGGATGAGCGCGTCACGCAGGGCGCGGGCGGACGCGTCGGGGTCTTCGGGCAGCAGCCATGCGCCCCCGGTTCCGGCGCGGTCGATCCCGGCGGAGGTGAGCTGGTGGCCGAGCGTGTGCCGGGCGATGATCGGGCCGCGTTCACTCGCCAGGAAGTGCTCGGTGGAGTGGTCGAGGATCAACTGCACGATCGGGGCGGGCTTGCCCGTGCGGGCCGCGAGGTCCAGTGCCTCCGGACCCGGGGTGACGTCGGCGAGGTCGACGTAGCGCTTCTCCGCGATGGACACGACTTTGCTGGCGATGACGACGACATCCCCGTCGCGCAACCTGGTGCCGGTGCGGGTGAGGACGTCGCTGATGGCGCCCGGCAGGTCGTCGCCGGGCCGGACCTCGGGGAAGGCTTCCAGAGCGAAGGCGGAGAATCCGGAGGTGGTCATCGGCGGGCTCCTGCATGGGTGAGGACGGCGGTGTGCAGGCGGGCGTGCGCAGCCGCGAGGTCCCGGCCCCGCTGCGCGGGAGCGGCGCGGTGTCCGTTGGCGAGCCAGTCATGGACACGCCGGAGATAGTGCGGCCAGAGCCGACGGGCCGCCCTGGGCGCAGGGGCGCCGGACCTGACGGCGTGCCAGGCGGTCAGTACGGGTACCGGCCAGGGCTGTCCATCGTAGCCGCCGGAATCCGGACCGAGGTGGTCCTTCAGCGTGGCGAGCATGGCTGTGAGCCGGTCCGAGGGAACCGGGCGATCGGCCACGCGGTAGGAGGCCGTCTCCAGTGGCAGGGGCGGTGGGGTGCACGCTGCGGTGAGGTGCAGCAGGGCGGGGACCGCCTGGCGGTAGACGGCGGGGAGATGAGGGAAGGACGCGGCGTGTGCTTTGGGGCTGTCGACACGTACGGAGACGATGGGGCCGATGCCGGCGGCGGTCAGAAGCAGGAAGGCGTCGATGCCGTAGCCGTTCACACAGGCCTTCAGGCCGGTGGGCAGTCCGTCGGCGGCCTGGAGGATGACGCTCAGGGCGTCGCCGGACAGGGCCAGGTCGCCCGCGAGGGGCTGCGGCATGTCGTGGCCGGTGGTGGCGGCGATCAGTGGACGGGCGAGATGGCTGGTGAGGTTCGCTTCGTCCCAGAACCGGGGGTAGTCGGCGATCGCCAGAGCGGCCCCCGCCCGGACGCGGTCCAGAAGCGCGCTGTAGACGGCCGGATCGGGGTTGAGGGTGTCGGTGTCCACGATGAGCACAGCATCGGCGCCGCGCATCTTCGCGTGGCGGGCGGCGGTCAGGACCTGGGCACCCTTGCCTCGCGGCAGGCCGGACAGGGGCAGCTTCGCGGTGCGGGTCGGGGTCGCGGCGAATCGGTCACAGGTGGTCGGGGAGCTGGAGGAGTCGGCGTTGACGATGACGGTTCCCGCGGTGGCGAGGGCAGTGTCGACGGCGGTGGTGACGGCGGTGATGGTGGTCGGTTCGTCACGGCTGGGCAGGATCGCAGCAGCGTTCATCGGTGCGCCTCCAGGGTCAGCAGGTCGGCGGCCGTCGCGGGGTCCGGAGCGTGGAGGTAGTCGAACCGGCAACGGGCCAGAGAGGTGAGGAAGTGGCTCCGCCAGTGGGCGAGAGCGGGGGTGTCCAGGGCCCATACCGGGCCGTACGGGGTCCCGGTGACGCCGGTCAGAGGAGTGGGCAGGCCGGAGATGTAGCGAGCCAGCATCTCGTGCAGCCGCAGTTGTTCGTTCACTGCCAGGGGCACGGCCCTGGACAGCGAGCGTGTGGTGAGGGCGGGATGGATGGCGAGGCGCACGATCCAGGTCAGAGGGGCAGGACCGGAAGCGAACGGTGTCAGGAGGAGTTGGGCTTTGGGGGCCAGCGGGCGGGCCGGGTCGCGGACGGCAGCCATGGTCTTTCCCGGCCACACTGCCAGGTGGCCGTCGTCGGCTGTGCCGATGACGACCAGATCGTCCCCGGCGTGCGTCCAGCCGCGAGCGGCCAGTGCGAGTGCGGTCGACGTCTTCCCGGCACCTTTCGTGCCGAGCAGCAGTACCGCTCGTCCGTCGGGCTGCAGTACGGCGGTGGCGTGGACGGTGACCCGATGCTGCTGCTGGCGCAGGCGTTCCAGCGCGGTGTACGTGGTGTACGCCAGGGTGCTGGAGGCAGCCACCGCCCGGGGCAGGCGCAGATGGACGGATTCGGCGTCCGCGCGCAGGGCCGCCGGCCCCGTGGTCACGATGATGCTCGCCGGTCCGGCCGTGCCCGGGTCTTCGGCCAGCGTCCAGCCTCCGGGCAGTGTCCGGGCCGCCGCCTGGACGGCGGCCGAGTCCATGTCCTCGGGCAAGGCGACTAGGGCGCGAACGTGCCCCGTGGCCAGGTGCTGCACGCTCACGTGTTCGCTCGTTCCAGCTCGGACAAGAGGGACTCGACCGGTTGGACGGCGGGCAGGTACCGGCCGGACAGCAGGTCCTGCATCCAGTCCGTACGGGACAGCGTGTCCCGTACGAGGTCGGTGGCGGCCGCGGGCGGCCGGGGCTGGGCGGTGGTGATCTCGATCGAGGCGGGCTCGCTGTAGAGGGCGCCGTTGCGCCACAGCAGGGCGACGCGGCACGGGCCGAACCGGTCGGCGACCGCGCGGGCGGCCTCGTCGGCGAGCCAGCCCCCGACCTTGCCGACGTGGTAGGCCGGGTTCTTCCCGAACGTGGCCTCGTTGCCCGCGAGGTGTGCGCCGCTGATGACTCCGGTGCGGGCGTTGCCGCGTCCGACGAGGCCGTCCTCGCCGTAGTCGACGGCCGAGCCGGAAAGGGTGAAGTACTGCCCGGAGAGCGGTTCGGTTCGGGTGTTGCGGGTGTTGCAGACCACTGTGACCGGCCCCGGCAACCGCTGCTGTAGCACGGTGGTCAGATCCGCGGCCGCGTCGGTGACCGCCTCGTGCAACTCGGCGGCGGTCGTCAGGTGCCCGGCGAGAGCGGGCACGCACGCGGTCACCGTCCACGTGGTGCCGTTGCGGACGGCGAGGGCCTTGATGTCGCTGCCCGCCCAGGGCAGGCGCCGGAACCATGCTTCGGCCAGCAGGACCACGGTCTCGGTGGGAGTACGCGTCCCGGTGCCGACGAGGTAGGCGGTGTCGTTGGAGAACGCCTGAGCCCGCTCCGGCAGGTCGTCCAGCGAGCGCGGAGCGAACCAGGTGGGGAACTTGCTGCTGTCGGTTGTCTCGTGCCGCATCTCCACCGTCACCCGGTCGAAGCCGGGCAGTGCCGCACGCAGGTGGTCGAGAGCCGCCTGCTCAAGGATCTCCCGCACGGGCAGCGGCCGTCCGGCGAGAGTGACGGAGATCCTTCCGCCGAAGACCACCCGCAAGGGCCGGTCGTAGACGCCGTCGGTGTCGGTGAAGGCGGCACGGCCACCGAGGACAGCGACCTTGTCCAGGTTGTGGTGCAGCACCGTTCCCACTGTGTCCAGGCAGTGCTGGCTGTAGCGGATCGAGGCGAGTTCGGCGATACCGTCGGCGAGGGAGTCGGGGTGGCCGATCCCCTTGCGCTCGACGACCTCGACGGCAAGCTCACGGGCGAGTGGAGTACGCAGTCCGGACGACGCGGGCGTCACGGTAGACACGGTCGATCACCTCCAGCGGGCGCGGCAGCGCCGTCAACGGGTACAGGCAGGGGTGGGGCGGCTGGCCGGTGGCTGTGCCAAGGACCGCGGCGTACATCGCGCGGCGCAGATCACTGTCCGAGGGCGCGGTCGTGCTCTCGCCGAGTCCGGCTTCGAGATTGCGGCCGCGGACTTGGAGACGGCGGCCGTCGGTGAGGTGGAGAACGACCTTGTGGAAGGGCCGCCCGGGATGGTCCACCCGGGCATCGATGTGCACCGTGGGCCCGTCGGCCAGTGTGATGACGGCTGTGACGTGGTCCTCGGTCTCGGCGAGGGCTCGGCGGTGCACCACCGTGGCGTCGACGGCGTCGACGTCGCCGGGCATGAGTCGCAGCACCAGCGCCAGCCCATGGATGGCCTGTTGATGCAGCACGCCTCCGGCTGTGGCGCGGCTGCGCCGCCAGCCGCGGTAGTAATGCGGATCGCGTCGCACGGCGAGACGGACCTCGGCGCTGCCGACGGCGGGCGGCTGCGCGAGCAGTGCGGCCAGGCCGGGTGCGAAGTGCGGCTGGAAGCCGACGAAGATCTGCCGGTCGCACGGATCGGGGGCCAGGGCCGCCAAGTCGGTGGTGGCCGGCTTCTCGACCAGCACCGCCGCCGTGGCCCGCGCGGCTTCCCGGGCCACGGTGAGCGCGGTGCCGGGCGGCGTGGCCACCACTACCAGGTCCGGAGCCAGCGACGTCAGCGCAGACCGCCAGGACGCGAACACCGGCACGTTCTCGTCCATCTGCGCCGTCGGTGCGGGATCCGCGACCCCGCAGACCGTCAGACCGGGGGCGCCGACGAGGGCGGCCAGGTGCTTGCCGCCGACCTCACCGGCCCCGATCAGCAGCACCCGACTCACGCGATGCTGCCCGGCATGGCTGTCCGCAGGTACGCGGCACCGATGGCCAAGGCGTCGGCAGGCGTATCCCGCACATGGGTCTCCAGCGCGTAGGGCAGCGCCGGATGGGCGGCGTGCAGCAACGGCAGGACGTCGCCGTAAGGGACGGTGCCCTCACCGGCCGGGCAGAACGCACGGCCGCCTCCGTCGACGGGCCGGTAGTCCTTGACGTGTACGTAACCCACATGGGGGGCCAGGGCCCGGACCGTCTCGGGGGTGGCCTGGCCGACCTCGTGCAGGTTCGCCACGTCCAGCCACAGCCCGAGGCCCTGGCCGTGATAGCGCTCCAGCACCTCCAGGAGCGACTCGGCACGGGCGACAGTGCACACCGGTTCGTTCTCCAGCAGCAGCCGGACCTCCGCGCGGTGGGCCGTTTCCAGTGCCTGCGCGAGCAGCGGGTCACCGGCGAACTGCTCGGTCACCCCTTGCCCGACGCGCAGGTGGGAGAAGACGCGCACGATCGGTGCACCGAGGACGGCCGCCGCCTGGATGGCGCGCTCGATCCAGGTCAGGCGCTCTTCGGGCGGCACCCTGGTGGGAAAGCCGAACGTGTCCACCCGGCCTGGCGTCGACTCGGGCCGACACCACTTCCACAGGGGCGAGGCGACCGCTGCCACCGCGAGGTGCCGCTCGTCGGCGAGTGTGCGGATGTGCCGTAGCCGGTCTGTGGGCAGCATGACCACATTGGTGCCCTCGGCCGAGCGGATCTCCAAGGAACCGATGCCCAGCCTGACCGCCAGGTCCATGCCCGGAACCGGGTCGGGACCCAGCTCGTCAGGGTTGAGTACCAGCGTGCTCGCCGGGGTTTCTTCCATGGCCGTCGTCTCCTTCGGATGTACCGGTTGATGAGCGGGGGAATCCCTGTGCCGGTTGGCCGCCCGGCACAGGCTCGGTCAGAAGCCGTCAACGTGCTGGCCGGTCAGCGGCCCCCACCCGGTGCGGGCGGCTGCGGTACCGGCGGGGCGGGCGGCGGGGGCGGAGGCGGAGTGGGAGGCTGCGGCTCCCATGAGGGGGCGGTCACCGGGGCGAAGGCGGCAGACATATCCATCTCTCAGGCGGGTTGAGGGGCTCCGGCCGGGTACAGGACAGGAAGCCACTCGGGCTCCGGGACCCACGGGCCGTCCGTGCCGGATGGTGTGACCAGGGCTCTGCCAGTTCACCGGCAACGCGTTCGGCCGGTAATTCCCGCCGTGGGGCCCACACCGTGGGGGTATCGTCGCGACTGACTCTCCGTCATCATCTGCAGGGGGAGCAGTGGATGCCTTATCAGCGCCGGCCGCCGAAGTCCCGGCCGATCTCCTCGAAGACCCGTTGTTCGTATGCGCCGTGCGCGACCGCGACATCGGGGCCGTCTTCCGCCTGACCCACCGGCACGGCGTCAGCTACTACCGGATCGGCGCGGCCTGCGGCCTGAGACCCGATCGGGTGTCACGCATCGCAAAGGGCGGTGCCACGGTCACGGCCATCAACACGATCGAGCGCATTGCAGATGGACTCCGTATCCCTGGTGACCTATTGGGGCTTGCTGCGCGACCCTGGGAGAAGGCCTCCTCGACTCATCTTGCGGAGCACGACCAGGGAGACGATCCCATGAACCGCCGTCAGATGCTGGGTACCGTCGCCGTCGGCCTGACCGGACCGGCGCTCGCCGCTCTCACCGACACCCGCCGATCCCTCGATCTTGCCCTCACCCCTGACACCGCACCCGCCGATCTGGCCGACCTGGAGGCGGCGGCCGAAAGATACGGCAGCGGCTACCACGGCCAAGCACCCGCCGAGTTCCTGGCCGAACTCGCGGCAGACTTCCATGACCTGCGGCCCTACCTGGACAGTCCTCGGTCGGTCGGCACGCGCATACGGGTGTCCCGGGCGGCCGGGCAGATGGCAGGCATGGCCGCGATCGTGCTGCACGATCTCGGTGCCCGGCGGGAGGCGCGCGCCTGGTTCGCAACGGCCGCCGTCGCCGCGCGTGAGTCGGGTGACGCCCAGTTGCACGCGTGGGTGCTCGCCCGCGAGGCGATGGTGCCGATCAACTGGGGCGCCCCTGCCGCCGCCGCACGCCTTGCCGAAGAGGCCAGGAAGATCGCAGGTCCCCGGCCGACCGCTGCGGCAACTCTCGCGGCCGCGGTCGCCGCTCGTGCCTACGCCCTGTCGCATCAGCCCGAGGCGGCACGCGCCGCTCTGGCGGACGCAGACCGGCACATGGACCGTCTCGAAGGCGGCGCACGCCGTGACACGTGGCTCACCCACGGCGAGCAGAAACACCACGTCCACCTCAGCCACGCGCTCACCGCCCTCGGTGATACCCGCCGGGCACGCGCCAGTCAGCAGCGGGCCCTGGAGCTGTCGGCGCCGACCAGCACCATGACCCGATCTCTACTCACCATCGATGCCGCGACCTGCGTGCACCAGGACGGCGACACCGAGGAGGCGTGCCAGCGCACGGTAGCTGTCCTGTCCGGTCTCCCGGACGCCTACCGCACCGGCCTCGTCCACCGCCGCGCGCTGGACCTGTACCGCTCGATCCCCGCCCAGCACCACCGCGAGCGCTCCGTAGCCGAACTGCGCAACGCTCTCACGACCTGACGTCGCGACTCACCTCGTGGTCTCGCTGCGGCTGTGGCACTGATTGGCGATGACGGCTGTGCCGTGCTGCTTGTTCGAGACCTCGGGCGGTGAGGACATGAAGGAAGTCAGCACCGTTGCTCTCCAGGCAGACGGAGACCCGGCGTGTCGATGGCCTCCGCGCTTCCTTCGCGATCCGGCCGGACCTCGACCGGCAGGTCGGACAGGTGGTGCACGGCGCCTCCTCTCGGACCGGCCGGGCGGTGCGGCCGTTCTACTCGAAGCGCAGGTCTGCGATTGCTTCGAGGTCGATGCCGTACCGGTGGTAGACCTTGGTGGTGTTGACGGACGTGAGGCCGGCGCGCTCCAGGCCCAGGGCCTCGGCGGCTTCCCATACCGCCCGCTCGCTGTCGCCCTCGATCTCCAGGTACGGCGGGATGAGCGGCCACTCGTCGATCTCCAGCCGTACTGCTCCGAGTGCGTACGAGGTGCGCCGGTTCTCCTGGTAGCCGCGCGGCGTCAGCCCGGCGAGCCGCAGCAGTTCGGCGGCCTCCTCGAAGTCGCCGACGGTGACCTCGGTCTCGCGGGTCCCGTCGACCTCGTCGGTGGCGATCTGCTTGACGCACAGCGTGGCTCCGTCACCGGTGTCACGGAGCCTGACCCACCGCCCTGCGACGGCGGGAACGGTGTCGTACACGTACCGGCGCATCAACCGCCGCCCGGTGGTCTCGGCCCCTCCTGCGGCGAGGATGCGGTGTGCGATGTCGGACGGGTCGATGTCGAGTGCCTTCGTCTCGTACTCGATGGCTGCCACAGGCGTTCTCCCACTTTCACTTCGACGGGGTGTTGCGACCTACGCTCGAACGCGGTTCCTCGTGTTCGAGCGAGGCGGCGGGCATGAGCCGTCCCCCACCACAAACCGCTCTCGTGGGGACGGCGAGCCGGAGCGCGTCCGCGCCGTGGTCGAGCCACAGCGTGGTCACGGTGCTTTCACCTCCGCCCATAAGGACTTGCCGAATGGCGCGGGGGTGACGCCCCAGGCGATGCACAGGGCATCGAGAATGATCAGGCCGCGCCCGCGTTCGCGGTCGTCGGACTCGGGGCGCGGCCGGGGTCTGCGTCGCACAGGGTCCTGTACCTCCACTCGGGTACGGACGTGGTCGGCGTCGAGCGTGAGCCGGATCGAGTCGCCGGGCTCCGTGCCGTACCGGATCGAGTTGGTGACCACTTCGCACGCCACCAGCACGACGGACTCGACGTACTCCTCGGAAGCGTCTGGGACGTTGGAGGCCATGAACTCCCGTACGAACGCGCGTGCCGAACCGGCTGACCGGGGTTCGCCCTCCACGGTCAGGACGGCGGGTGAACCGATGAGAGGCTTGCAGCGGGCGGGCGGGATGCCCCGCCGTCGTTCGATCACGCTTCTCCCCTTGTGGACAGGCTGTCGCGGTCCGGTCGGCGGACCGGCTGGTTCTCCGACTCAGGCAACAGGCGAGGCGGCATCGGCGGTACCGTCGTGAGGGGTGTCGAAGGGTGTCGCTTTCGCTACCCTCCGTCGCGAAGGGGCTAGGGATGAAGGCGCTGAACGACAAGCTCGCACAGCGGTTGGAACGGTCCGGGATGAGCCGTGGGGAGTTAGCCCGCCGTGTGAAATCCAAGGCCATTCAGTGGAACCAGCCGCATATTTCACCGGACGCGACTCGGGTTCGGTGCTGGCTCCAAGGCGAGACGCCGCGGGCGCCTGTGCCGGACATCCTCGCCGCGGTGTTCTCGGATCACTTCGGATACCGGGTCACGACGTACGACCTCGGCCTCGGCGACAGCGGGTTGGCCGACGCCGGTCTCGTGTACAACTCCAGTTACGCGGCTACGGTGGAAGTCGTCGCAGACCTGGGGAGAGCTGACGTGGATCGACGGAAGTTCCTTGCAGCCGCGCCGTTCGCTGCCGTCGCGGGGGTGGGACCCTCGCGGGACTGGCTGCTGAATACCCTTGACCAGGAACCGCTGGAGGGCCCGCGGGTACGCCTCGAGGACGTGTCCGCGGTGAAGAACATGTTCACGACCTTCCAGCGCATGGACATCTTCCAGGGCGGCGGGTCGGGACGCCTGGTGCTCGCCGACTACATGAACGCGCACGTGTACCCGCTGCTGCGCCGGGCCCACGCCGAGGACGTCCGGCGCGCACTGTGCGAGGCAGCGGCCGAACAGACGTACCTCCTGGGCTGGATGGCTTACGACAACGGCGAACAGAGCGTTGCTCAGCGGTACTTGATCCAGTCGCTGCGCCTGGCCGAAGAGTCGCGTAACCCGGCTCTCGGCGCACATGTGCTCGCGGGTATGGCCGATCAAGCGACGCTGCTCGGGAACCCGGCCGAGGGGCGGCGCCTCGCACAGGCCGGCCGCCAAGGGCTGCCGAGGACCACGTCGGCGGCGTGCCTGGCGGACCTGTGGTGCCTTGAGGCGCGCGCCCTCGCGCTGCTCGGCGAGAAGGCGGCTGCGGCGCACGCGGTCACCCAGTCGGAACGGGCGTACGAACACGTCGACCCCGACGGCGAACCGGACTGGGCGGAGTTCATCGACCCGGCGTACCTCCATGGTGAGCACGCGAACACCTTCCGCGACCTGGGCGACGCCGCGTCGGCGGAGGAACACGCCCGCCGGTCCATCGGCCACGCGCACATGCAGAAGCGGGCCCGCCGCGGCGCGATGTCCCAGGCCGCCCTTGCGGTGTCCCACCTGCAACGACGCGACCTCGAGGCCGCTCATGCCGCGGGTGTGCGGACACTCAAGCTCGCCGGACAGGTCAAGTCGTCGAGGGCCGTCGAGGCGGTCGGAGATCTGTCGCGGCGCATGCAGCCGTTCGGGCAGCACCGCCTCGTCGCGGACTTCACGGAACGGGCACGCGAGCTGGCCGCCGCCGCGTAGGCGCGCCGCACGCGGTCCGCACGCGGAGACCACCCTCTCGTGCGGTATCCAGGCCCGATTGTCGCTGCCTCTGCCGCGCTCCCGGCCGAGGCATCGACAGGACCGGCCGGGCTGATCACCGAGACAAGGGAGAGCGCATGACCAACGTTGACGACGCCTCCACCCTGCCCGTGGCGTGGTGGAAGCCCACATACAGCGACAGCGGGGCACAGTGTGTGGAGTGCGGCATCGTAGGCGCCGAGACGGTGGCTGTTCGGGACAGCAAGACCCCGCACGGACCCGCGCTGCTGTTCACACGTGGGGCCCTGTCGTCATTTGCTGCGGCTGCCGCCGCGGGCGGGCTCGGCGCCGCGGAGTAGGGAGCCACACGCGACGGCGGGGCCGCCCCACGGCATTCGGGGATGGGCCGTTCGTGTACGCAGGACGATCCCAATCTACGGCGGGGCAGGTGTCGGTGAGCATCCCTCACACACCCGGCCATGAGCGATCAGGCGTGGGGCGCGCTGTGTCCGGCGGAAGGCTGAGGAAGGCTTCCAGTTCGGCCACGGCCGTGTCCTCGTCGGTCACGTGGACGGTGGTGATGCCCAGCGCGGCGGCCGGTGGGAGGTTCACCGCGTGGTCGTCCGCGAAGACGCACCGTTCGGCGGGCAACCCGATCCGCTCCAGGGCGAGTCGGTAGATCGCTGGATCGGGCTTGGCCATTCCGGCCAGCTCGGACACGATGTGCGTGTCGAACAGATCCCAGACGCCGACGTGTTCGTAGGGGTTGAACGGGTCGAGGCCGAAGCTGTTGGACAGCAGGGCGAGACGGTGACCGGCTGCCCGCGCGGCACGTGCGAGCGCGACCATCCGTGGCGCCGCGGGGACTTCGGCCCAGGCCCGGCCCATCAGGTTGACCGGATCGACGTGCGGCCCGAGCAGAGCGGCAGTGCCCTCGTTCCACTCCGCCTGCCCCATCCCGCCGATCTCCAGGGCGGCGTAGAGACGTCGGCCTTCGGGGTGATCGCCGAGGGTGCTGCGCCACGCGTCCGGGGCAAGTCCTTCCGACACGCACCGGGTGCGGTGCGCTTCCAGGGGGCTGGCGGTCAGCACGCCGGCGAAGTCCAGGATCAGGCCGTGCACCGTGCGTCCTCCCGCTGCTGGGCCAGTACCGAGTCCACGTACTCCGCGATCGCGTCGCGGCTGCGGATCAGGCAGGTGATGCGCTGGGTCATGCTGTCGCGTTCGCGGACCAGGGTGGCGATGGTCTCCGGGGTGGCGTCGGCGACCTGGATGGAGCGGGGTTCCTTGAGGCAGGGGAGGATCTGCTTGATGACGCGGGTGGGGAGCCCGGAGTCCAGCAGGCCGCGGATCTGGAGGACGCGGTCCACGCTGCGTTCGCAGTAGTCGCGGTAGCCGTTCGGGGAGCGGTCGGGGACGAGGAGGCCCTGTTCCTCGTAGTAGCGCAGCAGCCGGGCCGGGGTGCCGGTGCGGGCGGACAGCTCTCCGATGCGCATGTGACCCACCTCATACGGAACCGGATTGACCTTCACATGTATGTGAGGGTTGAACCCTAACAGGCATGTCGATGTCGCAGACGCCGTGCACCGGACGGCCCACGGACGCTCTTCCCGGACCGTCCACGGACGCTCTTCCCGGACCCCCCACAGGCACTCCGCAGCCGCGCGGGAAGCTCCCGCTGTCCGCGCTGCTCGCCCTCGCCACCGCCGCCTTCATGGCGATCCTCACCGAGGCGCTGCCCGCCGGGGTGCTGCCCGAGATGGCCCGTGACCTCTCCGTCAGCGAGCCCGCCGCCGGGCAGACGCTGACGGTCTACGCCATCGCCACGGGCCTGTCCGCGCTGCCCGTGTCCGCGGCCACGGCCCGCTGGCGCCGCAAGCGGCTGGTGCTGGCGGCCGTCGTGACCTTCGCCGTGGCCAACACGGTCACCGCGCTGTCCTCGCAGTACCTGCTGACCATGGCGTTCCGGCTCGCCGCCGGGGTCGCCGCGGCCGTGGTGTGGGCCGAACTCGTCGGCTACGCCCGCCGCCTGGCGCCCCCGCACCTGGTCGGCCGGGCCATCGCCATCACCATGGCGGGCGTGCCGCTGGCCCTCTCCCTGGGCATCCCGGTCGGCACCTTCCTGGGCGGACTGGTCGGCTGGCGGGCCACGTTCGGGCTGGTCACCGCGGTCTCGGTGGGGCTCGCGGTGTGGATCGCGGTGTCCGTGCCGGACCACCCGGGGCGGCGGCCGGGCAAGCGCGAACCGGTGCTGGGCGCGCTGCGGCTGCCCGGTGTCGTGCCGGTGCTGTTCGTCGTCGCCGCCTATGTGCTGGCGCACAACATCCTCTACACCTACATCGCCGCGTTCCTCGACGCGCGCGGCGCGGGCGGCGCCCGGGACACGGTCCTGCTGGTCCTCGGTCTCGCCTCGGTGGTGAGCATCGTCGTCACCGGCGTCCTGGTCGACCGCAGACTGCGCACCCTGACGGTCGCGAGCACCGCCGTGTTCCTGGCGGCCGCCGCGCTGCTGACCGTGCCGGGCGGCGGGCAGGCCCTGGTGTATCCGGCGGTGGTGCTGTGGGGCCTGGGCTGGGGCGGGGTGTCCACGCTGCTCCAGACCGCGGTGGCCGCGGCCGGCGGCGACCGCGCGCAGCCGCTGCTGGTCACCACCTGGAACTCGTTCATGGCGGTCGGCGGCGCGGCGGGCGGCGTCCTGCTGGACGCGGCCGGGCCGGACTCCTTCCCGTGGACCGTCCTCGCCCTGCTGGTGCCGGTGCTGCTCGTCGTGCTGGGCGCCCGCAGGCACGGCTTCCCGGCCCCACGCGCCTCCCGCTGAGACACAGAAGAGGGGCGGGGAGCGGAGGTGCGGCGCCTCCACTCCCCGCCCCTCGGTGCGGGGCGCGCGCTCAGCGCAGGCGCAGCGCCTCGCGGACCGTGGTGAACAGGTCCGTCTGGTTGGTGACGCCGAGGACGCGGAAGGCCTGCGGGCCCTGCGCGGCGATACGGACCTCGGTGCCGGTGTGCTCCTGCGACTGGCCCGGGGTGTTGGTCGAGTAGTTGACCTTCAGCTGCTGGCCCTCATCGGTGACCAGGGTGGAGGACAGGCCGGGCGGCATGGCGTCCACCGGGACGATCTGGCTGCTGTGGCCGTGGTCGGCGGTGGTCACCACGAGGGTGTCGGGGTGCTTGGCCGCGTAGTCGCGGGCCACCTTGACCGCGCGGTCGAAGGCCGCGGTCTCACCGATCTGGCCGCACGGGTCGGCGGCGTGGTCCTGCTTGTCGATCGAGGCGCCCTCGATCTGGAGGAAGAAGCCCTTGTCGGAGCGGCCGTGGCCGTGGCCCTGCTTCTGCTTGGCCTCCAGCAGCTGGATCGCCTTGGTGGCGGAGTCGGCCAGGCTCGGCGTGCTCGCGGGACGCTCGCTGTTGGAGGTCACGCACCGCTGCGGGGCCGTACCGCCGACCGCGGCGCCCTTGCCGGTCCACTCCACCGGCACGTTCCCGTCGGCGAACAGGCCGAGGACCGGCTTGCCCGGCCGGGCGGCCTTCATCGACGCGTTGTCGGTGACGACCTGGTAGCCGAGCTTCTGCGCCTGCTGGGTCACGGTCAGGCCCTTGTACCGGCCCTCGGTGATCTTCTGGTCGAAGCGCTGCTTGCCGCCGCCGAAGAGCACGTCGACCTTGTGGTCGACGGACTGCTCGGCGATGGATCCGGGGCCGCCGGCCTTGACCGTGTCCTTGGGGCACTTGGCCATGTCGGCCGGGCCCTGGCAGGAGCGGTCGGTGACGTGCGAGGCGAGCACCGCCGGGGTGGCGTCGGTGAGTTCGGCGGTGGTGACGCTGCCGGTCGCGTAGCCGTTCCGCTGCGCCAGCTCCAGGATGGTCGGGACGGCCTTGTCCGAGCCCGGCGTCTTGGAGATGCGGCCGTTGACCGTCTTGTGGCCGGTGGCCCAGCCGGTGCCGCTGGCGGCGGAGTCGGTGACGTAGTCCGGCGTGCCGTCGGCGTGCACCGCGTACGTCGTGTACGCGCCGGTCAGCGGGAACTTGTCCATGTTCAGGCGCCCGTTGGCACCCACCGTGTAGTCCCGGGCGAGGGTGATCTCGGAGTCACCCATGCCGTCGCCGATCAGCAGGATGACGTTCTTCGCCTTGCCGCCCTGGATGGCGTGCTGGGCGTGCTGCTTGCTGTCCGAGGCGCCGGCCACCGTGGTGGCGGTCAGGGCGGCCGCGGTGGTGACGGCCAGCGCGGTGGCGATCGTGAGCTGACGACGGGTGGGTCTGTGCATGGGAGCGACTCCTTGGAAGGTCCGTACCCGGGCGCCCGTACGTCGGGTACGGGCGTCGTACGGCTGCCGACGGAGTGCAGCCCACCAGCCCTTGGTGAACCACTGGGAAAGTCGTGACCCGGTCTTGGTTGCGCGCGCATGACGGCCGTCCGCCCCCGAGGGGGCGCGCGGCCGAGACCTCGTACGGGCGCGCGCCCCGGCGCGCTCAGTCCGTGAGGCCGGGCCCGTCCTCCGCCTCCGCGCCCGCCAGGACGAGCTGCGTGAGCGGGGTGTCGTCGCCCGAGTCGAGCACGACCCGGTACAGGCCGGGCGCCGGTACGGTCACCCGCCCGGCCACGATGTCCTCGTCGCCGTACTCGTCGGCCTCCAGCGCGGCCCGCGTACGGAAGCCGCCCGGCGCGCCCGTCTCCGTGACCTCCTCGACCGTGCACTCCAGCCCCGCCGGGCCGTCCGCGCCGTGCACCCGCACCGTCCAGCGCGCGCCGGGCGCGACCAGGTCCGGCACCCGCAGTCCCAGACCCGCGGCGGCCTGCGGGGGACCCAGGTGCTCGTCCTCCTCCAGGAACGCGGTGACCGCCTCCAGCGCCGCCTCGCCCTTGGCCAGCGCCCCGTGCTGGAGGGCCAGCGGCACCGTGGCCCGGCTCAGCGCGGCGGACTCCCGGTGCACCGTCCCGTCGCCCGCGACGTCGAAGCGGCGCGGCGCGCCGTTCGCGTCCCGCATCAGCTCGCCGTCGCTGTGCCGCCGGAAGCTGTGCTCGTACGGTTCCACGACCCCCTGGCGCAGCGCCAGCGACTGCACCGTGCGCTGGCTGATGCCGACCACGGCCCGGTGTCCGGGCAGCGTCCGGCCGCGCAGCCGCTCGTGGAACGCCAGCGACTCCTGGGCGAGGTCCTTGTCCCCGCCCAGGTCGGCGATGTCCACGGTGGTCAGCCGCCGTACGTTCAGCCCCTCGTCCAGGCACGGGAACGTCGGCAGCAGGTCGTGCAGGCCCGGCAGGGTCACCGCGAGGTCGCGCAGCCGCCCGTGCGGCAGCGGCACCGGCGTGCCCCGGCCGGTGTTGAGGATCAGCGCGGCGGCGGCCGACCCCTGGAACGGCGTCCCGAGCGTGCACACCCCCCGGGTGTCCCGGGCCAGTTCCCCGCCGTCCGGCCCGTCGCCCAGCGCGGCGTGCACGAGCAGCCCGCCCATGGAGTGGGCGACGAACACCAGCCGCCCCTCGCGCTCGTCGACCCGGTGCCTGCGCGCCTGCGTGTGCGCCGGGTGCGCGCGCCAGCGTTCGAGGTGCGCCCGCGCGGCGGCGGCGAGCAGCCGCGCGTTCACGGCCACCGGCAGCCGCCAGTCGTACGGGAACTCCAGCACCGCCTCGGGCGCGGCCACGCTCCGCGTCACGGTCGCCACCAGGTCGGTGTACGGCTCCACCCCGCGCAGCACGGGACTCCAGGCGGGCGTCGTCAGCAGCCGCCGGGCACGGATGCGGCCGAGCCGGCCCTCGCGCTCGTCCGGCGTCAGGTGCAGCGGCCGCAGCCCCCCGGGCGTGGTCCAGGCGCGCAGCAGCCACCCGGTGTTCGCCAGGCCCCACACCACTCGGTCCCGCTCCACGTCGTACAGTTCGCTGCCCATGATGCCGGGGACGACGACCACCGCGTCCTGCGTCGTGTTGGGTGACAGAGCGGGCAGGCGGTAGGGCCGTTCGGGTGCCGGATACTGCTGCGACGGTTGGCTCATGAGGGAAGAATAGGGAGCATGCAGCGGGGGGCGGGAGCACTTGCGGGAAGCGGTGACACATCGCCGGACGCGCTGCCGGGACAGGGGCGGGGAAGCGGCCCGGAGGACCGCGGACAGAGCCCCGAGCGCGTCCTGGTGACGGTCGCGGTCCGCGACTACGACGACGGGGACACCGAGTTCACCGAGGGCATCGACGAACAGCTCGCCGTCCTCGACGAGTGGTGGTGCTCGCCCGGCTCCGCCGAGCCCTTCCACAAGGTCCCCCAGCCCGAACTGCGCGAACGCCACGACGTGGAGCGCTTCCTGTACGAGGCCGGGGTGCGCGAGAACCGCGGCAAGGCCCTGGTCCTCTTCATCACCGGCCACGGCAGGATGGGCGCCTCCCGCACGCACTTCCTGCAACTGCCCGGGACGGACCCGACGCGGCAGCTCGCCACGGCCGTGCGCACCAGCGACCTCGTCGCCGCCGCCCTCGACTCCCACGCCGAGAACGTCCTCGTCATCGTCAACACCTGCTTCGCCCAGGGCGTCGCCGGTGAACTCCTGCCGCTGTTCGGGGAGATCGCCGGGCGCCGCCGCCGGGGCGCCCAACTCGACGTCGTCGCCACCTGCGACCAGGACCAGCTGGTGCAGGTACGGCGCTTCCCCTCGGTGCTGCGCCGTGTCCTCGACCGGCTGCGCACCAGCGCCCAGATCACCCACGAGCGGCTGAGCGTCACCCAGTTGATGACCGAGTTCGAGAACGAGCTGGGCTCCGACCCCGAGCGGCGCAAGCACCGGCTGCACCGGGTCATCGACGGCTCCGGCTCGACCGTCCCCTCGCCCTGCCTGCCCAACCCCGGGTACCGGCCGCCCCGCGAGGTGGTCGCGCCCGCCCGCCGCCCGGTGGCCACGCCCGCCGCCGACATCGACGTATGGCTCGCGCGGGCCAGCGGGCGGCCGCACGCGGACGATCCCGGCTGGTACTTCAGCGGGCGGCGGCGCCTGAACGCCGCGCTGGCCGCCTTCCTCGGCCGGCCGGGCGGCGTGCTGCTGCTGACCGGCACCGCCGGGAGCGGCAAGTCGGCGGTGCTGGGCCGGGCGGTGACCCTCAGCGACCCGCTGTTCCGCGCCAACCCGCGCTACCAGGACGCCGTCGGCTCCGCGCCGCCGGAGACCGTACCGGCCGAGGAGGCCGTCTCCGTGGCGGTGCTCGCCCGCCGCCGCACCGCCGCCGAGGTCCTCGGGGAACTGCTGCGGGGCCTGGGCATCGACCCGCCCGCGCCCGGCCCCGCCGACGACCCGGTGGAGCGGTGGACGGCCCTGCTCGACGCGTACCTCGGCGAGCCGGGGGACCCGGTGACCGTGGTGCTGGACGGACTCGACGAGGCCGCCGATCCCTTCCGGATCGTGCACGGCGTCCTCGCCCCGCTCGGCGCGCACTGCGTGCCCCCGCCCGGCGCCGCCCTCCCCGGTCCGCGCCGCGCCGACCCGGGCACCGGCCGCCGCCGCCTCCGGCTGGTCATCGGCGTACGCAGCAGCCGACCGGCGACCGGACCGGGGGAACCGGAGGGACCGGAGGAACCTGAAGAACCAGAGGAACTTGAGGGGCAGGAGGAGCAGGAGGCACCCGAGGAACGGGAGGAGCCGGACGCGGCGGGGGAGAGCACGCGGGCCGCCGGGCGGAGGGAGACCGGACTGCTCGGCGCGCTGCGCGAGGTCTTCCCCTCGGCGACGGTCCTGCGCACGGACGGACCGGGCAGCCGCGCCGACATCGCCGATTATGTGGAGGCGCTGGTCGGTGCCGGTGCGGGTGCGGATGCGGATACGGGGACGGCAACAGGAACGGGGCCGGGCCCGGACACGGAGGAGGGCGCGGGCTCCGGCGCCGGGCCCGCCGGACGGGCGGCGGCCGTGCGCGAGGCCGCCGAGACGGTCGCCGCCGAGGTGTGGCCCTCGTTCCTGGACGCCCGGCTCGCGGGCGAGCAACTGCGGGCCGCCCCCGACCCGGCCGTCCTGGTCGCGAGCCGCCGGTGGCGGGAACTGCTGCACACCGGCACCACCGGACTGCTCCGCCGGGATCTCGTCCTGGCGCGGGCGGAGGGCCTGCCGCCGGACGTGGCCCTGGCGCTGCTGCGGGCGGGTGCCTTCGCGCTCGGCGCGGGCATCCCCTGGTCCACCGTGTGGCCGGCGGTGGCCGGGGCGCTGCTGGGGCGGCCCGTCGAGGACCCGGACCGCATGATCGGCATTCTGCTGCGCGGCGGCCTCTCCGGGTATCTGGCCCACGACCACGAGGACGACCGGATCGTGTACCGCCCGGCCCATGAGCGCCTGGCCGAGATCCTCCGCGACCCGCGCCAGAACCTCCTGCCGGGCCGGGGCCACTCACCGGCCCCGGCGGACGCGGAGGACGTGAAAGGCGCGGCGGACGTGAACGAGGCGGCGGACGCCCGGGACGTGCGGACCGCCTGCGGGCCGTCCGGTCCGGGCGTCCTGCCCGGCCTCCGGGAGCGTACGGGCCCCCGGGCCGCGGCGGGACCGGGCCGGGCCGCCCTCCCGGACCAGACGGCCCGCAGGCGGTCCGGCCGTACCGCACCGGCCCGCCCCACCCCTGGAACCCCCGGACCCCCCAGAAACCCCGCGGCCCCCGGAACCCCCGGAACATGGACCACCCGGGCCGAGGCCCACCGGCTCATCGCCGAGGCGCTGGCCGAACTGGTCACCGAGGACGCGACCGTCCCGCCGCACCCCTACCTGAGCCGCCACCTCGCGGCGCACGCCGCACGCGGTGACGTCCTCGACGACGCGCACGTACCGCGCGCCCTGCTGCCCTGGGAGGCGAGCGGCAAGGTCCGCACCCTGCTGCGGCAGACCGGCACCGGACAGCGGCAGGAGTGGCTGGAGGCGTGGGCCGCCATCGAGCCGTTCCTCGGCGACGCCGCTCCGGAGTCCCGGCAGGCCGGCCTGCACCTCGCGCACCACGCGGCGGCCCACCGCCGCGTACCGCTGTCCGAACTGCCCGCGACAGCAAGGCACTTGACGGGCTCGTGTCTCACCCCGCTGTGGACCGACTGGACGGCGGCGGACAACGTCCTGGCCGTCACCGACACCGTCGTCGAGTCCCTCGCCCACACCGTCACGTCCGACGGCAGGCCCTTGCTGATCACCGGCGACAGCCACGGGACGCTGCGCCGCTGGGAGACGTACGGCGCCCCGGTCGGCGCGCCCGCCCGCACACAGGGCGGCGCCCTCCAGCACCTGCTGCCGCTCCCTGACGACCTGCTGGTCTCCGGTGGTACGGACGGGACCGTACGGGTCTGGGACAGCACCCGGGGCCGGCTGCTGGGCGAGGCGCTGCGCCGCCCGCACACCTGGGTCAGCGGTCTCACGCTCCTCACCCCGGCGGACGGGCCGTCCCGCGTCCTCGTCGCCCACAGCGACGGCCGCCTCACGGCCCTGGACCCGGTCACCTTCCACACGGTCGCCACCTCGGACCCCTCCGACCCCTCGGACCCCTCCGGCCCCGATGCTCCCTCCGCTCCCTCCGACGTCGACGACACCGCCGATCTCCCGGTGCTCGACCCCGTACCGGCGATCCTGGCCGGGGTCGGACTCGCTCCCGGAGAGGGCATGGCGCTGGCCGTCGCCCAGGGCGGGCGGGTCGGCGTGTGGCGGCCGGGGAAGGGGCTCGTCCCGCTGGGCGAGCACCCGGACGAGGTGCGGGCCGTGGTCGGGCTGCCCACGCCGAACCGGTTCGCGACCTGCGACGACTCCGGGCACCTCGGCTTCTGGGATGTGGCGGAGGGCGGTGGTGAGGTGACGGCCGGACCGCCGCCCGCGCGGTCGGCCACGGCCTTGGCCGCCGTACCGGTGGACGGCGAGCCCGCCGTGGTCTGCGCCGGGACCGACCATGTGCTGCGGGTGTGGGACACCGGCACGCGCCGTCCGCTCGGCGGCCCCCTCGAAGGCCACACGGCCACCCCGCTCGCCCTGACCGCGGTGCCGGGCACCGTCCCGTCCGTCGTCTCCGCGGGCGGCGACCGCACCCTGCGCCGCTGGCTGCTCACGGGCCACGGCAGCCGCCCGGCCCCGGCCGTGCGCCGCCCGGTCGTGGCCGCCGCGCTGCCGGGCCGGGACGCGACCGGCGGGCCGCTGCTCGTCGCGGTGGCCGACGAGGAGGAGGCCACGCTGTGGAACGCGGACACCGGAGGCCAGGTGCGGCTGCCCGTCGGCGACTCGGCGGTGACGGCCTTCGCGTGGACCGCGACCGCGGACGGGCCGCTGCTGGTCACCGCGCACAGCGACGCCAGCGTGCAGCTGTGGTCGGTGGGCGCGGGCGCGGGCTCGGACCTCGCCGGTGCGCCGGTGCGCCGCGGCACGCTGGTGAGCCACAGCCTGCCCGTGCAGACGATGGCGGCCTTCCCGGACGGCACCGGACGGACCCTGCTGGCCACCGGCGGCGCGGACGGCTCCGTCCACCTGTGGGACCTCGGGCGGCAGACCCGCCTCGCCTGCTGGGACGACCACCGCCTGAGCGTCCGCGACCTGGCCGTGCTCACCACCGCACACGGTCCGCGCGTCGTCTCGGCCGGTGCGGACGGCACCCTGCGGAGCTGGGATCCCGCCACCGGTCCGGCCGGTCCGCCCGTCCACTGCGGGCAGCAGGGCGTCCACGCCGTGGCCGCGGTGCCCGCCGGGCCCGATGAGCGACCGCTGCTGGCCTCGGGCGGCGAGGACGGGACCGTACGCCTGTGGGACGCGGAGGCGCTGTGCCCCGTCGGCGCGGCACTGGACGCCGCCGACGGCCCGGTCACGGCCCTCGCCTGCTTCCGCACCCCGGCCGGCCGCCCCCACCTGGCGGCCACCGGCCCCGGCGGCACCGTCCACATCTGGGACGTCACCACCGGTACCCGGGTCAGACGCGTCGTCACCGGCAGCCCGCTGGGCGTCCTCCGGGCCCGCCCGGCGGACGGCGACGGCACCCCGCCGGGCCACCCCGTACTGCTCGTGGCCGGAAAGGCGGGCCTCAGCGTCTTCGAACTGGACCTGGGCCCTTACTGAGCCGACGAAGCCGACACCCGCGGTCCCCTGACCGCCCGGCCCCGCCCCTTCCAGTCCGGTCCCGCACCCCGGTCGGCCGGGCGCCCTGAGCCGGGCGTGCGCCCTCCGGATGCCTCAGCGCCTCTCCCGCGCGCCCCCGCGCGCAGGCCGAAAACCGCCCCCCTTCACCGCAGTTGCGGGACAATGATCGCTCGAATGTCCCGTCGGCACATGCACCACCCGGTACCACCCCACCCGGCGGAACACCGGTGGAACACCAGGAGTACGCACTCCGCCGGCCGGGTCTCCCGGACTCCGGCCGTGTCGTCCGCCGGCCAACAGCGGCCCAGCAGCGAGGGTGTATGAACGACAACCCCGGCGGCGCGCGCCGCCGCCGGAAAGGCACACGTGTGATGGGGTCGGCCGACGAACCTCCCGTGGCGCTCGTCTCCGCCCCCGAGCGGGGGATGTGGCGCCTGGGCAAGCGCGGGCAGCCGCTGGCGTACAACAGGCTGGAGCCGGAGACGAGCCAGGGCTCCAGCGCCGGCCGGTTCAGCCTGGCCACCTACGGCATGCTCTACTGCGCGAGCGAGCTGGCCGGCTGCTACGCGGAGGCGCTGGCGCACTTCCGGGTCCACCCGAAGATGCGCACCCTCATCGGCGGCGACTGGGACCTCGAACCCAGCACGATGCGCCTCGGCCACCTGGCCTCGGGCTGGCGCGAGGACCATGTGCTCGTCCGGCTGCTGCCGCCCGGCGACGCCCGCTTCCTCGACGTGGACGCCTCCGCCACCCGCGAGGTCCTGATGAAGGAACTGCACAGCGAACTGAGCGCGTGGGGCGTGGAGAACGGCCTCACCGACGAGCACATCCACGGCCGCGACCGCAGGATCGCCCGGCAGATCGCCGCCTGGACCGTGGCCCAGCGCAACCGGACCGGGCACCGCCTGGCCCAGGGCATCGCCTACCGCTCCGGCTACGGCGGCCGGCAGTGCTGGGCCGTCCTCCAGGACGTCGACCTCGCCCACGCCGAACGGCGCCCCATCCGCCTGGAGGACCAGGCCCTCCAGGAAGTCGCCACGGAGTACGGCCTGCGCCTGTTCTGACCACCGCGCGGGCACCCCGCCGAGCCTGCCGGACGGCCCGTCACCGTCGGATCATCGGCCCCGTCACCTCCGCCACCCGGCCGCCCCCTGATGGGATGACACTGCCCCCGTCCGGGCCGACCGAAACCCCCGTCCATCCCCCCTGGTTGGCGGCGGAAATCCCCTGGTCACGCTTTTCCGGGCGGTCCTGAGTCCGTTTCGTGTACTCTGTTCGGGAAGGTTCCGGGTGGGATTTCCGGGGGATTCCCGGGGGGAAAGTGGTGGAGTATCCGCCGGGACGAGGGGTAGACTTGTCCCAAGACACCCATGGGGGGAGCGATGTTGACCAGGCGTCCGTTACCCGCTGACGCGCCACGGCCGACCGTCGAACGGTCGGTCCGCGTGCTCGCGTCCCTGTCCGCGACCGCCGTCACCTCCTCCCGCACGCATGCCTCCCCGCGCCCGGCCGCATCAAGGCCGATGTGCGCGCGTCCTGAGGCAGCGCCACACACCACCCTCCGCCGCACCGTCCCGGTCACCGGACGGTGCGCCGAGGAATCGAGGAGAGCATGAAGACCCTGACCGACCGGGAGAGCAGGACCGACCGGGACAGCGAGACCACCGCCCACGCAGAGATGGTCCAGGCCTCCGCGGCGGTCATCGCGCGTTTCCTGCAGGAGAACTTCGGCCAGCGGCTGACCGCCTTCATCGCCGGTATCGAGGACCCCAAGCAGGTGGGCAAGTGGTGCAGCGAGCAGAACAGCCCGCGCATCGACTCCGAGCTGCGGCTGCGGGCCGCGTATCAGATCTTCCAGATGATCACCTTCGAGGAGAACTGTCACACCGCCCGAGCCTGGATGATCGGGATGAACCCGCAGCTGGAGGACGACTCCCCGATCCAGGCCATCGCCGAGGACCGGCACAAGGACGCCATGGCGGCGGCCCGTTCCTACATCAAGGGCGACCTCTGACGACGCCGTCCCGGCGCCGGTCACCCCGTCCCGCCCCTCTGTACGTCGCCCGCCCGCGCTCCGGCCGAACGCACCCGGAGCGCGGGCGTCGCGCGTAGGGCCGCTGCAAGGAGACTGCAAGGAAAGTGCCCGGCGCACCGGGAATCCCCTCGTCGACCGCTGTTGGCCGAGACGAGCGATGGGGGATCGCGTGGCCGTCGGATTCACGAGACCGGCACTGATCGAGCGAGGGCACTGGCTCACCGTACGGGACTGCAAGCGGGTGCTGGTGGTCGTCCACACGGTGACGTTCGCACAGCGCCTGAAGGAAGTGTTCGAACTACTGGAGGCCGACCTGCGTGTGCAGGTCGCCTTCACCACCGCACCGCATGCCTTCGGCACCGGGGTCACCCGGTATCTGGAGGCGCAGGGCATCACCACCGTGCCCTGGAAGGAAGCCCGCCGCACCGAGTTCGACCTGGCGCTGGCCGCCGGTTCGCGCGGAGTGCACGAACTGCGCACCCCGGTCGTGCGGATCTCGCACGGCGCCGGGCACATCAAACCGCTCACCGACACCACGTCCCTGGCCCCGGGCGAGCACCGGCCGCCCGGGATGCTCAGCCGTCGGCACCTGCTGCACGAGGGCCGGGTGGTGCCGAGGGCGATCGTCTACGCACACCACCGCGACGTGGCGGAGCTGGCCCGCTCCTGCCCCGAGGCGCTGCCCGTGGCCCATGTGGTGGGCGACCCCTGCGTCGACCGGATCACGGCCGGACTGCCGCTGCGCGGGCACTACCGCCGCGCACTGGGGGTCGAGGACGGCCAGCGCCTGGTGGTCGTCGCCTCGACCTGGGGGCAGGGCTCCACGTTCGGGCACCTCGACGCGCTGCTGCCGCACCTGGTGAGCCGCCCGCCGGACGACCGCCACCGGATCGCCCTGCTGATCCATCCGAACGTGTTCGCCGGGCACGGCACCTGGCAGGTGCACCGCTGGCTGGCCGGATGCCGCGACCGGGGCATCGCGGTCGTACCGCCCGAGGCCGACTGGCAGCCCCTGCTGATCGCCGCCGACTGGATCATCGGGGACCACGGTTCCCTGACGGCCTACGGCACGCTCACCGACGCGACCGTGCTGCTGACGCACGGCCCGCGCCGGGAGGTGTCGGCGTCCTCCCCGGCGGCGCTGCTGGCCGCCGCCGCACCCGTGCTGTCCTCCGCCCGGCCGCTGGCCGAGCAACTGGAGTACGCGGCGCACGAGCGCGGTCCGGGCCAGTACGACCAGGTGGCCGCCTCGCTGACCTCGGTACCGGGTCAGTTCCACCGGCGGATGCGCGCCCTGGTCTACCGCCTGCTCGACCTGGGCGAACCGGCCCATCCCCTGCTCGTCGCGCCACCCGAACCGCCGCCCCCACTGCGGCGGTGGGAGGTCTCCGCGGGCCCGGGGGCCGGACGATGAGGCAGCGGACCGGGACGCCCCGCCACGGCCGGCGGGAGGCCCGGCCGACCGCACCGGTGACCGGACCCCCGGCCCCGCCTCCGCCGCCGCGTCCCGGCCCCGGCGCGGCCTGGGTCACCGTCTGCTTCGGCGCCCCGGCCTCCGCCGTCACCCCGGGCACCCCGCCCGGGGACGGCCACCCTCCCCGGCCCCGGCCGGCCGGGGACACCGCGCCCGCCCGGGACCGGGGAGAACCGGAGGACTGGGGACCCCGGGACGCCTGGGAGCCACCGCACGGCTGGGAACGGCTGCACGCCTGGGAACGGCTGCACGGCTGGAGGCGGCTCGCCGTCCTGCGACGGCCGGCCGCGCCCGGCCGGTCGGACGGTGCGGGGCGGCCGGTCGCGCCCGGTCGCTCGGCCACTCCGGCCCGGCCGGAACCGGACGGCCCAGGCGGGTCGGGCGCCGCGGCCCGGCCGGACGCACAGAGTCCGCCCAGGAGCCCCGGTCCGGCGGGATGGGCGGCCGTCCTGTGGCGGTCGGACGTGTCCCACGGGCGGGCCTTCGTCCGTGCCGACCCACCGGCCCGCGCCCCGGACGGACCGCTCGGCCTGGTGCGCCCGGCCTGCGGCCATCCGCCGTACGGAGGTCTCCCGGTCAACGGCACTCCACCCAACGGCCTCCCGTGCGATGTGCACCTGTGCGCGGATCCGGACGCACCGGGGCGGCCGGAGCTCGCGGAGCACGCCGATGTGCTGGTGAGCCGGGTGCCGCTGCCCGCTCCGGCGGCCCGTGCCCGGGTGGACGACCTGCTCGCCCGGCACCCCGGCTGCCTGGTCGCCGCGGTGCCCGGCGTCGGCACCGGGTACGTGCTCGGCGTACGCGGCGTGTCCGGCGTGCGGGGCGGCCCGGCGGACGGCCCTGGGACCCGGCGCACAGGGCCCGCGCCGTACGGCACGGGACGCCATGAGCCGGGGGCGTACGCCGCCTCGGCCCTGGCCGCCTCCGTGCTGCACGCGTGGCTGGCGGCGGGCGGGGCACGGGAGGCCCTGCGCGCCGTCGTCCCGCTGGACCACCCGTGGTCCGGGCGGTACTCCACCGGCGGCGGGTGACGGGAGGACGGCGCGGGGGAGCGACCGGCTGCGGCACCTCTCACAGGTGCCGCAGCCGGTCCTCCAGGCGCTCCGCGTCCGCCGGGTCCAGCCTCCGCGCGAGCTCCAGGGCACCGCCGTACAGCCGGGCCGCCCCGGCGGTGTCGCCGTGCGCCTCGGCGGACCGGCCGAGCCATTCCAGGCAGCGGCCCTCCCAGTGCTCGGAGCGGGCGTCACCGGACCGGAAGGCGGCGAGGGCGTCCCGCAGCAGCGGGACGCCCTCCGCGTCCCGCCCGTCCCGGCACAGGACGTGCCCGAGCAGGGCCCGTACCCGTGTCGCCTCGTACGTCTCGTCCAGCGCGGCCAGTTCGTCGTGCGCCCGGCGCAACTGCTCGGCCGCCTCGGTGAGTTCGCCGAGGGCCAGGGCGGTCTGGCCGAGCCGCCGCCGGGACAGGGCGGCCCCGCGCCGGTAGCCGACGGCCTCCCGCAGCCGCAGCGCCTCGCGGAAGTGGTCGCGGGCCTCGGCGGGGCGGCCCGTCTGCAACCGGATGTGCCCGAGCCCGCTGACCGCCTGGGCCTGCTGGCGCACGTCGCCGTCCTCGACGGCCTTCGCCAGCGCCCATGTGTACCACTGGCCCGCCTCCTCGTACTCCCCGGCGTCCCGCAGGCCGATCGCACCGGAGGTGAGCATCCGGCCCTCGCCCTCCCGCGCACCGCAGCGGCGGGCCGCGTCGAGCCCGAGGCGATGCGCCTCCAGCCACATCGCGGACGGGCGGAACCGGAGGAAAAGGGGCCACATCAGGTCGACCAGGCGCCAGCAGCGGGTGTCCCAGCCCGCGTCCGCGCAGTGCCGTACGGCGCCCATCAGGCCGTTGCGGTGCGTGTCGAGCCAGGTGAGGGCCTCCTCGGGGCCCGCCAGGGAGGCGGGGGCGATGTCCGGTGCGTGGACGTCGTGGCCGGGCAGCCGGTGACTGGGGGTCAGGACGAGTTCGGCGGCGCCCGCGGTGACCAGGCACCAGTCGACGTACCGGCGCAGCACGGCGGCGCGGTGGGCGGGGTCCTCGTGCTGCTCGCCGAGGCGGCGGGCGTGCGGCAGGACGAGATCGTGGAAGCGGTGGGTCTCCGGGCCGGTCTCCTCCAGGAGGTTGGCCTCCACCAGGGCGTCCACGGCGGTGTCGACGGCCGTGTCCTCGCCGTCGCTCCCGTCGCTCGTGCCGTTCGCCACGGCCGCCAGCATCGGGAGGTCGTGCCGGTCGGTGGGCAGCAGGCCCATCCGGCGGTAGAGCACGGCCGCGTAGGCGGGCAGCAGGGCGTACGACAGGTCCAGCGCGGTCCGCATCACGGCCTCGCCGTCGATGCGGAGCGCGCCGAGGGCGCCCTGTCCCCGGGCGAGGCTTTCGGCCAGGGCGGCCACCGGGCGGTGGGGCCGCAGGGCGAGCTGGGCGGAGGCCAGGCCGACCGTCAGCGGCAGCCGGCCGCAGAGCCGGACCACCTCGTGCGCGGCGGCGCTCTCCCGGGCCACGCGGTCCCCGCCGCCGACCGCGAGCAGTTCGACCGCCGAACGTGTCGGCAGCCCTTCGAGCCGGTGCAGCGACGCCCCGTCGACCCGCAGCCCCGTGAGGCTGTTCCTGCTGGTCACGACGGTGAGTCCGGTCGGGCCGCCGGGCAGCAGCGGGCGTACCTGGGCGGCCGTGAAGGCGTTGTCCAGCAGCACGGCGAGCCGCAGCCCGGCGGTCAGGGAGCGCCACAGCGCGGCCCGCTGGGCGGTGCCGGCGGGCACCGCGGACACGCCGAGCGCGACCAGGAAGCCTTCCAGGACCGTGCCGGGCGAGGCGGGCCCGCCGCCGTCCCGGGGGCCGGTCTCCTCGGCGGTGTGGCCGCCGAGGTCGGCGTAGAGCTGGCCGTCGGGGAAGCCGTCCGCGTGCTCGTGCAGCCAGCGCACGGCGAGGGTCGTCTTCCCGACCCCGGGCAGGCCGCTGACGACCAGGACCTGCGAGGCGTCGGCCGGGCGGGCGGCGCGCAGGGCGTCCAGCGCGCGGCGGTCGTCCTCCCGGCCGACGAAACTGGCGGTGCGGTACGGGAGCTGGCGCGGTACGGGCGGCCGGGGCGGGGGCGGGGGCGCGGGTGCGGGCTGGTGGAAGTGGATGCCGCCGCTGACGCTGCGGGCCTGCACGACGGGGCCTTCGAGTACGGCGTCGCCGCTGATGACGTTGCTGGTCGGGGCGGTGGGTGCGGTCGGCTGCTGCGGGGGTGGGGGCGGGGGTCCGTGGCGCCGTAACCAGTGGGTGAGGGCGTCGCCCGTGGCGGTGTCGCGCAGGGCCAGCGCGGACAGTTCGCGGGCGAGCCGGTGCCAGGCCGCGGTCCGTGCGGCGCGGTCCGAGGGGGCCGCTGCCGGGGCCCCGCGGCCCGCCGTCCGCAGGACATGGAGCAGTTCCTGCCAGGCGGCGGAATCCCGGTCCTCGGCGCAGGCGGCCATGGCCGCCGACAGCTCCTCCACTCCGTCCGGTCGTGGAAAACGCATGCAGGCCCCTTTCGGAAGATCGTCTTCACCGCGGCCAAGAAGGGAACAAGAAGGGAAAAGGATGGACCGTTAATCGCTCAATTTCGGTCTCGTTCGGTGGGCATATAGCCATGCATGGCAGGCCCATGACACCCTCGGACGCCCTGGAAGCGCAAGGCCGCCACCCTGGTCGGGGAGGTCGCTGGTGGAGTTCGAGATTCGTCTTTCCGGAGCGGTCGAAGTGCTGGTCGGTGGTCGACGCAGTGATCTCGGATCCATAAAGCCGCGTATAGCGCTCGCGGCGCTGGCCTGGGACGCGGGGCGGACAGTAGGGGTAGACACCCTGATTCACCGTATATGGGACGAGAACCCGCCGGTCAAGGCCCGGGAGACGCTGCACGCTCACATCTCCCGGATCCGCGCCGCCCTGCGCGGCGCCGACGAGGACGCCACGATGATCGTCAGCCGGACGAACTCCTACGTGATGCGCGTCGACCCGGACCGCGTCGACCTGCGGCACTACACGAGCTGCGTCGACCAGGCCCGCGCGCTCAAGGGCACCGACGACGAACGGGCGGCGCTGGGCCTGCTGGACCGGGCCGACGGGCTCTGGCGCGGCGAACCGCTGGCCGGGATCAGCGGCTCCTGGCCCGGCCATCTGCGCGCCACGGTCGCCGAGACACGCCTCGTCGCCGCGATCACCCGGGCCGAGATCCTGGTCGGCGCCGGGCGGTTCACGGACGCCGTGCCGGTGCTGCTGCCCCTGGTGGCGGAGCGCCCCGTCGACGAGGCGCTGGTGGAGCTGCTGGCCGTGGCGCTGCACGGCAGCAGCCGTACCGCCGAGGCGGCCAGGCTGCTCCAGCGGACCCGGCAGCGGGTCATCCGCGACAGCGGTCTGGACGCGGGCCGCCGGCTGCACCGCGTCCAGGAGGGGATCCTGGCCGGGACACCGATGGTCGCGCTGCTGCGCGAGGTCGGTGTCACCGGCGGGACGGCGCCCCGGCCGCCGGTGCGGATCCCGGACAACCTGCCGCGCGACGTCCCCTGGGTCGGCCGCCAGGAGGAACTGCACCGTCTGACCGAGGCGCTGTCCGAGGGCGCCGGGGACGCGGCGCCCGTGGTCACCGTGGAGTCGATCTCCGGCATGGGCGGCGTCGGCAAGACGGCCCTGGCCGTCCATCTGGCCCACCATGTCCGCCACCGCTATCCGGACGGCGCCGTCTTCGTGCACCTGGGCGGGCACGCCTGCGACCGGGCGGCCGTCGCGCCCCGGCGGGCGCTCACCGAGATCCTGCGGCTGCTCGGGGTGCCCGGTACGGAACTACCGGAGAGCACCGACGAGTTGACGGCGCTGTGGCGTTCCATGGCGCGGGACCGCCGGATGCTGGTGATCCTCGACGACGCGGCCGACCCGGACCAGGTGCGCCGGCTGCTGCCGGGCGCCTCGCCGACCGCGGTCGTGGTGACGAGCCGCAAACGGCTGCCCGGACTGCCCGGTGTGCGGCCGGTGTCGCTGGGCGTGCTGCCGCCGCAGGACGCGAAGGCGTTGTTCCTGCAACGCCTCGGGCCGCGCGGCGGCACCACGGACCAGGAGGTCACCGACATCGTCCGCATCTGCGGACATCTCCCGCTGGCCGTCGAGATCGCCGCGAGCCGCCTGCTCGCCCACCCCTCCTGGACCACCGCCGACCTGCTGGCCCAGCTCGCCGCGGGCGAAGGGCACCTGGACGAGCTGCGCGACGGCGAGCGCAGCCTCACCCACGTCTTCGACCTGTCCTACGACGCCCTGACCGTGCGGCAGCGGCTGGTCTTCCGCCGGATCGGACTGCACCTGGGCGCGGAGTTCGGACCGTACGCGGTGGCCGCGCTGACCGGTCTGGCCCCCGGTGCAGTCGAACGGGTGCTCGAAGAATTGCTGGCCCAGAATCTGGTCTCCGAGCCTGTGCCGCATCGTTTCACTCTGCATGATCTTCTGCGCGGGTATGCGCGTTCGTTGATCGGGACCGATGTGAACGGACCGGAAGAGCAACCAGATTCGATCACCGGACGACTGGTCGATTTCTATCTCCGCGCGGCGGACGCGGCCGACCGGCTGGCCTATTCCTTCCGCTCCCGCACGGCATTCGACGGCGTGAGCGACGGGGCCGTGCGCCCCGCGATTCCGGAATTCTCCGGTACCCGGGCCGCCGAGCAGTGGCTGAAATCCGAGAGCGCGAATCTCCTGGACTCGCTGGACTGGATCGCGGAACACGGGACGCCGCATCAACTCGCTTGTGCGGCCCATGTGTTGGCCGGGTTCCTGGACATGCAGGGCCACCTCGCCACGGCCGAGCCGCTGCACCGGCGGGCCGTCGACCACTGGTCCGCCGCAGGCGACAGCGCCGCACTGGCCCGCGCCCTGCTGGACCTCGGCACGGTCCGCACCCACCGCTCCCGCTTCGAGGAAGCGATAGCGGCGGCCCGCGAGGCCCGCGAACTCGCCCGCTCGCTCAATGATCCGGAACTGGAGAGCGAGTGCGTGCACCAGATGTCGATACCGCTCTGGCAGACAGGTCAGTACGCGCTGGCCCAATCACTCCAGAAGCAAGCGCTGGCTTTCCTTTCGCAAACAAAAAATAAGCTTCAGATTGCTCGCAGTCACAATCTGCTCGGAATCACCCATCTCCATCTGTCCGAGAACGAGGAAGCACTTTCCCATTTCCGATCGGCCCTGGACTTCTTCACGGAGATCGGAAATGACAGGGGGAAATACAGTTCACTGAACAACATGGGTGAACTCCTGACGAGGATGGGGGACCCCGAGTCGGCCGAGAGTGCCTACCGGGAAGCCATGGGTCTGGCCGCGAGCGGGACCGACCGCAGGGAGCAGGCCACGGTCAGGATGAACCGGGCGAACGTCCTGGTGTTGCTCGGCAGGACGGACGAGGCGCTGGAGCTGTACGCGGACGTGCTACCCGTGCTCCGCCAGGTGGACGACCTCAGGGCGGAGGCCATCGCCCTGAACGGGCAGGGCCGGGCGCACCGCATGGCCGGCCGCGCCGAGCAGGCTCTTCCGCTGCATGTCGCCGCCCTCGCGGTGGCCCGGCGCATCCGTGCCGTGGGCGAGGAGATCGACGCGCTGTACGACATGGCGCGGGCCGAGCAGGACACCGGGCGCATCGCCCAGGCCACGGCCCACCTGGAGGAGAGCCTGGCGGTCAGCCGGAGCATCGGCGCCCCGGCGGAGGAGACCCGCGCGGAGCGGGCGCTGACCCGTCTGCGCGTACGCGTGCGCGACGTCGGAAGCGAGCGATAACAGAGAGACCACTACGCGTCTTCGCGCACAGTTGGACATGATCGACGATCTCCGTGTATCTCTGTCATGGGCACGGCCTCGGCGGGCTACGATTCGTGATCACGGCGCCGGAAACACCAGAACAATTTCCACTGCGCTCCCCCATGTCTGCATGCCGGTTCGCAGTGGCATATGACAGAGAAAGGTGCCAATGAAGCTGTTCTACACGCTGACGTGTATCGCCTTCGTCCTGGGGACGCTGCACGGCGTGGACACCGGAATGATGTGACACACCGGTGAGGGTGCCGGGCTCGTTCCAAGATCCCGGCACCGACCGTCTCCCTCAAGCTCCTCCCCGCACAGCCCCCTGCTCAACCCCCGTCACAATCTGCCGGATCGTCTCCAGCGGCAGCTTCGGGGAGCCGTCGGGGAAGAGGAGGCCGTTGGTCTCCTGGGCGGTGTCCATGAACTGGGTGTAGCAGAATCCAGCCACGACCTGGCTGGAACGCAGCGCCGCGAACAGCTCACCGAGCAGGGCGGCGTACTGGGTGTCGGAGCTGGTCCGGGTGTAGGAAAAGGAGTTCTCGTCGGCCCGCAGCGAGAGCCCGCCGAACTCGGTGATCATGAGGGGGGCGTCCCCCGCGGCGTACCGGGTGAGCTGGCGCTCGGTGACCGCGAGCACCCGTCCCTGCGGGCCGGGTCCGGCCAGGACCGCGTCGACGGCGGCGGCGTCGCCGTAGCGCCGGGTGAGCTCGGCGGGGTCGGCGGAGTAGTCGTGCACACCGAGGATGTCGCTGTCGGTGTGCTCCCAGCCCTCGTTGGACAGCACGGGCCGGGTGGGGTCGAGGGCCCGGGTGAGGTGGGCCAGCGCGAGCGAGTAGTGCCGCTGCGCGCTCTCGTGCGGGATGTCGGAGGCGCCCCAGCTCTCGTTGAGCGGCACCCAGGTCACCACGGACGGGTGGCTGCGGTCGCGCCGTACGAGATCGAGCCACTCGCGGGTGAGCAGTTCCACCGCCTCGGTGCCGAACTCGTAGGCGGCGCCGGTCTCGCCCCACACCAGCAGACCGAGCCGGTCGGCCCAGTACAGGAAGCGCGGGTCCTCCGCCTTCTGGTGGACGCGGACCGCGTTGAAGCCCATCGCCTTGATCAGCTCGACCTCGCGGCGCAGCTCCTCGGTGCCGGAGTTCGCGATCAGGGTGTCGGTCCGGTACCCCTGGTTGAGGACGGAACGCACGTAGTACGGACGGTCGTTGAGCAGGAACGCGCCCCGGCCGACGCCGGTGCTGCGCAGGCCGACGTAGCTGTCGACGGTGTCGAGGACGGCGCCGGTGCCGGTGTCGCGCACGGTCACCCGCGCGTCGATCAGCGTGGGCCGCTCCGGGCTCCACAGCAGGTCCTCGCGGTCGATGCCGTTGCGCAGCGCGGGGATCACGACGTCGACGCGGCTGCGCGGGGTGCCGGTCTCGGCGCTGCTCCGGGCCAGCACCTCGCCGTCCAGGCTCAGTTCGATCTCGACCGACAGCGGGGCGGCGGGCGTGGCGGCGAGGGTGATCTCGGCGAGGACGCCGCGCGCGGGATCGGGCAGCCAGGCCAGATCGGTGACGCGCTGGGCGGCCACCGTCTCCGTCCACACGGTCTGCCAGATGCCGGTGGTCCGCTCGTACCAGACGGCGTGCGGCCGGTCCTGCCAGTCCTGCTTGCCGCGCGGCTGCGCGAGGTCGGCCGGGTCGTCCTCGGCGCGTACGACGAGGACGTGCTCGTCGGCGCCGGGCCGCAGCGCGTCGGTCACATCGGCGGTGAACGGGGTCTGCCCGCCGACGTGTTCGGCGACCGGGCGGCCGTCGAGCCAGACCTTCGCGCGGTGGTCGACGGCACCGAAGTGCACCAGCGCGCGCTCGCCGGGACCGGCCGCGAGGACGTCGTGGGGGATGCGGCGGCGGTACCAGACCACCCGGTGCGGCGCGGTCTCGCCGATCCCGGAGGCGGGCGCCTCGGGCGGGTACGGGACGGTGATCTCCCGGTCGAACGCGCCGGTCCCGCCCTCGGCGAACCACGCGTCGCGCTCGCCCGCGCCGGCGTCGTCGTACCCGAACTCCCAGACGCCGTCGAGGCTGTGCCACCGCTCCCGCCGCAGGATCGGCCTCGGATACGTCCCGTCCTGCTCGCTCGCCCTCACGAGTCCTCCCTCTGCCTTTTCCGGCATGCCGGTGTCGGCTGATTTCAACGTTTCTATAATCGGAGCCCTGTCATCATGAGTGATCGTTTGCATCGATGCAAGAGTGGGTGGAGTGCGGCGGCACGGCGCTGCCGCCGGTGCGGCAGACTCGGGGGGCCGACTCGACGGAAGGAGCCCCTCCATGGCCAGGGTGCGGATGCGGGACGTGGCCGAGCACGCCGGAGTGTCGGTGCGGACGGTCTCGAACGTGGTCAGCGGCTATCCGCACGTCAGCCCGGACACCCGGGCGCGCGTGCAGCGCTCGCTGGACGAGCTGGGCTACCGCATGGACTACATGGCCCGCGGCCTGCGCTCGGGCCGCACCGGGTTCATCGCCCTCGCGGTGCCCTTCCTCGCCGAGCCCTACTTCGCCGAGCTGGCCCAGGCCGTCATCCGGGCCGCCGGCCGGCGCGGGATCACCGTGCTGGTCGAGTCGACGGCGGGCGACCGCGAGGTGGAGCGGCGGATCCTCGACGGCGGACTGACCAATGTCGCCGACGGTGTGCTGCTGAGCGCCCTGACCCTGCCGGCCGCCGACGTCGCGGCGGCGCGGCCCGACTTCCCGCTGGTCATGCTGGGTGAGCACAGTGTCGGCGACCAGTTCCCGAGGGTCGGCATCGACAATGTGGCCGCCGCCCGCACCGCCGTGGAACACCTGCTGGAGCAGGGCTGCCGCCGCATCGTGGCGCTCGGCCGCAACGGCAGCGAGAACGGCCGCCAGCGCACCGCGGGCTACCGGCAGGCCATGGAGGCGGCCCGGGTGCGCCGGGTGAACTGGCTGGTGGCGCCGGTCGAGGACTGGACCAGGGACCAGGGCTACGCCGCCGTACGGGAGCTGCTGGAGGGCGACGGCCCGCTGCCCGACGCGGTGTTCGCCTTCAACGACGCGCTGGCCGTGGGGGCGCTGCGGGCCCTGGACGCCTCCGGGGTGCGGGTGCCCGAGGACGTCGCGGTGGTCGGTATCGACGACATCCAGGAGTCGGCGTACACCCATCCGCCGCTCACCTCCATCGCCCCTGACCTGGACGTTCTCGCCGAACGCGCGCTCACGCTGCTGGAGGAGCAGGGCGGGCGCCGCACGGGCGGCCGGTCCGCGGCGGCGGAGGCGGGGGCCGGGGCGGGCCCCGGACCCGCCCCGGACGCGGCGACGGCGGAACCGGCGACGGCGGAACCGGCGACGGCGGAACCGGCGACGGCGGAATCGGTGACGGGGGCACTGGTCTCGGCGGAACCGGCGTCGGCGGAACCGGTGGCGACGGCGACGGCGGCGCACGAGGCGACGCCCTTCCGCCTGGTCGTCCGCGAGTCCTCCCTCCGCCGCCCCGGCGCCGCGTCCGGCCCCGCCACGGACTGAACCCGGCGCGGACTGAACCCGCCGCGGGCCGCGGACTGAACCCGGCGCGCGGCCGGGCGGGCGCCGCACCCGCCCGGCCCGCCCGGCCCGCCCGATCCATCCATCCGGGCCCATCCGATCCATCCGGGCCCGCCCGGCCCATCCGCCCCCCGGCCCCGCGAACCACCCCCGCCGCCCCCCACGCAAGGCGACTTTCCGCCGATCTATTGCATCGTTGCAAATCGTGTGCCAAGGTCGCGCCATCGAGTTCACATCGCGTTAACGAGGTGAATACCCCTATGAGCGGAGCGATGGCACGCCGGCGGTTTCTGGCCCTCGGCGGCGGCCTTGCCCTGACCGGAGGGCTCGCGGCGTGCTCCTCCCCGCTCGCGTCCGGTCTGACCGGCTCGCAGCCGGACACCGCGGACGTCATCTTCTGGAACCTCTTCAGCGGCGGCGACGGCGCCAACATGGTGCTGATGGAGGACGCCTTCCGGAAGGCCAGTCCGGGCACCTCGGTCGAGGCGACCGTCCTGGGCTGGGGCAACCCGTACTACACGAAGCTGGCGCTGGCCACGGCGAGCGGCACGCCCCCGGACGTCGGCATCGCCCATCTGTCCCGGCTGCCGCTGCTGGCCGCCGCCGGACTGCTGGAGCCGGTCGAGCGGACCGGGCTGCCCGAACTGGGCGTCACCGCGGACCGCTTCACCCCGGCGGCCTGGCAGAAGGCCACCGTGGACGGCACGGTGTACGCGGTGCCCCTGGACACCCACCCCTTCGTGCTCTACTACAACGTCGACCTGGCCCGTAAGGCCGGTCTGCTCGACGCCGCCGGTGACGGCCTCGTCCCGCTCAAGGGCAAGGACGACTTCCTGGCCGCGGTGAAGGCGATGAAGGAGACCGCCGGCGCCCAGTACGGGGCGGCGATGTCGGTCACCGCCGACCCGTCGACGGCGTGGCGCTGCTTCAGCATGATCTACTCCGGGCTCGCCGGTCCGGTCGTCACCGACTCCGGCACCCGGATCGCCCTGGACGCCGAGGCGGTGCAGGAGACGGTCGCCTTCCTCCAGAGCCTGACCGCCGGCGGTCTGATGCCGAAGAACCTCAACGGCTCCGGCGCCAACGCGCTGTTCAGCACGGGCAAGGCCGGCTTCCTCTTCGACGGCGAGTGGCAGATCCCCTCGTACCGCCTGGTCAAGAGCCTGCGCTTCAACGTCGTGCCGTTCCCGGCGCTGCTCGGGCCGAGGCCGGTGGCGTACGCCGACTCGCACGCGCTGGTCGTGCCGCGCAACGACCGGCGCCCGGCGGCCCGCACCCGCGACGCGGCCCGGTTCGTCAAGAGCCTCCTGGACCACAGCGCCGTCTGGGCCGAGGGCGGCCACATCCCCGCGTGGCTGCCGACCCAGCGCAGCAAGGCGTTCCTCGACCAGTCGCCGCAGCGCAACTACGTGCGGGCCGCCTTCGACGCCCAGTACGACCCCGCCGCCTGGTACACCGGCGCGGGCTCGGACTTCCAGAGCGTGGTGGGCGGCACGGTCATCGAGGCCATCGCGGGGCGGCTTACGCCCAGGGCGGCGGTCCCGGCCCTGCGCTCGGATCTGAAGCGGTTCACCACGGCCCGACCGCCGGTCACGATGAAGTAGGAGGCAGTCACCCATGACGACCGTCGTCTCGACGCGACCGGCGGCCCCGGCGTCCGCGGCCGACCAGCGGGCCGACCGGCCGCCCCGGCCCGAACGCCGGGCCGGGCTGCTGCTCACCGCGCCCTTCTTCGTGATCTACCTGCTGTTCCTGGTCGGCCCGCTGCTGGTGGGCGTGGTGCTGAGCTTCTTCAACGCCACCACCGTCAAGAGCGGCCTGGGAGACTGGGTCGGCCTGTCGAACTACCGCGAGGTGGTCACCGACCCGCTGTTCTGGGACGCCCTGTGGCACTCGGTGCTCTTCACTCTGCTGACCACGCCCCCGCTGGTCGTGCTCGCCCTGGTCGCCGCCGTCCTCGCCTCGCGCGTGCGGCGCGGCCGGCTCTTCTACCGGCTGGCGTTCTTCGCGCCGTACGTCGTGCCCTCGTCCGTGGTCGCGCTGATCTTCCTGTGGATGTACACCCCGGAGATCGGACTGATCCCGAAGGTGTTCGGGGCCGTGGGACTGCCGGTGCCCGACTTCATCGGCAGCACCTCGGGCGGCTGGACCGCCGTGACCCTGATGACCCTGTGGTGGACCTTCGGCTTCAACTTCGTCCTGTACACCGCCGCGATCCAGGACGTCCCGCCCGACGTGTACGAGGCGGCCGCGATCGACGGGGCGAGTCCCTGGCAGCAGATCCGGCACATCACCGTGCCGCTGCTGGGCCGGACCACCAGCCTGGTGCTGATCCTCCAGATCCTCGCCTCGCTCAAGGTGTTCGACCAGATCTACCTGCTGCTGGCCGGCGGTCCCAACCAGTCGACGCGGCCGGTCATCGAGTACATCTACGACACCGGCTTCACCTCCTACCGCGGTGGCTACGGCGCCGCCGCCACCATGGTCTATTTCGTCATCATCGTCGCGATCTCGGCGGCCTGGTACGGGCTGCGCCGCCGCCGTGCGGCCGGCGCCGCGGCCTGAGCGGAGCACCCATGACCACCATGACCCCCGTCACCCCGCCCCGGTCCACCGCGGCGCGGAACGCGCCCTCGGTCAACGGCGCGAAGCTCTTCAACCGGCTGTGCGCCGTGTGCCTGACCCTGTTCGCGCTGATCTGGCTGGTGCCCTTCCTGTGGGCGCTCGCCACCTCGCTGCGCCCGGACGGGTCGATCACCGAGAACCCGACGTCGCCGTTCGCGGGCGGCTGGTCCCTGCACGCGTACTCCTACGCCTGGGACAACTACCCGATCGGCTCCTGGTATCTGAACAGCCTGGTCATCTCGGTCCTCGCCGTGGTGTTCACGCTGGCCTTCGGCTCGATGGCGGGCTTCGCGCTGGCCTTCCTGCGCTACCGCGGCCGCGGCGCGGTCGTCGCGCTGGTCGCGGCGGGCCTGATGCTGCCGAGCGAGGCGCTGGTGCTGCCCCAGTTCATCGAGTACCGGTCCTTCCACCTGCTCGGCACGTTCTGGGCGCTGATCCTGCCCTCGGTCGCGGCCCCGCTGTCCGTCTTCGTCTTCCAGTCGTTCTTCCGCGGCATCCCGGTGGCGCTGATCGAGGCCGCCCGCATCGACGGCGCGAGCTGGTGGCGGGTCTACGCGACGGTCTGCATGCCGCTGTGCCGGCCGGCCCTGTCCACGGTCGCCATCCTCACCTTCATCACCTCGTGGAACTCCTTCCTGTGGCCGCTGCTGGTGCTCAACCAGACCAAGTCGCAGACCATCCCGGTGGGCCTGGCCTCCCTGGTCAACAACAGCAACATCCAGTACGCCGAGGTCATGGCCTCCTCCGTGCTCGGCTTCCTGCCGCTGATCGCCGTCTTCCTGGTCTTCCAGCGCCAGATCGTCCAGGGCATCGCGACCACCGGCATCAAGTGACGGCACCGCGCGGCGGCCGGGGCGGCTAGGATTCCGGGCCATGGGCCTGACCGTGGACGACGTGGACCGGTTCGAGGCATCCAGGCCGCGCCTGGAGGCCATCGCCTACCGCCTGCTCGGCTCGGCGAGCGAGGCGGAGGACGCCGTGCAGGACACGTTCCTGCGCTGGCAGGCCGCCGACACCGGCCGTATCGAGGTCCCCGAGGCCTGGCTGACCAAGGTCCTCACCAATCTGTGCCTCAACCAGCTCACCTCCGCCCGCGCCCGCCGCGAGACCTACGTCGGCCAGTGGCTGCCCGAACCGCTGCTCGCCGGTGACCCGATGCTCGGCCCCGCCGACACCGCCGAACAGCGCGACTCCCTCTCGTACGCGGTCCTCGTCCTGCTGGAGCGCCTCTCCCCGGCCGAGCGCGCGGTCTACGTGCTGCGCGAGGCGTTCGGCTACACGCACCGCGAGATCGCGGCGATCCTCGACCTCACCGAGGCCGCCAGCCAGCAGACCTTCCACCGGGCCAGGAAGCACGTCGCGGACGGCCGGCCCCGCGCCGAGATCGACGGGGCCGCCGCCCGGCGGGTCGTCGAGGAGTTCCTCGCCGCGGCCACCAGCGGCCGGACCGAACCGCTGGTCCGGCTGCTCACCCAGGACGCGGTCGCGGTCGGCGACGGCGGCGGGAAGGTCCCGGCGCGGGCCACGGCGTTCGAGGGCGCCCGCGCGGTCGCCATGTTCATGCGCGGCCTGTTCAAGCCCAGCCCGGCCAAGCGCGCCCTGGCCGGCGGCTCGCCGGAGGTGTACATCGGCACCGCCAACGGCGGCCCCGCCGTGGTGGCACTCGTCGACGGTCGGGTCATCGGCGTCATCTGCCTGGAGATCACGGCCGAGGGCATCGCCGCGTTCCGCAGCCAGGTCAACCCCGACAAGCTGGAGCGCGCCACCCTGCGGTGGGCGCGGGAGGACCACGGCGCGCCCCTCTTCCACGCCTACTGACCCCTCCGGGGGGATGTGATTCCACGCCTACTGACCCCTCCCGGGGGGATGTGAGGTGCTTCACATCCCCTCCCTGTCAGGAAACGGCGGGCCGCCCGGTTCAAGGGGCGAACCCGCTCAAGACAGGAGCATGGAGATGCAGCACCGCATCATCGTCCTCGGAGCCGGATACACCGGAGCCAGCGCCGCCGGACGCCTCGCCAGGCGGCTGCGCCGCGAAGACGTCGCCATCACCCTCGTCAACACCGAACCCGACTTCGTCGAACGCGTCCGGCTGCACCAGCTCGCGTCCGGCCAGGACCTCGCGCCCCGCCCGCTGCGCAAGATGTTCGAGGGCACCGGTGTCACCCTGCGGATCGCGCGGGTCACCGGCCTCGACGCCGACCGCCGGACCGTGACCGTCCGCGACCCGGACGGCACCGGCGAGGCCGAGGAACTGACGTACGACACCCTCGTCCACGCCCTCGGCAGCGCCTGGGACGGCCGCGGTGTGCCGGGCGCCGCCGAGCACGCCCACGAGGTCGCCTCCCGCGCGGGGGCCCTCCGGCTGCGGGAACGCCTGGCCGGACTGGCGGCGGGGGCGCCCGTGGTCGTCGTCGGCGGCGGGCTCACCGGTCTGGAGGCCGCGACGGAGATCGCCGAGGCCCGCCCGGACCTCGACGTCGCCCTCGTCGCGCGCGGCGGCCTCGGCGAGCCCCTCTCGCCCAAGGGCCGCCGCCATCTGCGGAAGGTCTTCGACGGGCTCGGCGTCACCGTGCACGAGCACACCGCCGTCACCGCCGTCGAGGCCGGCCGCGTCACCACCGGCGACGGCACGCCGATCCCAGCCGAGGTCACCGTCTGGACCGCCGGTTTCGCCGTCCACCCGCTCACCCGGGACACCACCCTGGAGGTCTCCGGCACCGGGCAGGTCGTGGTCGACGCGACCATGCGCTCGCTCTCGCACCCGCAGGTCTACGCCATCGGCGACGCGGCCCTCGCGGCGGGCCCCGGCGGCAAGCCGCTGCGCATGTCGTGCGCCACGGGCATCCCCTCGGCGTGGCAGGCCGCCGACGCCATCGCCGCCCGCCTGACCGGCACCAAGCTCCCGAACGTGCCGCTGCGCTACTTCAACCAGTGCGTCTCGCTGGGCCGCAGGCAGGGCCTGATCCAGTACGTCACCGCCGACGACCGCGCGGTCCGGGCGGCCCTGACCGGCCGGACGGCCGCCCTCTACAAGGAGGTCGTCTGCAAGGGCGCCGCCTGGGGCGTCGCCCACCCGACGCTCGGACTCCCGGTCCGCCGCCGCCCGGTCCTGCCCGCGCCCGCCGGGACGGACCCGGCGGCCGGGGCGGGGGCGGCGCGGACGGAACCGGTGGCCGAGGCGGGCGCCGCCGCCGAGTCCCCGGCCTGAGCGGTACGGCGGGGCCGCGCGCGCTCAGCCGGAGGGCGGTGCGTCGCGGTCCCCGCCCCGCTCGCGCGTGGCCCGGCGGTACTCCGCGTTGATGCGCTGGGCCTCCTCCAGCTGATCCTCAAGAATGACGATGCGGCAGGCGGCCTCGATGGGGGTGCCCTTGTCGACGAGTTCGCGGGCCCGCGCGGCGATCCGCAACTGGTAGCGGGAGTAGCGGCGGTGGCCGCCCTCGGAACGGAGCGGAGTGATCAGACGGGCCTCGCCGAGTGCGCGCAGGAACCCCGGGGTGGTGCCGAGCATCTCGGCGGCCCGCCCGATCGTGTAAGCGGGGTAGTCGTCGTCGTCCAGTCGATCGTTGAGCGGATTGCCTGCTGTCATGTCACCTCGTTGCGCAACGCTTCGAGGGAAATTGAACACCATGCGCCCGCTCCGCCGCCCGGCCAGGTCGGCGGACACCCGTGCGATCCGGCCGCGGTGGGATCACCGCGGCCGGGTTCAGCGCTGCTGGGCCGTCCGCGGCGACCCGGACGACGACCGCCGCGCCCCGCGGCGCGGCGCCTCACCGGCTGACCGGCCCTGGCCACCGCCGCCACGGCGGCCGCCGCGGGACGACGCCGGAGCGGAACGTTCCGCCGCCGCGCCCGCAGCAGCGGAACGGGAGGGGGAAGCGCCGGAACGGGAGGGGGCGGCGGTGCCCGACGCCGTGCCGGAGTCCGCCGCCGCGCCCGACCGGGACGAGGACCGGCGCGACCGGGAGCGGGAGGAGCGCCCGGACCCGGACCCGGATGCACCGGACGCACCGGACGACGACCGGCCGGAGCGGGGACCGGCCTGCGCCGGGACCGGCGCCGCGACGACCACCGGGACACCGGAAGGTTCCTGGGCGCCCGTGATGCGGTGCAGCTCGCTGTCGCCCGCGCGCACCGGGGTGATCCGCGGGGTGATCCCGGCCGCGGCCATCAGCCGGCTCACGTCCCGGCGCTGCCCGGGGGTCACCAGGGTGACGACACTGCCGGACTCGCCGGCCCGAGCCGTACGGCCGCCGCGGTGCAGGTAGTCCTTGTGGTCGGTGGGCGGATCGACGTTGACGACGAGGTCGAGGTCGTCGACGTGGATCCCGCGCGCCGCGACGTTGGTCGCGACCAGCACCGTCACCTGCCCGCTCTTGAACTGGCCGAGGGTCCGGGTGCGCTGCGGCTGGGACTTGCCGCCGTGCAGCCCGGCCGCGCGGACACCGCTCTTCAGCAGGTGCTTGGTCAGCCGGTCCACCGCGTGCTTGGTGTCCAGGAACATGATCACCCGGCCGTCGCGCGCCGCGATCTCGGTGGTGGTCCGGTGCTTGTCGGCGTCGTGCACATGCAGCACGTGGTGCTCCATCGTGGTGACGGCACCGGCCGAGGGGTCCACGGAGTGGACCACCGGGTCGTTCAGGTAGCGGCGGACCAGCAGGTCGACGTTGCGGTCCAGGGTGGCCGAGAACAGCATCCGCTGCCCGTCCGGGCGCACCTGGTCCAGCAGGGCGGTGACCTGCGGCATGAAGCCCATGTCGGCCATCTGGTCGGCCTCGTCCAGGACGGTGACGGCCACGTCGTCCAGCTGGCAGTCGCCGCGGGCGATGAGGTCCTTGAGCCGTCCCGGGGTCGCGACGACGACCTCGGCCCCGGCCCGCAGCGCACCGGCCTGGCGGCCGATCGACATTCCGCCGACCACGGTGGCGGGCGGCTTGAGGCCCACGGAGCGGGCGTACGGGGTGAGGGCGTCGGTGACCTGCTGGGCCAGCTCGCGGGTGGGGACCAGGACGAGGCCGAGCGGACGCCGGGGCTCGGCCCGGCGGCCCGCCGTACGGGCCAGCAGCGCGAGGCCGAAGGCGAGGGTCTTGCCGGAACCGGTGCGGCCCCGGCCGAGCACGTCCCGTCCGGCCAGGGAGTTCGGCAGCGTCGCGGCCTGGATCGGGAAGGGCGTGCTCACGCCCTCCCGGCCGAGGGTGGCCAGCAGCTCCGGCGGCAGGGCGAGTTCGGCGAACGACTCGACCGCGGGCAGCGCGGGGGTACGGGTGCGGGGCGGCGCGAAGTCGCCCCGGGCGGCGGCAGGGCGGCGTACGCGGCTCTGGGCGCGGCTCATACGGGAACCTTCCTTGATGCGACACGTATCAAGGAATTCCCGCAGCGGTGGAGCGGCGCGGAGAATCGCGAGAACGGGCCGAAGAGGCGAAGGGCGAAGGGTGAAGGTGACGCAGGGTGAAAGCTGGAAAGGCGCGGGACGGAGGCCGGAAGGAAATGCGGGCGGGTAAAGCGATCGGGCACACCTGATGATGCCCCGAACAACCTCAACACCGCCCGGACGGCGGAAATTCCCGTGCCGCCCCCGGAAACGCAGCGAGCTGGGGCCCGCACCTCACGGTGCGGGCCCCAGCTGCGAAAGTACGCGTCTGCGCGGGTGGGCGTCAGGCGGGGACGATGTTCTCGGCCGTCGGGCCCTTCTGGCCCTGACCGATGTCGAACGTCACCTTCTGGCCCTCCAGCAGCTCACGGAAGCCGGACGTCGCGATGTTCGAGTAGTGGGCGAAGACGTCGGGGCCGCCGCCGTCCTGCTCGATGAAGCCGAAGCCCTTTTCCGAGTTGAACCACTTCACGGTGCCGGTAGCCATTTGTTTCTCCTTCGGGACGGTGCTCGGAGTTCCGCCCTGTGCGGACTCCGGTCGCCGTGATGATCACCCCGTCGAGAAAACGGTCAGGCAACCACAACTGCAACTGCCGTCGACACTAGCACGTCCCTCACCGGCCCGCGCGGGGTCCATAATTGCCTTCCGCACACCGCCCGGGAATACTTCCCGGACGGTACGGCAATTCCTCACCCCGCCACCACAGATATTGCGCCGCCCCGGCCGCAGGCTCGGCGGCCCCGGGTCACAGGACGCGGACGTTCGAGGCGTTGTCCCAGCCCATGTCGGGCATGAGGCCGCCGATGGAGCCCTTGCCGTTCCCGTGGAAGACGAAGACCTGGTAGTCGATGGGCCGCATGATGTCGGAGCGCCCGTCGCCGTCCACGTCACCGGTCGCGATCACCGGCTGGTCCGCGGGCCAGGAGTAGGGCAGCTTCTTGCGCGTGCCGAAGGCGCCCTTGCCGTTGCCCGGGTAGAGCCACAGGGCGCGCGCCCCGTCGCGGGCGAGCAGGTCGGCCTTGCCGTCACCGGTCATGTCGCCCGGAGCCGCGAGCTGTTTCATGGAGTTCCAGCCGCCGGTGCCGCTGAGCCTGCGGGCGCCGAAGGTGCCCTTGCCGTTGCCCGGGTACAGCCACAGCTTCCCGGCGGTGTCGCGGGCCAGCAGGTCCCTGCGTCCGTCGCCGGTCAGGTCACCGGCCGCGCTGATCTCGCGCATGCTGTTCCAGCCGCCGCCGACCCGTATCCGGGTGCCGAAGGCCCCGTCGCCGCGGCCGGGGTAGAACCACAGGGTCCCGGACTTGTCCCGGGCGTACAGGTCCTCCTTGCCGTCCCCGTTGTGGTCGCCGTGCCGGACCAGCTGCGTCATGCTGTTCCAGCCGCCCCCGACGAGCCTGCCCCTGGTCGACCCGTCGGCGTTGGCGATGCCCGGCAGGAACCACAGCCGGCCGTCGTCCGCGCGCTCCAGGAGGTCGGCGCGGCCGTCGTTGTCCAGGTCGCCGAACCGGGACACCGCGGGCAGTCCGGCGGGCCGTGCGCTCTCCGGGTCGCGGGACCAGTCCATCCAGGGGGTGCCCTGGACGGCCTCGTGCTCGGTGGTGGCGACCCGGATCGAGCTGAACTTGTTGTCCAGCGTGCCGTCGAACGCGCCGCTCAGGTCGATGGGCCCGTTGTGCGGGAGGACGAGCAGCGTGGTACCGCCCCTGTACTTGGCGTCGGTGAACGCGACGGCCCACAGCGAGCTGTTGTTGACCAGCGACGAGGTCGTGTTGTCGAACCGGCCCAGGGTGGGCTGGCTCGACGAGACGATCTTCATCTCGCCCTTGTAGTCGCCGTACTGGAACAGGCAGAGCTTGCCCGCGGGGCAGCGGGCGGAGTTGTCCTTGGCCGCCGCCTGCGGGGCGACGGTGACCAGGGTGGCCAAGGAGGCGGCGAGGGCGGCGGCGGCGCCGAGGGCGCGCCGGGCGGCGGTGCGCCGGTTCGGCCGGGACGCGCCCGGGGCACGCCGGCCCCGGGAGGTGCGAGGCATGGATGAGTTTCCGTTCGGTCGGAAGGATCCGGTCAGGTCCTGGGCAGCAGGTGCCGGCCAGGGGATCTCGGCCCGGAGGGGGCGGAATCGGCCCGGAGGGGGCGGGATGGGACCGGAGGGGGCGGGAGCGGATACGGCCGGTCAGAGCGCCAGGGCGTCGGACGGCAGGCCGGCGAATTCCTTCGGGGCCCGGAGGCCGCCGTCCGCGGCGCCGGTCCCCGGGTACACCCGCAGCCCGTGCGAGCCGGGCACGTGGGCGACCAGGTCGGGCCGCCCGTCACCGGTGACATCGCCCACGCCGGCCAGTTCGGTGAGCGAGTTCCAGCCGCTCTTGCCGATGAGCCGGCGCGCGCCGAAGGTGCCCTTGCCGTTGCCGGGGTAGAACCACAGCTTCCCCGCGGTGTCGCGGGCCACCAGGTCCGCCCGCCGGTCGGTGTTCATGTCGCCCGCGCCGACGAGCTCGTTGATCGACTTCCAGCCGTCACCGACCTTCTTGCGCGCCCCGAAGACACCCTTGCCGTTGCCCGGATACGTCCACAGGGTGCCCGAGGTGTCGGCGGCGAGCAGGTCGGCCCTGCCGTCGCCGGTGAGGTCGCCCGCGGCGGCGAGGTCGCGCACGCTGTTCCAGCCGCCGCCGACCCGTATCCGGGTGCCGAAGGACCCGTCGCCGCGGCCGGGGTAGAACCACAGGGTCCCGGACTTGTCCCGGGCGTAGAGGTCCTCCTTGCCGTCCCCGTTGTGGTCGCCGTGCCGGGTGAGCAGGGTCATGCTGTTCCAGCCGCTTCCGACCAACCGGTCGTGTCCCGGGCTGTTGGCTGCGTGGGAGGTCCACAACTGGCCGAATTTGTTGCGGGAGACGAGGTCGGTGTAGCCGTCGCCGTTGAGGTCGCCGAAGGCGTCGAGGGCGGTCGGCGCCGCGGGCCGGTGCTTCGGCCCGTTCTCCCAGCCGTAGGTCGCGTAGCGGCTCTCGCCCTCGCAGAACCAGTCGGCCTCCGGCCCCAGGTCCAGCGAGCTGATCGCGTTGTCCAGCTCAGGTGTGGCGCTCTCGTCGAAGGAGCCCCGCCCCGCGTACTCATGGGCTCCGCCCTGCCTCGGGTCCAGTCCCGGAGCGAGGTTGAAGCACACCGGCCAGTCGCTGTAGTTGACGTAGGAGCTGATGCGGTTGTCCCACGCGCCGAGGTTCAGCATGCTGCCCTTGACGACCAGCATCTGGCCTTTGCCCAGCGGATCGCTGAAGACGCAGAGCTGACCCCAGGAGCAGCGGTCGTATCCGCTCGCGGCCTGGGCGGGCGCGGTGGTCGCGGTCCCGAGGAGAGCGGCTGCGGCAGCAGCCGTCAGCGCGCCGCGAAGGACGCGCGAAGAAGTCGGACGCACTCAGATCCCCAGAATGTGCGCGATGTCCGGGACACGCGTGTCCCGGACCTGTGAATATTATGTGCATGATATAGACACGTTGTTTGGCTCAAACGCACGTGCGCCGGGGGGAGTTCTCGCCGCTGTGGCCGGTCAGGCCGTCCTCCCAGCCCAGGGGGAAGGGCTCGTGGGCGCCGGCGGCCGGGGCGGGGGGTTCGCCGCCGGCCTCGTTGAAGGCGGCGAGGGCGTCGATGAGGGCGGTGCGCTGCGCCGGGTCGAGGCGTTCGACGATGGCGGCGATCTCGGTGCGGCGCCGTGCGGTGACGTCCTCGACGGTCCGGCGGCCCTCGTCGGTGAGCTGGAGGAGGGTCTCGCGGCGGTTGACGGGGTTGGGGCGGCGGTCGGCCAGTCCGGCGGCGATGAGCCGGTCGATCATGCGCATGGCGGTGGACGGTGCCACCTGGAGCAGTTCGGCGAGGGCGACGAGCTTGGTGGCGCCGCGGGTGGAGAGCGCGACCAGCATGCGGAGCTGGGGCAGGGTGACCCGGTCCTCCACCGCGGCGAGCGAGCGGGCGGAGACCGCGACCAGCAGCCGCGAGGCGGTCAGCACCGCCCGGGTGACCGTATCGACGTCGTCCGTCGTCCCCGCAGGGATCTCACGGTCGTCCGTCGCCCCCACAGAGGTCTCACGGTCGTCCGTCGCCACAGAGGTCTCGCGATCGTCCGTCGTCCCCGCGGGGGTCTCACGCTCCGGCATGCGTCCTTTCTACCGCGGACCCTGCCGAAGACCCTCCCCATGAACGAACCGAACATTTAGACTGTGCAAAGGTACGGGGCCGAAGCATCGCGGGGAACGGCCGGGGTTCCCGCCCGTGACCTCGTCCGTCCGACCAGCGGAAGGCGCCGATGGCACACCCCAGCTCACCGGAACCGCACCGCCCCCGGCTGCCCGTCGGCCGACGGCGCCTGGTCGCGCGCGCACCGATCCTCCTGTTCCGCGCGGGACTCGGGTGGGTGTTCGGCAAGCGGCTGCTCCTGCTGCACCACACCGGCCGGGTCAGCGGACTCCACCGCCGGGTGGTCCTGGAGGTCGTGCAGCACGACGCGTCGGGCTGGACCGTCGCCTCGGGATTCGGGCCGCGGGCCGCCTGGTACCGCAACCTGCGCGCCCAGCCGAAGACCGTCGTCCAGGTCGGCAACCGGCACCACGCCGTCACCGCCCATTTCCTCACGCCCGACGAGGGCGCCGCCGTCATGTCCCGCTACGCCGCCCGCACTCCCCGGCTCGCCCGCCGCCTCTGCGCGTTCATGGGCTTCCACGCGGCCGACGACGCGACCCTGTTCCGCGAAGCGGGCCGGGCCATCCCGTTCGTGCGTCTGACGGCTGATCCCGTCCGCGCGCCTGACCGCTCATCCTGATCCCGCGTCACCGCCCGGGGAATCGCCGGTGGGTGCTGGGTGAGGGACCAGAAGGGCCCCGGTCCGGAGCCCCGGACCGGGGCCCCGTCACTCGTGCGGGCCCGCGGGTGTCACCAGCCGAGCGGGTCCTTGTCGGTCCCGATGATCCCCGCCGACGCGGACGGAGCCGCGGGGGCGTCGTGGCAGGTGAAGCCGAGCCGGGTGAGGGCCCGGCGCATCTCGGCGGTGGTGAAGTCGCGGCGGTTCTGACGGGTGATCACCTCGCCGACCTGCATGACGGGGTAGACCCGGCGGCCGATGGTCACGGACACACCGGTGACGGTCTCGGGGGTGATCCCGCTCATGGACTGCTCGACCTCGCTCTTGAGCAGGTCGAACGGGAAACGGGCGATGACACAGCGCATGAATGCCTCCACAGGGGATGGGGAAGGCCGCCGCCGGGGCGGACGGCCGTGTGACGGCGGTCGGAACGGGACCGGACCGGGACCGGCGTGCGGTCAGGTCAGGGTCAGGGGGTGAACGGCCCGCGGCCGGGGGCGTGCATGGGATCACGGGCGGACAGGCCGGTGCCGTCGTCGTGGCCGGCCCGCCGGGTGCGCGGCACAAGCGGGAAGGACGTCAAAGGCTTCTCCTCTTCGACTTCGTCGGACGGGTCGTCGGTCGTCAGTCGTTCGTCTTCGTCGTGCCGGGCCGCGCCCGTGCCGCACGGCGCGGTCTACGCGGTGTTCCCCCGCACGGCTCCGCGGACCTGCCCGGAGACCCGGCCGCTCCCGCCCCGCCCGGTACCGCGGCCGCTGCCTCGCGCCCCGCCCGTACCGCGCGCTCCGCCGCGCCCCCTGCGGTGGCGTCCGGCGGGGGCCTCGTCCTCGCGGCGGCTCTCGGCCGGTGCGGCGAGGGTGACCGGGACGCCGGAGGGGGTCCGGGCGCCGGTGATGCGCTGCAACTCGTCCTCGCCCGGACGGATCCGGGCGGAACGCGGAGCGATACCCGCGTCGGCCATCAGCCGGTCCATCGCGCGCCGCTGGTGCGGGAGGACCAGGGTGACGACGGTGCCGGACTCACCGGCGCGTGCCGTACGGCCGCCGCGGTGCAGGTAGTCCTTGTGGTCGCCGGGCGGGTCGACGTTCACGACGAGGTCGAGGCCCTCGACGTGGATCCCACGGGCGGCGACGTTGGTGGCGACCAGCGCGGTGACCTGGCCGCCCTTGAACTGGGCGAGCGTCCGGTTGCGCTGCGGCTGGGACTTGCCGCCGTGCAGGGCCGCGGCGCGCACGCCGACGGACAGCAGGTGCTTGGCGAGCCGGTCGGCCGCGTGCTTGGTGTCCAGGAACATGATCACCTGGCCCTCGCGGGCGGCGATCTCGGTCGCGGCGGTGTGCTTGTCGGCGTCGTGCACGTGGAGCAGATGGTGCTCCATCGTGGTGACCGCCCCGGCGGACGGGTCGACCGAGTGCACGACGGGGTCGTTCAGGTAGCGGCGGACCAGCAGGTCGATGTTGCGGTCCAGGGTGGCCGAGAACAGCATCCGCTGGCCGCGCGCCGGAACCTGGTCGAGCAGGGCGGTGACCTGCGGCATGAAGCCCATGTCGGCCATCTGGTCGGCCTCGTCCAGGACGGTGACCGCGACCTGGTCCAGCACGCAGGCGCCCCGCTCGATCAGGTCCTTGAGACGGCCGGGCGTCGCGACGACGACCTCGGCGCCGCCGCGCAGCACATGCGCCTGGCGGCCGATCGAGACGCCGCCCACCACGGTGGCGAGCCGCAGGCGCAGCGCACGGGCGTAGGGGGCGAGCGCGTCGGTGACCTGCTGGGCCAGTTCCCGGGTCGGTACGAGGACCAGCGCGAGCGGCTGCCGGGGCTGGGCCCGCTGCCCGTCCAGCCGGGCCAGCACCGGCAGCCCGAAGGCGAGCGTCTTGCCCGAGCCCGTACGGCCCCGGCCCAGGACGTCCCGGCCGGCCAGCGTGTTCGGCAGCGTGGCCGCCTGGATCGGGAAGGGCACGCTCACGCCCTCGGTGACGAGCGCGGCCGACAGCCCTGCGGGCAGGTCGAGTTCGGCGAACGTCTCGACGGCGGGCAGCGGTTCGGTGAGGGTGACCGGGAGGGCGAACTCCTGGCGGCGTGGGGCGCTGCGGCCGCTCTGCCGGGCCGGTCGCCCGGTGCCCGTACGGGAAGCCTGGCGGCCCGCTCCCTGACCGCGGAAGCGACCGCCGGAAGAAGAGCCGGACGAGCGAGAGCCGGATGAGCCGGACGTGCCGGAGGCACCGGACGTGCCACCGGTACGACGGATGCGGTTCATGGAGGAACCTTCCTCGATGCGGCGTATCGAGGAATTCCGTCCAGCGGCGTCGGCCGCACGAGGATTCGCAAGAATGAGCCGAAGAAAAAGAAGAGCCGGGCCTCGTGGCACTGAAGGCCGGGACGGCCGGCGGTCCGGGAGAATCCGGACGGGAAAAACCAACGAGCTGGGGCCCGCACCCCAAGAGCGCGGGCCCCAGCACGTGATGCGCGGGCCCTGGGCCCGCGACGACTCGCGTCAGCGTCAGGCGGGAACGATGTTCTCGGCCTGCGGGCCCTTCTGGCCCTGCGTGACGTCGAAGGTAACCTTCTGGCCTTCCTGAAGCTCGCGGAAGCCGGAGGTGGCGATGTTCGAGTAGTGGGCAAACACGTCAGCGCCGCCGCCGTCCTGCTCGATGAAGCCGAAGCCCTTTTCCGCGTTGAACCACTTCACGGTGCCAGATGCCATATTGAATCTCCCTTGAGGGGCAGTGCCGGACTCCGCACTTTACGAAGGCCGAGTCGCCGCGATGATCACCCCTCCGGAAAGATCCCGGAAAGCTCTGCAAAGAAAAAATCTCTGGCAACCAAAACTGCAACTGGTATCACGCTAACACACGTCCGTTGGCGGCGCCCATGCCTTTTCCGTGGTGTCCGCGAATTCCTGCCGTGCCCCGGCGGGTAATCCTGCACTCACCGCAGCCGGTAATCCTGTGCCGACGACACCAGGTTTCCGCGCCGCACGCACCCAGCTTTCCACCCCCTGCGGAGGCCCGCGCGCATGCCCTCCCCGCCCCTCCGCACCGCGGCCCGCTACGCGCGGCGCCGCCACCCACGGTCCGCGGCACCGGAGCCTCAGCCCCTAGGGCCGAACATGAATCCGCCAGCACCGAAAACCTTCCCCAGCAACCACAGATTTCCGCACCGGCAGGACGCACAGACAGCCGCCCCGCCCCCGCCTGCCCCCCCGGTCCTTAGGAGCGCTGCATCACCACGAGCAGCACCACCAGCGCGATCAGCAGCGCACCGGCCACCGACGCCAGGACGATCTTCGTCGCGCTGTACGGCCGTTCGCCGATGACCTCACCGGTCCGGGCGTTGACCATCACCGGCCACGCCCGGCCCGCGTGGACATAGGTCAGGAACCAGACGGGCAGCAGCACCAGCTTGTAGGTGAGACCGCTGTAGGAGGTGGACATCGAGTGCACCCGCTGCTCGTCGCCGCCGATGTCCCGCCGGCAGTCCGCGCGGATCACCGGCTCCATCCGCGCCTTCGCCGCCTCCAGACCCGCCTCCGGCTCGACGTCGTAGCGGACGGTGCGGAAGCCCGCCAGGTACTCCTCCTGGTACGGGACCGTCTCCGCCAGCGGCCAGGGGGTCAGCTTGTCCAGTTCCTCCACCGGGACCTGGCCGCTGCCGGGCACCAGCACATCGTCGAAGAACCGCTCGACCGTCCCGGACGCGCGGTGCCAGCGGGTGTGCCGCACCTTCCGGGTCTGGCCCTCGGAGTCCTGCTCCTCCACCCAGTAGTACTCGCCGCGCTCGCCGCTGTAATGGGTCGTCGTCTGCGCGTCGTACGTCCAGTGCGGGAGGTAGCTGCCCCGGAAGCTCTCCGCCTCGGTGACCTTCTTCAGCTCGTCGGGCGCGAACCAGCGGGACCTGGTCCACTTCGCCAGCGCCTCACGGGCCTGCTCGCGGCCCACCCCGAAGGGCAGCACCGCCTCGGGCACCACGCGCTCGGTGCCGGAGGCGTCCGCGACCAGCGGGGTCGCGCAGAACTGGCACTTGTCGCTGAGCGTGTCGCTCTCGGTCACCGCGTGGCAGCCGGGGCAGGTGTACACCTTCACCTGGTCCGGCGCGACCGCCCGGAGGGGCAGCGCGGCCAGCTCCTCGAACGGGTGCTCGGTCACCTGTCGCGGCACCGGTGTGATGCCCTGCTCGTGCCGGCAGTACGGGCAGCGCAGCGCGTACGTCCCGGGCGCGTACTCGCTGACCCCGCCGCACGCCTCGCAGTGGAACGCCCGGTCGGGAGCCGGGACGACGTCCTGATCCGTCAACTCACTTCTCCTTGCGGCCTGTTGCCGGAGGATTCCGGCCGACGTGACGGATCTCAGCCCTGCGGGGGCAGCGGGGGCAGCGGCGGCGGGACATCGGCGAGCAGCGGCGCCAGCTCCGGGATCTGGTCCGCGGGCTGCCAGGCGGCCTGCCCGTTGCGCCAGACCAGCGTGGTCCGGTTCAGGTTCCCGGCCGCGACCTGCCCGGCGAGCGCGCTCTCGTCGTACGGGCCCTGCTGCTGCCCGCCGACCGCGAGGAACCAGCGCGGCGCGCTGGGCAGCGGCGGCGGGACGCCGGGCCCGGCGGGCTGCGCCGGAGCGGGAGCCGGGGCCACCGGCGCGGCGGGGGTCTGCGCAGCCGCCGTACCGGCCGCGGTGCTCTGCACGATCCGCTGCCCGAGCGCCATGCCGACGCCCAGTCCGAGCGCCTCGCCACCGGTGCCGGGGTTGGCCGCGGCGATCGGGATCGCGTCGGCCGCCTGGAGCTTGGCGTAGTCGTCGAGGTTGCCGGTGATCGTCATGCGGGAGCGGGTGTCGATCGCCGCCTCGATCTCCGGCGGGACGCTGATGTTCTCGATGTAGAACCGGGGGATGGCGATGCCGGTGGAGGACAGCTCCACGGTCAGCGCCTCGGCCAGCTGCCGCCCGATGCCGTCCTGCCGTGCGGCCAGGTCCAGCAGCGGCACGCCGGACGAGCCCAGCGCGGAGCCCAGCTTGGAGACGATCAGCTGCCGCAGGTGCTCGCCGACCTCCTCGGTGCGGAACTGCGGGTCGGTGCCGACCAGTTCGCGCAGCAGCGCGGCCGCGTCCACCACCTTGGCCGCGAAGGTGCCGAAGGCGCGGACCCGGACCATGCCGAAGTCGGCGTCCCGAAGGATCACCGGGTTCTGGGTGCCCCACTTGAAGTCGGTGAACTGCCGGGTGGTGACGAAGTAGACCTCGGCCTTGAACGGCGACTCGAAACCGTGCTTCCAGCCCTTCAGCGTGGACAGCACCGGCATGTTCTGCGTCGTGAGGGTGTACGTGCCCGGCTGGTACACATCGGCCAGCCGCCCCTCGTTCACGAACACGGCCACCTGCGACTCGCGCACCACGAGCCGCGCGCCCATCTTGATCTCGTTCTCGTACCGCGGAAACCGCCACACGATCGTGTCCCGGCCGTCGTCGGTCCACTCGATGATGTCGATGAACTCACCGCGGATACGATCCATCAGCCCCACGACAACCCCCACTCCCCGCGCCTGTGCCGATCACCGCCCTCCCCGGCCCGTCCCGGGGCGATGACTGCACGGCGATCAGAGATCAGCCGACAGTATGCCCGCCCCCCGAACACAACAAAAAGGCCCAGGTCTCTGACCTGGGCCTCGATGGAGCGGGTGACGAGAATCGAACTCGCGCTCTCAGCTTGGGAAGCTGATGTTCTACCATTAAACTACACCCGCGTAAGACGCCGACGGAGTCGGTGTCCGGTGCTCGCTCACTCTACCCCATCGCTGACCCCCGGTGCCGTCGTGCCGGGGGTCGGTGGTGTTTCGGGTGGGGGCAGGAGGGCGCCGGTGGGGCGGAGTTGGGCGTACGGTGGGGGTGTGGGGGAAGGTGCCGGCGGGGCCGGAGCGCCGCCTGGTGGGTCGTCTCTTTGATCCCGTAATGTGGCTTTTGTCGTCAGGTGGCAGAAGGCCAGACGGGGTTCTGGGGAAGGGACTTGAGGGCTTGATGGAGCGCACCGTCGTCCGTTGTGCCGAGGGGCACGTGTTCAGCACCGCTTCGTTCCCGATGCAGCAGGCCGAGCGGCTCGGTCCCGGGCGGCTCGTCCGGTGCCCCCGGTGTGCCCGGCTCCGCAGTGCGGTGCCGGTGCCGGTGCTGATCGGGAAGCAGTGAAGCACTGAAGCACTGAAGCAGTGAAGCAGTAGGGCGCGGAGCAGGAGCGCGCGGCTGAGCCGGGGCGTGGGTCCGTCCGATTGCGGGGGGTCCGCGCCCCTTGCGTATCCTCGGGGAGTGCTTCTCTCAGACAAGGACATCCGGGCCGAGATCGACGCGGGCCGGGTGCGGATCGATCCCTACGACGAATCCATGGTGCAGCCGTCGAGCATCGACGTGCGGCTCGACCGCTACTTCCGGGTGTTCGAGAATCACCGCTACCCCCACATCGACCCCTCGGTCGAGCAGCCGGACCTCACCCGGCTCGTGGAGCCGGACGGCGACGAGCCGTTCATCCTGCACCCCGGTGAGTTCGTCCTCGCCAGCACGTACGAGGTCATCGGCCTGCCCGACGACCTCGCCTCCCGGCTGGAGGGGAAGAGCTCGCTCGGGCGGCTCGGGCTGGTGACGCACTCCACCGCCGGGTTCATCGACCCCGGCTTCTCCGGGCACGTGACGCTGGAGCTGTCGAACCTCGCCACCCTGCCGATCAAGCTGTGGCCGGGCATGAAGATCGGGCAGCTGTGCATGTTCCGGCTGACCTCGCCCGCCGAGGCCCCGTACGGCAGCGAGCGCTACGGGTCCCGCTACCAGGGGCAGCGCGGTCCGACCGCCTCGCGCTCCTATCTCAATTTCCACCGGACCCAGGTCTGATCCGAGGGGCACCACCACATGAGCGACGTACGAGAGAACCTCACCTACGAGCGGTTCGGCACCGCTGTCCGCGAACTCGCGCAGACCATCGCCGACGACGGGTTCCGGCCGGACATAGTGCTGAGCATCGCGCGCGGCGGGGTCTTCGTCGCCGGTGGCCTCGCCTACGCCCTGGACTGCAAGAACATCCACCTGGTGAACGTGGAGTTCTACACCGGGGTCGGCACCACGCTGGAGATGCCCGTGATGCTCGCGCCCGTGCCCAACGTGATCGACTTCTCCGACAAGAAGGTCCTGATCACCGACGACGTCGCCGACACCGGCAAGACGCTCAAGCTGGTCCGCGACTTCTGCCTCGACACCGTCGCCGAGGTGCGCAGCGCCGTCGTCTACGAGAAGTCCCACTCGCTCGTGAAGTGCGAGTACGTCTGGAAGCGCACCGACGACTGGATCAACTTCCCGTGGAGCGTCGAGCCGCCCGTCGTGCGGCGGGCCGGACAGGTCCTCGACGCCTGAGGGAACTGGGGGAGCGGGGGAGAACAGAGGAGGGGGGTCCCGGCGCGATCGCCGGGACCCCCCTCACCCCTTCTCACGTCCGCGTCCGCGGCTCTAGAACGTCCCCAGCTTCACGATCGACAGCAGCGCGATCAGCTGGATCGCCGACGCGCCCAGGGCCTTCGGCCAGGGCAGGTCGTGGGAGCGGCTGACCATCAGGGTCAGCAGGGCGCCGCCCGCGATCCAGGTGGCCCAGCCCAGGAGCTGGACGAAACCGGCGTCGCCGCCGAGGAACATGGCGACGACCAGGCGCGGCGCGTCCGTGAGGGACATGATCAGCATGGACAGGCCGACCGTGGGCTGCCAGGCGCCGTCGCCGCCGAGCTGGCGGGCCAGGGTGTGGGTGACCACGCCCAGGACGAACGCGCTGACCATCATGGCCACGGCCGTGATCAGGACGATCGGGACCGCGTTGGACAGGGTGGCGTTGATGGCGTCCGAGCGGGCGCCGTCGAAGCCGAAGACGGCCAGCAGGCCGTAGAGGAACGTCACGACGAGGGCGGGGCCCCACATCGTGTAGTCGCGCATCCGGAGGAACGTCTGGTTCGGCGCGACGACGATCCCGCGCAGCAGGTCCTTCCAGTGCAGGCGGGGTCCGATCGGGCCGGCCGGGGCCGAGCCCGCGCGGTACATCTCGCCCTGCGAGTACGGGTCCTCGCCGATCGCGAACGCCTGGGTGCTGCCCGGGTTGTCGGCCGCGTACGGATCGGGTCCCGAGCCCGCGGGAGCCGATCCGTCACCGAAGTACTCCGGCTCGCCGTGACCCCCGTGACCCCCGTGGCCGCCGTACCCTCCATGACCGCCGGGGCCGCCCTGTCTGCCCTGCCCGCCGTGACCGGCGGGGCCTCCCGGTGCGCCGTAGCCGCCGCCGTTCGCCGCGGGCCAGCCGCCGCCCGTGCCGGAGCCGGCGTGCGGGGGACGGCCGTACTGCGGTTGCTGCTGCGGGTACGGCTGTGGCGCCGACGGGTAGCCGTGCGACGGCGCCCGGGGCGGCGTCTGCTGTCCGTACGGGGGTTGTTGAGGGCGCGCTTGCGGGGCCCGGTCGTCCCGGCCGCCGCGTCCGATCCTGAATCCAGCCACGTCGTCGAACGTACCCGCTCCCGGCGAACGGCGTGCGGGGGCCGGGGTGTACGGGCCGGGTTTGCGGCCGAGCTGTGACATCCCCTAGGGGAGGCGCCGGGCGCCTCTCAGGGGACCTTCAGGGGCGCGCGCCGAGACCCCGCGCTCCTGGCGCACCGGGGGTCCGCGGGGCGCCGTGGACCGCTTCCGGCCGCCTTCCGTGGGGCGCGGGCGGTCCGGGGTGCGGGAGGGGCAGGATGGAGGTATGAGCGTAGTCAAGATCAACGTACTGACCGTGCCCGCCGAGCAGCGGGAGACGCTGGAGAAGCGGTTCGCCTCGCGGGCGCACACCGTGGAGAACTCCGACGGGTTCGAGTGGTTCGAGCTGCTGCGGCCCGTCGAGGGGACCGACACCTACCTCGTCTACACCCGGTGGCGGGACGAGGAGTCGTTCAAGGCCTGGATGGAGGGGCCGATGAAGGCCGCGCACCAGGGCGGCGGGGAAGGCGGCGGCGCGGGCGGCGAGCGGCCGCGCCCGGCGGCCTCCGGTTCGACCCTGTGGTCCTTCGAGGTGGTGCAGCAGGCGGCCCCCAAGACCGCCTGAGACCGGAAGACCGGCGGCGGGCACTCGACGAACCCCACGGCGAAACAGGCGACGAAACAGGCGACGAAACAGGCGACGAAACACACGACGGCGCCCCCTGCCTGTGCGGGGCAGGGGGCGCCGTCGTGTCCGTACTCCTCGGTGGCGAGCCGTCACTTCACCGGTTCGGGCTCCGGCGCGTTCTCGCTCTCCGCCTCGCCGGCCGGGTCCACCGGCGTCCTGACGGAGTCCAGCAGCAACTGGGCGACGTCCACGACCTGGACGGACTCCTTGGCCGTGCCGTCGTTCTTCTTGCCGTTGACCGAGTCGGTCAGCATGACCAGGCAGAACGGGCAGGCGGTGGAGACGATGTCCGGGTTGAGGGAGAGGGCCTCGTCGACGCGCTCGTTGTTGATGCGCTTGCCGATGCGCTCCTCCATCCACATCCGCGCGCCACCGGCGCCGCAGCAGAAGCCGCGCTCCTTGTGGCGGTGCATCTCCTCGTTGCGCAGGCCCGGGACGCTGGCGATGATCTCGCGCGGCGGGGTGTAGATCTTGTTGTGGCGGCCCAGGTAGCACGGGTCGTGGTAGGTGATGATGCCCTCGACCGGGGTCACCGGGACCAGCTTGCCCTCGTCCACGAGGTGCTGGAGCAGCTGGGTGTGGTGGATGACCTCGTAGTCGCCGCCGAGCTGCGGGTACTCGTTGCCGAGGGTGTTGAGGCAGTGCGGGCAGGTGGCGACGATCTTCTTGGCCGACTTGGGCTTGCGGGACTCGTCGGTGACCTTGCCGTCGTCGTCCATCTCCTCGCCGAAGGCGGCGTTGAGGGACATGACGTTCTCCATGCCCAGTTCCTGGAACAGCGGTTCGTTGCCCAGGCGGCGGGCCGAGTCACCGGTGCACTTCTCGTCGCCGCCCATGATCGCGAACTTGACGCCCGCGATGTGCAGCAGCTCGGCGAAGGCCTTCGTGGTCTTCTTCGCCCGGTCCTCCAGCGCCCCCGCGCAGCCGACCCAGTACAGGTACTCGACCTCGGACAGGTCCTCGATGTCCTTGCCGACGACCGGGACCTCGAAGTCGACCTCCTTGAGCCACTCCAGGCGCTGCTTCTTGGCCAGGCCCCAGGGGTTGCCCTTCTTCTCCAGGTTCTTGAGCATCGTGCCCGCCTCGGACGGGAACGCGGACTCGATCATCACCTGGTAGCGGCGCATGTCGACGATGTGGTCGACGTGCTCGATGTCGACCGGGCACTGCTCGACGCAGGCGCCGCAGGTGGTGCACGACCACAGGACGTCCGGGTCGATGACGCCGCCCGTGGCGAAGCCGCTGTCGGACACAGCCCCGGCGGTGCCGATCAGCGGCCGCTCCGCCTCCGCGAGCGCGGCGGCCGGGACGTCCTTCAGGGCCTCCTCGGACGCCTTCTCCTCGCCCTCCGCGTTCTTGCCGCCACCGGCCAGCAGGTAGGGGGCCTTGGCGTGCGCGTGGTCGCGCAGGGACATGATCAGCAGCTTGGGGGAGAGCGGCTTGCCGGTGTTCCAGGCCGGGCACTGCGACTGGCAGCGCCCGCACTCGGTGCAGGTGGAGAAGTCCAGCAGGCCCTTCCAGGAGAAGTGCTCGACCTGCGAGACGCCGAACACGTCGTCCTCGCCGGGGTCGGTGAAGTCGATCTCCTTGCCGCCCGACGTCATCGGCTGGAGCGCGCCCAGGGCCGTACCGCCGTCGGCCTCGCGCTTGAACCAGATGTTCGGGAAGGCCAGGAACCGGTGCCAGGCCACGCCCATGTCCGTCTTCAGCGCGACGGTGATCATCCAGATGAACGACGTGGCGATCTTCAGGCCGGCGAAGAAGTAGGTGAGGTTCTGGAGGGTGGAGACGTCCATGCCGCGCAGCCAGGACACCACCGGGTAGGAGATGAAGAACGACGCCTCGTAGCCGCTCACGTGGTGCTGGGCGCCCTCCAGGGCGTGCAGCATGAAGATGCAGACGCCGACGATGAGGATGACGGCCTCGACGAAGTACGCCTGGCCGAAGTTGGAGCCGGCGAAGCGGGACTTGCGGGCCGGCTTGTCCGGGCGGCTCAGCTGGCGGACCGCGATGAGGACCAGGATGCCGAGCACGGTCATGGTGCCGATGAACTCGACGAAGACGTTGTACGGCGCCCAGTCGCCGATGACCGGCAGGATCCAGTCGGCCTTGAACAGCTGCCCGATGGCGTTGACGATCGTCAGCAGCAGGGAGAAGAAGCCCACCGCCACGAACCAGTGCGCCACGCCGACGATGCCCCAGCGGTTCATCCGGGTGTGGCCCAGGAACTCCTTGACCACGGTGACGGTGCGCTGCGCGGGCTCGTCGGTCCGGGTCCCGGCGGGTACGGACTGCCCGAGCCGCAGGTAACGGAAGATCTGGAGGACGGCGCGGCCGAACAGTGCCACGCCGACCACGATCAGGACCAGCGACACGATGATCGCGGCGAGTTGCATTGGGGCTCCTGTGAGGCGGCCTCGACATTACTAAGCGGTAACTTATGCAGTCCGTCTGAGACTACCCCCATCCTCCGTCGCAATGTAGCCGGGCGCGGGGTGATCTGGGTCGCTGAGGGTCACCTGAGAGCCGCGCGGGGTCGCGCGGGCTGCTCGGGGGCGGTCCGGTGCGGCCGGGGCCTGCTCGGAGGGTACCGAGCGGGGGGTGTGCGAGGTGCGCGCGGGGCGTACGCCGAGGGGGGTTCCGGGGGATTTCCGAGGGGCTCCCGGCGGGCTCCCGGCGGGTTCTCGGGGGGTTCCCGGGGGTTTTGATTCGGTCAGGTTCGCATCTGATCGTGTTATTCACACCCAAACACCCGATATGCACCTAATTTAAGAACCGTGCTCTACGGGATCGCCACTGCCACCGCCGCCCTGTTCCTCGCCGCCGTGCTCTCCGCCCTGCTGCGGGTGCCCGCGCTGCGGCTCGGGCTGGTCGACCGCCGCAGGCTCCGGCCGGTGCCGCTGCTCGGCGGGGTGGCCGTGGTGGGCAGCACCTGCCTGGTCGCGGCGGCGGGCGGCTGGACGGGCGCCGCGCCGCTGAGCGACGGCGTGGGGCGGCTGCTGGCGGCGGGCGCCGGGGTCGCCGTGCTCGGCCTGGTCGCCGACGTGTGGCGGCTGAAGACCGTACTGCTGCTGGTGGGGGCGGCCCTGGCGGCGGCGTGCGTGGTGCCGTACGACGAGACCGGGGTGCCGGGCGGGATCGCCGCGGTGGCCTGGATCGCCTGTGTGGCCGTCGCCTTCCGCGGGCTGGACCACGCCGACGGGCTGGCCGGCACCGTGGGGGTGCTGATGGCCTTCGGGGCGGGCGCGTGCGCGGCGGCCGAGGTGATGGACGACCTGGCGGTGCTGCTGAGCGTGCTCGCCGCCGCCCTCACCGGCTTCCTCATGCACAACTGGCACCCCGCGCGGATCGCGTTCGGCGCCTGCGGCTCGCTGTTCACCGGCTTCGTGCTGGCCGCCTCCGCGGTGCTCGTCCGTACGGGGTACGAGGCCGGGTCCACCGCCGCCGTGCTGTTCGCGCTCACCGCCACGGTGACCGCCGACGCGGTGCTCGTCGTGCTCTCCCGGCGGCTGGCCGGGCGCGCGGTGGCGCGCCGCGGCCCCGACCACCTCGCCCACCGGCTGCGCAGGCTCGGGCTCACCCCGCCGGGCGCCACGGTCGCGCTCGGCACCCTCACCTTCGCGACGGTGCTGGTAGGCGTCCTGGTGCACGCGGGCTGGCTCACCCCGACGAGCGCCCTGTGGACGGCGGGCGCCCTGCTGCCGGTCGTCCTCGGGCTGCTGCGCGTACGGGTGTACGGGCCGCGCCGGGGCACCGGGCCGCACACCGGCGTCACCGGCACGCACACCGGCACGCACACCGGCACGTACAGGACGGGTGCGTACGCGACCGGTGCGTACGCGGCCGGGGCGGGTACCCGCGCCGGGACGGCCACCGGTGCGCGTGCCAGGACGGGGGCACCGGCGGCCCCGGACGCGGGTGCGCGCGGGCGCGCGGGGAAGGCGGGCGCGGGAGCGGGTGCCGCGCTGGGGTTCCTGCGGGCGCTGGGTGGCGGTGTGCGCGGGGGCGTGCGCGGCCTGCGCGCCTCCGGGGGCACCGGCGCCTCCGGCGGCTCCGGGCGGGCGAGCCGGGGCGGCGGCGGGGCTTCGGCGTCCGGCGCCCGGGGCACCCGCACGGCCGCGCCCGGTCCGCGCGGTGCCCGTACGGCGGCGGCCGTGGTCCGTGCGCCGCGGGCGCCCTCGGCCCCGCGCGCCACCCCGCCCGGAGGGCGCTACGCGCCCAGGAGCGGGTCCCGTCCGGCCTTCGGATATCCGGTTCCTCCGCCCCAGCAGACGGCGTCTCCGCAGGTCAGAGAGGCATTGCGTGTAAGGGATGGATAAGACTTGAGTCTGCTGGACTCAGGTCTGTTGACCCCGGCGCCGTCGTCGTGCACACTTGAGTCCGTTGCACTCAAGTCAGCTGGAGGAACTCACCATGGCACGTGCGGTCGGCATCGACCTGGGCACGACTAACTCCGTCGTCAGCGTTCTGGAGGGCGGCGAGCCCACCGTCATCACCAACGCAGAGGGCGCCAGGACCACGCCGTCCGTCGTCGCCTTCGCGAAGAACGGCGAGGTGCTCGTCGGCGAGGTGGCCAAGCGCCAGGCCGTCACCAACGTCGACAGGACCATCCGGTCGGTCAAGCGCCACATGGGCACCGACTGGAAGATCAACCTGGACGGCAAGGACTTCAACCCGCAGCAGATCAGCGCCTTCGTGCTGCAGAAGCTGAAGCGGGACGCCGAGGCGTACCTGGGCGAGAAGGTGACCGACGCGGTCATCACCGTCCCGGCGTACTTCAACGACGCCGAGCGCCAGGCCACCAAGGAGGCCGGTGAGATCGCGGGCCTCAACGTCCTGCGCATCGTCAACGAGCCGACCGCCGCCGCCCTGGCGTACGGCCTCGACAAGGACGACCAGACGATCCTCGTCTTCGACCTCGGCGGCGGCACCTTCGACGTGTCCCTGCTGGAGATCGGCGACGGCGTCGTCGAGGTGAAGGCCACCAACGGCGACAACCACCTCGGTGGTGACGACTGGGACCAGCGCGTCGTCGACTACCTGGTCAAGCAGTTCCAGTCCGGCCACGGCGTGGACCTGTCCAAGGACAAGATGGCCCTCCAGCGCCTGCGCGAGGCCGCCGAGAAGGCCAAGATCGAGCTGTCCTCGTCCACCGAGACCTCGATCAACCTGCCCTACATCACGGCCTCCGCCGAGGGCCCGCTGCACCTGGACGAGAAGCTCACCCGCGCCCAGTTCCAGCAGCTGACCGCCGACCTGCTGGAGCGCTGCAAGACGCCGTTCCACAACGTCATCAAGGACGCCGGCATCTCGATCAACGAGATCGACCACGTCGTCCTGGTCGGCGGCTCCACCCGTATGCCCGCCGTCGCCGAGCTGGTCAAGGAGCTGACCGGCGGCAACGAGGCGAACAAGGGCGTGAACCCGGACGAGGTCGTCGCCATCGGCGCCGCCCTCCAGGCCGGTGTCCTCAAGGGCGAGGTCAAGGACGTCCTGCTGCTCGACGTCACCCCGCTGTCCCTCGGCATCGAGACCAAGGGCGGCATCATGACCAAGCTGATCGAGCGCAACACCACGATCCCGACCAAGCGCTCGGAGATCTTCACCACGGCCGAGGACAACCAGCCGTCGGTGCAGATCCAGGTCTACCAGGGCGAGCGCGAGATCGCGGCCTACAACAAGAAGCTCGGCATGTTCGAGCTGACCGGTCTGCCCCCGGCGCCGCGCGGCGTCCCGCAGATCGAGGTCGCCTTCGACATCGACGCCAACGGCATCATGCACGTGACCGCGAAGGACCTGGGCACGGGCAAGGAGCAGAAGATGACCGTCACCGGCGGCTCCTCGCTGCCGAAGGACGAGGTCGACCGGATGCGCCAGGAGGCCGAGAAGTACGCGGAGGAGGACCACGCCCGCCGCGAGGCCGCTGAGACGCGCAACCAGGGCGAGCAGCTCGTCTACCAGACGGAGAAGTTCCTCAAGGACAACGAGGACAAGGTCCCGGGCGAGATCAAGACCGAGGTCGAGGAGTCCGTCGCCGAGCTGAAGGAGAAGCTCAAGGGCGAGGACAGCGCCGAGATCCGCACCGCCACGGAGAAGGTCGCCGCCGTCTCCCAGAAGCTCGGCCAGGCGATGTACGCCGACGCCCAGGGCGCGCAGGCCGCCGGCGGTGCCGGTGAGGCCGGTGGCGCCTCCCAGGCGAAGGCCGACGACGACGTGGTCGACGCCGAGATCGTCGACGACGAGCGCAAGGACGGTGCCGCGTGACGGAGGAGACCCCGGGCTTCGACGAGCAGCAGCCCGACGTCCCCTCCGGCGCCACCTCCGACGACGCCGAGCCGAAGGCCGCCCCCTCCGCCAAGGAGGAGGGGGCGGCCCCGGCCGGGGACGCCGCTCAGACGGCCGGTCTGACGGCCCAGCTGGACCAGGTCCGTACGGCGCTCGGCGAGCGCACCGCGGATCTCCAGCGGCTCCAGGCCGAGTACCAGAACTACCGCCGCAGGGTCGAGCGCGACCGGGTCGCGGTCAAGGAGGTCGCCGTGGCGAACCTCCTGTCCGAACTGCTGCCCGTGCTCGACGACATCGGGCGGGCGCGCGAGCACGGCGAGCTGGTGGGCGGGTTCAAGTCCGTCGCCGAGTCGCTGGAGACCGTGGCGGCCAAGATGGGACTCCAGCAGTTCGGCAAGGAGGGCGAGCCCTTCGACCCGACGATCCACGAGGCCCTGATGCACAGCTACGCGCCGGACGTCACCGAGACGACCTGCGTGGCGATCCTCCAGCCCGGGTACCGGTTCGGCGAGCGCACCATCCGCCCCGCGCGGGTGGCGGTGGCCGAGCCCCAGCCGGGCGCGCAGACGGTCAAGGCGGCGGACGAGTCCGGCACGGACGCGTCCGACGGCAAGGCCGACGAGAAGGACAGCGGTGGCCCGGACGAGGGCTGACGCTGCGGCAGGCATCGACGCAGGAGAGGAGGGACGTCGGGGTTGAGTACCAAGGACTTCATCGAGAAGGACTTCTACAAGGTCCTCGGCGTCCCCAAGGACGCCACCGAGGCCGAGATCAAGAAGGCGTACCGGAAGCTCGCCCGCGAGTACCACCCGGACGCCAACAAGGGCAACGCCAAGGCCGAGGAGCGCTTCAAGGAGATCTCCGAGGCGAACGACATCCTCGGCGACCCCAAGAAGCGCAAGGAGTACGACGAGGCCCGCGCGCTGTTCGGCGGCGGCGGGTTCCGTCCCGGTCCCGGGGCGGGCGGCGGCTCCTTCAACTTCGACCTGGGCGACCTCTTCGGAGGCGGCGGCCAGGCCGGCGGGACGTCGGGCGGTTTCGGCGGCGGCATCGGTGACGTCTTCGGGGGCCTGTTCAACCGGGGCGGCGCGGGCACCGGTCCGCGCACCCAGCCGCGGCGCGGCCAGGACATCGAGTCCGAGGTCACGCTGAGCTTCACGGAGGCCATCGAGGGGGCCACGGTCCCGCTGCGGATGTCCTCGCAGCAGCCGTGCAAGGCCTGTTCGGGCACCGGCGACAAGAACGGCACGCCGCGGGTGTGCCCGACCTGTGTCGGCACCGGGCAGGTGGCGCGCGGCTCCGGCGGCGGCTTCTCGCTGACCGACCCGTGCCCGGACTGCAAGGGCCGGGGGCTGATCGCGGAGAACCCGTGCGAGGTCTGCTCCGGCTCCGGGCGCGCCAAGTCGTCCCGGACGATGCAGGTGCGGATCCCGGCCGGGGTCAGCGACGGCCAGCGCATCCGGCTGCGCGGCAAGGGCGCGCCGGGCGAGCGCGGCGGTCCGGCGGGCGACCTGTACGTGGTGGTGCACGTCGGGGAGCACGCGGTCTTCGGGCGCAAGGGCGACAACCTCACCGTCACCGTGCCGGTCACGTTCGACGAGGCCGCGCTCGGCGGCGAGGTGCGGGTGCCCACGCTGGGCGGCCCGCCGGTGACGCTGAAGCTGCCCGAGGGCACGCCCAACGGCCGGACGATGCGCGCCCGCGGCAAGGGCGCGGTCCGCAAGGACGGCACACGCGGGGACCTGCTGGTCACCGTCGAGGTGAGTGTTCCCAAGGACGTGTCGGGGAAGGCTCGTGACGCGCTGGAGGCGTATCGCGAGGCGACCGCGGGCCAGGACCCGCGGGCCGAGCTGTTCGAGGCCGCGAAGGGAGCATGAGGGAGATGGACGGCCGCCGTCGCAACCCGTACGAACTGACGGAAGACACACCGGTGTACGTCATCTCCGTGGCGGCGCAGCTGTCCGGACTGCACCCGCAGACCCTCCGTCAGTACGACCGGCTGGGCCTGGTGTCCCCGGACCGCACCGCAGGCCGGGGCCGCCGGTACTCCGCCCGTGACATCGAACTGCTCCGCCAGGTGCAGCAGTTGTCGCAGGACGAGGGCATCAACCTGGCCGGCATCAAGCGCATCATCGAACTGGAGAACCAGGTCGCCGCGTTGCAGTCCCGGGTCGTGGAGTTGCAGTCGGCCCTGGAGGGAGCGGCGGCCACCATGCGCCAGCGCGAGGCCGCCGTGCACGCCTCCTACCGGCGGGACCTCGTCCCGTACCAGGAGGTGCAGCAGACCAGCGCGCTGGTCGTCTGGCGGCCCAAGCGGCAGCAGTCCCCGGACTGACGCCCGCGGCGCGCGCCGTCTCCCGTAGGCCGCGGAAAGGGGGGGCCCGGAGTGATCCGGGCCCCCCTTTCCGCGTTGCCGCGGGCGGTCGTACGGGTCAGACGCGGGCCGCGCGGCGACGGCGGGCGCCGATCCAGGCGGCGGCGCCGCCGAGGGCGACGAGGACACCGGCCAGGGCGGAGTAGAGGCCGGTGGAGGACGCGCCGGTGTGGGCCAGCGAGCCGCCGCCGACGGCGGTCGTGAGGGTGGTGCCGGTGCCACCGCCCGTGCTGCCACCGGTGGCAGCGGTCGGTGCCGTGGTGGAGGCGGAGGCGGAGGCGGACGCGGTGGGCTCGGCGGAGCCGGAGCCAGAGGGAGCCTTGGTCGAGGTGCCGGAGGGGGCGGGGGTGCTCGTCCCGCGGTTCCCGGGGCCTGCCTTCATCCGGACCGCGGCGCCGTTGAACTCGTAGGAGTCACCCATGGAGTAGGCGGCCCTCAGCGGGAACGAGATCTCCTTGTCGATGGAGGTGTTGAGGCTCAGCGAGAAGTACAGCTTGAGGTTCTGGGGGCCCGATGCGGCGCCGAAGCCCTTCGGCAGCGGGGGAAGCTCCCAGACACCCCCGTCGGTCTGGTTCATCGTGACGATCTTGCCGCCGACCTCCGCCTCCAGGATCAGGCGGTTGCGCAGGGTGCCCGACGGAGTGGAGCCGTCGACGTAGACCGTGCGGTTCACCTGTGCCGGGAACTCGCCCGGCCCCGTGGCCGTCGTGGTCAGCACGAGCCCCGCGCGCTGTCCGGGCCGGGCGACGACGCCGTCCCACGTCAACGAGGTGTTCAGCTTGCCCGGCTCGATCTCGGGCCTGGTCCTGAAGACGGCCGTGCCGGCGGCGGGGTCGGTCGCGACGTTGTTGCGCAGCCCGGCGGCGGTCAGTGTGAAGTCGCCGTCGTTGGTGGGGTAGTGGGCGCCCAGACCGACGGTGACCTTCCAGGTGAAGGTGGCCTTGGCCGGGACCGAGAAGGAGGACGACGCGTCGCCGGACGCCGGGTAGAACAGGCCCTGCCACTGACCGTCCTGCTGACCGACCATGGACTTGGTGGCCGGGGCGTCCAGCGCGGTGACACCGAGGACGACGGAGTCGGCGAGCAGCGGGCTCGGGCCCTTGGCGCTGCCCTTCAGCCAGGCCGCGAAGTCCTCAGCGTGGTCGGAGGAGTTGGTGACCGTGAGGGTCATCGACTCGGTGGCGCCGCCGCGCTCCAGCGGACCGGCCGGGCTGGGCGCGCCGAGGGTCATCTTCAGCGGTGCGGTGCCCGCCTGCTCGGCGGCGCCGGCGGTGGCCGGGACGAACACGGCGCCGGCCACGGCGGCGACGACGGTGGTGGCCGCCAGGGTGCGGAGGCGGCGGGCGGTGATGGAACGAGCGGACATGGTGGACTTCCCCCCCGGGAGTCGACAGGGCGCACGGCACGAACGGCGGCCGTGAGCCCGATGAGGCTGCGTGGAACAGAAGAACGCAGGGCGCCCTGGACAGCGTGAGCCGAGAGCGCCGAACGAGCGGTGAGAACGAGTGATGAGAGAGACCGCTTTTCCGGCCGGTCCTGCATTCCCCCCGGCGGTTCGCGGTGCATTCATCTTCACTCACCGTTCGTTCGTGATCGATCCGTGCTTCGTCACCACTTCGCTACGACGGGGGAAGCGCCGGTTCCGCGGCACCGGGTCCGGAGGAGGCGGCCGTGCACGCCTCCTGCCGGGGGTCTCGTCCCGTACCGCGAAGGGGCCGGATCGGTCCGGGCCCTTCGCTTTGCCGAATGGTCCGGACCAAGTGCCCGTAAAAGGCAAGTTCGGTGCGGATTGCGGCCGTTACCGCAAAGTTTCCGTACAGAAAGCGGAACGTGGTGTTGTCATCTCGTTAGCCGGTTCCGCTTGACGCCGGTGGGGGCCGCCGCGTTGGCTTTTCTGGCACCTGGGACGCAATGCTGCGCCCTCGTCCGGAAGGCACCAGAAGTGAGTACCTCGATGCGCCGTACCGCCCTGGCCGTGGCCGCCGCCACGCTGACGTTGCCGCTGACCGCCTGCGGGGCGTTCGGAGGGACGGGCACCAGCAAGGCGAGCCCGGCCAAGGGCGACGACGTGACGGTGGGTCTGCTGCTGCCGGAGACCGCGAACACGCGCTACGACCGGTTCGACGCGCCCGCCCTCAAGAAGAAGGTCGCCGAACTGACCCACGGCAAGGGCCGGGTCACCTACGCCAACGCCGGGGCGAGCGCGAGCAAGCAGGCGAGCCAGATGCAGCAGATGATCGACGACAAGGCCGACGTCATCGTGCTGGACGCCGTCGACTCGCACGGCATCGCCGGGCAGGTGAAGAAGGCCAAGGCCGCCGGTATCCCGGTCATCGCCTACGACCGGCTCGCCGAGGGCCCCATCGACGCGTACATCTCCTTCGACAACGAACTGGTCGGCGAGGTGCAGGGCCGGGCGCTGCTCCAGGCGCTGGGCTCGGACGCCACCAGTTCCGCCAAGGTCGTCATGATCAACGGCTCGCCCACCGACCCGAACGCCAAGCAGTTCAAGGCGGGCGCCCTGGCCCAGCTGAACGGCAAGGTGACGATCGCCAGGTCCTACGACACCAAGGACTGGAAGGCGGAGATCGCCCGCTCGGAGACGGCCGAGGCGATCGAGGCGCTCGGCAAGCACGGGATCGACGCCGTGTACGCCGCCAACGACGGCATGGCGGGCGGCGCCATCGAGGCGCTCAAGGCCGCGGGCGTGACGAAGCTGCCCCCGGTCGTCGGCCAGGACGCCGAACTCCCCGCGGTCCAGCGGATCGTGAGCGACGAACAGTACATGACCGTGTACAAGTCCTATCCGACGGAGGCCGAGAACGCCGCCGAGATGGCCCTCGCCAAGGTGCAGGGCAAGGACATCCAGTTCGACTCGCTGACCCGGGACCGGGTCGACAGCCCGACCACCAAGGGCATTCCCTCGCAGCTCGTCTCCGTGGTCGCGCTGACCAGGACCAACATCAAGGAGACGGTCATCGCCGACGGCGTCTACAAGGTCTCCGACATCTGCACGGCCGACTACCGGGCGGACTGCACGGCGGCCGGGCTGAAGTGACGGACCGGAAGTGACGCGCCGGAAATGACGCGCCGGAAGCGACCGGACGGCGCCCGCGTCGGAGCGGGGTCCCCCGTACGGGTCGTACCGGGGTGCCGTACCTGCCCCCAGCTTGTTGCAAGGGGTGCCCCGGAGGCCCGTACATACCGGGTGGGAACGGTGTTTTCCGCCGCCCGGCCGGAGCGGACCCGTGTTGCACAGGCGGTCCGGGCCGCGCATAGTTGCGCTGCGGAACCACGCGGAAACCGGGGGTGTGATGAGCCATGGCCGGGCACGGGGCGCAGCAGCATCCTCACGGCGCCGACCGACTGTGCGAGGCCGGGGATCGGGTGTATTCCCGGGCCGTACGGCGCGGCCGGGTGCCGCGCGGCGACGCCGACCCGGTGCCCTGCCTGCTTGAACTGGCCCTGCTGCACCCGGACCCGGACGACATGGACTTCCTGGTGCCGACCGCGCCGCAGGAGGTCATGACCCGGCTGCTGCGCGGGATGTACGACGAGGTCAGCGAGAGCCACCGGCGGGTCGGTTCGGCGGTCGCGGCCTTCGAGCGGTACGCGGGCCTCGGCGGCCCGGTGCGGGTCCCCGCCGCGGGCGCCGAGGGCGCCGCGATCCGGGTCCTGGACGGACTGGCGCGGATCCAGGCGGCGATGGACGAGGCCACCCAGGTGTGCACCACCGAGGTGCTGACCGTGCAGCCGGGCGGGATCCGCCGGGAGCACGAGCTGTCGGAGGGGCTGCCGCGGGCGCTGGCGCTGCGCGCCCGCGGGGTGCGCATGCGCGACCTGTACACGCATGTGGCCCGGCACGGGCAGGGCCTGCTCAACTACATGGAGCTGATGGGCGAGGCGGTCGAGGCGCGCACCCTGGACGAGGTGATCGACCGGCTGATCCTGTTCGACCGCACGGTGGCCTTCATCCCGGCCAACGCCGATCACACCATGGCCCTGGAGCTGCGCCACCCGGCACTGGTGGAGTACCTGGTGACGGTCTTCGAGCGGCAGTGGCGGCTGGCGATCCCGCTCTCCGCCGCGCTGCCCGACACCGGGATCGAGGGCATCTCGCACCGGGAGCAGTCGATCGCGGCGCTGCTGGCCGACGGGCACCAGGACGCGGTCATCGCCGAGCGCCTGGGCATCAGCGTGCGCACCTGCCGGGCGCACATCGCCCGGCTGTCGGAGACGCTGGGCGCGGCCAGCCGTACGCAGTTGGGCGTGCGCATCGCCCAGGCGGGCCTGGACGGGCCGCCCCGCGCGGTGGGGGCGGCCGTGGTCAGGGTTCCCGGGGCTCGGGGTCCAGGATCCCCGACCGCCCGATGAGATAGCCGAGCTGCGCCCGGCTCTCGCTGCCCAGGGTGGCGGCGAGCTTGGCTATGTGGACGCGCGCGGTGCGGACGTTCATGCCGAGCCGGTCGGCGATCACCGAGTCGGTGTGGCCCTCGACGAGCAGGCCCGCGATGGCCCGCTGGCGGGCGGTGATGCCGCCCGGGGAGGGCTGCTGGACGGCTGTGGGGTACATCGGGGTGGCCAGCCGCCAGAACCGCTCGAACGTGGTGACGAAGTACGAGACCAGCGCGGGGTGGCGGACCTCCAGGGCGAGGGTGCCGTCCGGGTTGGCGGGGACGTAGGCGACGGTGCGGTCGATGACGACGAGCCGGTCGGTGACCTCGTCCAGGGAGCGGGCCTCGACGTCGCCGTTCAGCTGCTCGTAGCGGGCGTGGGCGAGCGGGAGGTGGCGGTGGGTGTGCTGGTAGAGGGTGCGGATGCGGCCGCCGCGGTCGAGCAGTTCCTGGTCGCGGACCATGGCGATGGCCTCGGCCGCCTCGGCGCGCTCGTGGCTGACGCGGCGCACCGGCGGCTGGACGCACAGGCTCTCGCGGGAGGCGGCGGCCATCGTCTCGGTGATGGCCCGGTTGATCCGCTCGGTGCCGCTGAGCAGCCGTATGGAGGCGCTGTCGGCGGGGCGCGCGGGGCGGTCGTCGATGCGCATCAGGGGCGCGAAGCTCTCGGCGAGGCGCTCCTCCCGGCGGCGTTCGTCGGCGATGCGTTCGGCGGTGGCGCGCAGCAGCCGGTGCAGCGCGGTGGCCGGGGCGACCGGCTCCAGCCGGCCGGGGTCGTCGACCGCGGGGTGCAGCAGGCCGAAGTCGACCAGGCAGGGGGCCTCGTCCGCGGCCTCGGCGGGCAGCCGCCCGTCCCGCAGGGCGCGTTCGTACAGCGTCGTGCCCGCGGAGCACAGCTCGGCGGCGCCGTGCTCCGGGTGCGGTGCCGGGCTCACTGGGTTTCCTCCCGTCTCTTTCAGTGTCCCTGCTCCAGGATCCCGGACTGCGCGATCAGATAGCCGAGCTGGGCCCGGCTGCCGCTGCCCAGGGCGGTGGCCAGTTTGGCGATGTGGGCCCGGCAGGTGCGCACGTTCATGCCGAGCCTGCGGGCGATGGCCTCGTCGACATGGCCCTCGACGAGGAGCTTGGCGATGGAGTGCTGGATCTCGGTGATGCCGTCGGGGGCGGTCTCGTAGGGGGTGCCGGCGCTGAGCGGGACGGCGCGGCTCCACATGAACTCGAAGACCTTGATCAGATAGCGGACCAGGCCGGGGTGGCGCAGTTCCAGGGCGACCTGCTGGTCGTCGCGGGTGGGGATGAACGCGACCGACTCGTCGCAGACGATCAGCCGCTCCACCAGTTCGTCGATCGAGCGGTACTCGACCTTGCCGTCGGCGAGCTGGGCGGCGTAGGCCAGCTTCTCCTGGCTGTAACGTGCGGTGTGCTGGTACAGGGTGCGGATGCGGACGCCGCGCTCGATCAGCGGGCGGTCGCGTTCCAGACCGCGCAGCACGCTGCGCTCCGAGACGCGGTCGCTGGGCTGGACGGTGAGCATCTCGGTGCGGCACTGGGCGGTGGCCAGGTTGAGCGCCGTGTTGATCCGCTCGCCGCCCTCCAGCACCGTGATCGAGTCACCGCCGGAGGTGGTCTGCGCGCTCAGCGCCATGAACGGCTCAAAGGCGTCTGCGAGGTCGCTCGCCGCGCGGCGGCGTTCGGTGATCTCGCGTTCGATGGGGTTGAGCCGCTGGGCGAGGGCGAGCGCCGGGGGTACCGGACGCAGCCAGTCGGGGTCGTCCGGATCGGGATGGAGCAGGGCGAACTCCATCAGACAGGGAGCCGGTTCCGCGTCCGTTCGGGTGATACGTCCCGCGCGCAGAGCGGCCGCGTAGAGGCGGCTGCCGTCCCCGCACAGCTCGTTCATCGCATGGGGATGTGTCGGATTTATGTGATTCGTTGTCAAATCTCCACCCCCCAGGGTCCTGAACATGCAGGAACATGATGCACCGATTGTGTGGCCATGACGTGCCCGAATGAGCCATCGTCGTACGTGACGGGGGAAAAGGGGACCTTCAAGTGAGGACGAAGCCGATTATGGGTAACAGACTGCTTCGCTCGGTGCTTGTCGCCGCCTTCTCCGCCGTTGTGGCCCTCGGCGCGCTGAGTGGCATCCACAGTGCGAAGAGTGATGTTCAGGCGAACAGCACCTGGCCGTCGGTGGCGGTGAACTCCGCCACCACCGGTGAGCGCGCCGCTGCTGCAGATGGAGCCGGGAGTTGATGTGACCACACCACCCGACGACCGTTCCTTCCGCCGTGAAATGGCCACCGCCTACCGCTCCGGCTGGCACTTCATCGACCTGGTCACCGCCATCCCCCACAGCGGTGACTCGCTGATGGTGACCGTCTTCGGAGAGCCGGTCGTCGTCACGCGGGACGAGGACGGGGACGTACGGGCCTACCGGTGCCTGCGGCGTCCTCGGGGGGCGCCGCAGCCCGTACGGTGTGCCATCCGCTACGGAATGATCTTCGTGAACCTGGACCAGCGGGATCACCGGCAGGTGGCGCCGGAGCCCGCCGACATCAGGACCATCTCAGCCACCCCCCGCAGTGCCTGACGCGATTCCCCCGTCGTAACAGATCGCTCAGGCGCTTCCCCCCGCAGCGGCGTCACCGTGACCTGAACACGGTGACGCCGCTGCAGTTTCAGGACGATTCCTCCGGATATCGCCGCCTTGATGCTCTGGCCGGAAACAGCCGCTCCGGGTCTGCGGGCTCAGCCGCGGCCCAGCGCCCGGGTCAGTTCGATCTCGATCACCACGCGCTGCGGATTCGGCCGCGGCGCCCGCAGGTAGCGCTCCGTGTAGCGGCGCTCCGCCTCCGCGACCCGCTCCGGCTCCGTCCGGACGCGGGCCCGCCCCTCCAGCGTGGCCCATCGCCTGCCGTCCACCTGGCACACCGCCGCCACCGCCCCCTCCTCGCCGGCCGCCAGCACATTGCGCGCCTTGGTGCTGGTGCTGCTGGTGATCACCCGTGCCAGCCGCGCCTCGGGGTCGTACGTCACGCCGACCGGCACGACGTGCGGGGTCCCGTCCGGGCGCAGGGTGGTCAGGGTGCACACATGCCGCTCGCGCCAGAAGCTGAGGTACGGCGCGTCGGGAACCCCCGGGTCGAGGGTGTACTTCGTGGTGGCCATGGCAAAAATGTAGGCGCCCGGCCTTGAGTGGAATAGACTCAACTTTGTGCACGTTGATTGAGTCAGTACTGGGAGACGTGGCAGACCGCTGACGCCGAGGAGGAGAGAAGCGACCGTGGACGCCGAGCTGACCAACAGGAGCCGGGACGCCATTCAGGCGGCCGGGAACCGGGCCGTGACCGGGGGGAACCCGGATCTGACCCCTGCCCACCTGCTGCTCGCGCTGCTGGAGGGCCAGGAGAACGAGAACATCATCGACCTGTTGTCGGCCGTCGACGCCGACCAGGCGTCGGTCCGCGCGGGCGCCGAGCGGGTGCTCGCGTCGCTGCCCAGTGTGACCGGGTCCACCGTCGCGCCGCCGCAGCCGAACCGCGAGCTGCTGGCCGTGATCGCGGACGCGCAGAACCGGGCGCGGGACCTGGGCGACGACTACCTGTCCACCGAGCACCTGCTGCTCGGCATCGCCGCGAAGGGCGGCGCGGCCGGCGAGGTGCTCACCGGGCAGGGTGCGAGTGCGAAGAAACTGCAAGAGGCGTTCCAGAAGGCGAGGGGAGGGCGCCGGGTGACCACACCCGACCCCGAGGGCCAGTACAAGGCCCTGGAGAAGTTCGGCACCGACTTCACGGCGGCGGCCCGCGAGGGCAAGCTGGACCCGGTCATCGGCCGGGACCAGGAGATCCGCCGGGTCGTCCAGGTGCTGTCACGGCGTACGAAGAACAACCCGGTCCTCATCGGGGAGCCCGGCGTCGGCAAGACCGCCGTCGTGGAGGGGCTCGCCCAGCGGATCGTCAAGGGTGACGTGCCCGAGTCCCTGAAGAACAAGCGGCTGGTCTCCCTGGACCTCGGGGCGATGGTCGCGGGCGCGAAGTACCGCGGCGAGTTCGAGGAGCGGCTGAAGACCGTCCTGGCCGAGATCAAGGACTCCGACGGCCAGATCATCACCTTCATCGACGAGCTGCACACCGTCGTCGGCGCGGGTGCCGGTGGCGACTCCGCGATGGACGCGGGCAACATGCTCAAGCCGATGCTGGCCCGCGGCGAGCTGCGCATGGTCGGCGCGACCACGCTCGACGAGTACCGCGAGCGGATCGAGAAGGACCCGGCGCTGGAGCGCCGCTTCCAGCAGGTGCTGGTCGCCGAGCCCAGCGTCGAGGACTCCATCGCCATCCTGCGCGGGCTCAAGGGCCGCTACGAGGCCCACCACAAGGTGCAGATCAACGACTCCGCGCTGGTGGCCGCCGCGACCCTGTCCGACCGGTACATCACCTCCCGCTTCCTGCCCGACAAGGCCATCGACCTGGTCGACGAGGCCGCCTCCCGGCTCCGTATGGAGATCGACTCCTCGCCGGTCGAGATCGACGAGCTCCAGCGCGCCGTCGACCGGCTGCGCATGGAGGAGCTGGCGCTCGACAAGGAGACCGACGCGGCCTCCCGCGAGCGGCTGGAGAAGCTGCGCCGCGACCTCGCCGACAAGGAGGAGGAGCTGCGCGGCCTGACCGCCCGCTGGGAGAAGGAGAAGCAGTCCCTCAACCGGGTCGGCGAGCTGAAGGAGAAGCTGGACGACCTGCGCGGGCAGGCCGAGCGCGCCCAGCGCGACGGCGACTTCGACACCGCCTCCAAGCTGCTGTACGCCGAGATCCCGGAGCTGGAGAAGGAACTGGAGGCCGCCTCGCGCGCCGAGGAGGAGGCCGCCAAGGACACCATGGTCAAGGAGGAGGTCGGCCCCGACGACATCGCCGACGTGGTCGCCTCCTGGACCGGGATCCCGGCCGGCCGCCTGCTGGAGGGCGAGACGCAGAAGCTGCTGCGCATGGAGGACGAGATCGGCAGGCGGCTGATCGGGCAGGGCGAGGCCGTGCGCGCCGTCTCCGACGCGGTGCGGCGCAGCCGCGCGGGCATCGCGGACCCGGACCGGCCCACCGGCTCGTTCCTCTTCCTCGGCCCCACCGGTGTCGGCAAGACCGAGCTGGCCAAGGCGCTGGCGGACTTCCTCTTCGACGACGAGCGGGCCATGGTCCGCATCGACATGTCGGAGTACAGCGAGAAGCACAGCGTGGCCCGGCTGGTCGGCGCCCCGCCCGGCTACGTGGGGTACGAGGAGGGCGGCCAGCTCACCGAGGCGGTCCGGCGCCGCCCGTACAGCGTGGTCCTGCTGGACGAGGTGGAGAAGGCGCACCCGGAGGTCTTCGACATCCTGCTCCAGGTGCTCGACGACGGGCGGCTCACCGACGGCCAGGGCCGCACGGTCGACTTCCGCAACGTCATCCTGGTACTGACCTCCAACCTGGGCAGCCAGTTCCTGGTCGACCCGGTCACCAGCGAGGCGGAGAAGAAGGAGCAGGTCCTTGAGGTGGTCCGGGCCTCCTTCAAGCCGGAGTTCCTCAACCGCCTGGACGACCTCGTGGTCTTCTCCGCGCTGACCAAGGAGGAGCTGAGCCGGATCGCGAAGCTGGCCATCGACCGGCTGGCCAAGCGCCTGGCCGAGCGGCGCCTGACGCTGGACGTCACGCCCGAGGCGCTGACCTGGCTCGCCGACGAGGGCATGGACCCGGCCTACGGCGCCCGGCCGCTGCGCCGCCTGGTGCAGACCGCCATCGGCGACCGGCTGGCCCGGGAGATCCTGTCCGGCGAGATCAAGGACGGCGACACGGTCCGGGTGGACCGGTTCGGCGAGGGGCTGCTGGTGGGACCGGCGACGGGCAGGACGGCGACGGGCAAGACGCTGTAGGCACCGGCGCGCGGATCCCTGGTCTGCCGCTCAGACGGTGAACGCGGTGAAGGTGACGAGGGCCTGGTCCGGGCCCTCGTACACCACCGCCACCTGGACGGCGGCGGCGCCGAAACCGGGGTCGGCGCTGCCGGGGACCCGCCCGGCGCGGTTCCCGTCGCCCTCGGTGAGACCCAGGTCGAGGCAGAGGCCGGCGGGGTCCGCGGAGCCCGCAGAGCGCGAAGGACCCGCAGAGCCCGGAGAACCCGCAGAGTCCGGGACGCAGGACGCCGTCCCGGACTCCGGCGCGTCCGGGTAGGTGGCGCGCAGCCAGCCCCGCACGTCCCGGCGCGGCATCCGGAAGACGGCCTCGTACTCGGTGTCCAGCCAGGTCCGTACGGTGCACCGGGCGTCGTGGGCGCCCGCCGGGAGCCGCGCGCCGCCGAAGGCGAGTGCCTCGGCGCAGTCCGCCTGCCGCGGTCCGCCGGGTTCGTCCCGCGCCTCGCCCGCCGCTGCCGCGGCGAGCACGCCCAGGGCGGCCAGGGCCGCCGCCACCGGCGCCGCGAGGACCGCCGCGAGCGGCCACCACAGGCGTCCGCGCGCTCCGCCCCGGCCCGCCGCCGCGCCGGGTCCGCGCACCATGTCGTCCCCCGTTCCCCGTACGGTGTCACCTCGTGGGCCGGATCATGTCAGCCCACGGCTGACAGGCCCCGCCGGGGCTTGCCACCCCCCTCCCCGCATGGGGGAGGATGACAGGATCCGTACGAAGGGAAAAACACGGTGAGCATCGACCCGTCCTCGATTCCGAACTTCGGGGGCCAGCCCGAGCCGCAGCCCCAAGGACCGGCGGGCCCCGTCGTCCCGGATCAGGACCTCGTGAAGCAGCTCCTGGACCAGATGGAACTGAAGCACCTCGTCGACGAAGAGGGTGACCTCGTCGCGCCGTGGGAGCAGTTCCGCACGTACTTCATGTTCCGCGGCGAGGACGACCAGCAGGTCTTCTCGGTGCGGACGTTCTACGACCGGCCGCACAAGATCGACGAGAAGCCGCAGCTCCTGGAGTCCATCGACGACTGGAACCGGCGCACCCTGTGGCCCAAGGTCTACACCCACACCCACGACGACGGCACCGTCCGCCTCATCGGCGAGGCGCAGATGCTGATCGGCATGGGCGTCAGCATCGAGCACTTCGTCTCCTCGACGGTCAGCTGGGTGCGGGCCGCCCTGGAGTTCGACCGCTGGCTCATCGAGCAGCTCGGCCTGGAGGGCGAGTCCGGCGAGGCCGCCCAGCCCGAGGAGGGCGACGGAGAGGCGTAACCGCCGCCTCTCCCTCGGCGAACGAGAGCCCGGCCGGGGCGCGCACCGTCTTCGACGGGCGCGCCGGGGCCGGGCTCTCGCCGTGCGCGGCGGGGGCCGGGCCCGTATGCGTGCACCGCCCGTCCACAGGCTGTGGAGAACCCCGGCCCGCGCGGGCCGGGGAGGGACTTCAGCCCGCGAGCTTCCCGAGCCGCTCCGCCGCCTCCTGGAGGACCGGGACCTGCTTGCAGAAGGCGAAGCGGACGAAGGGCGCGCCCTCGTCGCGGTGGTCGTAGAAGACCGCGTTCGGGATGGCGACCACACCGGCCCGCTCCGGCAGCGCGCGGCAGAAGGCGAAGCCGTCGCTCTCGCCGAGCGGACGGATGTCGGTGGTGACGAAGTAGGTGCCCGCGGGCCTGAACACCGTGAAGCCCGCCTGCGCGAGCCCGGCCGTCAGGACGTCCCGGCGGGCCAGCATCTCGGCGCGGAAGCCGGTGAAGAATGACTCGGGCAGCGCCAGTGCCTCGGCGACCGCGTACTGGAAGGGGCCCGAGGCCACGTACGTCAGGAACTGCTTGGCCGAGCGCACCGCCGTGACCAGGCCGGGTGCCGCGGTGATCCAGCCGACCTTCCAGCCGGTGAAGGAGAACGTCTTTCCGGCGGAGCCGATCGTGACCGTGCGCTCGCGCATGCCGGGGAGAGTGGCGAGGGGGATGTGCACGGCGTCGTCGTAGACCAGGTGTTCGTACACCTCGTCGGTGATCACGAGCAGATCGCGTTCCACGGCGAGCTCGGCGACGGCCGTCAGCTCCTCGCGGGTGAGGACCGTGCCGGTGGGGTTGTGCGGGGTGTTGATCAGCAGCAGCCGGGTGCGGTCGGTGACCGCGGCGCGCAGTTCGTCGAGGTCCAGCCGGAACGCGCCGTCGTGCGGGCGCAGCGTCACCGGCACCCGGCGGCCGCCCGCCATGGCGATGCAGGCCGCGTAGGAGTCGTAGTACGGCTCCAGGGCGACCACCTCGTCGCCGGGCTCCAGCAGCCCCAGCAGCGCCGCCGCGATGGCCTCGGTGGCGCCCGCCGTGACCAGCACCTCGGTGTCCGGGTCGTAGGAGAGGCCGTAGCGGCGCTGCTGGTGGGCGGCGACGGCGGTACGCAGCTCCGGGACGCCGGGGCCGGGCGGGTACTGGTTGCCGCGGCCGTCGCGCAGCGCCCGCACGGCGGCCTCGCGGATCTCCTCGGGGCCGTCGGTGTCGGGGAACCCCTGCCCCAGGTTGATGGAGCCGGTCGCGGCGGCCAGGGCGGACATCTCGGCGAAGACGGTCGTCCCGAACTCGGCGAGCCGGCGGTTGAGCAGGGGGCGTGCGCTGGAGGTCATGCCGGTCATCCTGCGCCCAAGCTCTGGACTTCCTCAAGTGTGCTTTGGGCCGGGCGGCGGCCGGGCATCTCCCGGGCACGCAGGGAGCGGAACGCCCACGGGGGGCCGTTTCGGGGGACCCGCGGGCGCCGCCCGCGGGATCGGAAGGGAGCGTGGAGCTCATGGGGGGTGCGGTGGTTCTGGTACTGGTCGCGGCGGTGTTCGGCGCGGTCCTGGTCGGGGCCGTGCGCCGGGGCCGCGGGCGCGGGCGGAAGGTCGCGCTGTCCAAGGGGCGGCGCGTGCGGCGCGGGGTGAGCGGGGGCGGCGCCGGGGGAGCGGGGTGGTGGGCGTCCTCGGACGGCGGCTCCGGCGGGGACTCGTCCTCCGGGCACCACTCCGGCGGCCATCACTCGGGCGGTCACTCGGGCGGCCATCACTCCTGCGGGGGCCACTCCTCCTGCGGGGGCCACTCCTCGTGCGGCGGGGGTTCGTCCTGCGGGGGCGGGTGCGGGGGCGGCTGACGCGCGGCGCCGGAACGGGAGAAGGACCGCGCCTCGGCGCGCGCCCCGTGCGCGCCGAGGCGTACGCCGTGGTTGAACAGTTGAGCAGGTAGGCCCTCTGAGGGATGGAAACCCTCCGAAGTTGGGTAAAAAGGCTGTGGCGGCACCGCCGTTCATGGTTCGCTCTACTCGCCGACGCAGCCCCCAGGACATCCTGCTCACACCTCTTCCGAACTGGTTTCTGGACCGGATTCCGAACTGGTTCCGAACCGGGGTGGCCGGGCCGTCCTCCTCGTGTCGACCGGGGTGCGCCGGGCCCCAAGTCTTCTTTCTTCTGCGTGCTAGCGGAGCCGATCCATGCTCACGACCCTGAACACCTCCTACACCGACACGAGCGCCGCCGACCTCGCCTGGGCCCTGGGGCGCGAACCACTGCCCGCCCTGGCCGTGCTCGACCTCGAAATGGCCGAGGCGAAACTCCAGTTGAGACTTCTCGGCGCCTCCCATCAGGTCCTCCTGGAGGAGGAGCGGGGCGCGTGTTCGGAGACGGTCGCGTGCATCGCGGGCTCCAGCACGCCCCTGCCGCTCGGCGTGGCCAAGCGCGTGGGCGACTGGGAGTACGAGTTCGCGGCGCGCGTCGAGGAACTCACGCCCGGCTCGTTCGCGGGCCGCGCCCAGGAGTTGCTGGCCCTCGTCTCCGACCACCCGCACGGACTGGCCGGCGTCTTCCCGGGCAGCCCGCACGCGTTCACCGCGATGCTGGCGCAGCGGCAGGGCGGCCAGGTCCACTGGCGCACCTGGCACGCCTATCCGCAGGACGGCCAGTTGGTGGCGACCCGCACCCGGGTCGGCGCCCGCCGCCGGGCGCCGGTTCCGGTCAGGTGAGGGGGTCCGTCAAACGCGGGGGGCAGCCGCAACTCCGGTTTCCACACGTGTGGGTGACGATACGTGATAGATCTGTGACGTAACGTCACAGTTGTGATCGAACCGCATGCCCCGGCCCCGCCCGGTCCGGCCCCGCCCCCCTCGGCCCTGCCTCCCTCGGCTCTGCCCTCTTCGGCTCGGCCCTCCTCGGCCTCCTCGGCTCCGACCCGTGCGGCTCCGGGCCGCCGTCCTGATCCGCCCCGTTCCGGCCCGCCCCGCCCGAAGCCGCCAGGCGCCACGGCGTCCGGCCCGAAGGCGTCCCGGAGCTGCGCCGATCCCGTGTGGCTGCCCGTGCGGCCGGGCACCGGGCGGTTCCTCGTCCTCGCGGGCGTCTTCGTCTGCGCCGCCTGCGGCCTGGTGTACGAACTCGAACTGGTCGCCCTCGCCTCGTACTTGATCGGCGACTCGGTCACCCAGGCGTCCGTCGTGCTGTCCCTCATGGTGTTCGCCATGGGGATCGGCTCGCTCGCCGCCAAGCGGCTGCGCCGGCACGCCGCCGTCGCCTTCGGCGCGATCGAGGCGACGCTCGCCCTCGTCGGCGGCCTGAGCGCCATGGCGCTCTACGCCGTGTTCGCCTGGACCGGCGCCTGGGGCGGCCTGTGGACGAACGGCCCGCGCTGCTTGCTGGTCGCCTTCTCGCTGGCGATCGGGCTGCTGATCGGCGCCGAGGTACCGCTGCTGATGGAGCTGATCCAGCGGATCCGCCGCCAGGACGCGGGCGGCGCGGTCGCCGACCTGTTCGCCGCCGACTACGTCGGCGCCCTCGTCGGCGGCCTCGCCTTCCCCTTCCTGCTGCTGCCGCTGCTGGGCCAGTTGACCGGTGCGCTGCTCACCGGCGCGGTCAACATCGTGGCCGGGGGCGCCCTCGTGCTCGGCCTGTTCCGGCGCGACCTGAGCCGCCGCGCCCGCTGGCTGCTGCTCGCCGTCAACCTCACCGTGCTCGGCCTGCTGGCCTCGGCAGCCGTCCTGGTCGACGACTTCGAACAGGCGGCGCGGCACGCGGTGTACGGCGACGATGTGCGCGTGGCGGCACAGAGCGGCGTCCAGGAGATCGTCCTCACCGGCGGCACCCGGGGCCGCCCGCTCGATCTGTTCCTCGACGGGCGGCTGCGGGTGGGCGGCCAGGACCAGCGCCGCTACCACGAGGCGCTGGTCCGCCCCGCGATGAGCGGTCCGCACGCGCGCGTGCTGATCCTCGGCGGCGGCGACGGCCTCGCCGCCCGCGAGGTGCTGCGCCACCCGGGCGTCGAGCGGGTGGACCTCGTGGAACTGGACCCGGCCGTCGTCCGCCTCGCCCGCACGGACCCGGCGCTGGCCCGGCTGAACGGCCATGTCTACCGCGACCGGCGCCTCCATGTGACCACGGCCGACGCCTTCGGCTGGCTGCGCGGGGCACCGGCGGCGGCGTACGACGTCGTGATCGAGGATCTGCCCGATCCGGGCATCACGGCGAGCACCAAGCTGTACGCACAGGAGTTCTACGGTCTGGCGCGGCGCACCCTGGCGCCCGGCGGGCGGCTCGCGGTGCACGCCGGGCCCTTCTCCTCCCGTCCGCACGTCTTCTGGACGGTGGACGCCACGGTGCGCGCCGCCGGGCTGCGGACCGCGCCCTACCGGGTGACCGGCCGCGACTCCGGCTTCGCCGCGGGTCCCGACCGGACCACCGGCGCGGCCCGCGCGCCCCGCGACTGGGGCTTCCTGCTGGCCTCGCGCACCGCACCCGTCCTCACCCTGGACCGCGGGGCGCCGCGCCCGAGCACCCTCACCCCCGGCGCTCTGGCCGCCGACGCCCGCGCCGCGGCCCGTGCCCGGGTCCCGGACCTGCCTCCCTCGACACTCGTCCACCCGCGGTACGCCGGTTGAGGCAACGTTCCTGCGGAACGGGCGGCGGCGCGCGGGGGAGCGCGAGGGCGCGCGGGGGCTGTGGAGGCCGTGGGGCCCGGGAGAGACCCGGAGGGAGTGAGAGGGGAGTGGGCCGGGGGAGTGGCGGGCCGTCCCCCTCTCCCCCCGGGAGCGGGACGGGCCGCCGTACCCCCAAGCGCCTCCCCCGTCGGACGGCACCCCGCGGTTCCGCGTACGTCGCCGGTGTCCCCGGTATCCCCGGTATCCCCGGTATCTCCCGTACGTCCCCCGTACGTCCCGCGTGACGCCGTCGCCGCACGAACCTACGGGCCGCCGGGGACCCGCGCATCCCGCCAGGGGTGGAGGCGCCGTCAACCTGTGCGGTACTTCCGCCGTCCGCCTCCACCTTCCGCGGTACGGCGCAGGGGTGACGCGGCGGCCCGTGCACGGGGTCTACGCTCCGGCGATGCGGATTCACCCCCGCGCGGTCGACGGCCTGACGGCCCTGGTGGCGACGGCCGTGGCGGGCCTGCTCGGTGCCGAGGCCGCCGCCCAGGGGTGGCCGCCGTTCGACCCCGCCGCCTGGGCCCTCGTCGCCCTGGCCAATCTGTCGCTCGCCCTGCGCGGCCGGGCCCCGCTCGGCGTCTTCCTCTTCGTTCATCTGTGCTGGATCGCGTATGTGGCGCTCGGCCACTGGCCGGTGGTGGACACGCCCGCCGCCATGGTCGCCCTCTACACGGTGGCCGCCGCCCGCCCCGCCCGGACCGCCGCCGTCTGCGCCGTGCTGCTGGGCGGGACCTGGGTCTACGCCGGAGTGGTCAGCCACTCCGACACCATGGCGTCCGTCGTCGGCCAGGCCGTCGGCTACCCGCTCGTCCTGTGGCGGTTCGGCCAGGTCGCCCGCCGGTCCGCCGAGCTGACCGTGCGGCTGCGGGCCGAACAGGCCGAGCGGGCCCGGCGCGAGGTCGCCGGGGAGCGGGTGCGGATCGCGCGCGAACTGCACGACGTGATCGCCCACCACATGGCCGTGATCACCATTCAGGCGGGCCTCGCCCGGTTCGTCCTCGACACCGACACCCGCACCGCCCGCCAGGCACTCACCACCATCGGCGCGGCGGGCGGCGAGGCCCTGGCCGAGCTGCGGCGGATGCTGGGGCTGCTGCGCGCTGAAGGAGCCGAAGGAGCCGAAGGAGCCGAAGGAGCCGCCGGGACCGGCGGGACCGGCAGGACCCCCGGGACCGGCGAGATCTACGGCCTCCGGGAGGGCGGCGCCGCCACCGAGCCGGCCCCCGGCCTCGACCGGCTGGGGGAGCTGGTGGAACGGGTCCGGGCCGGGGGCGTCCGCGTCGGCGTACGGATCCGCGGCACCCCCCGGCCGCTGCCCCCGGGAGTGCAGCTGTGCGTCTACCGGGTGGTCCAGGAGGCCCTGACGAACGTGCTGAAGCACGCCCCGGGCGCCCGCGCGGACGTAGAACTCGTCTATCTGCCGCACGAGTTGACGGTTTCGGTGACCGATGACGGAGGGAATCGAGCCAGAACGGCCGGGACCGGCGGCCATGGCTTGATCGGTATGCGCGAGCGCGCCAAGCTCTACGACGGGACGATCGCCGTCGGACCGCGGCGCGAGGGGGGATTCGGTGTGCGCCTGACCCTTCCGACACCACCGCCGGAACAGGCCGCACGCCGGGGAGGCGCCGACACGGAATGATCCAAGTGCTGGTGGTGGACGACCAGTTCCTCGTCCGCAGCGGACTGGCCGCGCTGCTGCGCGCCGCCCCCGGGATGGAGGTCGCCGGGGAGGCGGCGGACGGCGCCGAGGCCGTGGCGCTGGCCGCGCGGATCCGCCCGGACGTGATCCTCATGGACATCCGGATGCCCGGGACGACGGGCATCGAGGCGACCCGCCGGATCCTCGCCGAGGCGCGGGGCCCGGCACCGCGCATCCTGATCCTCACCACCTTCGACCTCGACGAGTACGTGTACGACGCCCTGCGGGCCGGTGCGTCGGGCTTCCTGCTGAAGGACGCAGGGCCCGAACGGCTGCTGGCCGCGGTGACCGCCGTGCACGGCGGCGACTCGCTCTTCGCGCCCGGCGTCACCCGGCGCCTGGTGGAGGCGTTCACCCAGCGCCCGGACACCCCGGCCGAGCCCGCGGGCCCGCCGTCCCGGCTGGGCGCGCTGACCTCCCGGGAGGTCGAGGTGCTACGCCTGGTCGCCCGCGGCCTGACCAACGCCGAGGCCGCCGACCGCCTCTTCATCAGCGAGGCCACGGTCAAGACGCACCTCAACCGGACCATGACCAAGCTCGGCCTCGCCAGCCGCGCCCAGGCGGTGGTGCTCGCCTACGAGACGGGCCTGGTGCGCCCGGGGAGCGAGACCTGACCGTCGGAGGGTAATCCGGCGCGCCACTGGGTAATCTCGGCTGACATGGAGCACGAGGTGTTCGTTCCGGTTCCGGCCCGGCGGCTGCGGGCGGTGCTCGCCGATCCCGCGCGGGTGGCCCGCGCGGTACCCGGGCTTCAGCAGGAGGCGGGGGCCGAGCCCGTCGCCGGCCGGCTGAAGGTGCGTATCGGCGGCCACTCCATCACCTACCGGGGCACGCTGCGGGTCCGCCCCCGCGACGACGGCGGGTACGCCGTCGAGGGCGAGGCGACCGAGTCGCGCGGCAGCGGTGCGGTGAGGATCGGGCTCACCCTCGGCCTCCGCGACACCGACGAGGGCACCGCCCTCGTCTTCGGCGGCACCGCCTCCGCCGGGGGCCGGGCCGCCGGGCTGGCCCCGGACGCCGTACGGTCCGCCGCGACCCGGCTGCTGCACCGCTTCGCGCACAACCTGGCGGCGGGCGCCGCCGAGTCCGTCCGGTCGTCGGCCACGGAGGACTTCGCCCCGGCGGCGACCGGCGACTTCGAGGCCGGTCCGGACGCGGACGACGCCCCGGTGCCGCCGCCCGGCCCGGATGCTGGTGAGGACACGGACACGAGCGCCGCCGACCGTATCGACGGTACGGAACCCGCCGAACCGTCCGGGCACCGCTCCGTCTTCGACACCGAGGTCCCGCCGTCGTCGCTGGACCCGCTGGCCGACGACGAGGACGCGTCCGATGCCACCGACGACGACAGCGACGACAGCGACGGCATCAATGACAGCGACGACAGCGACGAGGGCGCGGGCGAGGACCTGGGCCGGGATCCGGGCGAGGGCCCGGAGGCGAGCGAAGGCGCGGCGGCGGGCGGTGGCACGGACCAGGGCCTTCCCCCCGGTCCCGTAGGTCCCGCCGGTCCCGGCGGTCTGCCCGCCGACGACGACTTCGGCTCGGCCGGCACCCCGCCCGCCGAGGCGGCGCACGCCCGGCGCACGATGATCGGACGCAGCGCGGAGGAGGTGGACCACGCCCCGCCGCGCGGTCGCTACGCCCCCGTGCCCGCCCCCCTCACCGTCTCCGCCCACTCCACCCTGCGCTGGGCCGCCCCCGCCGCCGCCCTGATGGTGGCCGGCGCGATCGTCGTGGGCCGGGCACTCAGGCGGCGCCGCTGACCCCGGCGCGGGTCCGGTGCGGGTCCGGCGCGGCCCCGGCGCGCGTCGGAGCGGCGGCCGGTACCGCCCGTGTTCTCCCGACCGGCCCAGTAGCCTCGTCGCGTGAGCGACGACGACATCACGCTGACCGCGGGCGACGCGGAAGCGACCGTACGGCCGGGGCACGGCGCCCGCATCGGCGGACTCCGGGTGGGCGGCCTCGAACTGCTCCGCCAGGGCGACCGGTTCGGCTGTTTCCCGATGGTCCCCTGGTGCGGCCGGATCCGGGAGGGCAGGTTCCGGGACGGCGCCACCGTCCACCAGATGCCGCTCAACTCCCCGCCGCACGCCATCCACGGCACGGCGCGCGACGGCGTCTGGAAGACGGCCCGCGTGTCGGAGAACGAGGCGGTGCTGACGTACGACCTCGGCGAGCCGTGGCCCTACCCCGGCCGGATCACCCAGGTGGTCGCGCTGTCCGAGGACGCGCTGACGCTGTCGATGGCCGTGGAGACGTACGACTCGTCGTTCCCGGCGCAGATCGGCTGGCACCCGTGGTTCAACCGCACCCTGGACGGGCAGGACGTGCGCCTCGACTTCACGCCCGCCTGGCAGGAGGAGCGCGGCGGCGACCACCTGCCCACCGGCCGTCGCATCGACCCGCTGCCCGGCCCCTGGGACGACTGCTTCGGCATGCCCGGCGGTGTCGGCGTCACCCTCACCTGGCCCGAGCGGCTGGAGCTGGAGGTGACCAGCCCCGAGGAGTGGGTCGTGGTCTACGACGAGCAGGAGGCCGCGGTGTGCGTGGAGCCGCAGACCGGGCCGCCGGACGGGCTCAACACCTGTCCGCGCCTGGTCACGCCCCTGGAGCCGCTGGAGGCGACGACGACCTGGTCCTGGCGCCGCCTCTAAGCTGACTGCCATGAGCGACGTTCGCGGCGAGCTGCTGCAACAGATCAAGGACAAGGCCGTGGTGCACGGCAAGGTGACCCTGTCGTCGGGGAAGGAGGCCGACTACTACGTCGACCTCCGCCGCATCACCCTGGACGGCGTGGCGGCCCCGCTGGTCGGTCAGGTCATGCTCGACCTGACCGCCGACCTGGACTTCGAGGCGGTCGGCGGCCTGACCCTGGGCGCCGACCCGGTGGCCACGGCGATGCTGCACGCCGCCGCCGCGCGCGGCAGGACGCTCGACGCGTTCGTCGTGCGCAAGGCGGGCAAGGCGCACGGCCTCCAGCGCCGGATCGAGGGCACCGAGGTGGCGGGCCGCCGGGTGCTCGCCGTGGAGGACACCTCCACCACCGGCGGTTCGGTGCTGACCGCCGTGGAGGCGCTGCGCGAGGCGGGCGCCGAGGTCGTCGCCGTCGCCACGATCGTGGACCGGGCCACCGGCGCCGCCGAGGCGGTCGCCGAGCAGGCGGGCGTGCCGTACGTGTTCGCGTACTCCAAGGACGACCTGGGCCTGGACTGACGGGGGCCGGGGCGCCCGCCGCGGCCCCGCGAGACGGTTGTCCACAGGCGGGGCGACCCGGTCATCCACAGGCTGGACAGGGTGTCCGAACCATCCGGCTCCGTCTGCGAAGATGGGGCCGACGATGACGTCACTCCCTAGGTCAGGGCCGTAAGTACGCAGAACGCACCCCGCACATACAAGGAGCGGACAGATGCCCATCGCAACCCCCGACGTCTACAACGAGATGCTCGACCGGGCGAAGGCAGGCAAGTTCGCCTACCCGGCCATCAACGTGACGTCCTCGCAGACCCTGAACGCGGCCCTGCGCGGTTTCGCCGAGGCGGAGAGCGACGGCATCGTCCAGATCTCCACGGGTGGTGCCGAGTTCCTGGGCGGCCAGTACAGCAAGGACATGGTCACCGGTGCCGTGGCCCTGGCCGAGTACGCGCACATCATCGCCGAGAAGTACCCGGTCAACATCGCGCTGCACACCGACCACTGTCCGAAGGACAAGCTCGACGGGTACGTGCGTCCGCTGCTCGCGCTCTCCAAGAAGCGCGTCGAGGCCGGTCTCGACCCGCTGTTCCAGTCCCACATGTGGGACGGCTCCGCGGAGACCCTCGCCGACAACCTCCGGATCGCGCAGGAGCTGCTGGAGCAGGCTCGCGCCGCCAAGATCATCCTGGAGGTGGAAATCACCCCGACCGGCGGTGAGGAGGACGGCGTCTCCCACGAGATCAACGACTCGCTGTACACCACGGTCGACGACGCGGTCCGCACCGCCGAGGCGCTGGGCCTGGGCGACAAGGGCCGCTACCTGCTGGCCGCCTCCTTCGGCAACGTGCACGGTGTGTACAAGCCGGGCAACGTCGTCCTGCGCCCCGACCTCCTCAAGGAGCTGAACGAGGGCATCGCCGCCAAGTACGGCCGCCCCGCGGGCAGCAAGCCGTTCGACTTCGTCTTCCACGGCGGCTCCGGCTCCACGGAGGAGGAGATCCGCACCGCGCTGGAGAACGGCGTGGTCAAGATGAACATCGACACGGACACCCAGTACGCCTTCACCCGTCCGGTCGTCGACCACATGTTCAAGAACTACGACGGCGTCCTCAAGGTCGACGGCGAGGTCGGCTCCAAGAAGACCTACGACCCGCGCACCTGGGGCAAGCTGGCCGAGGCCGGCATGGCCGCGCGCGTGGTGGAGGCCTGCGGCAACCTGCGCTCGACCGGCACCCGCATCAAGTAGCCGACCGGGGCGGTTCGTTCCGCGCGCCCGCCCCCGACGCACCAGCGAGCCCGCGCCGTCCGGCGCGGGCTCGCTGTGTGTCCGGGGGCGGGCGCGGGGCGGGTCAGCGCTTCAGCTCGGCGTACGCCTCCGCGCTGCTGTCCTGGAGGAACTGCCGGCACCGCTCCGCCTCGTCGGTCTCCTCGATCTCCCCGGCGGCACGCGCGAGGGCGGCCAGGCAGCGCAGGAATCCGCGGTTGGCGCGGTGGTCCCAGGGGATGGGGCCGTGCCCCTTCCAGCCGGCCCGGCGGAGCTGGTCGAGACCGCGGTGGTACCCGGTGCGCGCGTACGCGTACGACGCGACGACCCGCCCCTCCTCGAACGCGTCGTCGGCGAGCATCGCCCAGGCCAGCGAGAACGTCGGATGCTTCGCCGCGACCTCGGCCGGCGAGCGGGACTCCTCGCCCAGCAGGCGGTAGGCGTCCTCGTTCTCCGGGAGGTAGGTCGGCTCCGGGCCGCCCAGCAGGTTCTTGTGCGTGGTCATGAAAGCAGTCTGCCACCCGGCGCCCGGCAGCCGGGACGCCGTTGCCCGGTCGGTGACGCGGCGCTGCGGGCCGGTCGGTGACGGGATGCTGCGGGCTGGTCGGTTCGCGTGCGCGCACGCGTGCACGCACGCGTGCGAGTGGGGCGCGTGCACGGTGGGGACTGCGCCGGTGCCGGACGGTGCCGGAGGGGGGCGGACGGTGCCGGAGGGGGGCGGGCCGGGTGCCGGACGGAGGTGCGGGGCACCGGTCCGGCCTTGCGATCTGTGCCGAGGCTGCGCAGGATGCGGGTGGGGACCGGGGCCCCCGTGCCGGCATCGGCAGGGGCGGACCGCTACCCGGAGTACATGCAGGAGACAGCGATGTCCCACCAGGCTCGACCGACCCCCCGGCCCGCCGAGGCAGCTGAGCCCGAGACCCCGCATCTCGACTTCGAAGGCACCACGCCCTACGAGGACTACGTCAGGGCGGACGTCCTCACCCACCTCCAGCACACCCTCTCCGACGACCCCGGCGAGATGGTCTTCCTGGTCACCTCCCAGGTCATGGAGCTGTGGTTCACCGTCATCGTCCACGAGTGGGAGACCGCGGCCCGCGCGCTGCGCGCCGACGACGTCCCCACGGCGACCGCCGCGCTGAAGCGGTCCGTACGCGAGCTGGACGCGCTGAACGCCTCCTGGAAACCGCTCGGCCAGCTCACCCCCACCCAGTTCAACAGCTACCGGAGCGCTCTCGGGGAGGGCTCCGGGTTCCAGTCGGCGATGTACCGGCGCATGGAGTTCCTGCTCGGCGAGAAGTCCGCGTCGATGCTCGTCCCGCACCGCGGCGCCCCCCGCGTCCACGCCGAGCTGGAGAAGGCGCTGCACGAGCCGAGCCTGTACGACGAGGTCCTGCGGCTGCTCGCGCGGCGCGGGCATCCGGTCCCGGACGCCGTCCTGCACCGCGACCTCACCCTGCGCTACGAGCCGTCGCCCGAGGTGGAGGCCGTCTGGACGGCGCTCTACGCCGGTGACGAGGCCGATCAGCTCGCCCGTCTCGGCGAGGCGCTGACGGACGTGGCCGAGCTGGTGTGGCGATGGCGCAACGACCACCTGGTCGCCACCCGGCGCGCGATGGGTGCCAAGTCCGGCACGGGCGGCTCCGCCGGGGTGGCCTGGCTGGAGAAGCGCGCGCAGAAGAACGTCTTTCCCGAGCTGTGGACGGCGAGGTCCCATGTCTGAGATCCAGGTGTCCGAGACGTCAGAGGCGTCTGAGGTGTCCGAGGTGTCCGAGAAGCCGGTGCCGGGCGATGCCCTCGCGGGCAGGGCGGAGAAGCTCGACGCGGCCGACGCGCTGGCCGCCGTGCGCGAGCGGTTCGTCCTGGACGACGTCGTCTACCTCGACGGGAACTCGCTGGGCGCGCTCCCGGCGCACGTACCGGACCGGGTCGCCGACGTCGTCCGCCGCCAGTGGGGCGAGCTGCGCATCCGCTCCTGGGACGAGAGCGGCTGGTGGACCGCGCCCGAACGGATCGGCGACCGGATCGCCCCGTTGGTCGGAGCGGCGCCGGGCCGGATCGTGGTGGGCGACTCGACGAGCGTCAACGTCTTCAAGGCGCTGGTCGCGGCCGTGCGGATGGCCCGCGAGACGGGCGGGAGCGGCCAGGGCGGCCAGGGCGGCCAGGGTGGCGAGGGCGGCGGGGGCGGCGAGGGGTCCGCGCGGGACGAGATCCTGGTCGACGCGACCACCTTCCCCACGGACGGGTACATCGCGCGCTCCGCGGCCCGGATGACCGGCTGCGAGGTGCGTCCCGTGGCGCCCGCCGAGGTGCCGGGCGCCCTGTCCGGGCGGACCGCGGCGGTCCTGCTCAACCACGTCGACTACCGCACCGGCCGCCTGCACGACCTGCCGTCGCTCACGGCCGCCGTGCACGCGGCGGGCGCGTACGCCGTCTGGGACCTGTGCCACAGCGCGGGCGCCCTGCCCATCGGCCTGGACGAGCACGGCGTCGCCCTGGCGGTGGGCTGCACCTACAAGTACCTGAACGGCGGCCCGGGGTCACCGGCCTTCCTGTACGTCCGCCAGGACCTCCAGGAGCGGTTCGACTCGCCGCTGCCCGGCTGGAACTCGCACGCCGAGCCCTTCGGCATGCGCCCGGAGTACGAACCGGCGCACGGCGCGCTGCGCGGCCGGGTCGGCACGCCCGACATCCTCTCCCTGCTCGCCCTCGAAGCCTCGCTGGAGGTCTGGGACGGGGTGCCGATCGAGGCGGTGCGGGCCAAGTCCCTCGCGCTCACGGACTTCTTCCTGGAGTGCGTCGCGGCGTACGTGCCCGCCGGGCGTGTGGAGTGCGTGACCCCGGCGGAGCACGGCCTGCGCGGCAGCCAGATCGCCCTGCGCTGCCCCGACGCGGGGCCCGTGATGAAGCGGCTGATCGAACGGGGCGTGGTCGGCGACTTCCGCCGCCCGGACGTCCTCCGCTTCGGCTTCACGCCGCTCTACGTCGGGTTCGGCGACGCGGAGCGCGCGGCACGGGTGCTGGCGGAGGTGCTGGCGGAGGCACCCGGCGAGGAGTAGGCGCGGGCGCCGACGCCTGGTGAGGTGCGGGCGGTGGGGCGGTTCCCCGGCGGTCTTCGGGCCGGTGCGCGCGGGGAGCCGCCCGCGGCCCCGCCGCTGCCCTCCGCGCGCACCTCACCGAGCGTGACATCCGCGTGTAGGCCCACGTCACCGGCCTGATACCGTCCCGGCCAACGGCCGAACACCATTCCTCGTCCGTCCCAAGTACGTTACGCCGCTGAGAGGTTGGAGCATGCCGGACGCCGCCGCACCCCGCGATGCCGCGCAGTCGCAGAACACCGCGGGCGGTGCCGCCGCAGACCGTGCCGACGCCGCTCGTACGGCGCAGACGCGTGCCGCGGCGGAGGAGGCGGCCCTCCTGTCCCTCCCGGCCGTGGACCCGGACGCCACCGCCGCGTACGGCGACCACCCGGACCAGGTGATCGACTTCTACGCCCCGCGCCCGGGGGCCGGTGCGGTGCGCGGGGAGGCGCCCGGGTCGGCTCCGCTGGTGGTGGTGCTGCACGGCGGCGCCTGGCGGGCGCCGTACGACCGCCGCCACATCACCCCGTTCGCGGACTTCCTCGCGCGCCGGGGCTTCGCCGTGGCCAACGTCGAGTACCGGCGCGGCGGCACGTCCGCCGCGCAGACCGCGGGCGGGGCGGACGCGGGCCCGGTGGCGGGCCGCTGGCCGGACACCTTCGACGACGTGGCCGCGGCGCTCGACGCGCTGCCCGCCCTGGTGCGCGAGGCCGTGCCCCGGGCGGACCCGCGGCGCACGGTGCTGACCGGGCACTCGGCGGGCGGCCAGCTCGCCCTGTGGGCGGCGGCCCGGCACGTCCTGCCCGCCGACGCGCCCTGGCGCACGGACCGCCCCGTCCCGCTGCGCGGCGTGGTCGCCCTCGCACCGATCGCCGACTTCGAGGTCGCCGGGAAACTCGGGGTGTGCGGCGGGGCGGCGCTCCAACTCCTCGGCGGTGCCGACGGGTTCGCCGCCCGCAGGGCGTACGCCGATCCGGCCCTGCTGCTGCCGACCGGCATCGCGACGACGGTGGTGCAGGGACGGTCCGACGTGGAGGTGCCGCAGGCGGTCGCGGAGTCGTACACGGAGGCGGCGGCCAAGGCGGGCGAGGTGGTGGGCCTGACCCTGCTGGGGGAGGTCGGCCACTTCCCGCTGATCGACCCGGCGGCGGACGCCTGCGCGGTGGTGGCGGAGGAGATCGCCCAACTGGCCTGGTGAGGCGGTCGGGTGCGGGGCCGGTTCGGGTCGGGGTTGGTTGCTGCGGTCCTGTGCCTGGGGCCGGGGCTGGGCCCGGGGTCGGGGCCGGTCCGGTCATACCCCTAGTACCTGTAGTACCTGAGAGCTACGGCGGAGGACAGCTCCGTGGCGGGACGCGAGCGACGTCCCCGGATCCGTAATTTCCCTTCCAGGCGAGCCCGGTGAGCGGGCCGGGCTGAGGGGGAGACGGGCCATGGGGCTTGAGCCGGGGCGGGGACGGGGACTAGGGCCGGTCCTGAGGCCGGGCGCGGCGCGGGAGCGGTCGCGGGCGGCGCCGGGGACGGAGACGGCCTGTGCGGGGGCAGCCTGTACGAAGGCGGCCTGTACGGAGACGGCCTGTACGAAGGCGGCCGGGCCGCGTGCGGGTGACGAGTCCCGCACGGCGGGCGGCACTTGCGCGGCGCCAGAGGCGGAGGCGGAGTCGGAGGCGGCGTCCCCGGCCCGCCGGGGGCATCGCGCACGGGGACGGCGGCGCGCCCTGCTCGCCGTTCTCGTCATCGCGGCGGTGGTCGTGCCCCTGTCGGGGGCGGCCCGTCCGGAGATCCCCGCCCCGGCTCCCGCGGCCCTCGCCGCCCCGACCCGGGCCACGCTGGAGGCGGACTACGCGGCCAACCGCGCCAACGCCGCGCAGGCGTCCCGCATGGCCGCCGCCCACGGCGACACGCACCGCGCCGCCGTGGACCGGGAGCTGGCCTCGCCCGCCCGTCGGCTGCTGGCCTTCGACGGACGCGGACCGGGCCTGGCCAGCGAGGTACTGGGCGACCTGGCGCACGCCGACCGGGTGGCCGTCCTCGTCCCCGGCTCCGACACCTCGCTCGACACCTGGGGCAGATTCCGGTCCGGTGCGCTGTCCCTGTACCGCGAGCTGACCCGCCGGGCCCCGGCCGGGACGCACCCGGCGGTCGTCGCCTGGCTCGGCTACCGCACCCCCGCCACCGTCAGCACCACCGTCCTCACCCCCGGCCGCGCCGAGCAGGCGGCCCCGCACCTGAGGCGGCTGGTGCGGGACCTGCGGACGGTCACGGATGCGCCGGGCCGCCCGGCCCGCCTCACCCTGGTGTGCCACTCCTACGGTTCGGTGGTCTGCGGCGCGGCCGCCACCGGCCTCGACGTCTCCGACATCGCCCTCGTCGGCAGCCCCGGCACGGGAGCCGCCTCCGTGGCCGCGCTGCACACCCCGGCCCGGGTGTGGGCGGCCCGCGGCGCCGACGACTGGGTGGCGCATGTGCCCCATGTGCGGGCCGACCTGTTCGGCACGACCGTCGGCCTGGGCGCCGACCCCATGGACCCGGCCTTCGGCGCCCGGGTCTTCCCGGCCGGGGCGGGAGGCCACAGCGCCTACTTCACCCCCGGCTCCCCGTCGCTGACCAACCTGGCCCGGATCGTGCTGGGCACCCCCGTCGACCGGGGCACCCCCGAGGAGGAGCGGTGACCGACACGACCCGTGCGTCCGGGCCCGCGCCCGCCGTGCGCGCCCGCATGACCCTGCCCGACCGGATACGGGCCGCGGCCCGGCGGACCGACGAGGCCACCCCGCCCCGGCGGGACCGGGCGGTGGACGCGCTGCGCGCGTTCGCGATCCTCGGTGTGGTCCTCGGCCACTGGCTGGTCACGGCCCTGGTCGCGGGCGGCGGCACCGGATCGCACCCGGCGCTGCACACCGCGAGCCCCCTCCAGCACATGCCCTGGCTGGCGCCCGTCTCCTGGGTCTTCCAGACCCTCGCCGTGTTCTTCCTGGTCGGCGGCCATGTGGCGACCCGAGGATATGTCTCGGCGCGGGCCCGGGGGGTCACCTACCCGCGGTGGCTGAGCCAGCGGCTGTCCCGGCTGTTCCGGCCGGCCGCCGCGGTCCTGACGGTGTGGGCGCTCGCCGCGGGCGCCCTGCTGCTGACCGGTGCGGACCCGGGCACGGTCCGCACCCTCGTCAAGCTGGCGCTGTCCCCCATGTGGTTCCTCCTGGTCTTCGCCGCGCTGACGGCCGCGACCCCGCTGCTGGTCCGGCTCAACCCGCTGTGGCCGCTGGCCGTCGTCCTCCATGTGGACCTCCTGCGTTTCGGACTCGGCGCGCCCGGCTGGCTCGGCTGGCTGAACCTGCCCGCCGGCTGGCTGGTGCCGTACACCCTGGGCGCGGCGTGGACCCGCGGCGAGCTGCGCGGCCGCCGCGCGGCCTGGCTGCTGCTGACCGGCGGCGCGGCGGCCACCGTGCTCCTCGTCGCGGGTGCCGGATACCCGGCGTCGATGGTCGGCGTCCCGGGCGCGGCGGTCTCCAACCTCGACCCGCCGACCCTGGCCGCCGTCACCTTCGGCCTGGCCCAGTGCGGCCTGGCCCTGCTGCTGCGCGAGCGGCTCGGCCGGGCGATGCGCCGCCCGCTGGCCTGGACGGCCGTGGCCGCGGTCAACCTGTCCGCCATGACGATCTTCCTGTGGCACCAGACGGCCCTGATGGCGGTCACGGCCACGGGCCTGTTCGCGGGCCGCCTCCCCGGTCTGCACACCGTCCCCGACGGTCCGGGCTGGATCGCGTCCCGGCTGGTCTGGCTCCCGGTCTTCGCCCTGGCGCTCGGCGTCTGCCGGACCGCCTTCCGCGGCTGCGAGCAGGGCCCGCGCCGCCCCCGGAACCGGCCGTCCCGGGTGATCCGCGTGCACCGCGGCAGACCTCCGGCGTCCCAGCGGGGGCCGCGCCGTGCCTAGGTCCTCTCGGTCGGATCATGCCGGGCTCGCGGACCCTGGCAGCGCTCCCTCAGCCGCTCCGGCCCGAACGGAAGACCCTAGGCTGGGCGGCGTGCTGCGACGCCTCCGTACGACGCTGGGCGACCGCCCTTCACCGCTGTCCCCGCCCCTGTCCCGGTACCGCTGGCTGCGGGGGCTGGTCTATCTGGTGGTCCTCTGGCTCGCGCTGTTCCTGCCGCTGGAGGGCGGCCGGGAGATGGCCCACAACTACCGGTTCACCGCGCAGTTCGGCTTCGCCGCGGGGGCCGCCCAGGCCACCGCCGTCGTCCTGGCCCTGTGGCGGCCGGCCTTGGCCTGGGCGCTGTCCCTGGGCGCGGCGGTGGCCACCGCCGTCTGGGGACGCGAGTCCCTGCTGCTCGCCTTCCACCTGGACATACCGGCCCCCGCCCCGACCGGCCTGGCACCGGGCGGCGGTCCGAGCTGGCCGTGGACCGTACCGGAGCTGGCCGCGCACACCGCCGTGCTGATCCTGTTCGCGCTGCGGCTGCCGGCCCGGCACGCGGTCGCCGCGCTGCTGGTCACCGGGCTGGCGACCTACGGCCTTGAGGGTGTCCTGGGTGCCCAGAGGGTCACCGGCACCGGGATCGCGGCGTTCGTCGTGTTCGCCGTGGCCGTCCTGGTCGGCGGCGCCCTGCGCGGCCTGCGCGAGGCCCGCTCCCAGCTCGTGGAGCAGACCACGATCACGGCCGAGGAGCGGTCCCGGCGCACCCTCCTGGAGGAGCGCAGCCGTATCGCCCGGGAACTGCACGACGTGGTCGCCCACCACATGTCGGTCATCTCCATCCAGGCGCAGGTCGCTCCCCATCTCACCCCGCACCCCTCGGACGAGCTGAGGGAGAACCTCGCCGGCATCCGGCAGAACGCCCTGGAGGCGCTCGCCGAGCTGCGCCGGGTCCTCGGCGTGCTGCGTTCGGCCGACCCGGACGACCCCTACGGCCTGGGGGAGTCCGGGACGAGCGCCGCTCCCCGGGCCCCGCAGCCCACCCTCGACCGCCTCGGCGCGCTCGTGGAGAACACCCGCACCGCGGGGCTGACCGTCTCCATGGAGGTCACGGACGCCCGGGACGCCGCGGAGCCCTATCCGCCGGGCGTGGAGCTTTCGGCGTACCGGATCGTCCAGGAGGCGCTGAGCAACGCGCTGCGGCACGCGCCGGGGTCGACGGTCCGCGTCGAGGTCGCCCACGACCGCGCCGGTCTGCACATGAGTGTGATCAACTCGCGTCCGCGGTATCCCGTCGCGCCGTCCCCGGGCGCCGGGCACGGTCTGCTCGGCATGCGCGAGCGGGCGGGCATGCTGGGCGGGAACGTCACCGCGACCAGAACCCTGCACGGAGGGTTCGCGGTCACCGCCTTCCTGCCCCGTGACGGCACGGTCCCGGACACCGAGCCGACCCCGCTCCCGGGCAACGTCCTCTCCGTGGTCCACCCGGACCCGGACAGCGTTCCCGTCATGTACCTCGAACTGCCGACCGGGCCCGCCGCCCCAGAGGCCGCGCCCGATCCCGGCCCACCGCCCCGGACAGGAGAAGAGAACCCATGAGCAGCGGCACCATCCGCGTCCTCATCGCCGACGACCAGCAGATGGTCCGGCAGGGCTTCACCGTGCTGCTCGACACCCAGCCGGACATCGAGGTGGTCGGCCAGGCCGTGGACGGGCTGGACGCCGTCGCCAAGGTCGCCGCGTCCGCCCCGGACGTCGTCCTCATGGACATCCGCATGCCCGAGCTGAACGGCATCGAGGCCACCCGCCGCGTCACCGCGGCCACCCCCGGCACGAAGGTCCTGGTGCTCACCACCTTCGACCTCGACGAGTACGTGTACGAGGCGCTGTGCGCGGGCGCGTCCGGGTTCCTCCTCAAGGACGCCTCCGCCGACCAGCTGGCCGAGGCGGTCCGCGTGGTCGCGGCCGGTGACGCGCTGCTGGCACCGGGCATCACGCGCAAGCTGATCGCCGAGTTCTCCCGGATGAACGGCAAGCCCCGCGCCCCCCTGAAGGCCCGTGTCGGCGACCTCACCGAGCGGGAGACGGAGGTGCTCAGCCTGATCGCCCAGGGCCTGTCCAACGCGGAGATCGCCGAGCACCTCGTCGTCGCCGAGCAGACGGTGAAGACGCACGTCGGCCGCATCCTGGTGAAGCTGGGCCTGCGGGACCGCACGCAGGCGGCCGTGTTCGCGTACGAGTCGGGGCTGGTCCGTCCCTCGGGGTACTGAGCGCGGGCGGCGGCGGCCACCGGCCGGGGGAACCCGCCGCCGCGGACCGTGCGCGCGGCCGCGGACCGTACCCGTAGTACCTGAGAGGGATGCGGCAGGACCCCTCTCCAAGGGGACGACCGCGGCCCTCGCCGCCGCCTACCGTTTTCATCGTGACCGAGACGACTCAGACGCAGACGGCGCCGGACGGCGCGTTCAGCCCGTACAAACCCCGCAGCCCGGAGTACCGCCTCGCGGCCAACGCGCTGCGGGGGCTGCGCCAGGACCTGTTCCACGACGCCTCCGTGTACCGGCCGCTGCCCCGCATGAGGGTCGACGGCCCGCTGACCGGCCGGCTGCCGGGCCGCCTGCGCGAGTACGCGGCGCACACACCGCACATCCTGGTGGCGGGCATCGGCGTGCTGACCATGATCGCCGCCTGGCTCGGTGCGCAGGGCGGCGTGGCGGCTCCGTTCTACGCGCTGGCGGTCCTGGTCCCGCCGCTGGTGACCCTGGTCCGTCCGGCCCTGGCCTTCTGGCTGGCGCTGGCCGTGACCGCGCTCTCGTCGGTGCTCGCCGGTGGCTACGGCCTGTGGCCCTGGCAGCCGCCCGACTTCATCTCCTACCTGACGGTGCTCACGGTCGTGGCCCTGCGCACCCGGCCGCGCACGGCGGCCTGGATGTGGCTGATCACTGTGTTCTACACGGTCGCCGCCGAGTCCGTGCTCGGCTACCACTTCAGCAACAACTCGGCGCCCATGCTGCTGGTGTCCGCCCTCCTGCTGCTGGCCGTCACCGTCTGGCACATACGCAGGGACGCCGAGCAGACGGTGAGCGCCCAGCAGACGGTGACCGCGCACGAGCGCTCGCGCCGCACCCTGCTGGAGGAGCGCACCACCATCGCCCGCGAGCTGCACGACGTCGTGGCGCACCACATGTCCGTGGTCGCCATCCAGGCCGAGGCCGCCCCCTACCGGGTCCAGGACCCGCCACCGGAGCTGGCGAAGGCGTTCGCCACCATCCGGGAGAACGCGGTGGCGGCCCTCACCGAGCTGCGCCGGGTCCTCGGTGTCGTCCGCGCCGAGGACTACGAGGCCCCGGAGGCCCCGCAGCCCACCCTCGCGGACCTGGACCTCCTCCTGGAGAACGTGCGGGAGGCCGGTCTGTGCGTGGAGAAGGCCCTGACCGGCGCGGTGCGCGAACTCCCGCCGGGCGTCGAGCTGTCGGCGTACCGGATCGTGCAGGAGGCCCTGAGCAACACCCTGCGGCACGCGCCGGGCGCGAGCGCCCGGGTCGAGGTCGGCTATGTCCTCGGCGGCCTCGGTCTGCGGATCGTCAACGGCCCCGCGCCCGGCGGGCCCCTGGCCGAGTCCTCGCCCGGCAGCGGACACGGCATCACCGGCATGCGGGAGCGCGTCTCCATGCTGAACGGCGAGATGACGGCGGCCCCGGCGGACGACGGGGGTTATGAGGTGGCGGTCTTCCTGCCGGTGCCCCGGGAGTCCGACCGCGCGTCCGGTGACGGGACCGGCGGCGGGGCCGCGGCATGACGGCGGGCACGGGGAGCGCGCCGGGCGGAGCGGCGGCGGGCCCGATCCGGGTGCTGATCGCGGACGACCAGATGATGGTGCGGGAGGGTTTCTCGGTCCTGCTCAACGCCATGGCGGACATCGAGGTCGTCGGCGAGGCCGTCGACGGACGCGAGGCGGTGCGGCGGGTGCGCGAGCTGTCGCCGGACGTGGTGCTCATGGACATCCGCATGCCGGAGCTGAACGGCATCGAGGCGACCCGGGAGATAGTCGCCGCCGACGGCACCGCGAAGGTGCTGGTGCTGACCACCTTCGACCTCGACGAGTACGTGTACCAGGCGCTCCGGGCCGGGGCCTCCGGCTTCCTGCTCAAGGACGCCTCGGCGCGGCAGCTCGCCGACGGGGTGCGGGTGGTGGCGGCCGGCGAGGCGCTGCTCGCCCCCTCGGTCACCCGGCGGCTGATCACGGAGTTCTCCCGGATGTCCGGACCACCGCCACGCCCGGCGGGCGGCGTCCGGGCGGCCTACGGGGACCTGACCGAGCGGGAGACGGAGGTGCTGGTGCTGATCGCGCAGGGCCTGTCGAACGCGGAGATGGCCGAGCGGCTGGTGGTCGCCGAGTCCACGATCAAGACCCATGTGAGCCGGGTCCTGGTGAAGCTGGGCCTCAGGGACCGCACCCAGGCGGCGGTGTTCGCCTACGAGGCCCGGCTGGTCACACCGGGCTGAGCGGCGAGCCCTGCTCCCGCCCTGCTCAGACCCAGCTCAGGCCCTGTTCAGAGCGGGAAGGCGGGGCTAGCGTCCGTGCATGGCCGTTCCTCACGTACCGTCCGACCTCGGGTTCGATCCCTGGGACCCGGCGTTCGTCGCCGATCCGTACCCCGTCTACGCCGAACTGCGCGCCCGGGGCCGCGTGCTCCACTACGAGCGCACCGACCAGTGGCTGGTCCCGCACCACGCGGACGTGTCGGCGCTGCTGCGGGACCGGAGACTCGGCCGGACCTACCGGCACCGGTTCACGCACGAGGACTTCGGCCGCACCCCGCCCCCGCCGGAGCACGAGCCGTTCCACGTCCTCAACGACCACGGGATGCTCGACCTGGAACCGCCCGACCACACCCGGATCCGGCGGCTGGTGTCGAAGGCGTTCACCCCGCGCACCGTGGAGCGGCTGAAGCCGTACGTCCACGCGCTGGCGGACGACCTGGTCGCCGCGCTCGTGGAGGCCGGCGGCGGTGATCTGCTCGCGGACGTCGCCGAGCCGCTGCCGGTGGCGGTGATCGCGGAGATGCTGGGCATCCCGGAGCAGGACCGGGCCCTGCTGCGCCCCTGGTCGGCCGCCATCTGCGGGATGTACGAGCTGAACCCGTCCGAGGAGACGGCGGCGAGCGCGGTGCGCGCCTCGGAGGAGTTCACGGCGTATCTGCGGGAGCTGATCGCGGCCCGCCGCGCGGAGCCGGGGGACGACCTGATCTCCGGGCTGATCGCCGCGCACGACGAGGGAGACCGGCTGACCGAGCAGGAGATGATCTCCACGGCCGTGCTGCTCCTGAACGCCGGTCACGAGGCCACGGTGAACGCGACGGTCAACGGCTGGTGGGCCCTGTTCCGCAACCCGGACCAGCTGGCGGCGCTGCGCGCGGACCACTCGCTGATCCCGTCCGCCGTCGAGGAGCTGATGCGCTACGACACCCCGTTGCAGCTCTTCGAGCGCTGGGTACTGGACGACATCGAGATCGACGGCACGACGATCCCGCGCGGCGCCGAGGTCGCCCTGCTCTTCGGCTCGGCCAACCACGACCCGGCCGTCTTCACCGCCCCCGGGCGCCTGGACCTGGCACGCCGCGACAACCCCCACATCTCCTTCAGCGCCGGTATCCACTACTGCATCGGCGCCCCCCTCGCCCGTATCGAGCTGGCCGCCTCCATGGCCTCCCTCCTCACCCGGGCCCCGGCCCTCGCCCCGGCGACACGGCCACGGCAGAAGCCGAACTTCGTGATCCGCGGCCTGGAGGCGCTGGAGGTGCGGACGGAAGCGGAAGGATGACGGGGCGGCCGGACGGCCGGGCAGGGGCAGCCGCGCAGGGGGCAGCCGGGCAGGGGGCTGCCGTGGCCCGGGAGCGTCAGCCCGCGGCAGGCACCACCAGCCCCCACGCCCCCTCGCGCACCGTCCAGGTGCGGGTGCGGACCGGGCCCGAGACCACCGCGTCCGCGCGGTAGCGGTAGTGCGCGCCGGAGACGGTCACCGCGCGGCCCTCGGCGAGCAGGGGGGAGAGCTCCGCGCCCGGCCCCGACAGCGGCCGCACCTCCACCGCGGCCACGCCCCGGGCACCGGGCACCACGGACACCGCCTCCACCGGCTGGTCCAGGTCCACCAGCGTCACCCCGTCGACCTCCACCCGCAGCCGCGCGGGTCCGGTCCCCGCCTGGGCCTCGGCCGCCGTGCGGGGCGGGCGGGCCACCAGGGTGCGGACGAGCGACTGGCAGGTGCGCAGCCAGTCCCGGTGCGCCCCCGCGCCGAGCACCGCCGGATCCGCCGGGGGCGGGACCAGCGGCGGGATCCGCAGCGCGCCCAGCACCACCCCGTCGCTGTCGTCGACGAGCAGGTCGAGCCGGCGCACGGAGCCGTCGAGCACCGCCCGCGCGGAGGCGACCGGACCGGTCGGCACGCCCAGCGAGCGGGCCAGGGCCAGGGCACCGCCGACCGGGACGACCGACAGCACGCATCCGGCCAGTTCCCGCCGCCGGTGCAGCAGGGTCACCGCCCGCAGCAGGGCCCGGTCGTCCCCGACCACCACCGGCCGCCGAGAGCCGCGCCGCGCCAGTGCGCGGGCGAACTCCTCCGGCCCCTCCGGGAGGCACACCTTCGTGGCGGCACCCGCGCTGAGCACGTCTTTTGCGATCCGTACGGACTCCCCGTCGGTCCGCCGGGCGGCCGGATCGATGATCACGAGCAGCGGATCGGACGTCGGATAGGTCGCCACCTCGGTCCTGCCTCGCTTCCTCGGGTAGCATCTTTGTGCAAGAGCCCCTTGCGCTATTGCGCCAGGGGCTTCGTCTATTCCGGGGCATCCGGTCCGACGGTTGCGCGACCGACGAGGGTCGCGCGGTGCACGCGGCGGTGAACCCGCGTACGCCCCTGACCTTGGACATGCCCCGCCCGGAAGGGGTGTACGCGCGTGCCCGCACTTGTGCTGCTCGGTGCTCAGTGGGGTGACGAGGGCAAGGGGAAGGCCACCGACCTGCTCGGTGGCTCCGTGGACTATGTGGTGCGTTACCAGGGCGGCAACAATGCCGGCCACACGGTCGTCGTGGGCGACCAGAAGTACGCACTGCATCTGCTCCCCTCCGGCATCCTCTCGCCCGGCTGTACGCCCGTCATCGGAAACGGCGTCGTCGTCGACCCGTCGGTCCTGCTCTCCGAGCTGAGCGGTCTGAACGAGCGCGGCGTCGACACGTCGAAGCTCCTGATCAGCGGAAACGCGCACATCATCACGCCGTACAACGTGACCGTCGACAAGGTGACGGAACGCTTCCTCGGCAAGCGCAAGATCGGCACCACCGGCCGCGGCATCGGCCCGACCTACGCGGACAAGATCAACCGCGTCGGCATCCGGGTCCAGGACCTGTACGACGAGTCGATCCTCACCCAGAAGGTCGAAGCGGCCCTCGACGCCAAGAACCAGATCCTCACCAAGCTCTACAACCGGCGCGCCATCGCCGTGGACCAGGTGGTCGAGGAGCTGCTGGGCTACGCGGAGCAGCTCGCGCCGTACGTCGCCGACACGGTCCTGGTGCTCAACCAGGCCCTGGAGGAGGACAAGGTCGTGCTGTTCGAGGGCGGTCAGGGCACCCTCCTCGACATCGACCACGGCACGTACCCCTTCGTGACCTCGTCCAACCCGACCGCGGGCGGTGCCTGCACCGGCGCCGGTGTCGGCCCGACGAAGATCAGCCGGGTCATCGGCATCCTCAAGGCGTACACCACCCGCGTGGGCTCGGGGCCGTTCCCGACCGAGCTGCTCGACGAGGACGGCGAGGCGCTGCGCCGCATCGGCGGCGAGCGCGGTGTGACCACCGGCCGCGACCGCCGCTGCGGCTGGTTCGACGCGGTGATCGCCCGCTACGCCACCCGCGTCAACGGCCTCACCGACTTCTTCCTCACCAAGCTCGACGTCCTCACCGGCTGGGAGCGGATCCCGGTCTGCGTCGCCTACGAGATCGACGGGCGCCGCGTCGAGGAGCTGCCCTACTCCCAGACCGACTTCCACCACGCCAAGCCGGTCTACGAGTACCTCCCGGGCTGGCAGGAGGACATCACGAAGGCCAAGACCTTCGCCGACCTGCCCAAGAACGCCCAGGACTACGTCAAGGCCCTGGAGGAGATGTCCGGCGCCCCGATCTCCGCGATCGGCGTCGGCCCCGGCCGCGACGAGACGATCGAGATCAACTCGTTCATCTGACCCGCACCCCCGCCCCCGGACGGCGGCCGTCGCCCAGCGCGTCGGCCGCCGTCGGCGTTCCCGCCCGCCGCACACCGGTCCGGCGGGTTCCCGGTGCGGCGTTCGGCGCGCGCCGGGCGGGCCGGTGCCCGGTCAGCTGAAGACGATCATCGAGCCCTGGGCCAGGCTGCGGGTGGCCGCCGCGTGCAGGCCGAGCCAGACGTGGCGTTCGCGGGCGAAGGGGCTGGGGTCGTAGGGGGCGGGCGCGGCGGGCTGTTCGAGTTCGGTGGGGCCCGTCGGCGGGGCCGGCGGAGCCGGAGGGGCGGCCGGGTCGATGCCCAGGGCCGGGGCGACCTGCTGGAGTTCGCGCAGCAGGGCCTGGGAGGAGCCGAGCGGGCCGCCGCCGGCGAGGAGTTCGTCGTTGGACAGCGGGTGCGGGAAGTCCACGGGGACGTAGGCGCCCGCGTGGTCGTAGTGCCAGACCAGGTGGGACTGCTGTGCCGTCGTCTCGAACATCTCCAGCAACTGCTCGTAGTCGCCGCCCAGTTCGTCGACCGGGGTGAGCGGAAGGCCGCAGAGCTGGAGCAGGTGGGCGCGGCGCAGGAAGTGCAGGGCGTCGTAGTCGAAGCCGGCCACCGGCGCGACGTCGCCGGACAGGCCCGGCATGTACTGGTACACCGGCACCGGCGGCAGTCCGTTCTCCGCGAGCGCCTTGTTGTACTGCGCGAGTTCCTCGGCGAACGGGTTGTCGGGGGTGTGGCACAACACGTCGACGAGCGGTACCAGCCACAGGTCACAGGCCAAAGGAGGGCTCCTCACTCAGCGTTCGGCACGCGCGAAGCACAGTGGTCAACGAAGGGTAGTCGGTGCGGAGCGGACCGGCCCCACCCGTGCAGTTCCCCCGCCCGCCCCGCTCATGCGGCGCAGAGCCGCTCGACGAGGGCCAGGGAGTGCGCGTTGTAGGCGGAGACGAGGCTCTGCGCGGTGGTGATATCGCGGGACGCCAGGGCGTCCACGAGTTCGGTGTGGCCGCACCACAGGACACCGCGCAGATCACCGAGCCTGCGGAGCTGCTGCACCGCGCACACCCAGGACTGCACGCGCAGCCGGTGCAGGAAGTCGGCGAGGTGCGCGTTGCCGTACAGGGCGCTCAGCTCGCGCCAGAACCGCAGGTCGTAGCCGATCAGCACGGTCAGGTCGCCGGCGCTCGCCGCCCGCTGGGCCTCCTCGCCGCGCCGGCGCACCCCGGCGAGCACGGCGGCCGTGCGCGGATCCAGGGGCTCGCGCAGCATCGCCCGCGTCCGGGACCTCCCCCGGGCGCCCCCGGTCTCCGCGGCGCCGCCCGGTGCCTCGCCCGCGGCGGCCAGGACGCGGAACATGCCCTCGGTGACCAGGGCGCGGGCCTCGATCATCTCGCGGAAGGCGGCCGCCGAGTACACGCGCACCCGGAAGCCGCGGTGCTGGTCGGCGTCCAGCAGCCCCTGCGCGGACAGGTCCACCAGCGCCTCGCGCACCGGCGTCGCGGACACCCCGTACTGCTCGGCTATCTCCTTCACCGTGAACTCGCGCCCCGGCTGGAGCCGCCCGGACAGCACCTCGTCCCGCAGCGCGTCCGCGATCTGCTGGCGCAGGGTGCTGCGCGTCACGGCACCGGTTCCGCTGAAGCCGGGCATGGTCGGGGCGTCTCCCTCACGCGTGCGGTGGCGTACGCGTACATCTGCTCGTACGTCTGTCTGATCATGTACTCGTACGGGTGTATGTGTACGAGCACGCCACCTTACGCACTCCGGGGCGTTTCGAGGGACTCCCCGGTGCTCACCGGTGCTTTCCGGCCTACTCCGTGTGCTCGTCGGCCACGGACAGGGCCGCGTCCAGCGCCGCGAACCCCTCCTTCAGCTCGGCCTCGGTCACCGTGCACGGCGGGACGACGTGCGTGCGGTTCATGTTGATGAAGGGCCACAGGCCGTGCGCCTTGGCGGCGGCGCCGAAGGCCGCCATCGGGCCGTTCGCCGCACCGGCCGCGTTGTAGGGCACCAGCGGCTCGCGGGTCTCGCGGTTCTTCACCAGCTCCAGCGCCCAGAACATGCCGGTGCCGCGCACCTCGCCGACGCTCGGGTGCCGCTCGGCCAGCTCGCGCAGCCCGGGGCCGACCACCTCGGCACCCAGCCGCCGCGCGTTCTCGACGACCCTCTCCTCGGCCATCACGTTGATCGTCGCGACGGCCGCGGCGCAGGCCAGCGGGTGCCCCGAGTACGTCAGTCCGCCCGGGTAGGGCCGCTTGCCGAACGTCTCGGCGATCTCCCCGGAGATGGCCACACCGCCCAGCGGCACATACCCCGAGTTCACGCCCTTGGCGAAGGTCATCAGGTCGGGGACGACCCCGGACAGGTCCGCGGCGAACCACTCACCGGTCCGCCCGAACCCGGCCATGACCTCGTCCAGCACGAACACGATCCCGTACTTGTCGCACAGCGCGCGCACCCCGGCAAGATAGCCCGGCGGCGGCACCATGATGCCCGCCGTGCCCGGGACCGTCTCCAGGATGAGCGCCGCGATCGTCGCGGGCCCCTCGAAGGCGATCGTCGTCTCCAGGTGCTCCAGCGCCCGCGCGCACTCCTCCTCCTCGGTCTGCGCGTAGAAGCGGGAGCGGTAGAGGTAGGGCGCCCAGAAGTGCACGACACCCGCCGCGCCGTCGTCGGAGGCCCAGCGGCGCGGGTCGCCGGTGATGTTCACGGCCTGCTGGGTGCCGCCGTGGTACGACCGGTACGCCGACAGCACCTTCGGCCGCCCGGTGTGCAGCCGGGCCATGCGGATCGCGTGCTCGACCGCGTCGGCGCCGCCGTTGGTGAAGAAGATCTTGTCCAGGTCGCCGGGGGTCCGCTCGGCGATCAGCCGGGCCGCCTCCGAGCGGGCCTCGACGGCGAACGCGGGAGCGAAGGTGGCCAGCGTCGCGGCCTGCTCCTGGATCGCGGCGACGACCTTGGGGTGCTGGTAGCCGATGTTGGTGAAGACGAGGCCGCTGGAGAAGTCCAGGTAGCGCCTGCCGTCGTAGTCCCAGAAGTACGACCCTTCGGCACCGGCCACCGCCGGCGGGTCGATCAGGTCCTGCGCGGACCAGGAGTGGAAGACGTGCGCGCGGTCGGCGGCCTTCACGGCCGCGCCGGCCTCGGGGTCCGGCTGCGGGGCCCGGTGGGCGGAAGAGGGCTGAGGGGTCATACCGCGAGCGTAGAGGCCGCCCCGGCGGAGCCGGTATCGGCGCCCTGTCTGCGGTGACGGCGATTTGACGACACCTTGTCGCGGGAAGCACGGGACGCACGGGGAGCACAAGGGCGCGACGGGGAGCACGGGGGCGCGGGAGAGCGCGTACGGCCGGGCGGCCCGCTGTTACGGAACCGTCGACGGCGGGCCGCTGTCCGCCCGTGGTCCCCGCACTATCCTCGGGCTGACGCGCAGGGGCGTACCGGGCACATCGGGGGAGGCGGTTCTGCCATGGAGAAGCTGGCGCCCGGCGATCCGCGGGAGATCGGGGCGTACCGGCTGCTGGCGCGGCTCGGCGCGGGCGGCATGGGGCAGGTGTACCTGGCCCGCTCCGGCCGGGGCCGTACGGCCGCCGTGAAGGTGGTGCGGCGGGAGCTGGCGCAGCAGGAGGAGTTCCGGGCCCGGTTCCGCCAGGAGGTGCGGGCCGCGCGCCGGGTCGGCGGGAACTGGACCGCGCCCGTGCTGGACGCGGACACCGAGGCCGCCGTCCCGTGGGTCGCCACCGGCTATGTCGCCGGGCCCGGCCTCCAGCGGGTCGTCGGCCACGACCACGGGCCGCTGCCCGAGCGGTCGGTGCGCGTCCTCGCCGCCGGTCTCGCCGAGGCGCTGCGGGACATCCACGCGGCCGGGCTCGTCCACCGCGACCTCAAACCGTCGAACGTGCTCGTCACCATCGACGGCCCCCGGGTCATCGACTTCGGCATCGCCCGCGCCCTGGAGACCGTCGCGGACAGCGGCCTCACCCGCACCGGGGCGCTGCTCGGCTCGCCCGGTTTCATGGCCCCCGAGCAGGTGCGCGGCGACCGGATCACCCCCGCCTGCGACATCTTCTGCCTGGGGTCCGTGCTCGCCTACGCCGCGACCGGCACCCTGCCCTTCGGCACCGCCGACAGCGGCGTGCACGCGCTGATGTACCGGATCGCCCAGGAGGAACCGGACCTGGACGCGCTGCCCGAGGGCATCGCCGACCTGGTCCGCGCCTGTCTGCGCAAGGACCCGGCGGCCCGGCCCGCGCTGGAGGAGATCCTGGAGCGCACCGGCGCCGAGGACACGGTGTGCGACGGCCGGCTCCGCGATCCGTGGCTGCCGAGCGCCCTGGTGGCCCAGCTCGGACGGCACGCGGTACGGCTGCTGGACGCGGAGAACCCCGAGGCGCCGCCACCCGCCACCCTCGGCGAAGCCACCGGCCCCGCCGCGCTCACGGGTCCCACCGTGCCCGCCCCTCCCGAGGGACTCCCGCAGCACGACTCCGCCGCCTCCCCCTTCTCCCAGTCCTCCCCCTTCTCCCCCTTCTCCCCCTACTCTCAGTCCTCCCGGTTCTCCCCTCCCTCCTCCCGGGAGCAGCCGCCTGGGCACACCCCCGCGGACCCCCCGGGCCACGCCCCCGGCCCCGCCCCGGAAACCACGCCATGGCCCTCCCCGGAGCACGCCACCGCCGTCCGGCCCCCGGCCCCCGGCGACCCCGCCGGACAGGGCCACGCACCGCCGGACCACCCGCCCACCCAGGCCGACGGCCCGGCGCCCGCACCCGCGTCCGTGCCCACACAGCAGGCGTACGGCCATCCCCAGCACCCCCACCCCCACCAGCACCCGCAGCCTCACCCGTACCGATCCGCCGACCCCCCGTACTACGCCCCGGCCCCGGACCCGGCGCCGGACGGACCGCGGCGCGGCGGTCCCTCCACGGTGGCGCTCCTCGCGGTGGCGCTGGTCGTCGCGCTCGGCGCGGGCGGTTCGGTCTACGCGCTGATGCAGGGCGGCGGGCACGAGGACAACCGCGGCGGCCCCGGCCCCTCGCCGACCGCCACCGCGTCCGGCACGGGCGGGCCGGACCCGTCCCCCACCGGCACGGGCGCACCGCCCGGCCCCTCGGACGGTGTGGTCCCCACCGGCTACCTCGGCACCTGGCGGTCGGCGATCGACAGCGAGCTGGGCTCGAATCCCCGGCGGCTCACCATCGTCCAGGGCGGTGTCGGGGACCGGGTGCTCACCCTGGTCGCGGACGGCCCCACCGCGACCGGCGGCACCTACCACTGCGTGTTCGAGGCCCGGCTGGTCCGGCGGCCGGACACCGGCGGACCGCTGGAGCTCGGGCCCTCGACGGTCAGGGACGGCACGGGCGGCGCCTGCAATCCGGGCGCGGCCACCCAGGTGCTGCTGCTCCCGCAGGGCGGCCTCCAGCGCGTCAACAAGGACAGCGGCGAGCGGCTGACCTACATCAAGGAGTGAGCGCGGGACGGGAGAAGCCGCCGCGGTGTCCGGCGTCGCCGCGTCCGGGACGCTCCGGTACGAGCGCCGGGTGCTGCGCCGCCGGGGGCACCCCAGCTCCGAAGAGCTCGGGGGAGCGGTGTCAGGTCCCGCACCGGTGACCGGTGTCCCGGCCGGAGGCTCTACCGGGGCTCGGGGGGCCGCTGGCGGGGCATGTTCGGCCGGGTGCCGCCCGGCGGCAGCGGGAAGCGGCCCGGACCGGTGCCGCCGGGCTCCGGGCGCGCGCCGCCCTGCACCGCTGAATGGAGCCCCGCCGGCGCCGCCCCGACGCGGAACTCCACCATCCAGCCGGCCGTCTCGGCCCGCACCAGCTCGGTCACGTCCTCCGTGAAGCGCCGCAGCACCGCCAGGCACCGCTCGGCGGCCTCGCCCGCCGTGCCCTCGGCCGGGCCGAGCACCTCCCGCACGCTCTCGGTGGCCCAGTCGAACTGGAGCAGTTGCAGCCGCCGCTGCACGGCCTGCGCGGTCGCCACGTCCCGCATCCAGCCCGAGGTCACGCCGAAGTACCGGTCGGCCGCGACACACGCCACCGACAGCAGCAGCGCCAGATATCCCCAGGGCGCCGCCCCGCGGGCCGGCCCGGTCAGATCAAGCAGCGGCAGCCCCGTCCCGGCCAGCGCCCCCGCCGCCGCCCCGCACCGCAGCGCCCGCGCCCCGCGCCGCTTCCACACCCGCTCCGCGAGGTACCAGGCGGCGGTCTGGAGCGCGCCGCGCTCCACCCACCGGTACAGCTCGTCCAGCCGCCGGGCCGGGTCGCCCCAGTCGCCGGGCGGGAACACCCGCCCGGTCAGGTCCCCGGGCAGCGGTCCGGCCGCCGCCGCCCCGCCCTCCCGTCCGTCCCGAGCCCCGTCCTCCCGCCCGTCCCGAGGGTGACGCTCGGGCTGCATCTCCGGCTGACCCACCCGGCACTCCCTACTGATCACCTACTGATCACGTTCTGTGACGCTGGCTGACCGCCGGACCCCTTCCTACCCCCCAACGGGTGGCGAAGCGGGGGAATGCGGTGCTTTTCCGCCCGGAAGAGGGCCTTGATCAGGTATAGGACGCACCCGTAACTCACTCGAAAGAGTGGCGGGGCGCCGCCCGCCGGGACCACGTAGGCTCGTGCCAGCGGGGAATCGCCGGTGCGCCGGCGGACGGGCCCCGCCCGGAGACCGGGCCGTCCGGATCATCCGGACGCACGGAGGAAAGCAGGAGCTGATCGTGATTCCCGGTGGTGGCCAGCCCAACATGCAGCAGCTGCTCCAGCAGGCCCAGAAGATGCAGCAGGACCTGGCGCAGGCCCAGGAGGAGCTGGCGCGCACCGAGGTCGACGGACAGGCGGGCGGCGGCCTGGTGAAGGCCACCGTCACCGGCGCCGGCGAGCTGCGCGCCCTGAAGATCGACCCGAAGGCCGTGGACCCCGAGGACACCGAGACCCTCGCGGACCTGGTCGTGGCGGCCGTCCAGGCGGCCAACGAGAACGCCCAGGCGCTCCAGCAGCAGAAGCTCGGCCCGCTGGCCCAGGGCCTCGGCGGCGGCAGCGGCATCCCCGGGCTGCCTTTCTAGGCGGCCCCCGGGCAACTACGGTACGTACCGAAGCAGCACACACCGAAGCAGCACACACCGAAGCAGCACTCACCGAAACAGCGGCACACGGAGAGCAGGAAGGACGGGCGTCCGGTGTACGAAGGCGTGGTCCAGGACCTCATCGACGAACTGGGGCGGCTGCCCGGCGTCGGTCCCAAGAGCGCGCAGCGGATCGCCTTCCACATCCTCCAGGCGGAGCCGACGGACGTGCGCCGGCTCGCCCAGGCCCTGCTGGAGGTGAAGGCGAAGGTCCGCTTCTGCGCGGTCTGCGGCAACGTGGCGCAGGAGGAGCTGTGCGGCATCTGCCGTGACAGCCGCCGCGACCAGAGCGTCATCTGCGTGGTCGAGGAGCCCAAGGACGTCGTCGCGATCGAGCGGACCCGCGAGTTCCGCGGCCGGTACCACGTCCTCGGCGGGGCGATCAGCCCGATCGAGGGCGTCGGCCCTGACGATCTGCGCATCCGGGAGCTGCTGGCCCGCCTCGCCGACGGCACGGTCACGGAGCTCATCCTGGCCACGGACCCGAACCTGGAGGGCGAGGCGACGGCGACGTACCTCGCCCGCATGATCAAGCCCATGGGCCTCAAGGTCACCCGCCTGGCCAGCGGCCTCCCGGTGGGCGGCGACCTGGAGTACGCGGACGAGGTGACCCTCGGCCGCGCCTTCGAGGGGAGACGACTCCTAGATGTCTGACGCCACGCTGCACGCGACCAGCCAGAACCCCGACGACTTCGCGGTCCAGATCGCCGACCAGATCGAGAGCTTCCTGGTCGCCGTCACCGAGGTCGCCAAGGGCGACGAGCCGGACTCCGCGGTGCCCTTCCTCCTGCTGGAGGTCTCCCAGCTGCTGCTGGCCGGCGGCCGGCTCGGCGCGCACGAGGACATCGTCCCCGACGAGCGCTACGAGCCCGACCCGGGCCCGGAGCAGGACGCGGACGTCCTCCGCGAGAACCTGGGCCGCCTGCTGGAGCCCATCGACGTCTACTCCGAGGTCTTCGACCCCTACGAGCCGCGCCGCGCCCCGGTGCCCGCGCGGATCTCCGACGACCTCGCCGACGTCGTCGCCGATCTGCGCCACGGCATGGTCCACTACCGCGCGGGCCGCACCACCGAGGCGCTGTGGTGGTGGCAGTTCTCCTACTTCTCCAACTGGGGCGGCACCGCCTCGGCGGCCCTGCGCGCCCTCCAGTCCCTGGTCGCCCATGTGCGCCTCAACCAGCCCCTGGAGGAGCTGGACGGCCTCGACACCGACCAGGGCATGGGCGACGAGACGCTGGAGTTCGAGGCGGGCCGGGTCATGGCGGAGGAGATCGGCGGTCCGCTCGGGCTGCCCCGGGCCCAGTGAATCCCGCCCGTCCGCGCATTCGCCCATTTCCCGTTCCCGGGCGGTGAAAAACCACCGGGACAGGCCGGAAGAAGCCATTTTCGCCGACCGGCACGGCGTCGGAGGAAATTCACCGATCGGCCGACAATCGTCCGGCGGAATTGGCTAAGCTGCCGTCATGGTGCATACAGGGGGAGAACTTCCGCCGGTGACCGAGCGGCTGGGTGATTCCTTTTTCCAGGATCCCCAGGGACTGTTCGCGCGGCTGCGCTCGTCCGCGCCGGTGACGCCGGTCGTCACCCCCGAGGGCCTCCGCGTCTGGCTCGTCACCCGGTACGAGGACGTGCGGGCGGCGCTGGCCGACCCCCGCCTCGCCAAGGACTGGGTGGCGCACATGACGCCCGAGGACTTCGACATCACCATGGACCCCGTGCAGGCGTTCCTCGACCAGCACATGCTCAACCTCGACCCGCCCGACCACACCCGGCTGCGCCGCCTGGTGGTGAAGGCGTTCACCCCGCGCCGGGTGGCCGCCCTGGAGCCGCGGATCCGGGACGTCACCGGCGCGCTGCTGGACGCGATGGCGGACGGCCCCGAGGAGACGGAGCTGATCGGGGCGTTCGCGTTCCCGCTGACGGTCACCGTGATCTGCGAGCTGATCGGGATCCCGGCCGACGACCGGGAGTCGTTCCGCGCCTGGTCGGAGACGCTGCTGTCGTCGCGGGGCACCCGGGTGGAGTCCCGCGCCGCCGCCACCGCCATGCACGCGTACTTCACGCGCCTGGTCGCCGAGCGGCGGCAGACCCCGGCGGACGACCTGCTCTCGGCGCTGATCGCGGCCCGCGACTCGGGCGACTCGCTCTCGGAGCACGAGCTGCTGTCGATGATGTTCCTGCTGCTGGTCGCCGGTCACGAGACGATGGTGAACCTGATCGCCGGGGGCGTGCTGGCGCTGCTGACGCATCCGGCGGAGCTGGCGCGGCTGCGGGCCGACCCCGCGCTGCTGCCCTCGGCGGTGGAGGAGCTGCTGCGGTACGCGAACCCGCTGAACCACGCCACCGAGCGGTTCACGCTGGAGCCGGTGACCATCGGCGGCACCCCGGTGCCCGCGAAGGAATGGGTCATGCTCGCCACCTCGTCGGCGAACCGGGACCCGGAGCGGTTCCCCGGGGCCGACCGGCTGGACGTGGGCCGGGACACGGCGGGCCACGTGGGGTTCGGGCACGGCATCCACTACTGCCTCGGCGCGCCGCTGGCGCGGCTGGAGGGCGGGATCGCCTTCGGGATGCTGCTGGAACGATTCCCCGCGCTGGCGACGGCGGTGCCCGGGACGGAGCTGCGGTGGCGGCCCTCCAGCCTCATCCACGGCCTGGAGGCCCTGCCCGTCCGGCTGCGCTGAGCGCGCCGCGCCCTGCCCCGGCCCGCGCGCACGGACCGGCTGATACCCGGTGAGCCGGATATCAGCCGGAATGCGGATCAGCCGGCCCGGGTGCCGGAATCCGGCTTTCCCGTCGCTGTCCTTCCCGCCACTCCTCTTTCCGTCACTTCTCTTTCCGTCACTTCTCTTCTCGCCACTTCTCTTTCCGGCGCTTTTCTTCCCGGTGCTTCTGTCTCCGGCGCGGAATGACCGGGGCGGGACCCGGCGAGTTGCTCCTTGATGACCGCCGTCACGCGTTCCGGCGCCGCATGATGGTAGAAATGGCCGCCGTCGAACACCTCGACCCGGAAATCGGCCGTGGTCAGTTCCCCCCACGCGCCGAGCAGGTCGAGGCCGACCCCGGGGTCGCTGCGGCCGCCCATCGCGGTGACCGGCACCCGCAGCGGTCCGCGGTCGTGCGCGTACGTCTCCCAGACCTCCAGGTCCGCGCGGAACAGCGGCAGCAGCAGCCGCACCAGCTCCGGCTGGGCGAGCACCTCCGCCGAGGTCCCCTCCAGCTCGGCGATGACCGTCAGCAGCTCCTCGTCCGGCAGGTCGCACAGCCGCGGACCGGTGAGCGGCAGGTGCGGAGCGCCCAGCCCGGAGACGAACAGATGGCGCGGGGGCCTGCCGAGCGCGGACAGCGCATGCGCCAGCTCGTAGCAGAGCAGGGCGCCCATGCTGTGTCCGAACAGCGCGTAGTCGGGACCGGCCCGGCCCGCCAGCGGGCCCCGGAGGTCGGCGACCAGCTCCGCCGCCGTGTGCAGGGCCCGCTCCCGGTGGCGGCTCTCCCGTCCCGGCAGCTGCACGGGGACCGCCTCGACGCGGGGCGCCAGCAGACGGGGCCAGTCCCGGTAGACCGACGCGCCCGCCCCCGCGTGGGGCAGGCAGAACAGCCGGACGGCGTCCGCGTCCCGGGCCGGCGCGGGCGCGGCCAGGGGGCGGCACGGCGGGAAGTACAGGGCGTCGGCCGTCCCGGTCATGGGCGTACGTCCCCGGAACCGGCGGCCGGGACGGACCCGGCCGGGACGGGGTCCGAGGCCGCCGCGCCCCGCACATGGGCGGCGATGCCGCGCACCGTCGGGTCCTCGAAGAACTCCGCCAGCGTCATGTCCGCGCCGAACCGCCTGCTCACCTGGGTCAGCAGCCGGATCGCGAGCATCGACTGCCCGCCGACCTCGAAGAAGTTCTCCTCGTGGCCGACGCCCGGCACGTCCAGCAGGCCGCCCATGAGCGCCGCGATCTCGTCGTCCATCGTGTCCGCGCCCGCCGGGTCCGCCGGGGCGGCCGGGGCCTCCGGGGCGGGCAGCCGCTCCCGGTCGATCTTCATGTTGGCGTTCTTCGGCAGTTCGGGCAGCCGGGTCAGCCGGGCCGGGATCATGTAGTCGGGGAGCCGGTCGCGCAGGAACGCCCTCAGACCGGCCGTGTCCGGGGTCTCCTCGCCCGCCCCCACGTAGTAGCTGAGGAGTGTCCGGTCCCCCGAGCGGGCGTCGGTGCCGGCGACCGTCACCGCCTCCCTGATCCCGGGATGGCGCAGCAGCGCCGCGTCGACCTCGTTCGTCTCGACCCGGAAGCCCCGGATCTTGACCTGGAAGTCGGCCCGGCCGAGGAAGTCGAGCGAGCCGTCCGGCAGGACGCGCACCAGGTCGCCCGTGGCGTACATGCGGGCGCCGGGTCCGGCGGCGAAGGGGTCGGGCAGGAACCGCTCCTTCGTCAGGTCCGGGCGGCCGAGATAGCCGCTCGCCACACCGGCACCGCCGACGTGGAGCTGGCCGGTCTCCCCGGCGGGCACCGGCCGCAGCTCGTCGTCCAGCACGTAGCACGTGGTGTGCGAGACGGGCTCGCCGATCGGCACCCGCACCTGGTCGGCGGGCATCGGCCTGACCCGGTGCGCGGTGGCGATCGTCGTGCACTCGGCGGGCCCGTACCCGTTGACCAGGTGGCAGCCCGGCAGCGCGGCCACGGCGTTGGCCTGGTCGACCGCGAGGACGTCGCCGCCGACCAGGATCTGGGAGACCGTGGCGAACGTCGCCGGGTCGTCCCCCGCGAGCTGGTTGAACAGCGGTGTCGCCATCACCACGGTGTCGATGCGGCGTTCGCGCAGCGCGGTCGCCAGCCGGCCCGGGGAGAGGATGGTGTCGCGGTCGAACCCGATGAGCTCGCCGCCGTTGAGCAGCGCGCCCCACACCTCGACGGTGGCGGCGTCGAAGGCCGCGTTGGAGATCTGCGCGACCCGGTCGCCCGCCTCGAACGTGAGGTAGTCGGCGTCCCGGGTGCGCAGGACGACGTTGCGGTGCGTCGTGCAGATCCCCTTGGGTGTGCCGGTCGAACCCGAGGTGTACACCACGTACGCCAGGTCCTCGGGCCCCGCGCCGCCGTCCGTGCGGACGTCCAGGGCGGCGTCGTCCCGTACGCCCTGCCCCAGGTGTGCGGCGGCCGTGAGCACCGGGATGCCGAGGCCGCTGGGGTCGTCCGCGTCGGCCTCGGTGAGCAGCGCCACCGGCTCGGACTCCTGGAGGATCAGGCGCAGCCGGGCGGCCGGCTGCGCCGGGTCCAGCGCCACATAGGCGCCGCCGGCCTTGACGGTGGCGAGCATGCCCAGGACCACCCCGATGCCGCGGTCGGCGAGGATCGCCACCAGCCGGCCGGGCCGTACGCCCCGGTCGCGCAGCCGGATCGCCAGGGAGTTGGTGACCCGGTCGAGTTGCCGGTACGTCAGCGTGACGGAACCATGGGTGAGAGCGGGCGCGTCGGGCCGGCGTACGACGTGTTGCGCGAACAGATCGCTCAGCGAACCGTCCTGGTGCCGAGCGGCGGGCTTGGGCATGGGCGTCCAGTCCTTTCTCGTCTCTCGTCGGATGACGCGTTGATGACGCGTTATCGGCGCGGCGCGGCCGGCCGCCACACCGGCATGATGTTGCCGACCTTCTCGATCATTCCGTGGCAGTAGGAACCGCTGTGGTCGCGGCTCTGCGTCGGCATGAACGGGTACTGCGAGCGCTTGTGGTCCACCGTGAACGTGCCGTCGGCGGGCATCGCCTTGATGTGCACCGCGTCGGTCAGTTCGGGCAGGTGCTCCTCGGGGACGCGCACGGTGAAGGCGCGCGGGCCCCGGTCCAGCAGTTCCAGTGCCCCGAAGCCGTCGGGTGAGGTGTCCAGGGGCGTGTTGCTGTACATGTACGGGCGGTTCAGCAGGTCGATCTCGAACAGGGCGCGCGCCTTCTCGTCCGCCCACCAGTCCTGGCTCCGCGCGAAGCCGCGCACATGGCCGGTGAAGACGTCCCGGTGCTGGTGGAGCACGGAGTGGATGAAGAGGCCGTAGTTGTTGACGTCGTAGTAGTCGGCCTCCTCGACGGAGCGCCGCATGTAGGCGAGGACGGGATCGTCGTCCCCCTGCTCGCGCAGATGGCCGGAGAAGGCGGCGAAGATGTCCTGGTAGCTCATTCCGCGCTGCTTCACCAGATACCGGCTCACCGTGCGCAGGCTGCGCGTGTTGTGCAGGGCGTGGAAGGCGTAGAAGTAGTACATGCCCTCCACGAACTCCGGTTCGGAGACCTCTTTGGTGCCGATGACGACCCGGGCCTCGGCGGCGTCCCCGCCGGCCTGCCTGCTGAGGATGCCCATGCTCTGTGCGTGGTGGTAGATGGGCGTGTTGTTGAGGAGCAGATGCGGATACGCGATGACCGTCTGCGCCTCGTTCTCGCACAGGGTGCCGATGCCGCGCCGGAAGGAGTCGAGGGTCTCGCCGGGCAGCGGCCAGATGAGTTCGACGTAGGAGCTGACCTGCTTCTGGCGCAGGTCCTCCTGGATCTCGGCGAAGGCGCTCAGCTTGATGTTGGAGCGCGCGATCAGGTCGAGGCTGGCCGGTTCCAGGGTCTGGAGCGACACCGGCTGCGAGGAGATGAGGTTCGCGTCCTGGAAGATGCTGGTGATCTTCGTGACGGCGTGCGGCTTGTTCTTCGCCGCGGAGAAGTAGACGACGTTCGGGGCGCCGTGGTCATGCGCGCAGTCCGTGATGTGCTGGGATATCCCGACGTCCCGGCTGAGCATTCCCCAGTTCGCGTCGGCGATGAAGAGGAAGAGGATCTCGTTCCTGGCTATCCACTTGATCTCCTCGCGGACCCGCTCCTCGTCGAACCGGTGCACCCGGTCGTTCGTGGCCGCGCCCCAGAAGCAGAATCCGCAGTGGTAGGGGCAGCCGCGGTTGGTCTCCAGGATGGCGATGCTGTACGCGTCGTCGAAGACCCCGGTCAGGAACGGCGAGGGCACGTCGTCCAGGGTCTTGATGCGGGTCTGCTTCGGGGTGGTGACCAGTTCGCCGTCGCGGTAGAAGCTGAGGCCGGCGACCTCGTGGAACCGGTCGGGGGACTCGGTCAGCGCCAGCAGGTACTGGGTGAAGGTGATCTCCCCCTCGCCGTTGCAGACGACCGTGCGCTCGTCGGTGCTGCTGAGGTAGCGCAGGCCCTGTGACATCACCTGGGGGCCGCCCAGGATGATCTGGGCCTCGGGCCGCGCCTGCCGGACGGCCGCCACGACGGCCTTCACCAGGCCCATGTTCCACACGTAGCAGCTGAACGCGTACACATCGGCCGCCGACCGCAGCAGGTTCTGGACGACCTCGGCCCGGGGGGTCCTGGCGACGGTCGTGTACCGCTCGAAGCGGTACGCGTCGCGGACCACCGCGTCCGTCATGGCGTACGCCTGGAGATAGCCGGAGGCCAGCGGGGTCATCCGCTCGAAGACGGACAGTTCCACGAGCAGGACCTTCTTCACTTCGCTCACCTTTCGAGGGGCACGGCACGGGCCGGGGACGGCGAGAGGAGATGTCCGGCGCGGGAGGGGCCGGCGGCGGCAGGGAAGCGAATCGGTCCGGTGGGCGGCGGCGGGTCAGGCGCGCTCGCCCACCGAGGCGGGTTCGGGGACCGCGGCCTCGGCCACGGACGTCCGCCGTTCGACGACCCCGAGCGCCACCCCGGCGACGATGATCGTCCCGCCGAGCACCTGCCCGAGCCGGACCGTCTCCCCGTTGATCACCACGGCACCGAGCACACCGAACACCGGTACCAGGTTGAGGATGTTGACCGCGACGCTGGAGGTCATGCGGCGCAGCCCGTAGTTGTAGAGGAGGAAGCCGCCGACGGAGCACGCCACGGCCAGATAGACGAGCAGCAGCGAGGCCGATCCGTCCGGTACGTGCCAGTCCCCGGCCTCCAGGCAGGAGGCGAGCAGGAAGCCGGCGGCGCCGGCCACGGTCTGGTAGTAGGTGAGGTCCAGGGCGTCGTGGCCGCGGCCCATGGACTTGACCAGCACGTTGTAGCCCCCCCAGACCAGCCCGCCGAGCAGCAGCAGGACATCGCCGAGCCAGCGCGAACTGCCCCCGACCTGTGCGCCGTTGCGCACGACCAGGAACGCCCCCGCGGTGGCGAGCAGGACGCCGCCGACCCGCAGCAGCGGCATCCTCGCCCTGAACAGCACCAGTTCCAGCAGCATGGTCATCAGCGGGTAGGTGGCCACGATCAGGGAGGCGTCGGAGGCCGTCGACAGTTCGACGCCGATGTTCTCCAGGACGAAGTAGGCCGTGATGCCGAGCAGTCCGCTGAGGTAGATCAGGCGCCGCTGGCGGGCGTCGGGCCGGGTCCCCGGGCGGCGGCGCAGCCGCATCATCACCGCGAGCAGCCCGGCGGCGAGCGTGAAGCGGATGGCGCCGATGCTCAGCGGTCCGACGTCCGACAGCACCTGCTTGGTCACCGCGTAGGAACTGCTCCAGAAGAGGGCCGCCGCCACCACGGCGCACAGCGCCAGGATCCGTCCTTTCCTCTCGTCCACCGCAGGTCTCCTTCTCCGTCGTCCGCACGCACAGGGTCCGCCCGGCTCGCGCCGCAGAGAGGCGAATCATGGACGGAATGGATGCAGTCATGCTAGCAATCCAACGGAGAACAGGGCATACTCGCCGAATATAATTCGGCCTCCCGAGAATGCGGCAGAACATGGATGAACTTAATTCGGCGTTGCTGCGCCTTCTCCAGCAAGACGGTCGGCGCACCAACCGCGAACTCGCCGAGGAACTGGGCATCGCACCCTCGACCTGTCTGGAGCGGGTGCGCGCGCTGCGCGAGCGCGGGGTGCTGCTCGGCTTCCACGCCGAGGTGGATCTCACCGCACTGGGCCGGGGGCTCCAGGCGATGATCGCCGTACGGGTGCGACCGCCGACCCGCGCGATCATCGAGCAGTTCCAGACCTTCGTGGCGCGGATGCCCGAGGTCATCTCGGTCTTCGTGCTGACGGGTACCGACGACTTCCTCCTCCATGTGGCGGTGCGGGACGCCGACCATCTGCACTCGGTCGTGCTGGACAAGCTGACCGAGCGCCCCGAACTGGCCGACGTGCGCACCTCGATGGTCTACGGGCATCTGCGCAAGACGGTCATCGATCCGATCTGATCCCCTCCAGGGCCGTGATCAGCAGGTCGTTCGCCTCCGGGGCGCCGACCGTGATCCGCAGCCCGGTCCCGGGGAAGGCGCGCACCAGCAGCCCGGTGCGCTCCAGGGCGGCGGCGACCGGGGCGGCGTCCTCGCCGAGCGGCAGCCAGAGGAAGTTGGTCCCGCTCGGCGGCAGGGTCCAGCCCCGCGCGCCGAGGGCCGCGCGCAGCCGCTCACGCTCGGCGGTGATCCCGGCCACCTGCCGCAGCAGTTCGTCCTCGGCGTCCAGCGCGGCCAGCGCCGCCTGCTCCGCGATCCGGCTCACCCCGCACGGCACGGCGCACTTGCGCAGCGCCTCGGCGATCCGCGGGTGCGCGACGCCGTAGCCGACCCGCAGCCCGGCCAGCCCGTACGCCTTGGAGAAGGTGCGCAGCACCACCAGGTTGGGCCGGTCGCGGTGGAGTTCCACCCCGTCCGGCGCGTCCGGGCCCCGGTGGAACTCGAAGTACGCCTCGTCCAGCACCACCGTGACGTGCTCGGGCACCCGGTCCAGGAACCGCTTCAGCTCGGCGGCGCCGACCGCGGTGCCGGTGGGGTTGTTGGGCTCGCACAGCAGCACCATGGCGGTGCGCGGGGTGATGGCGGCGGCCATGGCCTCCAGGTCGTGCGTCGCGTCGCTGAGCGGCACCTCGACCGGGACGGCCCCGGCCATCCGCACGACGATCGGGTACGCCTCGAACGAGGGCCAGGCGTAGACCACTTCGTCGCCCGGCGACAGCATGGCCTGGCCGATCTGCTGGTAGATGCCGACCGATCCGGGGCCGGTGACCACGTGCGACAGCGGGACGTCCAGCCTGCGGGCGAGGGCGTCCGTCAGCTCTTCCGGGAAGATGCCCGGGTAGAGGTTGGTCCGCTGAGCGGCCCGGGAGACGGCGGCGAGGGCCGAGGGCAGCGGCGGGCAGGGGTTCTCGTTGAGGAACAGCCGGTACGAGGTGCCGGTGGCGGGCGGCTGCGGCGGCTTGGGCACATAGGCCGGTATGCCGTCGAGCACGGCACGCGGCACGGGCGGGTGAGCACTCACTCCTGTCGTTCTCCTTAGCTGGGTCCCTCTGGCGGGTCGCTCTGCCGGTGCCTGTGCCGGACCGCTCCGCGGAGGCGGGTCCCGGCCGGGCCGGCGGGTCAGTCGAGCGTGACGGTCCGGCCCAGTCCGCGGGCCGCGGCCTCCCGGGCGACGGCGAAGCCGGACATGATGTCCTGCACGCCGAGGCCGAGCGATTTGAAGACGGTGATCTCGGTGGGTTCGGCGCGGCCGGGCCGGGTGCCGAGCAGCACCTCGCCCAGCTCGGCCCGGATGTGGTCCGGTCCCACCAGGCCCTCGGTGAGCGGCCCGCGCAGGTCCCCGGACTCGGCGAGCGCCGACTCCCGGCTGTCGACGAAGAAGGAGGCGTCCGCCACGGCCCGGGAGGACAGCTCCCGGTGGTCGGCGAAGGAGGCCCCCACGGCGTTGACATGGACGCCGGGCGCGAGGTCGGCGGCCTCGACGACGGGCTCCCTGGCCGCCGTGGTGGTACAGACGAGGTCGGCCCCGGCCAGGGCCAGCGCCGGGGTGCCGGCGGTCTCCACCTCGATGCCCAGCTCCTTCGCCGCCCACGCCCGGTAGTCCTCGGCGTGCTCGGCGCTGCGGCTCCACACCCGGACCCGGCGCAGCGTCCTGACCAGGCGCATGGCCTCCAGGTGGCTGCGCGCCTGCACCCCGGAGCCGAGTACCGCGAGGTCCCCGGCGTCCGGCCGCGCCAGCGCCTCGGTGGCGACGGCGGAGACGGCCGCCGTCCGTACGGCGGTCACCGCGCCGGCGTCCATCAGGGCCAGCGGAGCACCGGTCGCCGGGTCGAAGACCATGACGACCCCGATGTGCAGGTCCAGGCCGCGGGCCGGGTTCTCGGGCCTGAGCATCATCGCCTTCAGCCCGTAGCCCGCCAGGTCGTCCCCGGCGACGAAGCCCGGCATGGTGCCCAGCAGACCGGTGTCCTTCTCGGGCCTCAGGATGGTCCGCAGCGGCAGTTCCGCCAGGCCGCCGCTGTAGCGGCGCATGGCCTCCGCCATCACCGGCAGGGCGCGCTCGACCGGGTACAGCTCGCGCACGGTGGCACGGTCGATCAGGAGCATGGAAGTACCTGTTTCCTTGGGCGGTCCGTCCGGATGGTCCGGTGGGCCGCTTTCCTGTGGCGGCCCGTCAGGAGTCCGGGTCGGCGAGGGTGAAGACCGACCAGAGCATGCGGATCGGCCGGGTGCGGGAGATGAACTCCAGGGCGTGGGCCTTGGCCGCCGGGCGCGTGGTGAGCGCCAGGTCGGTCTCCCTGCGGCGGGCCTGGCCGGCCGCCGCGCTGGTGGAGGTGGCGTAGCGGATCTCCGCCACCGAGTAGGCGTCCGGGAGGAGTTCCCGGACGAGGGCGACCGGCGCCGGGTGGGTGGCGATCCGGGCGGCGTCGGGGATGCGGTGCCCCGGGGAGACGGCGATGCCGTAGTCCGGGGTGTCGAAGAGGAACGCCCCCGCGAACCGCAGCGACGGGTCCATGTAGAAGCTGTGCACCGACGCGTACGCGTTGGCGATGACGACATGGCTGACGGCGCCCTCGCGCAGCGCCGTGCCGGCCTCCTCGTAGGTGCCGTAGAGCCGGATTCCGGGCGGTCCGCCCAGGCCGCGGTCCGCCCAGAGGTACAGGGCCGCCTGCTCGCTGCTGGTGCCGGCGGGCCCCAGGGTCCCGATGGCCTCGATCTCGGGCCCCGAGGACAGGGCGGTGTCTATCCAACCCGCTGTCTGAATCATGTTCTCCCCCTGCGGTCGGCGGTCAGCCCGTGCCGGGGCCGACGCTCTGGAGCCAATGGCGGTAGCGCTGGTCCTTGCCGCGGACGACCTCGTGGTAGGCGGCCGTCAGGGCGGTGGTGAGCGGTCCGGGGACGCCGTCCCCGACGGGACGCCCGGCGATCTCGGTCACGGGGACGATCTCCGCGCCCGTGCCGGTGAGGAACACCTCGTCGGCCAGACACAGATCCTCGCGGCCCAGGTCGTGGAAGTCGGTCGGTACGTCCAGCAGGTCGGCCGCCAGGGTGACGGCGGTGTCCCGGGTGATGCCCTCCAGGAGATCGGCCGTGACGGGCGGGGTGACCAGCCGGCCGCGGACGACGGCGAACACGTTGGACGTGCTGGCCTCCGCGACCTGGCCGCGGCTGTTGAGCAGGATCGCGTCGTCGTACCCGGCGGCTCGGGCCTCGTCCACGGCGAGCGCGTTGTTGACGTAGCCGCCGGTGACCTTCGCGCGGACCGGGAGCACGGCCGACTCCGGTCTGCGCCACGAGCTGATCGCGACCCGGATGCCGCCGCGGTCGGTGTAGGACCCCATCCGGAAGGCGTTGACCGACAGCGCGTCCGAGACGCCCGTGAGCTGGACACCGGGCGGTGTCCCGGGCAGCAGCGCGCGCTTGTAGGCCAGCGGGCGGATGTACATGTCGGTGTCCGCGCCGATCCGGCGCAGCAGCTCGGCCGTCAGCGCGCACAGCTCCCGCGCGTTCGGCTCCAGCCGGATGCGCAGGGTCCGCGCGCTGCGCAGGAACCGCTGGTAGTGGTCGTGGCCGCGGAAGACGGCCAGGCCGCCGTCCGCCTGCGCGTAGGCGCGGATGCCCTCGAAGACACCGGTGCCGTACTGGAGGGCCTGCGTGGTGACGGGCACCTGGGCCCGCTCCAGGGGGACGAACTCCCCGTCGTGGTAGGCCAGGGCCGCCAGGGCGGGCGTCGCCTTGCCGCTGTCCGCTGCCACGGCACTGGTCACTGGGCCCTCCCGCCGGCCACGCCGAGGGCGGCGGCGCGCTCCTCGTCCGGCGCCGCGGTGCGCCGGTCCTCCACCCGGGCCGCCTTCCAGCTCACCATGGCGCCGGTCGTGGTGACCGAGCCGAGCGGGCCGTAGGCGAACCGGAGCGGGACGTCGAGCCGTTCGCGCACCAGGTCGGCGACGGCCGCCTCGTCGACGCGTACGCCCTCGCCGTCGGGCGGTGTCTCCAGGTGCAGGGTCAGCTCGTCCTGCCCGTCCACCGCGTCGATGACGACCTGGTAGTCGAGGTAGCCGCGGGGCAGCGACAGCAGCAGTTCCTCCAGGTCGTAGCCGCTGATCCGGTGGCCGCCGATCGACAGGGTGTCGCGGGTGCGGCCGAGCACCTCCAGGACGGGCGCGGGCAGGGTGCGCCCGGCGGAGGCGGGGGCGAGCCGGACCAGGTCGCCGGTGCGGTAGCGGACCAGGGGCTTGCTGCCCCGGTAGAGCGCGGTGACGACGAGTTCGCCGGTGCGCACGCCGTCGGGGCCCGGCTCGACCGCGCGGGCGGTGTCCGGGTCGATCACCTCGTAGTAGTTGAGCAGCGGGGCCGTGTACAGCGCCCCGTCGGCGCCGGACGCGCCCATCACCGAGGCCTCCTGCGAGGCGTACAGGGCGTTGTAGACCTTGGCGCCCCACACCTCGCCGATGTTCTCCAGGAGGCTCGGGGAGGCGAGTTCGCCGGTGCACATCAGGACGTCGAGGCGGAAGTCCCGGCGCGGGTGCAGTCCGGCCGCGTACGCCTTCTTCGCCAGGGACAGGGCCATGCCGGGCGTGCTGAACAGGCCGGTGGCGGGCAGGACGCGCAGGGTCTCCAGGGCGCGGTCGTAGCCGACCATCGGGGAGTGCGGCCACATCTTGGCGACCGCGTGGCCCAGGTTGCGGCAGACGTCGCCGAAGGTGTCGCCGAAGGCGTGCAGTTCGGTCGGTCCGGAGACGCCGATCACCTGCTCGTCGCCGAACTGCCGGAAGACGGTGTCGTAGTACACGGTCAGCGCCGTGTTGTTGTGCAGCGAGTCGGTGTTGTCCCGCGGGCACGGTGTGCTGCGGCCGGTGGTGCCGGTGGTCTCGTAGAAGATCCATGCCTTGGACAGCGGGAGCGAGAGCACCTTGTCGAACTCGTTGCGCAGGTCGTCCTTGGTGGTGAACGGCACGTCGGCCAGGTGCTCGGGGGCCAGGGAGCGGATGGACTCCGGGTCCACCGACGCCAGCCGCCCGGCGTAGAAGGGGGACTTGTCCTTGACGTACGCCAGGGTGCTGCGGAATTCCGTCAGTTGGTGATCGGCCAGGTCGGCGTCGCTCCAGCGGCCCGCGGCGAACGCCTGGTGCCGGTCGCGTATCTCACGGGCGAGCCGGTCGAGTTCTTCGTTGAAGACGGTGAACATGCTTCCCTCGTGTCGGTTGCGTCAGCGGTACAGCGGCAGGCTTCCGGTGAGCTTGTTCACCGCGCTTCTGCTGCCGCAGACGGCCACGCCGATGTAGGGCAGCTCGGCGGTGCCCAGGTCGGCGGTCCGGCGGATGTACTCGTCGTAGCTCCGTGACGACTGGGCGACCGCGGTGAAGTCGGCCACGAAGACGTCGGGCAGGCCAGCCGCCTTCAGCACGATGTCCCGCAGATCCGTCGCCGCGCCCTTCAGAATGGGCAGCGGAATGGCCGTGATACCGGTGTGCGCCTCGCCGTCGCCGTCCTTGACGGCATCGCCGATGATTCCGTCCACGAACCGCCCGACGGACATCGAGAGAGCCGCCACGGTGTTCATCGCGAGCCCCGCGGCGAGGTCCTGTTCGACGACAAAGGCGCACTTCTCGTACTTGGCACTCACCGCTGGTCCTTGCCTTTCGTTCACTGTGCTGTTCTTCTTCTCGTTCTTCGCGTCATTCTTCGAGGTCGGCGATGACCCATTCACTGATCTCCCGCCACCGGCGGATCGCCTCCTGGTGGAACGGGTGCACCAGATAGCGGTCGAGCGCCGCCTCGTCCTCCAGCAGACCGATCACCGCGAAGTCGTACGCGATGGGCCGGGTGGATATGTTGCGGCCGGTGCTCCATTCCTGGAGGTCCGGTACTTCGCCGCCCACCTTCGCGGCCATGCCTTCCGCTTCCAGCGCCCGGGGATCGTCCCACGAGATACCGGGCTTGAACTTGAAAAGTACGATGTGACGAATCATGGTCATCCTCCGTGGACGTTCATCCGCCGTGGACGGGAATGCGTGCGGGCAGCGGGCTGACCGTCTCGCCGCGGGCCGCGGCCCGTGCGGAGAACTCCTGGACCGCGGCCAGCTGGCGCTCTCCGAGCGAGTAGTCGAGCGTTCGGAAGTAGTCGAGGAGCACGGGCTCCCCGAGCGCGCGGGCCCGGCCGCCGCGGGCCGCCGCAGCGGCCACCCGCGCGGGGTGCGCGCGGGCCCGTGCGACCGCGTCCACGAGCGCGGCCCCGACCTCGCGCACCGTCTCGGGCCGCTCCCGCGCGAAGTCGCGGCGCACGGCCCAGACGGCGAACACCATGGGCAGCCCCGTCCAGCTCCGCCACATCGCGCCCGTGTCGTGCACGGTCAGCCCGGCCGGCGCGGCCGCCCGCACCCGCAGCGCGTCGTCGCCGATGACCACGGCGGCCCGCGCCGTGCGCAGCATCGTGTCCACGTCCTGGCGCAGCGTGCGGTACTCGGGCCGCACCCCGACGGCGTCCTCCAGCAGCATCCTGGCCAGCAGGGTGGTGCTGCGGCTGGCCGCGGAGAGCGCGACCACCCGGCCGTCCAGCGCTTCGAGCGGATCGCGCGAGACGATGTGGCAGGAGCCCACCGGGCCGTCGCTGCCGATCGCGATGCCGGGCAGCAGACACAGCTCCTCCGCGTGCCGCAGATATCTGACGACACTGATCGGGCTGATGTCCAGATCACCCGAAAGAAGGAGTGCGGAAAGCTGTTCCGGTGGTGCGGAGACCATGTCGACGTCGTGCACGGCTCCGCTGTCGGCCAGGCCCCAGCGGATCGGTGCGCAATTGAGGAAGGAGATGTCACCCAGGCGTGCCCGCGGATTCACGCACGCCTTCACGAAGTGCCCTGCGGCTCGCTGTCCGCGGCGGAGGCGGCCTTCGAGATACCGCCGGAACCGCCCCGGCACAGGCTCAGGATATTCAGGGCGAGGGCGGTTCCCTCCGTGCCGAGCCCGGTTGCGTAACGGTCGAGAATAAGCTTCTCGCGAGCGAGTACCGTCCGTGTCCCGCCCTCGCTCATGCGCTGCCGCTGAATGCGGCGGGACAGGTCGCGGCGATTCTGCAAGATTTCGATGATCTGCAGATCCAGGGTATCGATCGCCTCGCGAGCCTCGTCGATGGGAAATGCTGTCACACATGCGGCGTTGTCGTGCTGCTCCACATCAACCTCATCGGGGGAGTGGCGCCCGCCAAAGGCAGGTTCGCTGCATCACTGGTTTTCGCTGCCATCGAGACGACGTTGCGTCGGTGAAACGCCGTTGTTCGCAATCCTTGACGATTCCCGCCGCGAGAGGCAAGGACGTTCCCCAACGGTGTCCCACACCATCAGAATCGCTTCTGACCTGCGGGTTTCCTCGGACATCGAACGGACACCGAAGGGAAACACCCGGCACGGCGATCACGGCTTCCGGGGCGCGCGCCCCGGACCGTCACAGCACCGCCGGACAGTACGGGCCCGTCGCCGGGCCGAGCGCGTCCGACGCCAGCGCCGAGCCCGTACCGGCCAGCGCCGCCGCCGCGCGGGCCCGCAGGGCCGCCGCCTCCGCGCCCGCGTCGCCGCGCCGGTCGAGCAGTTCCGCGTGCGCGTACAGGCAGCGGGCGTAGCGGACCGGGGTGCCGAGGCCGTGGTAGATCGCGGCGGCCCCGGTCAGCAGCCGCTCCGCCTCCTGCGTCCGGCCGTCGTGCCCGAGCGCCGCGGACAGCCCGACCATGCCGAGCGCCTCCAGCAGCGGGTCGCCGACCGAGCGCGCCGACTCCCGGCAGACGCCGAGGAGCCGGCGGCCCTCGGCGTGCCGCCCGCTCTCCAGCGCGATGACGCCCAGGCCGAAGTGGGCGTAGCCGATGCCCGAGACATCGCCGAGGGCCTGCGCCCGCTCCCGCCCCGCGATGTACTCCGCCTCCGCCTCCGCCGGGCGGTGCCGCGCCCGCAGCAGGTCGGCCAGGGCCAGCCGCACCTGTCCGGCCGCCCGGCCGAGGAGGCCCCGGGCGGCCTCCTCGGCCTGCCGCAGATACGACTCGGCGCCCTCCAGGTCGCGCAGTTCGAGCAGGGTCAGCCCGAGCCAGCGCAGCACCTGGACCCGGGCCTGGAGGTCCCCGTGCGCGGCGAGCACGGGCAGGCAGTCCCGCCAGCGCTCCAGCGCCCGTTCGTAGCGGCCCTGGATCCGGTCCACACAGGCCGCCCGGCGCAGCGCGAGCACCGCGCCGTAGTCCTCCCCGGCCGCGGTGAACGTGGCGCACGCCCGCTCCAGCAGACCGGCCGCCCGGGTGTACTCGCGCTTGTCGATGTACAGGTCGCCGAGGCCCAGGAGCAGCGCGGCCTCGCCCTTGCCGCTGCCGACCGCCCGGACGGCGGCCAGCGCGTCCTGGTGGGTCGCCAGCCACTCGTCGTGGTGCCCGCGCGTGCTGAACAGGCAGCGGCACACGGCCGCGAGGTCCCACGCGATGTCGTCGAGCCCGTAGCCGGCGGCCTGCCGCACCAGGGTGGTCAGCGTGGTGCGTTCGGCCTCGTACCAGTGCAGCGGATCGGCGTCCTCGTGCGGAGGGGAGTGGCCGGCACGGGCGCGGCTCGCCGCGCCGCTGCGGACGGCGGTGTAGTCGCCGCCGCAGACGGCGCGGTGGGCCGCGTCGGCGCCGGTGAGCGCGGCGAGGGCGGTGCGGCGGACCGCGGTGCGGCGCTGGGACGGCGACTCGGCGCCGTCCGCGCGTTCGAGGCCGAACAGCCGGACCAGGTCGTGCAGGCGGTAGCGGAGCTGCCCGGCCACGTCCCGTCCGCGCACCTCGACGAGCCGGGCGTCCACCAGTTCCTCCACCAGGTTCTCGGCGTTCTCCGCCGCCGATCCGCCGAGGTCCACGAGATGCCGGGCGAGCCAGTCCGCGAAGTCCGGCACGGCGAGCACGGACAGGCGGCGCAGCAGCAGCTGGGCGCCGGGGCTGATGCCGTCGTAGGACAGCTCCAGGGTGGTGCGGACGGCCAGGTTGTCGTGCTCCAGCTCGTCGAGCCTGCGCCGTTCGTCGGCGAGCCGGGCCGCGACCCGGGCCATCGTCCAGTGCGGCTTGGCCGCGAGCCGGGCGCCGAGGATGCCGACCGCCAGCGGCAGGTTGCCGCAGTACGCGACCAGCCGCCGCGCGGCGTCCTGCTCCGCCGCCGACCGCTCGCGCCCGGCGCCGCGGTGGAGCAGCTCCAGGGCCTGCTCCGTGGAGAGGCCGCCCAGCTCCACGACCCGCGTCGAGAACGCCGAGGCGACCCGGGAGCGACTGGTGACGATGACGGCGCAGGTGTCCGTTCCCGGCAGCAGAGGGCGTATGCCGGTGGTTTCGGAGGCGTTGTCCAGAATGATGAGCACGCGTTTGTCGGTCAGCAGCGCGCGGAATTTCTCGGCGCGCTGGTCGAGTCCGTCCGGGATGTCGGACGCCGGCACTCCCATCTCCCGCAGAAACCGGGCGAGGGCCTCCTCAGGCCGGACCGGATTCCGGTCGAGTCCGCGCAGATCGATATAGAGCTGGCCGTCGGGAAACTTGACGCGCTGCTGATGTCCGACATGAATGGCGAGGGTCGTCTTGCCCGTTCCTCCCGCGCCCACCAGCTCGACCAGGGGCACGTTTCTGCCCGCGGGCCGCAGGAATTCGACCAGGTCGGACATCTCCCGCTCGCGGCCCACGAATTCCCCGATGTCGCTGGGCAGCAGACAGGGCCCGGCGGGCGCGGCGGACGGCGGCGCGGCGGACTCCGGCGCGGGCTGCGGGGACGGCGGCGGCGCGGCGGATAACTCGGTGCGGACGGCCTCGGGGCCGGGTGGGAGGGCGCCCTTCAGGATCTCCTGGTGCAGGCGCTGGAGTTCGGCGCCGGGCGCGATGGCGAGCGCCTCGTCCAGCAGGCGGGAGGTGTCGCGGTACAGGCGCAGCGCGTCCGCCTGGCGGCCCGAGCGGTACAGGGCGGTCATGAGCTGGGCCCGCGGCCGCTCGAAGAACGGATGCTCCGGCAGGAAGGCCGACAGCTCGGCGATCACCGGCTCGTACTGCCCGAGCGCGAGCTGGAGTTCGGCCTTCTTGACCTGGAGCGCGACCTGCGTCTCCTCCCATACGCGGGCCTCGGCGCGCCACGCCTGCCGGGTGATGCCCGCCAGCAGCGGGCCGCGCCACTGGGCGAGTGCCCGCTCCAGGCAGGAGACCGCCTCGGCGCTCTCCCCGGCGCTCGCGTACGCGTCGGCCTCCGCCTTGAGCGCCTGCACCCGCTGGGTGTCCAGCTCGGCCTCGTCCGTGCTCAGGAGGTAGCCGGGCGGCTGGGTCAGGATCAGGTCGCCCACGGTCCCCGTCCGCTGGAAGCGGCCGCGTATCTTCGAGACGCAGACGGCGATCTGGTTCGCCGGATCGGCCGGCATCCGGGCCTCCCAGAGGCTCTGCGCCAGCTCCTCCACGGACACGGTCCTGTCGGGCTTCAAAAGCAGCGTTCCGAGAGTGATCTGAAGCCGCGGGGCGGTGAGCTGGAGGCGTTTACCGCCCGCCCAAATTTCCAGTGGTCCCAGCACCCGGAATAGCAGCTTTCCGGCACGTGACGACGCCATCAGAACTCCTTCCACCAGGTACTTCTTCCCGCCCGAACCGGGCTCACAGTGACACACCCTGACGGCCGATCACGACAGCTTGTCCACATGAAGAGACGGGGAATGGACAACCGGACCGGTATGCAATGCCTTCCCCGGTCCGCGACGGGTTCGGATCGAGTCGAAAACCGGGCACGCGAACGGAACGGATTGCCTTCACCGGGCCCCGGATCAGGGCGGCGGGCGGCGCGGGGAGCGGATCGGACCGCAGCATTCCGGCCCCGGTGAGGAGGTGGCCGGATCGCCGCCCGGCGGGTGTGTGACGCCGCCCACGTTTCGCGTGCCGCCCCGCTCGCTGGGCATGAGCCGCCCTGACAAGCGGGCGCCGGACATCTCACGATGCGATATCGCGAAGGGGAAATCCGGGCGCTCGATAGACTGAGTCGATCGCACTGCATATGCGCGAGTGCGACAGACACGGACTGAGCGAGGAGCGCACGTGGGCCTTGTCGTGCAGAAGTACGGAGGCTCCTCCGTAGCCGATGCCGAGGGCATCAAGCGCGTCGCCAAGCGGATCGTGGAAGCCAAGAAGAACGGCAACCAGGTGGTTGTCGTGGTCTCCGCGATGGGCGACACGACGGACGAGCTGATCGATCTCGCCGAGCAGGTATCCCCGATGCCTGCCGGGCGGGAGTTCGACATGCTGCTGACCGCCGGTGAGCGGATCTCCATGGCCCTGCTGGCCATGGCGATCAAGAACCTGGGCCACGAGGCCCAGTCCTTCACCGGCAGCCAGGCAGGTGTCATCACCGACTCTGTCCACAACAAAGCCCGGATCATCGACGTCACGCCGGGCCGTATCCGCACCGCGCTGGACGAGGGCAACATCGCCATCGTCGCCGGTTTCCAGGGCGTCAGCCAGGACAAGAAGGACATCACCACGCTGGGGCGCGGCGGGTCCGACACCACGGCCGTGGCGCTGGCCGCCGCCCTGGACGCCGAGGTCTGCGAGATCTACACCGACGTGGACGGCGTGTTCACCGCCGACCCGCGCGTGGTGAAGAAGGCCCGGAAGATCGACTGGATCTCGTTCGAGGACATGCTCGAACTGGCCGCTTCCGGGTCGAAGGTGCTGCTCCACCGGTGTGTGGAGTACGCGCGCCGGTACAACATCCCGATCCACGTACGTTCCTCCTTCAGCGGGCTGCAGGGCACGTGGGTCAGCAGCGAGCCGATTCGGCAGCCGAGTGAGCAAGGGGAACAGCAGGTGGAGCAGGCCATCATCTCGGGTGTCGCGCACGACACCTCCGAGGCCAAGATCACGGTCGTCGGCGTCCCGGACAAGCCCGGCGAGGCCGCCTCCATCTTCCGCACGATCGCGGATGCCGAGATCAACATCGACATGGTCGTGCAGAACGTCTCCGCGGCCTCCACCGGTCTGACGGACATCTCCTTCACGCTGCCCAAGGCCGAGGGCCGCAAGGCCATCGACGCGCTGGAGAAGAACCGTCCCGGCATCGGGTTCGACTCGCTGCGCTACGACGACCAGATCGGCAAGATCTCCCTGGTCGGCGCGGGCATGAAGACCAACCCGGGCGTCACGGCCGACTTCTTCACCGCGCTCTCCGACGCGGGCGTGAACATCGAGCTGATCTCGACCTCCGAGATCCGTATCTCGGTGGTCACCCGCAAGGACGACGTGCCGGAGGCCGTCCGCGCCGTGCACACCGCCTTCGGGCTCGACTCCGACAGCGACGAGGCCGTCGTCTACGGCGGCACCGGGCGATGACCGTCCTCCGCCGGGGCGCCGCGCGTCCGGGCGTACGCCGGTGACCGGACGGCCGAGGCTCGCGGTCGTCGGCGCGACCGGCGCCGTCGGCACGGTCCTGCTCGGCATCCTGTCCCAGCGCGCGGACGTCTGGGGCGAGATCCGCCTGTTCGCCTCGCCGCGCTCGGCCGGCCGCAAGCTGACCGTGCGCGGCGAGGAGACCGAGGTCGTCGCGCTCACCGAGGACGCCCGCGCGGCGGGCGTGTTCGACGGCGTGGACATCGCCCTGTTCGACGTGCCCGACGAGGTGGCCGCCCGCTGGGTGCCGGTGGCCGCCGCGGCGGGCGCCGTCGTGGTGGACAACTCCGGGGCCTTCCGCGCCGACCCCGATGTGCCGCTGGTGGTGCCCGAGGTCAACGCGCACGCGGTGCGCCGCCGCCCGCGCTCCGTCGTCGCCAGCCCGCACTGCACCACCCTGACCATGATCGTGGCGCTGGGCGCGCTGCACGCCGAGTTCGGGCTGCGCGAGCTGGTGGTCTCCTCGTACCAGGCGGTGAGCGACGCCGGCCAGGAGGGCGTCCGCGCGCTGCGCCGCCAGCTGTCCCTGGTCGCCGGTACGGAACTGGGGACCGGCCCCGGCGACGTACGGCGGGCGGTGGGCGACGACACCGGCCCGTTCGCGGAGCCGGTCGCGCTGAACGTGGTGCCCTGGGCCGGTGCGCTGTGCGACGAGGGCTGGTCCTCGGAGGAGATGGCGCTGCGCGAGGAGACCCGCCGGATCCTCGGACTGCCCCGGCTGCCGGTGGCCGTCACCTGTGTCCGCGTCCCGGTCGTCACCACGCATTCGCTGACCGTGCACGCCCGCTTCGAGGACGAGGTCACCGTCGACCGGGCGCGCGAGATCCTGGCCACGGCGCCCGGGGTGGTGCTGTGCGACGACCCGGCCTCCGGCGAGTTCCCCACCCCGGCCGACGCGGTGGGCACGGACCCGGCCTGGGTCGGCCGGGTGCGGCGGGCGCTGGACGACCCGACCGCGCTCGAACTCTTCGTCTGCGGCGACAACCTGCGCAAGGGCGCCGCGCTCAACCTGGCGCAGATCGCCGAGCTGGTGGCGGCCGGACCGGAGTGAGCGGGCCGGTGCGGCCGGAGGGGACCCCGTGGGCCGGTGTGCTCCTCGTGCTCCTCCCGCTCTCCGCGCCCTTCCCGCCCTCCCCACCCTCTTTCACGGAGGGATAACCCCTGGCCATTGATCAGTCCCTTTGTAGGATCTGTGCACAAGGTGTGGACCGGCTGACTAGGGTCCGCGCCGCGTGAACCGTGCCGCCCCGGCGCCCGGCGATTTTCCTTCCCGCCCTCCGCAACCGCGCGGTGGGCGGGAGGCGTCTTCGCGGTCGCCCTGCGGGGGCGTGGGGACGCTGAGGGGCGTGGGGACGCCCCGGTCGCTTCGCGGCACGCCGCGACAGAGGGAAGAGCGGGACGCATGAGGGCATGTGAGGCACCGGCCGCGGTGCCGCCTGACCCGGGAACACGGCCGCACGCGCCGCTCGGCCCGCCGGGCGCGGACGTGACGGACGGCCCGTACAACCCCGGCGGGGGGCGGTGCGTCCAACTGGCGTGGCAGACGTACTCGACTTCAGCGCGGCGGCCCGCGGCGCCGCTCTGCGGCCGCCCCGCGCGGCCCTCCGGCCGCGGATGCCCGCCCTCCCCGGGCGTCCGGCGTCCCCCGGCCGGTCCGGGAGCCCCGGCATCAGCGTGCTGCCCGGCGCGGCCGGCCCGTCCGGCGGCATGCCGGTGATCGCCCCCATGCCCGCCGCGCGGCCCGCCCGCATACCGAACCAGCGCCCGGCCGCCGAGGAGACCGCGGCGGCCGGCACCACCGTCGACCACCTCACCGAGACGTACCGCACGCACTACCGCTCGCTGCTGGGCCTGGCCGCGCTCCTCCTCGACGACACCGCCTCCTGCGAGGACGTCGTCCAGGAGGCGTTCATCCGCGTCCACTCCGCCCGCAAGCGCGTCCGCGAGCCGGAGAAGACGCTCGCCTATCTGCGCCAGACGGTCGTCAACCTCTCCCGCTCCGCGCTGCGCCGCCGCATCCTCGGCCTGAAGCTCCTGTCCAAGCCGATGCCGGACATGGCCAGCGCGGAGGAGGGCGCCTACGACCAGCTGGAGCGCGACTCGCTGATCAAGGCGATGAAGGGCCTCCAGCGCAGGCAGCGCGAGGTGCTGGTGCTGCGCTACTTCGCGGACATGACCGAGGCGCAGGTCGCCGAGACCCTCGGGATATCCCTCGGCTCGGTGAAGGCGTACGGCTCGCGCGGCATCGCCGCGCTCCGGATCGCCATGGAGGCGCGGGCATGACCGTCAGGGAGGCGCGGGTATGACGGGCACGAAGGGGAACGCCGAAGGGCGCGACGCGCACGAACGCCACGAGGACACGGGCGCGGGCGAGCAGGACGCGCGCAAACGCCACGAGTCCGGCGGCGGGCCGTCGGGCGAGGTCCGTGGGCCGGGCGAGGTGCGTGGGCCGCACGAAGCCCGTGCGCCGCAGGTGGACCGGTCCCCGGTACCGGGCCCGCCCGACGAGCCCCGTGCCGACCGGGCGTCCCGCGAACAGCACCCCCACACGTCATCGCATTCTGGGAACACCACCGTGAACGACAGCCCTGACGCCGAGGGCCCGGACCCCGCGCGCACGGCCCCGGCGGACGAGGCCCCCGGCGGGCTCGCCCCCGACGAACTGGCCCTGCGCCGACTGCTGCACCGGGCGGTCCAGGACGTCGAGCCGAGCGACGGCACCCTGGAGCACCTGCGGCGCGCGGTCCCGGCGCGGCGGGCCCGCAAGCGGCAGGCCACGGTCGGCATGGCGGCCGCCGCCCTGTTCCTCGGCACCGCCGTCCCGGCCCTCGTCCATGTCTCCCGCTCCTCCGGTCCCGACGCCAACCCGGCCATCGCGGGCCAGGCGTCCCAGGCGCAGGGCGGCGCCGGGCGGTCCGAGGACACGGCCGCCGGTCCGGACGCCGAGGGCAGCCCCTCCGACCGGGCCACGGGCCGGGAGCAGGGCGGGGAGAAGGACGGCACCGCGGACGGCGGGGCCACCGCCACCGGCGCGGCGCCCGGCGGCGCCTCGGACCACCCCTCCGCCTCCGCCCGCGCCGGAGCACCCGTGTGCACGGCGGCGCAACTGGGCTCCGGCGGCGCGCGGATCGGCACCCCCGACTCCTCGGGCGCCGTCTACGGCGTCCTGCGCGTCACCAACACCTCGTCCGGGAGCTGCACCGTCGGCGGGCCCGGCACCGTCACCTCGTTCCCGCAGGGCGCGGCCGAGACGGCCAGGGTCAGCGTGGTGCAGCACACCCCGGGGGACGCGGCGCCGGGGCTGCCCGACCCGTCCACCGAGTCCCCCGCGCTGGTGCTGACGCCGGGATCGGGCTACGAGGTGAAGTTCGCCTGGGTGCCCTCCGACGCCTGCCCGACCACGGGCGGCAGCGGTGGCAGCGGCGGCACGGGCGGCACCGGGGGCGGCGGCAGCGGCGGCACGGAGACCGGACAGCCCGGACAGCCCTCGCCCGGCCCGTCCCCGAGCAAGGACCAGGGCGCGGCCGGCGGCCCGGCCACGAACAGCGGCTCGGGCACGGACGCCGGTTCGGCGGCCTCGCCCCAGCTGGTCAGGGAGGACGGCGCCAAGGCCGACGGCAGTGTCGTGGTCTCGCACACCCCGGAGCCCGGCACGCCGACGGTCTCGGCGACGGTGCCGGACGCCTGCGCGGGGACGGTGTACCACACGGGGGTCCTGGCGGCGCCCACCTCGTAGGACAGCGGCGGGGGTCCGACCCGGGCGTACCGCCGGGGTCAGACCCCCGCGGTACGCCCCTCCAGGGGCTCGCCGGAGCCCTCCGCGTCGTCGGGCACCAGCCCGAGCTCGGCGTCCCGCGCCGCCTCCAGCTCGCGCCGCACCAGCCGGAACCACATGAAGACCACGAACCCGGCGAACACGAACCACTCACCGGTGTACCCGAGGTTCTGGAACGCCTTCAGGTCGAGCCCGCTGCCCTCGGGCGCCTTCGCGGGCACCGCCTTCATCCCGGCGTCGGCCTTGTCGAGCGTGACCCAGGCGTCGTAGACGTCGTACGGCACCAGGTTCACCAGCGAGGCCGCGCTGATCGCCCCGGTCTGCCCGGACGGCAGCCCGCCCCGGGTGCCGACCCCGTTGCCGCCGGGCGACTCGGAGGCCTGGAGCGCGCCGGTCACGGTGACCTCACCGACGGGCGGCGCGGGGGCCTTCGCCGCGTCCGCGGTGCCCGGCAGCCAGCCGCGCACGACGGGCAGCGCCTTGCCGGAGCCGGTGCGCAGCAGCGTCAGCACGTAGTACCCCTGCTTGCCGTCCAGCTCGCGGTCCGGGACCAGCAACTGCTTGCCGTAGCGGCCGGTCGCGGTGGCGGGCATGCCCGAGGTCCGCTTGTCGACCGGGAGCAGCGAGGCCAGCGGACGCGGCGGCTCCGTACGGGCGGAGGCGGTCTGCTCGGACAGGTTGCGGTGATCGTCCACGCGCGCGTCGAACCGGCTCAGCTGCCACGATCCCATGAAAACGCAGAACGGGATGGCGAGCAGCACGAAGACGTTGATGCCCCACCAGCGGGGCGTCAGAAGAAACCGGTACACGGCCCCAACGGTACGGCCCCCGCCGGTCGCGGCAGGCCGCGGGGTCGGAGTTTTCCACAGGCGAGGGGACGCGGACGGGTTCCGTACGGGCGGTTTTCCACAGGCTGGGGAACGGGGCGGCGCGTTGTCGGCCCGGCCAGGCAGTATGGGGCCATGACTGAGAGCAACGGGAACGGCGCGCAGGACCGGCGGAGCGAGCGGAGCGGGCGGGGCCCGGCCGGACAGGACGGGTCCGCGGCGCCGGGGACGCCGGAGGCGGGAAGGACGGCGGGGGCGCAGGGCAAGCCGGCCGTGCCGGACTGGGAGAAGCGCTTCCGCGCGCCCCGGGTGTCCCTGCCCGACTGGGCGGAGGACGCGCCGGACCGCTCCCTGTTCGTGTCGAACGCGACGGGGACGTACGAGCTGTACGCCTGGGACCGCGCGAGCGGCGCCCAGCGCCAGGCCACCCACCGGCCGAACGGCACGACGGACGGCGTGCTCTCCCCGGACGGCGCGTGGATCTGGTGGTTCGACGACAAGGACGGCGACGAGTTCGGCGTCTGGCGCCGCCAGCCGTTCACCGGCGGCCCCGACGAGGCGGCGGTGCCGGACCTCGAACCGTCCTACCCGGCCGGCCTCGCGCTCGGCCGCGACGGGCGCACGGCGGTCGTGGGCCGCTCCACCGACGAGGACGGCACCACCATCCATCTCGCGCGCGTGGGCTCCGGCGAGGCCCCGGCGGAGATCTACCGCCACCGCGAGTCGGCGGGCGTCGGCGACCTCTCCCACGACGGCACCCTGATCGCTGTCGAGCACACCGAGCACGGCGACGCGATGCACTCGGCGCTGCGCGTGCTGCGCCCGGACGGCACGGCGGTCGCCGAGCTGGACGACACCAAGGGCGGCACCGTCGAGCTGGGCCTGGAGGTGCTGGGCTTCGCCCCGGTCGACGGCGACACCCGGCTGCTCATCGGACACCAGCGCCGGGGCCGCTGGGAGCCGCTGGTCTGGGACGTGGCCACCGGCGAGGAGACGGACCTCGCCCTCGACCTGCCGGGCGACGTGAGCGCGGAGTGGTACCCGGACGGCAGCGGCCTGCTCGTCGCGCACAGCTTCGAGGCCCGCAGCGAGCTGTTCCGCTACGACCCGGTGAGCCGCGAGCTGACCAGGATCGCCACCCCGCCCGGCACGGTCTCGGGCGCGAGCGCCCGCCCGGACGGCGCGGTGGAGTACCTGTGGTCGTCGGCGGCCGAGCCGTCGGCGGTCCGCTCGACGGCCGGCGGCGTGGTCCTCGACCCTCCGGGCATGAAGTCCCCCGGCTCGGTCCCGGTGGAGGACGTCTGGGTGGAGGGACCCGGCGGGCGCATCCACGCCCTGGTGCAGAAGCCGGCGGGCACCACCGGCCCGCTGCCCACCGTCTTCGACATCCACGGCGGCCCCACCTGGCACGACAGCGACTCCTTCGCCGCGGGCCCCGCCGCCTGGGTCGACCACGGCTACGCGGTGGTCCGGGTCAACTACCGCGGCTCCACGGGCTACGGCCGCGCCTGGACCGACGCCCTCAAGCACCGGGTCGGGCTGATCGAGCTGGAGGACATCGCGGCGGTCCGCGAGTGGGCGATCGGCTCGGGCCTCGCCGACCCGGAGCGGCTGATCCTCACCGGCGGCTCCTGGGGCGGCTACCTCACCCTGCTGGGCGTCGGCACCCAGCCGGACGCGTGGACCCTCGGCATCGCGGCGGTCCCGGTCGCCGACTACGTCACGGCGTACCACGACGAGATGGAAGCCCTCAAGGCGATGGACCGCACCCTGCTGGGCGGCACCCCGGAGGAGGTCCCCGAGCGCTTCGAGGCGTCCTCCCCGCTCACCTATGTGGACCAGGTCAAGGCCCCGGTCTACATCTCCGCCGGGGTCAACGACCCGCGCTGCCCCATCCGCCAGATCGACAACTACGTCAAGCGCCTGGAGTCGCGGGGCGCCGTCCACGAGGTCTACCGCTACGACGCGGGCCACGGCTCCCTGGTGGTGGACGAGCGCATCAAGCAGGTCCGGCTCGAACTGGACTTCGCCGAGCGTCATCTGCCGAAGTAGCGCCCACGGCGGGGGAGTCCGGCACACCGGAAGCGCGCGGGCGCGGGGCGCCGACGGCGGGGGTGCGAAGCGCGGGGTGCGAGGCGCGGGGTGCGAGGCGCGGGGTGCGAGGCGCGGGGCGCGGGGCGCGAGGCGCGGGGCCGGGACCCGCGCCCCCGGCCGGGGACGCCCCTACAGCGCCCCGGCACCCGCCCCCGCCGCCCCGGATCCCTCCGGACCGTCCCGGCCGTCCCGCCCCCGCCGCCCCAGCAGTTCGGCGAGCCCCCGGCGGGTCGCGGCCAGGACGACCCGGTCCTCGGTCCGCAGGACATAGGAGTCGGGCAGGTTCCACCGGGGCCCGCCCGCCGCCGCCCCGGCCGCCGGTCCAGGCGTATGCCCGCCCGTCCGCGCGGACGGGTGCCCGGCGGTGCGCCCGGACGGTCCGGTGCGGCCGGTGCGTCCGGCCGGGGGCGCGGCCCCCGGTTCCGGGTCCTCGGCCGCCGCCTGAGCGGCGGGCTCCCGCCGCTCCCCGCTCCCGCTCCCGCCGCCCGCGGCGGCGCCCCGCGACCCCGCCTCCAGCGCCAGCACCCGCCAGTACCCCGGCCGGAACGCCTCGGCGACCGTCCGGCCCTCCAACTGCGGATGCCCGCCCACGTCCACGGACGCGAACAGCAGCACCCGCCGCTCCACCGGGATCGCCCCCAGGATCTGCCGCCCGAACATCGCCCCGGCGAACGCGGGCGCCGCCAGATGCGTCACGCTCCTGCTCCGGGTCAGCGCCCGCGGATGCGCGGCCCGCAGCGTCCGGTACACGGCGGTCGCGAAGTCGTCGTCGTACAGCCGCAGCACCACCCGCAGATCGGGCCGCACCGAGCGGGCGTAGAGCACCGCCTCCAGGTTCGTGGTGTCCGCGCTGGTCACCGCGAGCAGCGCGTGCGCGCGATGGATCTTCGCCGCCTCCAGTACGCCCTCCTGCGTGACGTCCCCGAGCACCACCGGCACCCGCAGCCGCCGGGCCGTCGCCAGCCCCCGCGCGTCCGGGTCCGACTCCACGCACACCACCGGGACCTGGAGTTCGCGCAGCCGGGTCAGCACCCGGGTGCCGATCTTCCCCAGCCCCAGCAGCACCACGTGTCCGCCGAGTCCGCGCGGCGGTTTGCGCAGCGTGGACGCCGTCCGGAAGGTGCCCAGCGCCTCCAGGACCGCCGCCAGCAGCACCGGCAGCAGCAGCAACCCGACGAGCCCGGAGAGCAGTTGGAGCAGTTGCCGGCCGACCGACTCACCGATCGCCGGATCGTCGATGGCGAACAGGTCGAGCAGCGTCAGATAGAGCGCCCCCAGCGGACGCACCCCCGTCACCAGCCACAACGCCACCGCGAGGGCGAACACACACGCCACGAGCCCGGCCACCGACCAGCGCAGCCGCCGCGAGAACAGCGACGTGAGCGGCGGCACGACGCCGACCCCGCGCCCGGCCGGCAGCGGCGGCCCGGCGGCGTACGACACCTGTTCGAGGACCACGGTCCCGCGCCCGGTGGCCTCGCGTACCGCCGCCGCGTCCGGCAGCAGCCGGGGCCGCTGCTCGCCGCTGGCCTCGGACCCGTCGGCCCCGGCCGGGTCGCTGCTCGTCGCGGACAGCAGGGCCAGCGTGCACAGCCCGGGGTCGGCGACCTGGCCCGGCGCGGGCGGCGGCCGTTCGACCGCGTGCAGCAGCAGGCCCTCGGTCTGCACGACCTTGCTGGTGCCGACGACGGCCCCGGCGGCCAGCGCGGGCGCGGCCGTGTCGGCGTCGGACAGCACGGTCGTGGACGCGTCACCGCCGCCGAGCACGCCGCCGCCGAGCGCACCACCGCCGGACGGGGCGGACCCGGGCGGGGCGGAGCCGTCGCCGATCGCCAACGCGGCGGCCTGGTCGAGGAGTTCCTCGATGTGCTGGCCGAGCCGCCGGTTGTACAGCCGCAGCACGAGCCGCAGCCGCGGATTGAACCGCCGGACGGTGAGCGCGGCCCGGATGTTGGTCTCGTCGTCGTCGTACACCAGGGCCAGCGCGCTCGCCCGCTCCACCCCGGCGTCCACGAGGACCGCCTCGGTCAGCTCGGCGGCCTCCACCACCCGGTCCGCGGCCCCTGCGGCCCCGCCGCCTCCGCCGCTGCCCCCACCGCCGCTGCCGCCGCCGCCGTGCGCACCCGCGCCGCCGTTCCCGCCGGCCCGGCCCACAGCCGCGCTGACCATCCGGTCCAGCAGCGCGGAAGCCGCCCGCGCCCGGCCGACCACCGGGGGCCGTACCGCCCGCTCGGAGGGCGGCACGACCAGCGTGACCTGCTCGCCGTACACCCCGCGCAACTCCGCGGCCAGACGGTGCGCGAGCCCGTCGTCACCGCACACCACCATGTGCGCCCCCGTGCCGCCCGACGCACCACCTTGATACGGAACGCTCCCCACGAGCGGAAAGACTGCCGCACGGGCCCGCGCGGTTCCAGCCCCGCCCGCCGCCTGTTGCCTGCTGCGCGCCCCCGCGTACGGCCGGGTGCGTCCGAGTGCGTCCGGGCGCGGCCGGAAAAACCGGTGGCCGCCCGCGCCCCGGACGCCTACCCTGGACGCACTTCGAAGAGACCTCCCCGGAAGTACGCCGCAGAGTGGGAGCGTCCCGCCTCACCGAGGCGCAGGAGAGGGCGGCAGCGACCCGGCCGGACGCGACAGAGCGACCGGCCTCATCCGCCCTGCCCTCACGGAGGTTCCTTCATGAACGTCGGTATCGGCCTGCCCATCAGCGACCCCGCCACCCTGCTCACCTGGGCCCGGCGCGCCGAGGACGGCCCGTTCACCACGCTCGGCCTGCTCGACCGGCTGGTCTACGACAACCCCGAACCGCTGATCGCGCTCGCCGTCCTGGCCGGCGCCACCTCGCGCGTCCGCGTCCAGACCGAGGTGCTGCTCGCCCCGCTGCGCGACACCGCCCTGCTCGCCAAGCAGACGGCCACCCTGGACCGGATGTCCGGCGGCCGGCTGGTCCTCGGCCTCGGCGTCGGCGGCCGGGCGGACGACCACGAGGCCGCGGGCGTCGACCTGCACACCCGCGGCCGCCGCCTGAACGGGCAACTGCCGCTGCTGCGCCGCCTGTGGGCCGGCGAACCGTACGGCGCGGGCGCGGGCCCCATCGGTCCGGCCCCCGCCCGCCCCGGCGGCCCCGAGATCCTCTTCGGCGGCTTCAAGCCCATGGCCCTGGAGCGGGTGGCCCGCTGGGGCGACGGCTTCCTGGCCGCCGCGCCGCCGTCCTGGGCGGGCGGCCTGTTCGACACCGTCCGCGAACAGTGGCGCGCGCACGGCCGCGAGGGCGCCCCGCGCCTGGTCGCCCAGGCGAACGTCGCGCTGGGCCCGCAGCAGGTCGTCGACGACGCGCGGGCCGCCATGCACGCGTACTACGCCTTCACCGGCATGCCCGACCGCATGGTCTCCGGCATGCTCACCACCCCGCAGGCCGTCCGCGACACCGTCACCGCCTACGCCGACCTGGGCGCCGACGAGGTCATGTTCTACTGCTACGGCCTCGACCCCGACCAGGTCGACCGCATCGCGGAAGCCCTGTGAACCGCTGACCCGCCGGGGCGCGGGCGGACCCGGCCGGCCCCCGGCGCCCGTCAGCCGCCGCTCCCGTACGACAGGTCGGAGCACAGGTCGTCGTCGGCGGACCGGGCGTCGTGGGCCACCGAGTCGGGGACGGCGGCGGACGGGTCGACGGACGGCGTGGGGGAGGCGGGGGCGCCGCCGTCGCCGGTGGCCGCGGCGGCCGCGTAGGCCGTCCCCACGACGACGTCGACACCGGCGCCGGCCCCCGCGACGGCGCGCAGCTCGGCCCCCGGGAAGAGCCGCGCGACCGTCTCGGCCCGGCCGCGCAGACCGCTGCCGTACTCGACGACGGTGGTGGTGTACTGCCGGCTGTCGGCGTTGCCGACCGCGGTGACCGTGAACCCGTGCCCGGTGAGCGCGGCGGCGGCCTTGGCGGCGAGGCCGTGGGCGGTGGTGCCGTTGAGCACGGCGACGTCGATCCCGGCCCCGGACACGCTCGCGGAGGCGGTCCCGGAAGGAGCCCGCTTCTTGCCGTTCCCTCCGGCGTCCTTGCCGTCGACGGTGCGGTCGGCCTTCAGCGCGGCCCACAGATCGGAGGCGTCCGGCTCCACGACGGCGACGCGCTCGCCCTGGTAACGCCAGGGAATCGTCACGAACTTGGTGTTGTGCAGGTCGATGTCCTTCAGCGACATGGCGAAGGAGACGAGTTTGGCGGCCGAGCCCAGCCCCGGATCGACGGTCATGGAACCGGTGGCGGCACTGGCGAGCGGCAGCAGCTTGGTCGGGGTGAGCCCGTCGCTCTTGATCTTCTTCAACAGGCTGGAGACGAAGGCCTGCTGGCGCTTGATGCGCCCGATGTCGGATCCGTCCCCGATGCCGTGGCGTATGCGCACATAGTCGAGGGCCTTGCGCCCCGAGACGGTCTGCTGCCCCTTCCTGAAGAGCAGGGACCCCTTGGTGGTGCGGTTGGGATTGAGGTCGCCCTGGTAGATGTCCTGCGGCAGACACACCGGCACGCCGCCGACCACGTCCGTCAGCGCCGCGAACCCCTTGAAGTCGACGACGACGGTGTGGTCGACCCGCAGCCCGGTCAGCGACTCCACGGTGTTCTGGGTGCAGGCCGGATTCCCCTTCTCCGTCTGCCCGACCGAGAAGGCCTCGTTGAACATGGTCTGCGGCCGGGCCTTGGTCCAGGCGCCGTCGGGCAGCCGGCACGGCGGGATGGTGACCAGGGTGTCCCGGGGGATCGAGACGGCGATCGCGTGCCGGTGGTCGGCGTAGACGTGCAGCAGGAACGCGGTGTCGGACCGCCCGATGTCGTCCTTGCTGCCACCGCCCAGCGCGTCGTTCCCGTCCGTGCGCGCGTCCGACCCGATCACCAGCACGTTCTCCCCCTCGGAGGAGCCCGCGCCGGGCCGGTCCGTGGCCAGCCCGCTGCCGTCGAAGGTCTTGATGTCGCCGTTGAGCTTGAGGTAGATCCACCCCGCCCCGGCCGTACCGAGCACCGCCACCATCAGCGCGACCATCAGCACCACCCGCACGGGCCCCCGCCGCCGCCCCGCCCGACCGTGCCTGCGGGGGCTGGAAGCGGCCCTCCGCGTGCGTTCATACGTACGACTCATACCGAGAAGACGAACGAGCCCACCGAATGGTTGCCCACTTACGCAATCGTCCGAAGCAAGATCCAGAAAAAGGACTGGCTGGGCGCGAGGCCCAGGCGACTCAACGGCTGACGGAGCTCAGACGGAAGCGGCGCGGCAAGGCCGGGCGGGTCTCGGCAACGGGAACGGCTCAGGGGCTGGCGACATCGAACCCGTACCGCACACCCCGCCCCGCACCCCCCTCCCCGTCTTCCTCCCCGAGAACCCGCCGATACACATAAACCCCCTCCACCCGCACCCCGTCCGGCCCGCCCTCGACCCCGCACGGATACGTCACCTGCACCACCCGAGGCCGCCCCGCGACCACCACCCGCACCCCGTCCGCGGGCCCACCCACGAGCACCGCGTCCTCCCGCACCGTCACATCGGCTGTCTCCATGCCCCACAGTTTAAAGATTGCGCAACTCACCGACAAAGCCCGAACCCTCGGAAGCTGCCTCTGAGGCCGAGGAGCGCCGCCTCGGCCGTCTGCTCGGACTGCGCGGTCCCCGGTTGTCAGTGCTGACTTCTAGAGTCCCCGGTATGGTGAATTTCCGGTCCAGTCGTTCGCTCAAGCGCATGGTCGAAGAGGCACGAAGACTCACGGAACACGTCGCTGTGCATGAGCGGATCGACGTGGTGCTGCGCATCATGGCCAGGGATTCCGATGGCAAGTACGGTCAAGGAAAGAAGCTGGTGGACGCCCTGGAGGATGTGGCACAAATGTGCCTGCTCCATGAGGATTTCGCCCTGGCCCAACGCTTCCAGAGATTCGCTGGTTACGCGCGCGGCGACCTCTTCCTCGACACCGTTCAGTACTACTACGACGAAAAGGCGCGGCTCCGGAGCGAGGAGTTCATGCGGCGCATGGCCGCCATGGGCGCCGATCGAGCCGTATCGGCTCTGGAGGCCCTGCGCGCCGAGAACCCGGACGCCAGTGTCACCGACGCTCTTGCCCTCTTCCTCGGCATCGCACGGTCCACCGACCGCCTGGGCACCGGAGACGGTGAGGGCGGAATCCAACTGCCCACCGAATACCTCAAGAGGCTCCAGGAGTTCGGGCACATGGAACTGGTCTTCCGGGAACTGCCCCGGCCGGCCTCGGTCGAGACCGCCCGGATGGTGAGCGAGTTCCTGGAGGACGCGGACGCCGACATGCTCGCCCAGATGTTGGAACTGCGTGCCAGGCGGGCCGGCCTGGCCGCCTTGCGTGCCGCAGTGGACCGCCCCGAGAGCTCCGAGGGCGCTCTCCATGACTGCCTGAAGAACCAGGAATGGATCTTCGGTGGCGCCTTTGTGGGGGAGCTGGCCCGCCGTCAGTACACCCCGGACACCATTCTCGACATACCGCTGCTACGCGGAGACGGCTCCTTGCACGTGGTCGAACTCAAACGTGCCAACATCGAGAAGCTGGTCATCCGTCCGAGTGGCCACCTCATGCTGGGCGCCCCGGTCCACCGAGCGGTCTCGCAGACGCAGAACTACCTGCGAACCCTGGACGAGGGCCGCGAGTCCATCCTCGCGCGGTACGGGATCGACACGCGCAGAGCCTCCGCGACGGTCGTGATCGGCCACCCGCAGTACGTGAGCGACGGGATAACCCCCCAGCAGATCGCGGACACGCTGCGGACCTACAACACGCACATGTCGCGCATAGAAGTGATCACCTACGAGACCTTGTTGCAGTCGGCGGAGCGAATGCTGGCGCTCTCGTCGACCGAGCAGACCTCCGACCAGGCCGAGGAGCCCACGGCATGAACGACGACTCTCCCGCGATCGAGCAGCTCCTGGCGAAACTCTGCGGCGGCGTCATCACCGACAAGGACTACGTCGGCTACTTCATGAACGAACACGGCGAGGAACTCGTCTTCGCCCAGCGACGCGGTGAAAAGACCGCCAGGCTTTGGCACAGCGACATGGACTGGGAGATGGTCCGCGTCGGTGATCACTCGATACGGCTCGACGGACCCCTCGAAGGCGAGATCACCGTGGTCGGCCTGACCATCGACCGCCCTGAAGCCACCTGGCTGTCCTCCTGCCTGGCAGCCTCCCGCCACCTGCGCCCGCAGCGATCCTGAGGCATACGCGGGGGCCTCCCCTCCGGAACCAGCGCTACGTGTGTGAGGACAGCCAGGCTGGACCGATGCGATGGGGAGCCTGGCCACCGGACCACTGTGTTCTACGAACTCACCGGAGGGGGCGGTGGGCTGCGCCGTCAGTGCTGGTCGGTCATCGCGCTGCTTGGCCAGAGCGGAACAGCGCTCGTAGCAGTGGACTTGGGCTCGCGTATCGCACCGAATCGGATCGCGACGAGCGGGAATCCCGCGCCGATCAAGCGGAAATCCGGGGCAACTCCCTCAGAGCGAGGAATACGACGCATGGCCCGAGTCGCGTGCTGCCAGGGCTTTCTACCGGCGCCGGTGGGACTACCTGGACGAGGACGAGCTGGATCGGTCTGAGCAGAATGGATGACCGGCCTTTCCGCAGGGCTGGATGGCATTGCCGCAGGTCGCCAACAAGCGCTGACTGGGCACGGCGAGCAGGGCGGCCACGGAGGCGCTGGGCTAGGTCCGGACTCGGCTCCCAAGCGGCTCCAAGGACAACCCAGGAAACCGCTCAGGGACCCGACCCGCTAAGCGGATCAGTCCCCTGACCTGGTACTTCACTGTCGGGGTGGCGGGATCTTAACCCACGACCTCTTCGTCCCGAATGAGGTTCGGTCAAGATCCTCGCCAGGTCGGATGGATATCCGTGCTGTTCAGGGGCTTGGGGTGGGCTGGTCTCGGCTGACCCCGGCGGGCCTCAGGCACAAGATCATCTCTCATTGCGTGAGCAAGTTTGCGTGCGGCCGTGGGACTTGGGCTCCCTGCTGTCCCGTTCTGACAGTCGTCGGCGGCCGGTACGTCAGACTTCGGGCGCGGTGAGGTGTTGCCGGGCTTCGGCCCAGACCTCTTCGAAGTCCTGGAGGGTCAGCGGCTCCTCGACGTGCCCTTCCCAGTCGGCGATGGGCGACTCCGCAGTGAAGCCGTACCGGGCATCGTCGTTCTCGGCCGAAGCGGCGGCGATGGGTCGCCTTGCTGGACCTTCGAGTTCGACCTGACGGCTCACCCATCCGTCGTCACCGACCTCGAAGTAGAACCAGGTGTCTTCTTCGTCCCAGTAGCTGCGGAACCATCGCGTCATCGGCTCATCCTGGCCCACCGCCTTCGTCCTCCGACAGCTCGATGGTCAATCGAACCAGACGACGAGCCGTACGTTCTCCGGGCCGTGCAGCCCGCCCAGCGTCCGCATCACTTCCCAAACAGGTCCCCAGTGGGTGGCGTCTTCCGCGACCGCGCGATGGCTGTGCGCGCCGGAGCTGTCGGTCTCGTCCCAGTCGGCAGCGGCCAGTTCGGCCCCGGTGATCCAGGTGGTGCTGTGGGAGTACTCGGGCCCGGGGTATGAGACGGAGGCAGTACGCACCCCCTCGGCGACGTCCTCCGGCAGTCCGCGATATTCGGCCAGCGGCTGGAACCCGAAGGAGTTGCGCACCCCGAAGAGGCAGGCGAGTGTGTCGTAGGCATTGCCGACGTTGAGGACGAACAGATCGATGGCAGCCGTCCAGACGGCGTCCTCGTCGTCCTCGCTTCAGAGCCGGGCTCCTGGGCTGCATTCGATCATTCCGCTCAGCTCGGTGGACACGCTCGGATTCTGGCGGGCAGAAGTCGGGCCAGTCGTCCGAGCTTTACAACGGCCTTCCCCGCAGGGGAGATCGGCGGGGCAGAGGGTCCTTGGGCCACAACGCAGTCTGCTCATTGCGCTGGAGATCGCATCCATTGCACGAGTCCTGAAAGCGCACTGACGAGACCCTGCTCTGTCTGGAGGAGCCGGTGTTCAGGTGGACCTGACTGCTCGCGAGGTCTGCGCGCTCGAGTTCTGCTTCGCCGGTGTCCCATACGGTGATGGTGGCGAGTCGGGCGTTGGCGCTGAGGGTCACCCAGGCGCTCGCCTTGCTACGTCCGTCAATCGGAGAGGTACCCGAACTCACAGTCGATCGGCGCTGCACGGAGGCTGGGTGCCTGGTTGGTGCACCAAGTGGCAAGTGCATGAGGGAAGTCGGTCATGGTGACTCCATCGGAAGTGCCCCCCGGGTCGGTGGCTGGCGCGGAGAGAGGGAGGCGGCTCGGGAGACGAATGTCTTCGTCGTCGTAGGAGGCCCCCGCGAAAGTCAGGCATTCCACCACCTCACGGTGCCACAGCCAACTTCGTACTGCCACCACCCTTCCTCTGCTCCTTGATCCAGGAGCGCCTTGATCCCGGTGAAGTCCGCGTCAGCCGATGCGGCGAAGGCCACCATGGGAAATTCCTCGCTGAAGACCTCGCCTCCGAGCTCGAAGGCCGAAAGACGCTGGTGCACCGCCTGAGGGCTCCGTCCCAAGGGACCGGTAGGGACGGGCACGACGTGAATCGTGCAGTTTCCGGCGGTGCTGACCCGCCCAACGGCCCAGTGAAGGCCGCCGGCGTCGGTCTGATACCGAACCACGTCGCCTTCAGCCACCCCGTCCTGCAGGAAGGGGATGCTCTGCACGATGGCCGCGTCATCGCCGAGCTTTGTCGCCCACAGGTCCTCTGTGTCCTGCGGGAACCAACCCTCGCGAGGAACGAACCGGAACCAGACCTTGATCTTCTCGACCGTGCTCTCCATGACCGGCATCATGCGCTGCCCGGATACGGCAACTCTCACTGGGGCTGCGCTGGTTGATCAACCTGCAGCTGTGCTCGGCCATAGGCCATGGGCAGCAGCTGGGGCCCCACGGTCGCTACCCAGTCCACAGCACCGACCGTGAGCAGGGCGCCGGTTGCCGGGTGAGAGCGGCCAGCAGGTCCTTCACGATCACTGCTCTGAACTGCGGATGACTCGTCGCGCTGTCAGTACCGTCGACTAACTTCGGTGTATGGGCCGTTGATGGATTGAGCCGAGGGGGCTGACGTGGCCAAGGTGTGGCGCACGAGGCAGATCGAAAGGGCAGGGGTGAATGCGTTTCGCAAAGCCATGGAGGCTGCGGAGCATATTGTGCAGGAGATCGATGGCGGAAATGACTACGGAGAGGATTGCTATGTTAGTTTCACATATCTAGGCCAAAGGACCGGCGATATCGCGGCTGTGCAAATCAAGAGCGGTGTTAAGTATAGGCGCGCGACGGGCTATGCGATTCCATGCGGAAATCACATTGACGACTGGAAGCGCAGCCGCATTCCTGTAATTGGTATTGTTCATGACCCGGAAATGAGAGCGCTTTATTGGGTTAATTTGACAAAATACTTGCGCGAGAGTGCCGCTGATGGGAAGCATCCCAAAAGTGTTCCGGTGCGAGAGGAGGATATGCTTAATCAGGCTGGAATCGATCTCATGGTTCGTGATGTCCAGGATTGTTTTGGACGGGATCAGAGCAGTTTGCCGTACCCTATGCCGCTTCGGCTGGCACTCACCCTGGCAATCCGACGAAGATTGCACGAACGGGAGAGATTCTTCGCCGATGCCCCCTTGGGCGGTCGCCCGATCCCCCATTTTGTTAGCGAGGCAAACTTTCTGGAACGGCACCCAAAGTTTCCGGATCACTTCATCAACGTGGGTTTCTACAGCGTACTATTGGCCGTCTCTGGAATGATGGGGCCCGGGCTCTTCGAAATCGCGCGCTCGACATACGGCGTTTTCTCGAGTGCGGTGTGGCTGTTCTGCTTCTACATGACATTCTGGTTCTTGTTCAGTGTCGCAAAATTTGACAGCAATCGCGATCGCGCGAAGTGGATGCATCGCGGCGCATATTTCATGTTGTTTAGTGGTTGGTACTTTGCCGTTGGTGTCTATTTGCCCAGAACGCCATGGCCCGTCCCAGCGATCGCGCAAGTGATCTACGTATCGGCGATCGTGAGTATGGTTCAGGCAGTACTGCTCTATGGTGGAATGCACTATACCGCAGAAGAACTTTCGCGGCGACGTCGATTGCGTCAAGTTCAGAGGAATGAGATGATAAGCGGATACGGCGATGACGGTTCTACTTGCACAACGCGGGACTCGGACGGGGGCGGGGGCTAAAGCTGCGGAGTCGACGGCCCACGGCCCACGGCGCACAGCCCAATCAAGATTCCCTCGTCGTCAGTCAGATGACCTCTTGCTTTCCTTGATTGGTGCTCTAGCAGCTGCTGGCGCTTGCGCTGTTCCACCCGTAACATTTCGACGTTTTCGGCCAACTTCTCCAAGTTGGCCCGCGTCCTTCGGGCGTTCGACCCGCTGCCTCTTGGCAGCCGAGGTGCGACAAGGATCGGGGCAGTACTTCTGGCTAGGCGGGCGCCAATACTCCATCACCGTGCCGCAGACCGCGCACGGGCGCCCCGCCTGCTCGAAGGTGCTGCCGAAGCCGTAGTCCACAGGCTGTCCTCGGGTCGAGCAGGCGACTGGAGTTCGCGAACGCGCAGGTACGACAGGTACGAGCGGACGCGTAGGAGGCGTGCCTCCCTTGCCGGGCGATCGTCCGCTGAGAGAAGCCGACCAAGATCTTCTCCCAGTTTTCTCCCAAACGATCTCCGGGAACGAGTCAGGGGCCCGACCCGCTAAGCGGATCAGGCCCCTGACCTGGTGTTTCAGCTGTCGGGGTGGCGGGATTTGAACCCACGACCTCTTCGTCCCGAACGAAGCGCGCTGCCAAGCTGCGCCACACCCCGATGTCGCTGCTTGTCGCGGCGACGACGTTTACTTTAGCCCACCGGGGGCCTGAGGCGAAATCCGGTTCTGGTGCGGCGGGGGACCGGGTTGGGGCGGGCGTGGTCGAGGGCCACGAGGAGGAGGGCGAGGGCGTAGCAGGCGAGGCCCAGGAGGAGGGCGTTGGCCAGGACGTGGCGGTACCCGTGCTGGTCGACGTCCAGGAAGGCGTAAAGGTAGCGGTGTGCCGCGTCGGGCGGGAGCAGCTCGCCCCGGGTGAGGGAGAAGGCCAGGTAGGCCAGTGGGTAGAGCAGCCAGGGGGCGGCCTGGCGCAGGTGGAGGCGGTTCGGGGCGGTCAGCAGGAGCCAGTCCAGCAGGGCGGCGATCGGGATCACCGTGTGCAGGAGGCGCGCGGCGACCGACTGCCACAGGGGGTGGATGCCGGGGGCGTCCGTGATCGAGAACGGCGGGGACGCCTCGGTCAGCAGCAGGTGGTGGACCAGCGCGGAGAGCGTGAGGTAGAGCACGGCCGCCCCGGTCAGAGCGGCGGGGGCGGGGCGGCGGGCGGTCCACGCTCTGCGGGCCGAGACGACGAGCGCCAGGATCAGCAGGATCGTGCTCTGGATCGCGAAGTGGCTCAGGACGTGCAGCGGCGGCCCGATGATCGTCTCGGCCGTCACCGCCGCCGCGGCCGCCGCGGCGACCAGGAAGCGGTACGCCGCCGTCCAGGGGCGGCGGACGGGGGTCACCACCGCCGTCGCGGGGACGGCGGACGGCATCAGTGCGGTGATGCCCGGGATCGCGGGGAGGTCCGGTATGTCCCGGGGGATCGGAGGCGTCGGGGAGGCGGACGCTCCGGGGACCGGTGGTATCGGGGCGGTCATGTCCTCACGGTAGGAAGTGAGGGCATTCCGGGCGATTCGGGTGGGCTGTGTGGGTTACGGGCGGAGTGCCGGTGACCGCTGCTCGTACGGCGACCGATGCTGATCGGCTCCCCGGCCCGGCCCGGCCCGTCGTGTCTCGTCTCACCCCGGCTCACCCGGCTCGCCCGTCCCGTCGGCCCCGGTCAGTCCCCTCGGCCCCGGTCAGTCCTTCGCCACCAGCGTCAGCAGTGTCGCCTCCGGCGGGCAGGCGAAGCGGACCGGGGTGTAGCGGTTGGTGCCGCAGCCCGCCGAGACGTGGAGGTAGGAGGTGTGGCCCTCGGCGGTGTGGGTGGACAGGCCCTTGACCCGGTCGGTGTCCAGGTCGCAGTTGGTGACCAGGGCGCCGTAGAAGGGGATGCAGAGCTGCCCGCCGTGGGTGTGGCCGGCCAGGATCAGGGGGTAGCCGTCGGCCGTGAAGGCGTCCAGGGCGCGCAGGTAGGGGGCGTGGACGACGCCCATCGAGAAGTCGGCCCCGGCGGAGGGGCCGCCGGCCACCCGGGCGTAGCGGTCCCGCTTGATGTGCGGGTCGTCCAGGCCCGTCAGCTCCACCGAGACGCCCTCGATCTTCAGGGTGCCGCGGGTGTTGGTGAGGTTGAGCCAGCCCGCCTCGTCGAAGCCGTCGCGCAGGTCCTCCCACGGGTTGTGGATCACGCCGACCGCGGGGGCGTTGCCGTTCAGGCCGTGCCGGCCGCTCGTCTTCTCCAGCAGATAGCGGGCGGGGTTGCGCGGCCGGGGGCCGTAGTAGTCGTTGGAGCCGAAGACATAGGCGCCCGGGAACTCCATGAGCGGACCGAGCGAGTCCAGGACCTCCGGCACGCCCTCGGGGTCGGAGAGGTTGTCGCCGGTGTTGAGCACGAAGTCGGGGCGCAGCCCGGCGAGCGAGCGCAGCCAGCGCTGCTTCTTGCGCTGGTCGCCGACCATGTGGATGTCGGAGACCTGGAGGACGCGGAGGGGGTGCATACCGGGGGGCAGGACCGGGACGGTCACCCGTCGCAGGCGGAAGGAGCGGACCTCGAAACCCGCCGCGTAGATGAGACCGGCGGTCGCGACCGCCGTGATGCCGAGGGGTACTCCGTATCGCGCGCGCATGTGTCCATCGTCTCAAAGTCGCGCCCTGCCAGGGAAATCGCCCGCGCGGCGGGGCCCCGGTGCCGGGTGCCGGGAGCTCGGTCGCCCTCCTGCGACGGGCCGGTAAATCGGCGCGCGGCGAGCACGTCGTACCTGCGACAATCGACCCCATGACCACCCTCAAGTCGAAGCTGCACGATGACCTCAACGCCGCGATCAAGGAGCGTGACGAGCTGCGTTCCGCGACGCTCCGGCTGACGCTCGCCGCGATCACCAAGGAGGAGGTCGCGGGCAAGGTGAAGCGCGAGCTGTCCGACGACGAGGTCCTCAAGGTGATCACCAAGGAGGCCAAGAAGCGCCGCGAGGCGGCCGATGCCTTCGCGCAGGGCGGTCGTGCGGAGTCGGCCGAGCGGGAGAAGGCGGAGGGCGAGGTGCTCGCCGCGTATCTGCCCAAGCAGCTGTCCGACGAGGAGCTGGAGGCGATCGTCGGCCAGGCCGTCGCGGAGGCCAGGGCGGGCGGCGCCGAGGGGCCGCGGGCCATGGGCGCCGTCATGAAGATCGTGAACCCGAAGGTCGCGGGGCAGGCCGAGGGCGGGCGGGTCGCCGCGGTGGTCAAGAGGCTGCTGGCCGGCTGATCCGGCCGCCGGACAAGAGGACAAGAGGAGAGGAGGGCCCCGGCGGGAAGCCGGGGCCCTCCTCTCGTCACGCCTCTCGTCACGTCATCACGCGCTACGTCATCACGCGCTACGTACGCAGCGCCGGGTCAGCCGTGCTGCCCGCCGTTGCCGTTCCCCTGGATGAAGCCACCGGGGAAGCCGGGGAACCCGGTGCCGCCGCCGGCCGGGCCACCGGGGAGGCCGCCGCCGTCGTCGCCGCCGTTACCCCCGTGGCCGCGGCCTTTTCCCTTGTCGCCGCCCTTGTTCTTGTCCTTGTTCTTGTCCTTGTCGGGACCCTTGTTCTTGTCCTTGCCGGGGTCCGGGATGTCGACGATGTTGAAGGACGGAGCGGGCTTGCCCTGGAGGGCGCCGGTCATCGCGTCCCGCCAGATCGGACCGGGCACGTCGGCGCCGAAGACGAGGTCGTGCATGATGCCGCCGATGCGGATGCCGGTCATCTTGACCTTCTGGCTGGCGCTGCCCACCCACACCGCGCCCGCCATGTTCGGCGTGTAGCCCACGAACCAGGCGTTCTTGCGCTCGTCGGTCGTACCCGTCTTGCCCGCGTTGTCGCGGTCGGAGAGGCCGGCCTGCTGACCGGTACCGGAGTCGATCACGCCCTGGAGCAGGGTGTTGACGGTGTCCGCGGTCTTCTCGGACATGGCCCGCGTGCAGGTGGTCTTCGGCACCGGCAGGGCCTTCGTCTGGCCGCCGCTGCGCTGGGTGATCGACTCGATGGCGACCGGGGTGCAGTACGTGCCGCGCGAGGCGAAGGTGGCGTAGGCGCTCGCCATCGTCAGCGGGGAGATGCCGACCGCGCCGAGCGCGATGGAGGGCGCCTGCGGCAGCTTCTTGCCGTCACCCTGCACCACGTGCAGCTTGTCGGTCATGGTCGTCACCGGGCAGAGGCCGATCTCGGAGATCATCTGCACGAAGTAGGTGTTGATCGACTTCGCCATGGCCTCCTTCATGGCGTACGGGCCGTGCTCGGAGGTGTTCTCGTTCTCCACGTCCTCGTGGTACGAGTTCAGCCACCGCTTGCCGTCGCACGCCTGAACCGGGCTCGGGTACGGCATCTTGTACGGCGAGGAGTACTCCTGCGTGGGCGCCTTGCCGCCCTCGATGGCCGCCGCCGCGACGAAGGGCTTGAACGTCGAACCGGTCGGGAAGCCGAAGTTCGAGCCGCCCGCGTCGTTGCCGACCGAGTAGTTGATCTCGGTCTCGTTCTTCCCGTAGCCGTACGGCTTGGACTGGCCCATCGCGACGATCCGGCCGGTGCCCGGCTCGACCAGCACGGCCGCCGAGGCGACGGAGTCCGACTGGTAGATGTGGTCCTTCAGGGAGGACTGCACCGACGCCTGGGCCTGCGGGTCCAGGGTGGTGCGGATGGTCAGACCGCCCTGGTTCCAGATCTTGGCCCGGTCGGCGCGGGTCTTGCCGTAGACCGGGCTGTTCAAGAACGCCTTCTCGACGTACTTGCAGAAGAAGGCCGAGTCCTTGACCGCGGTGATGCAGCCGTTGCGCGGCCGGGTGACCTTCAGCTTCAGCGGGACCTTCTTGGCCGCGTCCGCCTCCGCCCGGGAGATGTCCCCGACCTCGGCCATCCGCTGGAGCACGGTGTTGCGCCGCTTGGTGGCCTCGGCCTCGTCGTTGACCGGGTCGTAGCGGCTCGGCGACTGGACGATGCCGGCCAGCAGCGCCGCCTCGGGGAGGGTGAGGTCCTTGGCGTGCTTGGAGAAGTAGCGCTGGGAGGCGGCCTCGACGCCGTAGGCCTGCTCACCGAAGAAGGTGATGTTCAGGTAGTTCTCCAGGATCCGCTTCTTGCCGAGGTCCTGCTCGACCTGGATCGCGTACTTCAGCTCCTTGATCTTGCGGCCGAGGGTCTGCTGCGTGGCCTGCGCGACCTTCGTCGGGTCGTCGCCGGCCTCCTCCACGAAGACGTTCTTCACATACTGCTGGGTGAGGGTGGAGGCGCCCTGGGCCACGCCGCCGCTGGTCGCGTTCTTGTTGAGCGCGCGCAGGACGCCCTTCAGGTCGATCGCCCCGTGCTGGTAGAAGCGGGCGTCCTCGATCGCGACGATCGCCTTCTGGAGATACGGGGAGATGTCCTTCAGCTCCACCACCGTGCGGTCGCGGGAGTAGACCTGGGCGAGCTGGCTGCCCTGGCTGTCCAGGATCGTGGTGCGCTGGCTGAGCGGGGGGCGCTTGAGGTTGGCCGGGATGTCGTCGAATCCCTGGACCGACCCCTTCGCCGCCAGGCCCAGCGCGCCGGCCGCGGGCAACGCGATTCCGGCGAGGACCGCTCCGGCGAGCACACTGACACCGAGGAACTTGGCGGCCTGTTGCGTTGGCGACTGACCACCGCCCGAGCGCTTCTTTGGCATGGGGGCAGCCTACGTTCTCATTCGCCGGACACGCGTATATGCCTTGGCCTAAGCTGCTCTCGGCTGTCACAGCAGCACCGCTGTTCCTTCCCTCGCCTCCCTCGCCTCCTTCGTCTCTCTCGTCTTCTACGTCCGGCGAACCCGAATCGTTCCGGACGCGCGCGATGTCCCTTCCCGGCCGGTCTCCGGGCCCGGCGACACGTGCCCGGAATCGCCTTGTGTGATGCGTGACGTCCGTTGTGGCGCAAGAGGAACCTCCCGTTGTGCCGGGAATGTCGCGCATGTCGCCACCTCACTCCCCCGGGTGATCTGCCGCTAACCCATAGTCCGTTCGGACCATTCAAGATTGGGCCCGCTGGGGGTGTTGCGCTGTGTCCACCTTCCGTAACGTCCTCAACTGGCGGCGGTGAATATGCCGCCGTCGCCGTGGGGGAGCCTCGATTCGGGAGAGGACGGCGCCGGTATGGGCTGGGTAACCGACTGGAGTGCGCAGGCGGCCTGCCGCACTACCGATCCGGATGAACTGTTCGTTCAGGGAGCAGCGCAGAACAGGGCCAAGGCGGTGTGCACGGGGTGCCCGGTACGCACCGAATGCCTCGCCGACGCACTCGACAACCGCGTCGAGTTCGGCGTCTGGGGGGGCATGACGGAGCGTGAGCGCCGCGCGCTGCTGCGCAGACGGCCGACCGTCACCTCATGGCGCAGGCTGCTGGAGACCGCGCGTCTGGAGTACGAGCGCGGGGCGGGCCTGGTCTCCCTCGACGACGAGGTGTACGAGGCTCTCGCGGCGGTGGGCTGAGAGCGCTCTCGCGCCCGGGTGCCGCCGCCGTCCTCTCAGGCGCCCGGCTCGGGCAGTTCGCGGCGGTTGTCCGCGAGCCGGTCCCCGATGTCCCGCAGCCCCGCGAGGTCGTGCACATCGCCGGGGAGCGCGGCCACCTCCGCCACCGCCACCTCGGGATGCCGGGCGGCGAAGCGGTCGCGCGTACGCTGCTCGCGCGCGAGCACCTGCATACGCTCGGCGTGCAGCCGCAGCAGGCCCGCGGCGACCTGGTCCACGGGGTCCGAGGGATCCACGAGGGTCGCAGGATCCGTGGGGCCGTCCGCCGGGCCGGCCGTGTCGTCAGGGTCGGCGCAATCGGTGGAATCGGCGGAATCGGTGGAACCCGTGTGCTCGGCCTCGGGGTCGGGAGAACCGGAGCCCGGGGCGCCGGAGTCCGGGAGATCAGAGCTGGGGGAGTCTGAACTTCCGTACGTGTCGGGAGAGTTACGAAGACCAGCTTTCCCGTCCCCCTGATCCACAATGCGGGGCTCCTCAAGATTTTCCGCCGCGGCGAGCGCCCGCTCGGCCGACAGCTTCCCGGCCCCGCTGCCGTGCACCCGGTTGAGGACCAGACCGGCCAGCGGCATCCTTTCGGCGGCCAGCCGCTCCACGAAGTACGCGGCCTCCCGCAGGGCGTCCCGCTCCGGGGCCGCGACCACAAGGAACGCCGTCCCCGGCGCCTGGAGCAGCTTGTACGTGGCGTCGGCGCGCGTACGGAAGCCGCCGAAGGTGGTGTCCATCGCGGCCACGAAGGTCTGGACGTCCTTGAGGAGCTGACCGCCCAGCAGCTTGCCCAGCGTGCCGGTCATCATCGACATGCCGACGTTCAGGAACTTCATCCCGGCACGCCCGCCCAGCTTGGCCGGGGCCGTCAGGAGCCGGATCAGCCGCCCGTCCAGGAACGAGCCGAGCCGCTTGGGCGCGTCCAGGAAGTCCAGCGCGGAGCGCGAGGGCGGGGTGTCGACGACGATGAGGTCCCACTCGTCGCGCGCCCGCAACTGCCCCAGCTTCTCCATCGCCATGTACTCCTGCGTGCCCGCGAAGCCCGCCGAGAGCGACTGGTAGAAGGGGTTGGCCAGGATCGCCGCCGCCCGCTCGGGATCCGCGTGCGCCTCGACGACCTCGTCGAAGGTGCGCTTCATGTCGAGCATCATGGCGTGCAGTTCGCCGTCGCCGTCGGTGCCCTTGACCCGGCGCGGGACGTTGTCGAGGGAGTCGATGCCCATCGACTGGGCGAGCCGGCGGGCCGGGTCGATCGTCAGGACGACCACCTTGCGGCCCCGCTCGGCCGCCCGCAGCCCGAGGGCCGCCGCCGTCGTCGTCTTGCCGACCCCGCCCGCGCCGCAGCACACCACGATCCGCGTCCCCGGGTCGTCGATCAGCGGGTCGACGTCCAGCACGCGCGTGTGCGCGAGGCGGCGGGCGCCCTCCTGCGACGGTCCTGAGGGCACTTCGGGTCCCCGCGCGGGGGCCGGGTCCGGGCTCATGACATCCCCTGCTTCCGCAGCTCTCTCGCCAGTTCGTACAGGCCCGCCAGGTCCATGCCCTCGGCGAGCAGGGGCAGTTCGTGCAGCGGCAGGTCCAGCGCGCCGAGGACCGAGCGCTGCTCCTGCTCCAGCGCGTACCGCTCGGCGTACTCGTGCGCCTGTGCGAGCAGCGGGTCCACCAGCCGCTCGGCGTTCCCGCCGCGCCGTGCGCCGCCGAGCCCGGCGGAGGACAGCGAGCGGGCGAGCGCGGTGCGCGGCACGCTCCGCACGAGTTCCAGTCCGGCGGCGTCCAGCACCTGGGGGCGCACCATGTTCACGACGACGCGGCCCACCGGCAGCCGGGCGGCGCGCAGTTCGGCGATGCCGTCCGCGGTCTCCTGGACGGGCATCTCCTCCAGCAGCGTCACCAGGTGCACGGCCGTCTCGGCGGACTTCAGCACCCGCATCACGGCCTGCGCCTGATTGTGTATCGGGCCGATCCTGGCGAGCCCGGCCACCTCGTCGTTGACGTTGAGGAAGCGGGTGATGCGGCCGGTCGGTGGCGCGTCCATGACCACGTAGTCGTAGACGAACCGTCCGGCCCGGTCCTTGCGCCGCACCGCCTCGCACGCCTTGCCGGTCAGCAGGACGTCCCGGACACCCGGTGCGACGGTGGTGGCGAAGTCGACGGCGCCGAGCTTCTTCAGGGCGCGGCCGGCGCTGCCCAGCTTGTAGAACATCTGGAGGTAGTCCAGCAGGGCCAGTTCCGCGTCTATGGCGAGCGCGTACACCTCCCCGCCGCCCGGTGCGACCGCGATCTTGCGTTCCTCATAGGGCAGCGCCTCCGTTTCGAAGAGCTGTGCGATGCCCTGGCGGCCCTCGACCTCGACGAGGAGCGTCCGCTTCCCCTTCGTGGCCAGGGCCAGCGCGAGGGCCGCGGCGACCGTGGTCTTGCCGGTCCCGCCCTTGCCGCTGACGACCTGGAGCCTGCTCACGTCTTCGAGCCTAACCAGTCCGCGCTCCGGGCACGCGCGAGGCTGTGGACAACCGCCGCCGCGATGGCGTCCTCACCGCCCGCGGACCGGGCGCGCGGCAGGCGCGCGGCAGGCGTACGGCCCGGCGCGCGGGCGGTCGGCGTCCCGGGGTGCGAGCGGGCGGCGGCCGGGCGCACGTCCGGCGCACGGCAGGGCCGGCCGCAGCGGCTACAGTCGGCCCATGACCAAGTGGGAATACGCAACCGTGCCGCTGCTCGTCCATGCCACGAAGCAGATCCTGGACAACTGGGGCGAGGACGGCTGGGAGCTCGTCCAGGTCGTGCCCGGCCCGAACCCGGAGCAGCTGGTGGCCTACCTGAAGCGGGAGAAGCAGGCATGAGCGCGGTCGAGGCCAGGCTGGCCGAGCTGGGTCTGACGCTGCCGGAGGTCGTGCCGCCGCTGGCCGCCTACCAGCCGGCCGTGCAGTCCGGTCCGTACGTCTACACCGCCGGCCAGCTGCCGATGGTGGACGGCAAGCTGCCGGTCACCGGCAAGGTCGGGCTGGAGGTCACCGCCGAGGAGGCCAAGGACCTGGCCCGCGTCTGCGCGCTGAACGCGCTCGCCGCCGTCAAGTCCGTCGCGGGCGACCTGGACCGCATCGCGCGCGTGGTGAAGGTCGTGGGCTTCGTTGCCTCGGCCGCCGACTTCACCGGGCAGCCCGGTGTCGTCAACGGCGCCAGCGAGCTGCTGGGCGAGGTCCTGGGCGACAAGGGCGTGCACGCGCGCAGCGCGGTCGGCGTGGCGGTGCTGCCGCTGGACGCGCCCGTGGAGGTGGAGATCCAGGTCGAGCTGGCTCCCTGAGCGGCCCGCGGCCCCGACGCCTCTCGAACATTCGCGCGCCACGGGATAGCCTCCGGCCATGGCGAATGGGCAGGCGAACGGGCAGTGGTTCCCTCCGGACTGGCCGGACCGCATCCGCGCGCTCGCGGACGGCACCCTCACCCCGGTCGTGCCCAGACGGGCGGCCACCGTCATGCTCCTGCGGGACACCGACACCGGTCCCGCCGTGCACATGCTGCGCCGACGCGCCTCCATGGCCTTCGCCGGGGGCGCGTACGCGTACCCGGGCGGCGGCGTCGATCCGCGCGACGACGACCAGCAGGTGCGCTGGGCGGGGCCCACGCGCGCGTGGTGGGCCGACCGGCTCGGCGTGGACGACGCGGCGGCGGCCCAGGCGATCGTCTGCGCGGCCGTCCGGGAGACGTACGAGGAGTCGGGTGTGCTGCTCGCCGGGCCCGGCCCCGGCTCCGTCGTCGGCGACACCACGGGCCCCGGCTGGGAGGCCGACCGCGCCGCCCTGGTCGCGCGGGAGCTGTCCTTCGCGGAGTTCCTCGACCGCCGCGGCCTGACCCTGCGCTCGGACCTGCTGGGCGCCTGGGCGCGCTGGATCACGCCCGAGTTCGAACCCCGCCGCTACGACACCTGGTTCTTCGTGGCCGCCCTGCCCGAGGGCCAGCGCACCCGCAACGCCTCCACGGAGGCCGACCGCACGGTGTGGATCCGGCCCCAGGACGCGGCGGCCGGGTACGACAGGGGCGAGCTGCTGATGATGCCGCCGACCGTCGCCACCCTGCGCCGGCTGCTGCCCTGCGCCAGCGCCGCGCGGGCGCTGGAGGCGGCCGGGGCGCAGGACCTGACCCCTGTGCTCGCCCGCGCCCGCCTGGTGGACGGAGAGGTCGAGCTGTCCTGGCCGGGCCACGACGAGTTCACCCGGCACGTCCCGGCCGAGGGCACCCCGCCCGGTCAGGAGGCCCGCGCATGACGGCTCGCCCGCATTCGCTCCGGCTCCCTGCGGCCGGTGTCCAGGAAGGCCCCCTCGTATGACGGACGCAGCAGCGCTCCCCGGGCAGCCCCGCGGCGGTGCGCTCTCCGGGCCCGCCACCGCGCGGGCGGTCAACGTCCTCGCGCCCAACGCCTCCGCCATGACCCTGGACGGCACCAACACCTGGATCCTCTCCGAGCCCGGCTCGGACCGGGCGGTGGTGATCGATCCGGGACCGCTGGACGAGGGTCACCTGCGCCGGGTCGTCGCCACCGCCGAGCAGGCGGGCAGGCGCATAGCCCTGACCCTGCTGACCCATGGCCACCCCGACCACGCCGAGGGCGCCGCCCGCTTCGCCGAACTGACCCGCACGCGCGTGCGTGCCCTCGATCCGGCCCTGCGGCTGGGCGACGAGGGACTGGCGGCCGGTGACGTGATCTCGGTGGGCGGCCTGGAACTGCGGGTCGTCCCGACACCCGGCCACACCGCCGACTCGCTCTGCTTCCATCTCCCGGCCGACCGGGCGGTGCTCACCGGCGACACGATCCTCGGGCGCGGTACGACCGTCGTCGCCCATCCGGACGGACGCCTCGGCGACTATCTGGACTCGCTGCGGCGGCTCAGGTCCCTGACCGTCGACGACGGCGTGCACACGGTGCTGCCGGGCCACGGGCCGGTCCTGGAGGACGCCCAGGGCGCCGTCGAGTTCTACCTGGCCCACCGCGCGCACCGGCTGGCCCAGGTCGAGACGGCCGTCGAGGACGGCCACCGAGGGCCAGCCGAGGTCGTCGCCCAGGTGTACGCCGACGTGGACCGCTCCCTGTGGCCGGCCGCCGAGCTGTCGGTACGGGCCCAGCTGGAGTACCTGCGCGAGCACGGGCTCATCTAGGGCCGCCGTCGCGCCGTTCGAAACTGCCGCCGCTCGCCGCCGCCGGTCACGGTCGGGGCGCCTTGACGCCGTGCACGCGCGCGTACTCCGCGGCCAGCCAGGGGCCCAGATCGTCGGCGTAGGAGCGCAGCAGGGCGCGGTCGCCGACCGGGTCGTACCCGTGCACGGCCGCGGTGGCGAGCTGAGCGGCCCGCTCCGGGTAGTACGCGCCGAAGGCGGCGGCCATCTCGTGGAGGTCGCTGGTCCAGCCCTGCCAGCGGCCCATGACCAGCGTGAACCCCGTCCGGACGAGATGGCGGGACATGAAGCGCACCAGGGGCCTGAGGGCCTCCTCCGTGCCGTCGGCGCCCTCGGCCTCGGCGATGCGCTCGCGCCACCGGGGGAGGAGCCGCGCCAGGTCGCCGTTGGTCTCCCGGGCGAGCAGCGGGTCGCCGGGGCGGTAGCGGGGCAGGCGGGCTGCGAGGTCCTCGCCGAGCAGCGGGGTGCACAGACAGGCCGTGAACCAGCCCATGTCGTACCGCTCGGCCTCGCTCAGCAGCCGGTCCCGGCCGTACAGCAGGAGACCGGCCCCGTCGATCTGGGCGAACTCCTGATCGAGGGCGGTGCCGAACACCCGGGCCGCCCGGCGGTCGGCGTCCGTCGGCTCGTCCCGCAGGGCGACCAGCAGGTCCAGATCGCTGCGGCCGACGCGTGCGGTGCCCCGGGGCACGGAACCGTAGAGACAGGCGCTGTGCAGCCGCTCTGCGTAGATGTACGGCAGCCGGTCGCGGACCGCCGCGACGACGGGCCGGAAGGCGTGCTGCACGCGCGCGAGGGACCCCTCGCGCGCGATGTGCCCGTCGGCGGTGAGCCCTGGTCGGCCGCCCGGAAGGGCGTCGGTGCCGCGCGGGGTCAGCGGGACCTCTTGGCCAGCCGTTCCACGTCGAGCAGGATCACCGCGCGCGCCTCCAGGCGGAGCCAGCCGCGCTGGGCGAAGTCGGCCAGGGCCTTGTTGACCGTCTCGCGGGACGCGCCGACCAGCTGGGCCAGCTCCTCCTGCGTCAGGTCGTGCACGACGTGGATGCCCTCCTCGGACTGCACCCCGAAGCGGCGGGAGAGGTCCAGCAGGGCGCGGGCGACCCGGCCCGGCACATCGGAGAAGACCAGGTCGGACATCTGGTCGTTGGTCTTGCGCAGCCGGCGGGCGACGGCGCGCAGCAGGGCGCCGGCCACCTCCGGCCGTACGTTCAGCCAGGGCTGGAGGTCGCCGTGGCCCAGGGCGAGCAGCTTGACCTCGGTCAGCGCGGTCGCCGTCGCGGTGCGCGGGCCCGGGTCGAAGAGCGACAGCTCGCCGATCAGCTCACCGGGGCCCACGACGGCCAGCATGTTCTCGCGGCCGTCCGGGGACGTGCGGTGCAGCTTGACCTTGCCCTCGGTGACCACATAGAGGCGGTCGCCCGGGTCGCCCTCGTGGAACAGCGAGTCGCCACGTGCGAGCGTCACCTCCGTCATGGAGGCGCGAAGCTCCGCGGCCTGCTCGTCGTCGAGCGCCGCGAAGAGCGGATTGCGCCGCAGAACGTCGTCCACGAGTTCTCTCCTTGTCGACCTGCTCAGGGGATCTTGCTCCCCCGTCGCCAGGGGACCGTGTTCCCCATTTTGCCGGACGGTCCAAACAGTGTGATCTGTCACAAGGATGCCGTACAGGTGTCCCGGGGTACGCGGCAGGGGTCCAATCGGGCGCCGGTCTTCGGGGTCCGGGGCGGATGTCGGTGCCGGGCCTTAGGCTGGCCGGGTGTCCGAATCGCCGGTGAGAGCACAGGCCGAGGGGGCTGGGCGGGTGGCTGCACGACAGGATTCCGCTGTGGGCGAACAGGCGCCCGACGGCGGCAGCAAAGCGACGAAACCGGCAAAGAGGACCCCTGTGACAAGAGCGGCCAAGAAGACCTCCGAGAAGCCCGAGAAACCCGGGAAGCCGGAGAAGCCGGAGAAGCCCGCGAAGAAGGCGGCCACCGCGAAGAAGGCCGTGCCTCCGAAGAAGGTGGCGGTCGCCCCGGAGAAGGCCACCGCCGCCGTGCGGAAGGCGTCGTCCGTGCGGACGGTCGCCGCGAAGCCGCGGAAGAACGAGTCGCGCACCGCCCTGGTCCGCCGGGCCCGCCGCATCGACCGCGAGCTGGCCGAGGTGTATCCGTACGCCCACCCCGAGCTGGACTTCGAGAACCCCTTCCAGCTCCTGGTCGCCACCGTCCTGTCGGCGCAGACCACCGACCTGCGGGTCAATCAGACGACACCGGCGCTGTTCGCGAAGTACCCGACCCCCGAGGACCTGGCCGCCGCCGATCCGGAGGAGGTCGAGGGCATCCTCAGGCCCACCGGCTTCTTCCGTGCGAAGACCAGGTCGGTCATGGGTCTTTCCAAGGCCCTGGCGGAGGAGTTCGGCGGCGAGGTCCCGGGCCGTCTGGAGGACCTGGTGAAGCTGCCCGGTGTCGGCCGCAAGACCGCCTTCGTCGTCCTCGGCAACGCCTTCGGGCGGCCGGGCATCACCGTGGACACCCACTTCCAGCGACTGGTGCGGCGCTGGCAGTGGACCGAGGAGACCGAGCCGGACAAGATCGAGGCGGCCGTCGGCGCGCTCTTCCCCAAGAGCGAGTGGACGATGCTCTCGCATCATGTGATCTTCCACGGCCGCCGTATCTGCCACGCCCGCAAGCCCGCCTGCGGGGCCTGCCCGATCGCTCCGCTCTGTCCGGCGTACGGGGAGGGCGAGACCGACCCGGAGAAGGCGAAAAAGCTGCTGAAGTACGAGAAGGGCGGCTTCCCCGGCCAGCGCCTCAAGCCGCCGCAGTCCTACCTGGACGCGGGCGGCAAACCGGCGCCGCCGCTGGCGGCCGGATGACGGCAGCCGACCGGCCCGGCCGCACGGGCCGCCGCGCCCGGCGCGGAACGATCTCGGGGCCCCCGCGCGTTGGACCGGGCAGGACGGCGGCGACGGCCACCGGGACGAGGACGGGAAAGAGGACCGGCCGGACCGGCGGCTCGGGCGCGGATCCCACGGGCGCGGACCGCGCGAATGCGAGCCGCGCGGACACGGGCGCACGGACACGTACAAGTACACGTACAGGCTCAGGCACGGACGCAAGGACCCGGACGGACCGGGGACGGGGGTGGCGATGACGCGGGCGGGCGAGACGGCGCACGGGATTCGGACGGACCGGACCGGCGAGGAGGACCCGGCCGGCCGGGTGCCGGGCGGCCGGGTGGCGCTGAGCACGGAGGGGCTGCCCGAGTGGCTGGACCCCGTGGTGCGGGTCGTCGGGACGGTCCAGCCCGTCCAGCTGAGCCGCTTCCTGCCGCCGGAGGACGGCGCGGGACGCCAGTCCGCCGTCCTCGTCCTGTTCGGCGAGGGCGCCCGCGGGCCCGAGCTGCTGCTCATGGAGCGGGCGAGTTCGCTGCGTTCGCACGCCGGGCAGCCGTCCTTCCCGGGCGGGGCGCTCGATCCCGAGGACGGTGACCCGCAGGGCGACGGCCCGCTGCGGGCCGCGCTGCGCGAGGCCGAGGAGGAGACCGGACTCGACCCGGACGGCGTCCAGTTGTTCGGTGTGCTGCCCCGGCTCTACATCCCGGTCAGCGGGTTCGTCGTGACGCCTGTGCTCGGCTGGTGGCGCGCGCCCAGCCCGGTGGCCGTCGTCGATCCGGCGGAGACCGCCCGGGTCTTCACGGTCCCCGTGGCGGATCTCACCAACCCCGGCAACCGCGCCACGGCCGTGCACCCCAGCGGTCACCGAGGCCCGGCATTCCTGGTCGAATCGGCCCTCGTGTGGGGCTTCACGGCCGGAATCATCGACCGGCTGCTGCACTACGCGGGCTGGGAGACGCCCTGGGACCGCGAGAAGCAGGTCCCGCTCGACTGGCGGTCATGACAGGGTGGGCCCCGTGCCGTTCGGGCCGGAGCCTTCCGGAACGATGTGTTCCCTCGCCGCGCGGCGGCGGGCCGGGCCCCGGCCGACCTGTGGTGACCGGAAGACGATGAGGCGAGGCTCGACGCGGTGAACGTGCTGGACATCCTGCTGCTGGTCGCCGCCGTGTGGTTCGCGGTCGTCGGATACCGCCAGGGATTCGTCGTCGGCATCCTGTCGGTGATCGGCTTCCTGGGCGGCGGACTGGTCGCCGTGTACGCGCTTCCGGTGATCTGGGACGCCCTGACCGATCACACACCGGTCAGTACGACCGCGGCCGTGGTCGCGGTGATCGTCGTGATCATCTGCGCCTCGGTCGGCCAGGCCCTCACCACCCACCTCGGCAACAAGCTGCGTGTGCACATCACCTGGTCCCCGGCCCGCGCGCTGGACGCGACCGGCGGCGCCATGGTCAACGTCCTCGCGATGCTGCTGGTCGCCTGGCTGATCGGCTCGGCCCTGGGCGGCACGACGATACCGACGCTCGGCAAGGAGGTCCGCACCTCGCAGGTGCTGCTCGGCGTCTCCCGGGTGATGCCCCAGCAGGCGGACACCTGGTTCGCGGACTTCACCTCGGTCCTCGCGCAGAACGGCTTCCCGCAGGTCTTCAGCCCGTTCACCGACGAGCCCATCACCGACGTACAGCCTCCGGACCCGGCGCTGCGCGGCAGCGCGGTCGCCCGCAGCGCCAAGCGGTCGGTGGTCAAGGTCGTCGGTACCGCGAGCAGTTGCGGCAAGGTGCTGGAGGGCAGCGGGTTCGTCTTCGGCCCCCGCCGCGTCATGACCAACGCGCATGTCGTCGGCGGCGTCGACGAACCCACCGTCCAGATAGGCGGCGAGGGCCGGAAGTACGACGCCAAGGTCGTGCTCTACGACTGGCACCGCGACATCGCCGTGCTCGACGTGCCGGACCTGAAGGCGCCCGTGCTGCGCTTCTCCGACTCGGTCGCGCACAGCAAGGACAGCGCGATCGTCGCCGGCTTCCCGGAGAACGGCGCGTACGACGTGCGCTCCGCGCGCGTGCGCGGGCGCATCACGGCCAACGGCCCGGACATCTACCACCGCGGCACCGTCCGCCGCGACGTCTACTCGCTGTACGCGACGGTCCGCCAGGGCAACTCCGGTGGCCCGCTGCTCACCACGGACGGCGAGGTCTACGGCGTGGTGTTCGCGAAGTCCCTCGACGACGCCGAGACCGGCTACGCGCTCACGGCCGGTGAGATCGAGCAGGACATCGCCAAGGGGCGCACCGCAGTGCAGCAGGTGGACACCGACCGCTGCGCGATGTGAGGTGAGGACGGCCGGACCACGCCCCGCAGGGGAGGCGGTCCGGCCGGTGCGGGATCAGCCGCGGGGATGCCGCAGGCGTACCGAGACCCAGCGGGCCCGGCGGCGCAGGATGCGCGGAATGCCGACCCGGGGGTCCGTGCCCGTCAGTTGCGGGGCTTCCCGGTGAAGGGAGCCCGGACCGCTCGCCGAACGGCGGGTGCGTGCTACGTCACTGTAGTCGTGCGTCCAGCCCATACCCCGACGTCTGCCCCCGTCCGAAGGTCGATAACCTCCCGGGCGCCCTCGATTTGGCCTATGCGCGGGGCAATTGGCCGTTCGACGGACAGGCGTCCACGTCCGGATACCGGGCGCGACGGCGCCGTCACGGACCGCCCTCGCGGGGCCGTCGCCGGTCCGGTCCCCGAGGACCTCACCGGTCCGGTTCTGGATCCTTCAGCCAGTTGACCAGTTCGGTCGAGAAGGCCACCGGGTCCTCCTCGTGCGGGAAGTGCCCGAGACCGTCGAACAGGCGCCAGCGGTAGGGCGCCTCGACGTACTCCCCGGAACCGGCCGCGCTGCGGGTGCGCTGCACCGGGTCGAGGGAACCGTGCAGATGCAGGGTCGGCACGAGCACCGGGCGCTTCATCCGGCGGTAGAACTGGATGCCGTCCGGCCGGGCCAGGGAGCGCACCAGCCAGCGGTACGGCTCCACGGAGCAGTGCGCCGTGGAGGGGATGCACATCGCCCTGCGGTACGTCTCCAGTACCTCGTCGTCCGGCAGCCGCGGGCCCGACCAGTCCCGGATCAGCCGGGCCACCAGCGCGCCGTCGTCGGCGGTGAGCTGCCGCTCGGGGACCCACGGGCGCTGGAAGCCCCAGATGTAGGAACTCGCCGCGGTCTGCCGGGCGTCGGAGAGCATCGACGAGCGCCAGCGGCGGGGGTGCGGCATCGAGGAGACCGCGAGCCGCCGGACCAGCTTGGGGCGCATCGCCGCCGCCGTCCACGCCAGATAGCCGCCCAGGTCGTGGCCGACCAGGGCCGCGTCCGGCTCGCCCAGGGAGCGGATCACGCCGGTGACGTCGAGGGCGAGGTTGGCGGGGTCGTAGCCGCGCGGGGTGCGGTCGCTGCCGCCGACGCCGCGCAGGTCCATCGCCACGGCCCTGAAGCCCGCGTCGGCGAGCGCGGTGAGCTGGTGCCGCCAGGTCCACCAGAACTGCGGGAACCCGTGCAGCAGCAGCACCAGCGGTCCGTCGCCCGTCTCGGCGATGTGGAAACGCGCGCCGTTGGCGGCGACGTCCCGGTGCGTCACCTTCCGGGCGCCGGGCACGTCGGCCCGTACGACCGAGGTCGGTTGCGCCGAAGGAGTGGCGGGGTCCGTCATGAGGACGAGCGTGCCACAGCCTCGATGGCCTGCGGTGCCCGGTCCTCCAGCGCGGGGAGCTGCGGACGCGGGTGCGGCTTGGCGTTCTGGAGCACTCCGGCGGTCTGCTTCATGGAGGCGGCGACCTTCTGGGGGCCCTTGCCCTTCTTGGCCTTCTTGAAGAAGACGAGGCCGACCAGCAGCAGGAGAAGCGCGATCAGGACGTTGGCCGCGAAGGAGAGCAGGAAGCACCAGCCGAGGTTCCAGCCGCCGCTCCAGGTGCGGATGCCGTACGCGAGCGCGAAGTTGAGCATCGGCAGCGAGAACAGCAGCATGGCCCCGGCTGCCGTGGTCAGCGCGCCGGCGATCCCGCCGCGTGTGACGTCCTTCTTCAGCTGCGCCTTCGCCAACGCGATCTCGTCGTGCACCAGCGCGGACATCTCCGCCGTCGCCGCGGCGACCAGCTGGCCGATGCTGCGTTCGGCGCCGACCGGGCTGCCGTCGGGTGCGCTCATCGCGGTCTCCCTCTTCTGCCTGACCCTGCGTTCCAGGAACGGCCGGGTTTTTGTACCGTCCCGTCAGATCATGCCGGACTGTCGTTCTGCTCGCCTGCCCCGCCCTGCACTTCCGCACTCCGTGCTGCCCGTTCGGCCTCCTGGCGGGCGGCGACGGCGCGGTGTTCGGCGGCCTTGCGTTCGAGGATGGCCGCCATCCGGAGGTGGTACGCGGGGTCGCCCTCCTCGTACACGTCGGGGATGCCGTCGAGGTCGTCGTCGCGCTCCTCGTCCGCGCACATCCGGCGGTACTTGGCGTTGCGGATCTTGAGCAGCACCGTCGCGATCAGCGCGGCGATCACCGAGCCGGTGAGGACCGCGGCCTTGACCTCGTCGGTCAGCGTGGCGTCGCCGTCGAAGGCCAGCTCGCCGATGAGCAGGGAGACGGTGAAGCCGATCCCGGCCAGCGTGGCGAGCGCGAAGACATCGGCCCAGGCCAGGTCGTCGCTGAGCGAGGCCCGGGTGAACCGGGTGGTGAGCCAGGTGCCGCCGAAGATGCCGACGGTCTTGCCGACGACCAGACCGAGCACGACACCGAGCGTCTCGGGCCGGGTGAACACATCGGCCAGTGCCCCGCCGGAGACGGACACGCCCGCGCTGAACAGTGCGAACAGCGGCACGGCCAGGCCCGCCGACAGCGGCCGGACGAGATGCTCGATGCGCTCGCCCGGCGAGTGCTCCTCGCCCTCCCGGGTCGAGCAGCGCAGCATCAGGCCCATCGCGACGCCCGCGATGGTGGCGTGCACGCCGCTGTTGTACATCAGCGCCCAGATGACCAGGGCGAGCGGTACGTACACGTACCAGCCGCGCATGCCCTTGCGCAGCAGCAGCCAGAAGACGGCCAGGCCCGCGAAGGCTCCGCCGAGGGCGGCGAAGTTCAGGTTGTCGGTGAAGAAGACCGCGATGATCAGGATGGCGAAGAGGTCGTCGACGACCGCGAGGGTGAGCAGGAAGGCGCGCAGGGCGCTGGGCAGCGAGGTGCCGATGACCGCGAGCACGGCCAGCGCGAAGGCGATGTCGGTGGCGGTCGGCACCGCCCAGCCGCCGAACGAGCCGCCACCGGCGAGGTTGGTGAGGGCGTAGACGGCGGCGGGGGCCGCCATGCCGCACAGCGCCGCGACCACCGGCAGCACCGCAGCTCTGGGGTCCTTCAGGTCACCGGCGACCAGTTCCCGCTTGAGTTCGATGCCGGCGACGAAGAAGAAGACCGCGAGGAGCCCGTCGGCGGCCCAGTGCGCGACGGACAGGTCGAGGCCGAGGGCGGCGGGGCCGAGATGGAAGTGGCTGACGCGCTCGTAGCTCGCATGCAGTGCCGGGATGTTCGCCCACACCAGCGCGGCGATCGCGGCGAGCAGCAGCAGGACACCGCCGACCGTCTCGGTGCGCAGCGCGTCCGCGACGAAGTTCCGCTCCGGCAGGGACAGGCGCCCGAAGGTCTTGCGGGGGGCGCGAGGGGTGCGGGGGCGGTCGGTGACCACGGGAACCTCCGGTCGGTGGGCAGCGCTGAGCACATGCCGACCAGACTTCCCGGCGCACCTGAGGATCTTGTTGCGTTGTAGCTCCGACCAGTCTACGCATCCGGGGGCACCCGGCGTCAGCTGACGCCGGGTGCCCCCGGATGCTGGCCTGCGAGGGCCGTGCCCCCGCGGGCCGGGGTCAGTCCTCGCTGGGCGCCGCCGGCAGCTTCGCCTGGATGAAGTCCATGACCGTGGAGTCCGTCAGCGTCGTGACGTCTCCGAGCTGCCGGTTCTCCGCCACGTCCCGCAGCAGACGGCGCATGATCTTGCCGGACCGGGTCTTCGGCAGCTCCGCCACCGGCAGGATCCGCTTGGGCTTGGCGATCGGCCCGAGCGTGCTGCCGACGTGGTTGCGCAGCTCGGTGACCAGGTCGTCGCTCTCGGCGGCCGAACCGCGCAGGATCACGAAGGCCACGATCGCCTGCCCGGTGGTCTCGTCCTTCGCGCCGACCACGGCCGCCTCGGCGACCGAGGGGTGCGAGACCAGCGCGGACTCCACCTCGGTGGTGGAGATGTTGTGGCCGGAGACCAGCATCACGTCGTCGACCCGGCCGAGCAGCCAGATGTCGCCGTCGTCGTCCTTCTTGGCACCGTCACCGGCGAAGTAGCGGCCCTCGAAGCGCGACCAGTAGGTGTCGATGAACCGCTGGTCGTCGCCCCAGATGGTGCGCAGCATCGACGGCCACGGCTCGGTGAGCACCAGGTAGCCACCGCCGCCGTCGGGCACCTCGTTCGCCTCGTCGTCGACGACGGTCGCGCTGATGCCGGGCAGCGCGCGCTGGGCGGAGCCGGGCTTGGCGTCGGTCACGCCCGGCAGCGGGGAGATCATGATGCCGCCGGTCTCCGTCTGCCACCAGGTGTCGACGACCGGGGTGCGGTCCGCGCCGATGTTCTTGCGGTACCAGATCCACGCCTCCGGGTTGATCGGCTCACCGACCGAGCCGAGCACCCGCAGGGAGGACAGGTCGAACTTCGCGGGGATGTCGTCGCCCCACTTCATGAACGTGCGGATCGCCGTCGGCGCCGTGTACAGGATCGTGACCCCGTACTTCTGCACGATCTCCCAGAAGCGGCCCTGGTGCGGGGTGTCCGGCGTGCCCTCGTACATGACCTGCGTCCCGCCGTTGGCCAGCGGGCCGTACACGATGTAGGAGTGGCCGGTGACCCAGCCGACGTCGGCGGTGCACCAGTACACGTCGGTCTCCGGCTTCAGGTCGAAGACGGCCCAGTGCGTGTAGGCGACCTGCGTGAGGTAGCCGCCGGAGGTGTGCAGGATGCCCTTGGGCTTCCCGGTGGTGCCCGAGGTGTAGAGGATGAACAGCGGGTGCTCGGCCTCGAACGCCTCCGGGGTGTGCTCGGCCGACTGGCGCCCGACCACGTCGTCCCACCACAGGTCCCGGCTGTCGTCCCAGGCGACGTCCTGGCCGGTGCGGCGGACCACGAGCACATTGCGTACGCCCGTGGCGCGGCCGACGGCCTCGTCGACGGCCGGCTTGAGCGCGGACGGCTTGCCGCGCCGGTAGCCGCCGTCGGCCGTGATGACGACCTTGGCGTCGGCGTCCTGGATGCGGGTGGCCAGCGCGTCCGAGGAGAAGCCGCCGAAGACGACGGAGTGCGCCGCGCCGATGCGGGCGCAGGCCAGCATCGCGACGGCCGTCTCCGGGATCATCGGCATGTAGATCGCGACCCGGTCGCCCTTCTGGACGCCGAGTTCCAGCAGGGCGTTGGCCGCCCTGGACACCTCGTCCTTGAGCTCGGCGTAGGTGATGGCACGGCTGTCGCCGGGCTCGCCCTCGAAGTGGATCGCGACCCGGTCGCCGTTGCCGGCCTCGACATGCCGGTCCACGCAGTTGTACGCGACGTTCAGTGTGCCGTCCTTGAACCACTTGGCGAACGGCGGGTTCGACCAGTCGAGGGTCTCGGTCGGCTCCTTGGCCCAGGTCAGCCGGCGGGCCTGCTCGGCCCAGAAGCCGAGCCTGTCAGCCTTGGCCTGTTCGTACGCCTCGGCCGTGACGTTGGCGTTCGCGGCCAGGTCAGCGGGCGGCGCGAAGCGTCGCTCCTCCTTCAAGAGGTTGGCCAGGCTTTCGTTGCTCACGACATCTCCCTTTCCCAGGGTGTCCGTTGTGTCCCAGGCCACAGCTCATCAGACCCGGGGGCCGGATGACAAGGGCCGACCGGTAATTGGTTTAGACCTGTTGTGGAGTGTTCGCACAGCTCCTGCGGCGGGTGACGGGTGTCGCCCGGCTTCAGCATGGCCCCCGGGGGCCGGGGAGACCATGCCCGGGGGCATGCGTGTCGCCGGGCGCCCGGATCACACCGCGCTGGGCAGGTCTTTCACCGACTCCGTCGGCCGCGGGGCGTCCGGTCCCGCCGGGGCGCCCGGTGGTCCCGCCGTCCCGGCCGCCGGTGCTGCCTGCGCCGCCGCCTCTGCCGCCTCTGCCGTCTGTGGTGCCTCTGCTGGGTCTGCCGTCTGTGCCGCCTCCTCCGCCGCCACGGGGACGAAGACCGCGCCGCCGTCTCTGTCTCCGGCAGGGTCCGTGAGCAGGTACGCCTGGGCCTCGGCCACCTGGAAGTACATCCCGTGCAGCTCCAGCGTGCCCGCGCGCAGGGCCCTTGCCACCGGGTCGTGGGCGCGCAGGTGCTCCAGTTGCTGGACGACATTGGCCAGGCTCAGCCGCTCGGTCTCGTCGGCGGGCATCCGGCCGGCCAGCAGCGGGACGGTGCCGTCCGTGGCGCGCAGCCGCTCCAGGCTCGGTGCCCCGTGCCGCAGCCAGCGCCCGAGGGACGTCCCGTCGTCCCCGGTGCCGGGCCGTGAGCCGAGGAGGGCCTGCATCGCCCCGCACCCGGAGTGGCCGCACACCGTGAGGGAGCGCACCCCGAGCACGTCCACCGCGTACTCGATCCCGGCGGCCACCGAGTCGTCGCCGCGCTCCTGGCCGGGGAGCGGGACGAGGTTGCCCACGTTGCGCACGACGAACAGGTCACCGGGGCCGCTGGCGGTGATCATCGAGGTGACCAGGCGGGAGTCGGCGCAGGTGAGGAAGAGGTGGGACGGCTGCTGCCCTTCTCTGGCCAGCCGTGCCAGTTCGTCGCGCACATGCGGCGCTGTGGTGCGCTGGAACACGCCGATGCCACGGGCCAGTTGCTCACCGCTGGGGCCGGGGGACCCGGCCGCGCGCGATGGAGCGCCCGGCGTGGGACGCACCTCGGAGCGGATGCCGGGGGCGGGGCACTGGTGGTTGCGCCAGGGCGTCCAGGGCCGGCAGCGGCACACGGCGCCGTCCGGACCGGTCGGCTCACCGACCCGGACCGCTCTGCGGCGTCCGGTGAGCCGGACGGAACCGCCCTGCGCGGTGTGGGCGCGCTGCCAGTCCTGGAGCGACTCGTAGGCCGCGTGGTCCATGAAGGAGCCGTCCAGCTCGACGACGGAGACCGCGCCCCGGGGCACCCGGTGCAGGACCCGGCTGAGCCGCGGCACCGCGAGGAACGTCAGCTGGCCCCGGACGCGTACGTGATGCACTCCCTTCCTCTCGTCGTGCGTGATGCGGGTGCGGGCCAGGCGGTGCAGGGCGACGGCGACGGCGGTGGCGACACCGAGGGCCACGCCCTGGAGGACGCCGAGGGCCACCACCCCGAGGGCGGTCACGGCGTACACGGGCACTTCGCGGTGGCGGGTCACCGTACGGATGTGGTGCAGGGAGACCATCTGGACGCCGACGGCCATCACCAGGGCGGCGAGCGCGGCCAGCGGGATGAACTCCAGGACCGGGACGAGCAGCAGCGCGGCGGCCACGACGAGCGCGCCGTGCAGCATCGTGGCGTCCCGGCTGACGGCGCCCGCGCGTACGTTCGCCGAGCTGCGGACGGCGACCCCGGCGACGGGCAGCCCGCCGAGCGCGCCCGAGACGACGTTCGCCGCGCCCTGGCCGAGCAGCTCCCGGTCGAGGTCGGAGCGGGCGGCGGGAACGGGCGGCCCCGGTCGGCCTGCGGCCAGTCTGTCCACGGCGACGGCGCCGAGCAGCGATTGCACGCTGCACACCAGAGTGGTGCTGAGCACGGCCGCCACCAGGCCGAGGACCGGCCCGTCGGGCAGCCCGGCCAGGGCGTGGCTGCGCCAGGAGGGCAGATCGACCCTGGGCAGTATCAGTCCGCACAGGGAGGCGACGGCGGTGGCCCCGGTGACGGCGACCAGCGCGGCGGGCACCGGGCGCAGCAGGCGTCCCGCCCGGCCGGGGAGCCGGGGCCAGGACAGCAGCAGGGCCAGGGTGAGCGCGCCGACGGCGAGCGCGGCGGGATCGGCGCCTGCCAGTTGGGAGGGCAGCGCGCGCAGGTTGTCGGGCACGGAACTCTGCGGGCTGCCGCCGAGGACGATGTGCAGTTGGGCCACGGCGATGGTGAGGCCGATGCCGGCGAGCATGCCGTGCACGACGGCGGGGCTGACGGCGAGCGCGGCGCGGGCCACCCGGAGGCAGCCCAGGGCGAGCTGGAGGAGACCGGCGAGGACGGTGATGGCGCAGGTGGTGCGCCATCCGTAGCGGTGGATCAGGTCGGCGGTGACGACGGTGAGCCCGGCGGCCGGGCCGCTGACCTGCAAGGGGGAGCCGCCGAGGCGGCCGGCGACCAGCCCGCCCACGGCGGCGGCCACGAGGCCGGCCTGGAGCGGGGCGCCGGTGGCGAGGGCGATGCCGAGGGAGAGCGGCAGGGCGATCAGGAAGACCGCGACGGCGGCCGACAGGTCGGCGCCCGCGACGCGGGGAAGGCGTCGGAGGCGTCGGCGCGGTGGCGGGCTGTGGGGCGGGTGTGCGCGGCGGGTGCGCGCGGTGCCGGTGGGGGAGGGGGTGCGGGCAGGCATGGCTCGGCTCTCCTCTGGGAGAAGGCGAATGCAACGCTTGGTAAAGCAAAAGTAATGCAACGTAAAGTTCCAGCACAGCTTTTCTGTGCAAATGGGGCAGTGAATCACCTTGAAGGGTGAAGTGGGCTTTTTATCGGCTTGTCGTACTAATTCCTTCTCGCCTTCGTGCGACCTTGACGGCGCTGTCGGCACGGCCGGCACAGCACCAGCACACGCCGTCTCGGCGTAGGACGAGAGAAGGAAGAAGGTGGGCGGAACATGGCCGCCAACCAGAGGATCGCCGCGAGCGTCGTCGCCGCCGTGGCCTGTGCCTCGGCGCTCGCCGGTTGTGCGAGTGGCAGCGACGTACCCCGGCGCGAGGGCGCGCACGGCGCACCCAAAGCCGCGCAGGCGCCCGGGAGCGCCGTCCGTCTCATCGGCGACGGGTCGACCTCGTACACCGGAGCCCAGCCGCACCTGCCCAAGCCGCAACGGCTGAAGGCCGGTGAGAAGCCTCCCCAGTTCGTCGTCTTCTCCTGGGACGGCGCGGGCGAGGACAGCCAGAAGCTGTTCTCCCACTTCCGCAAGGTGGCCAAGGACAACCACGCCAACATGACGTTCTTCCTCAGCGGTGTGTACATGCTGCCGGAGGAGAAGCGTGATCTGTACCGGCCGCCGCAGCACGCGCAGGGCAGTTCGGAGATCGGCTTCAACGACACCCAGGGCATCGCGGACACGGCCGAGCAGGCACGCCTGGCGTGGCTGGAGGGCGATGAGATCGGCACCCACTTCAACGGCCACTTCTGCGGCCCCGACGGCGGGGCCGGCCAGTGGTCGGTCGACGAGTGGAAGAGCGAGATCGGCCAGGCCAAGCAGTTCGTGAAGACCTGGAAGTCCAACAGCGGGCTGAAGAACGTGCCCGCGCTGCCCTTCGACTACGACAAGGAGCTGATCGGCGCTCGCACCCCCTGCCTGGAGGGCCAGAAGAACTTCATGAAGGCGGCGAGCCAGCTGGGCTTCCGCTACGACAGCAGCGGCGTCAACAACCAGCTGTGGCCCAAGAAGAAGGACGGGCTGTGGGATCTGTCGATGCAGCTGGTGCCCTTCCCCGGCCACACCTTCGAGCAACTGACCATGGACTACAACTTCATGGTCAACCAGTCGGGCACGCAGACCCAGGGCGACCCCGACAAGTTCGACTACTGGGGCAACCAGATGCGCGACGGCCTGCTCCAGGGCTTCAACCGGGCCTACGACGGGAACCGGGCGCCGCTGGTCATCGGCAACCACTTCGAGTCGTGGAACGGCGGCACCTACATGCGCGCCGTCGAGGACGTCGTGAAGGAGGTGTGCAACAAGCCCGACGTGCGCTGCGTCTCCTTCCACCAACTGGCCGACTGGCTGGACGCGCAGGACCCGCAGACCCTGGCCAGGCTGCGCGGCCTGGAGGTGGGCGAGGCGCCCAAGCAGGGCTGGGCGTCCTTCCTGTCGGCCCGTCCGGCTCCGGCGCCCAAGGGAGTACCCGGGGCGCCCAAGCCGTAGCGCCCGTCAGGCGGAGGCGGTGACGCCCTCGCCGAGCACGAAACCGGGGTCGATCTGGGCCGCGAGATCGGCCCCGGTGCGCTCGTTGCCCCAGGAGGTGGCGTTCTTCAGGTGGAAGTGCGCCATCTGCTGGGTGTAGCGCTCCCAGTCACGCAGCTCGTACGTGGCGTCGGCGGCCACCTGGAGGGTGCGCAGGGCGCGGCGGTTGGCGTCCTCCACCAGCTCGAAGCGGGGCGGCCGGCCCTTCTCCATGGCGCGCACCCAGTCGGACTGCCCGACGGTGACGAGCAGGTCGTCGCCGACCTCAGAGCGCAGGAAGTCGAGGTCGTCCGGCCCCTGCACCTTGTTGCCGACGACCCTCAGGACGACGCCGAAGTCCCGGGCGTACTCCTTGTACTGCCGGTAGACGGAGACGCCCTTGCGGGTCGGCTCGGCGACCAGGAACGTGATGTCGAAGCGGGTGAACATGCCGGACGCGAACGAGTCCGAACCGGCCGTCATGTCCACCACGACGTACTCGTCGCGGCCGTCCACCAGGTGGTTCAGATACAGCTCCACCGCGCCCGTCTTGGAGTGGTAGCAGGCGACCCCCAGGTCGGCGTCGGTGAAGGGGCCGGTGACCATGAGACGAACGGCGCCGCCGTCGAGTTCCACCGGCCGCGCGCAGGCGTCGTAGAGCGGGTTGTTCTCGGCGACGCGCAGCAGCCGCGAGCCCTCGCCGGGTGGCGTGGTCTTGATCATCGTCTCGGCGGAGGCGATGCGGGGGTTGCTGCCGCGCAGATAGTCCTTGATCAGCGGCAGCCGGTCGCCCATCGCGGGCAGTTCCGCCGCGCGGGCCTCCTCCAGGCCCAGTGCCGCTCCCAGATGCTGGTTGATGTCGGCGTCGACCGCGACGACGGGCGCGCCGGTCGCCGCGAGATGGCGGATGAAGAGGGACGACAGCGTGGTCTTGCCGCTGCCGCCCTTCCCGACGAAAGCAATTTTCATGTTCACCAAGCGTAGTGCCGCGATAGCTGTACGTGGCAGCTTGCGTGAAGAAGACCACTCCTTCGAGGCAGGGGAGGACCGGGTGCGTAGGGTCGGACGCATGAGTACGACAGGCGCGACCGCTGATCCGCTCGCGACCCTGGGGTCCCTGCCCGGGGTGGCCGAGTCCGTGGAATCCGTGCGCAAGGCCGTGGACCGGGTCTACGGGCACCGGATCATGCGGCGCCGGAGCAACGCCGTCACCTCCGAGGCGGCGCTGCGCGGCGCGCGGGGCTCCGGGGCGCTGTCGGGAGCGGACTGGGCCCTGGAGGAGGTGCGTCGGCGCACCGACTTCAGCGGTGACGACGAGGCGCGCGTCCTGGGGGCCGCGCTGCGGCTGACGGCCGAGGCCGGACAACTGCTGTCCGTCTGGCGGCAGTCGCCGCTCAGGGTGCTGGCCCGGCTGCACCTGGTGGCCGCCGCGGGCACGGAGGACACCGTCGGCCGGCCGCGCCAGGAGGGCGAGGGCGTCGACGAGCCGCTGATCGAGCTGGCGCTGCCCGGCGCGTCGGAGGTCTCCGGCCGGCTGGAGGGGCTGTCCGAACTGGTCGTCGCGGGCAGTTCCGCACCGGCGCTGGTGACGGCGGCCGTGGTGCACGGCGAGATCCTGGCGCTGCGCCCCTTCGTCTCCCACAACGGCCTGATCGCCCGCACCGCGGAACGTATCGTCCTGGTCGGCAGCGGCCTGGACCCGAAGTCGGTCTGCCCGGCCGAGGTGGGCCATGCCGAACTGGGCCGCGCGGCCTACCGGGCCGCCCTCGACGGTTATGTCTCGGGGACCCCGGAGGGCATGGCGGCCTGGATCGCCCACTGCGCCGGGGCGGTCGAACTGGGCGCGCGGGAGTCCACGGCGGTGTGCGAGGCGCTCCAGCGCGGAGCGGCGTAGCCGGAGGGCGGTCCGGCAAGGGGTGGGACAAGGGCCGGACAACGGCGGGACAAGGGTCGCGGCGGTACGACATGTCGTACCGCCGCTGGCATGAGCACCGCGTTACCAAGCGTCCTCGATATGTCGCCCATCAGGCCGGGGACTTTGCCCGTCACCTGGTGCGGCTGGCCCGTAATCGACGGGTCGACGTCGCGTGGGTGCCCGGTGTTCATGCTCGGTCCGTGGGGCCGAATGCGTTGAAAAGGTGATCCTTTCGGATGTCCTCAGGTCTCGCGGGCCGTTGAGTCCTTTGTACTGCACCCGGGTGACAAGCGGAACCCCTGCCCACACTTCTTTACTTTCCGTCCCAAACGGGTCACAAAGGGACGCCGTCCGGCCGTGCTCCGCCGCCCCGGCAGCCGCTCAGGCCAGGGCGCGCCGTCGGCTCGCGTACCAGACGAGCCCCGCCGTGGCCGCCGCCGCTCCCACGGCCGCCATCGCGACCAGGGCCGGGCGCGGGGGTACGGAGAGCGTGCGCAGCCGCCGCTTGAGCCGCACCGGGCGGTGGAAGTCGAGGACCGGCCACTCGCGCGCGACGGCCTCGCGGCGCAGGGCCCGGTCGGGGTTGACGGCGTGCGGATTGCCGACCGCCTCCAGCATCGGCACATCGGTGACCGAGTCGCTGTAGGCGTAGCACCGGGAGAGGTCGTACCCCTCGGACACGGCCAGTTCGCGGACCGCCTCCGCCTTCGTCGGCCCGTACGCGTAGTACTCCACCTCGCCGGTGAAGCAACCGTCGTCGCCCACCACCATCCTGGTGGCCACCACCCGGTCGGCGCCGAGCAGTTCGCCGATCGGCTCGACCACCTCGGCGCCCGAGGTGGAGACGATGACGACGTCCCGTCCGGCCCTGTGGTGCTCCTCGATGAGGGAGGCGGCCTCGTCGTAGATGATCGGGTCGATCAGATCGTGCAGCGTCTCGGCGACGATCTCCTTGACCTGTCGTACGTTCCAGCCGCGGCAGAGCGCGGACAGGTACTCGCGCATGCGCTCCATCTGGTCGTGGTCGGCGCCTCCGGCGAGGAAGACGAACTGGGCGTATGCGGTACGCAGCACAGCCCTGCGGTTGATCAGTCCGCCTTGGTAGAACGACTTGCTGAAGGTGAGCGTGCTCGACTTCGCAATGACCGTCTTGTCCAGATCAAAGAACGCCGCTGTGCGGGGCAAGGAGTGGTTTTCCACAAGGTCGAGCATAGGGGCAGCCCATTCGGCGTAAGCTTGGCGTGTGGGTTTGCCTGAGAGGGCTCTCGGGTACACCATGGAAGTCACGGATCGTTCGCGACCGTGCTAACCCGGTCCGACTCCTCCCCCCCCGAGTCGGCCGTGGAGACGACCCCCGCTCTCCCCCCCGGCGGGGGTCGTCGCATGTCCGGAGGGGTTTTCTCCGGCTCCCTGCCCGTCCGGTGCGGCCTTGTGGCCCCGGCGGGCCCTCGCGCGGCCGCCTCGACACTCCTCATGATCCGTGACTGTGCGTAGTTATTGGGCTGCGCTGCGGAAGTCGTACGGGAGTCGGTGCGGGGGTCACCGGTTTGGGTGACCGCCATTTTCACAGGCACTGAGTTGTCCACAGATTTCGACCAAGATCCACATCAATTTCCGGATCGCTGCACCGTGATTCCTGCGCGCACCGCTCGCGGCGGAGTTCATGGCCGGTTCCGTTTGTCGGGCGCGTTTGGCCGGTTTCTGTCGGCCGTCCACGCCGGTTTCCGGCGGCCGCTCATATGCGGACCGCTCGCCGGTTCTTCATCTGTCCGGAATCACGCGGGGCGACGAGCCGCGCGCACGACGCAGCGAAGGGGGAGCGGCCCATGGCCGTCACCGTCACCCACGATCCGCCGTCCGGCACCGGAGGGCCCCGGAGCGGCCCACTGATCATCACCGAGGACGCCGACCTCCTCGACGACCTGCTGCGCCTGTGCGCGGCGGCCGGAGCCACCCCCGAGGTGCACCACGGCGTGCCCGAGCACCGGGGCGGCTGGGAGGCCGCGCCACTGGTGCTGGTCGGTGACGACGCCGCACCGCGGGTGCGCGCCACCCCGCGCAGACGGGGCGTCGTGCTCGTCGGCCGGGACCAGGACGACTCCGGCATCTGGCGGCGCGCCGTCGAGATCGGCGCCGACCATGTGCTGGTGCTGCCCGACGGCGAGCAATGGCTGGTCGACCGGATCGCCGATGTCGCCGAGGGCGTCGGCCGTCCCGCGCTCACCGTCGGCGTCATCGGCGGCCGCGGCGGCGCGGGTGCCTCCACCCTCGCCTGCGCGCTCGCCGTGACCGCCGCGCGGGAGGGCCTGCGCACCCTGCTCGTGGACGCCGATCCGCTGGGCGGCGGGCTCGACGTGCTGCTGGGCGGGGAGGCCGCCGAGGGGCTGCGCTGGCCCGCCTTCGCGACCTCGCGCGGACGGGTCGGCGGCGGTGCCCTGGAGGAGTCACTGCCCCGGCTGCACTCGCTGCGCGTGCTCAGCTGGGACCGCGGAGACTGCGTCGCCGTCCCGCCGCCGGCCGTCCGCGCGGTGCTGGCCGCGGCGCGGCGCGGCGGCGGGGCCGTCGTGGTCGACCTGCCCCGCCGGGTCGACGAGGGCGCCGCCGAGGCGCTGGCCCAGATCGACGTCGGACTGCTCGTGGTCCCCGCCGAGCTGCGCGCCGTGGCGGCCGCCGCCCGGGTCGCCTCGGTGGCCGGCATGGTCCTGCGCGATCTGCGCGTCGCGGTACGCGGCCCGTACGCACCCGGGCTCGACGACTGCGAGGTGGCCCGGCTGCTCGGACTGCCGCTGGCGGGGGAGGTGCCGGTCGAGTCCGGGCTGCGACGCCCCGGCGAGGGCAGGACGCCGCCCGGCGCGACCGCGCGCGGCCCGCTGGCCCGGTTCTGCACCGGCTTCTGGGAGCGGGCCCTGACCGAGGCGGGCGCCGCGTGAGGGCCCCGGCCGGGCAGTGGCGGCTTCCGTCCGGGCCCGGCGCGACCGGACGGCAGGGGGACGGCCGCGATGGAGACGGCCGGAGTGGAGACGGTCGGGACGGAGGCGGTCGGGCCAGGAACAGGTGGGACGCGGTCGGGCGGTACACGGCGGCCAGTGGTCCGCGCGTGCCTCGGGCAGCGGAATCGCCGGGCACGCCCGCCCGGCTCCTGGACGGCGTACGCCAGTGGCTCGCCGAGAGCGGGGCCGAACCGACACCCGCGCGCGTGGCCCAGGCCCTGCGTGAACAGGGCCGTGTGCTCGGTGACGAGGAGGTGCTCGGCGCGGCCGAGCGGCTGCGCTCCGAACTGATCGGCAGCGGTCCGCTGGAGCCGCTGCTCGCCGACCCGTCGGTGACCGACGTCCTGGTGTCGGCGCCCGACGAGGTCTGGGTGGACCGCGGAGGCGGACTGGAGCGGGCCGCCGTCGCCTTCTCCGACGCCGCGGCCGTACGCCGTCTGGCCCAGCGGCTGGCGGCCGTGGCGGGGCGGCGCCTGGACGACGCCCGGCCCTGGGCCGACGCCCGCCTGCCCGATGGCACCCGGCTGCACGCGGTGCTGCCCCCGGTCGCCGTCGGCTGCACCTGCCTGTCCCTGCGCGTCGTCCGGCCCCGGGCCTTCACCCTCGGCGAGCTGGTCGCCGCGGGCACGGTCCCGCCGGGCGGGGACCAGGTGCTGCGGGCGCTCGTCGAGGCCCGGCTGTCCTTCCTCGTCAGCGGCGGCACCGGCAGCGGCAAGACCACACTGCTCAGCGCGTTGCTGGGCCTGGTCGGGCCGGGCGAGCGCATCGTGCTCGCCGAGGACTCCGCGGAGCTGCGCCCCGACCATCCGCACGTCGTCCGCCTGGAGACACGACCCGCCAACCAGGAGGGAGCGGGCCTGGTCACCCTGGAGGACCTGGTCCGCCAGGCCCTGCGCATGCGGCCGGACCGGCTGGTGGTCGGTGAGGTGCGCGGCGCCGAGGTGGTGCATCTGCTGGCCGCGCTGAACACGGGCCACGAAGGCGGGTGCGGGACGGTGCACGCCAACGCGGCGGCGGACGTCCCCGCCCGCCTGGAGGCCCTGGGCACCACCGCGGGACTGGACCGGGCCGCCCTGCACAGCCAGGTGGCCGCTGCGCTGTCGGTGGTGGTCCACCTGGTGCGCGACCGCTCCGGGCGGCGGCGCATCGCCGAGGTGCGGGTGCTGGAGCGGGACGCGTCCGGGCTGGTGCGCACGGTCCCGGCGCTGCGCTGGGGCGCGGACGCCTTCGTGGAGGAACCGGGCTGGGAGCGGCTGCGGGCGCTGCTCCGCCCGGTGGACCTCGCGGACCCGGGCGGCGCGAGGGACGCGGCCGGTCCGGTGAGCGGGGGGCGGGAGCGGTGAGCGTCCTGGAGCAAGTGATGCGCCTGCTGAACGAGGCGGCCACCGGCCTGCTGGTGCCGCCGGCCCTCCCGCAATCGGCGTACGTCGCGGCGGCCCTGGTGTGCGCGCTGGCCGCCGTCCGGCTGCTGGGCGGATGGCACTCCGGGGCGCGGCGGGCCCGTCTGCTGCTCGCCGGTGGCGGAGCGGTGCCTTCGCCGCCCGCGCTGGAGACCCGGCTGCGCCACGGACTGGCCGGGCTGCGCGCACGGCTGCGGGCCGAGTGGTGGGCACCGGCCGCCGGACTGCTGCTGGCCGTGCTGGGCGGCTCCGTGCTGCCGGTCGTCGCGGGGGCGGCCGGACTGCCCGTGCTGCGCAGGGCCCGGCTGGCACAGGCCGCCCGCCGGACCCGGGAACGGCGCGCGGACGCGGTGATCGCCCTGTGCGGGGCGCTCGCCGGGGAGGTGCGGGCCGGGCGGCAGCCGGGCCAGGCCCTGCTGTGCGCCGTCCGGGACGCGGGCGGCTTCGGGGACTCCCAGGCGGCCGTGCTGGCGGCGGCGCGATTCGGCGGGGACGTGCCCGGCGCGCTCTCCGTCGCGGCCCGGCGACCGGGCGCCGAGGGACTGCGGGGCCTCGCCGCGTGCTGGCGGGTCGCCGTCGACCAGGGGGCGGGCCTGGCGGCGGGGCTCGACCGGCTCGAAGCGGCACTGCGCGCGGAGCGCGACCAGCGTGCCGACCTGCGGGCCCAGTTGGCGGGCGCCCGTGCGACGGCGGTGATGCTCGCCGCACTGCCCGCCCTCGGCCTCCTGCTCGGTACGGCCATGGGCGCCGATCCGCTGCACGTGCTGCTGCACACCGGCGCCGGAATGGGCTGCCTGCTTGTCGGGGGCGTGCTGGAAGGCATGGGGCTGTGGTGGGCCCTGGGAATCGTGCGACGGGCGGAGGCGGCGTGAACGCGGACGGCTCGGGCGTGCCGGACGTCATGGACGTCGTCCACAGGCTGGGGACGGTGGCGGCGGTGGCGGCCGCCCTGGGGCTGCCGGTGTGGCGGCTGCTGGCGGTGCGCCGCGTCCGGCGGGTACGGCGGCGCACGGCCTCGCTGCTGGCGGGCTCCTCGGCGGTGCATCCACCGCCGGTGGCGGGCGGCTCGTCAGGGGCGAGGGCCGCCGGACGTCTCCCGGTGTGGTCGGCCTCCGTACGGCAGAGGGTTCCGGCGGTGGCTGTCGCGGGCGCCGCTTGGATGCTCGTCGGCGGCCCGGCGGGGGCCGTGACGGGGCTGGCCTGTGGAGCGGGGCTGTGGTGGTGGCAGCAGCGATCCGGTAATCGGCCACGGCCCGAGGCCGAGGTCGACGCGGCCGAGGCCGCCCGGCAGCTTCCGCTCGCCGCCGATCTGCTGGCCGCCTGCATCGCGGCCGGCGCCGGTCCGGTGATCGCCGCGCAGGCGGTGGGCGAGGCCCTGGGAGGCCCGGTCGGTGAGGCCCTGGCGCGGGGAGCCGCGGAGGTGCGGCTCGGCGGCGCCGACGACGCCTGGCGCGGACTCGCCGCGATACCGGGCGCCGCGCCCCTCGCCCGGCTGCTGGAACGGGCCGGCGAGTCCGGGTTCCCCGCCGCCGTACCGGCGGCTCGGCTGGCCGCCGATGTGCGCGCCGACCGCGGACGCACGGCCACCGCCCGCGCCCGGCGTGCGGCCGTGCTGGTCACCGCGCCGGTGGGGCTGTGCTTCCTGCCCGCCTTCGTCGCCATCGGCGTGCTGCCCGTGGTGATCGGCCTCGCGGGCGGGGTGTGGAGAGGCGGTGGCGGCTGAGAGGGCGAGGACCGGGACGACACGACCGACACGACCGACACGACCGACACGACTGACGCGACAAGCGATGCGAACGACAACGGAACGACACCTCACGGGGGTTGAGATGAACACGAAGGCGGCATGGACACGGCTGCGTGGCCTGGCGGTCCGTATGCGCAGGGACACCGGAATGGTCACGTCCGAGTACGCGATGGGCATCATCGCGGCGGTGGCGTTCGCGGTGCTGCTGTACGAGGTGGTGACCAGCGGGCAGGTCAAGACGGAGCTCCAGAACATCGTGAAGCGGGCGCTCAGTGCCCGGATGTGAGCACCGCCGGGGCGGCGCGCGTGACGGGCGCGGCGGGCCCGGTGGCGACCGGGGGTTCGTGACGGCGGAGGCCGCCATGGTCCTGCCCGTGCTGGTGCTGGTGGTGACCACGCTGGTGTGGGGGCTGCTCGTCGTGCTCGCGCAGATCCAGTGCGTGGACGCGGCACGGGTCGGTGCGCGGGCGGCCGCCCGCCAGGACCCGGACGGCGCGGTGGTCCTGGTGACCCGCCGGACGGCGCCTCGCGGCGCGAAGGTCACGGTGTCCCGGCGGGCGGGGCAGGTCCGCGTGGTCGTCAGCGCGTCGCCTCCGGGGCTGGGCCTGCTGCCCTTCCGGCTGAGGGAGGAGGCCGTGGCCGAGGCGGAGGAGGCGGCCGTGACGGATGAGAGGCCAGGGGCGGCCGGACCGAGCGGCGCGGCGGTGCGCGCGGGGCAGGAGACGGGTTCATGAGGCGCCGCTTCGCCGAGTGCGACCGGGGCTCCGCCACCGTCTGGAGCGTCGGGGCGATCGCCCTGCTGTGCGCGGTGTTCGGCACCGGCCTCGCGCTGGGCCAGGCCGTGGTCGTCCGGCACCGCGCGGCCGGCGCGGCCGACCTGGCGGCGCTGGCCGCCGCCGACCACTGGGCGCTCGGCGGTGCGGCGGCCTGCGCCCGCGCCGACCGGGTGGCACGGGCGCAGGGCGCCCGCCTCGTCCGGTGCGCGCTCGTGGGCGACGTCTCGGATGTCACGGCGGCCTCGGGACACGGGCCGTTCGCGGCACAGGTCCGGGCCAGGGCGGGTCCGCCGGATCAGCCGGATCCGCCGGGGGAGCTGGGTCAGCAGGGCCGGATGAGCCGGGGGAGCCGGGAGAACCAGGCGGATCCGTCGATGGGGTCAGCCCCGGAGAACCGCACCCGCCCCGTCTCCGCCTTCCGCGCCTTCCGAACGTTCCGTGCCGTCCGTGCCGTCCCTCCGGCCCGTGGCTTCCTCCGTACGTCCCGCGAAGTCTTCCGGAGAGGGCTCCGGAGAAGGCCGTTCGGGCGCTCCCTTCAGCAGCACCGTGAGCAGCCGGACGGCGCCGCGTTTGTGGAGCGGGTCGTTGCCGTTGCCGCACTTGGGGGACTGGATGCAGGACGGGCAGCCGGCGTCGCACTCGCAGGAGGCGATGGCCTCGCGGGTGGCGACGAGCCAGTCCCGGGCGGTGTGGAAGGCACGCTCGGCGAAGCCCGCGCCGCCCGGATGGCCGTCGTAGACGAAGACCGTCGGCAGGAGCGTGTCGGGGTGCAGCGGGACGGAGACCCCGCCGATGTCCCAGCGGTCGCAGGTGGCGAAGAGCGGCAGCATGCCGATCGACGCGTGCTCGGCGGCGTGCAGGGCGCCGCCGAGGATCTCCGGGTTGATCCGGGCCGCGTCGAGCTGGTCCTCGGTGACCGTCCACCAGACGGCGCGGGTGCGCAGCGTGCGCGGCGGGAGGTCGAGTTTCGTCTCGCCGAGCACTTCGCCGGTGATGACCCGGCGGCGCAGGAAGGAGACCACCTGATTGGTGACCTCGACGGAGCCGTAGCACAGGCGGCCGTCGCCCCAGGGGACGGTGACGTCGGTCTCCAGGACGGAGATCGCCGTCGTGTCCCGGGCGACCGTCGTGTACGGCGGGTTCGCCTCCTCCACCAGGGCGACCGAGTCGTCCAGGTCGAGCGAGCGCACCAGATAGGTACGGCCCTGGTGCAGGTGGACGGCGCCCTCGTGCACGGTCGTGTGCGCGGCGGCCTCGTCGACCGTGCCGAGCAGCCGTCCGGTGCCGGCCTCGACGACCTGCACCGGCCGTCCGCCCTGGCCGCGGATGTCGGTGAGGTCCGCGGCCCGCTCCCGGCGCGTCCAGTGCCAGGCCGTGGCCCGTCGGCGCAGCAGCTTCGCGGCCTCCAGCTGCGGCAGCAGCTCCGGGCACGCCGGACCGAACAGTTCCACGTCCTCCTCGGTCAGCGGCAGCTCGGCGGCGGCGGCGCACAGGTGCGGGGCGAGCACGTAGGGATTGTCGGGGTCGAGGACGGTGGATTCGACCGGCTGGTCGAACAGGGCCTCCGGATGGTGGACGAGGAAGGTGTCCAGCGGGTCGTCGCGGGCGACCAGGACCGCGAGGGCGCCCTGCCCGGCGCGGCCCGCCCGGCCCGCCTGCTGCCACAGGGAGGCCCGGGTGCCCGGATACCCGGCGATGACCACGGCGTCCAGGCCGGAGACGTCCACGCCGAGTTCGAGGGCGGTCGTGGCGGCGAGGCCCAGCAGCTCCCCGGAGTGCAGGGCGCGTTCCAGGGCGCGGCGCTCCTCGGGGAGGTAGCCGCCCCGGTAGGCGGCGACGCGCCGGACCAGGGACCGGTCGACCTCCGCCAGTCGTTCCTGGGCGATGACCGAGATCAGCTCGGCGCCGCGCCGGGAGCGCACGAAGGCGACCGAGCGCACCCCCTGGAGGGTGAGGTCGGTCAGCAGATCGGCGGTCTCCGCGGTGGCGGTGCGGCGGACCGGGGCGCCCTTCTCGCCCGACAGTTCGGTGAGCGGAGGCTCCCAGAGGGCGAACACCAGTTCACCGCGGGGCGAGGCGTCGTCGGCGACCTCCACCACGGGCAGGCCGGTGAGGCGGCGGGCGGCCACCGAGGGCTCCGCCGCCGTGGCCGAGGCGAGCAGGAAGACGGGCGAGGCGCCGTAACGCGCGCAGAGCCGGCGCAGGCGGCGCAGGACCTGGGCGACATGGGAGCCGAAGACACCGCGGTAGGTGTGGCACTCGTCGATGACGACGTACTTCAGGGACCGCAGGAAGGAGGACCAGCGCGGGTGGGACGGCAGGATCCCGCGGTGCAGCATGTCGGGGTTGGTCAGCACGTAGTTGCCGTACTGGCGGATCCACTCGCGTTCCTCGACCGGTGTGTCGCCGTCGTACACGGCGGCCCGTACGGCGCTGCCCAGCGGCCGGGCGAGTTCCCGCACCGCGCGGCACTGGTCGGCGGCGAGAGCCTTGGTGGGGGCCAGATAGAGGGCGGTGGCCCCGCGGCCGTTCGGCGCCTCGGAGCCCTCCAGCAGCGCCGACAGCACGGGGACCAGATACGCCAGCGACTTGCCGGACGCCGTGCCGGTGGCGACCACGACGGATTGGCCGTCGAGGGCGTGCTCGGCGGCCTGTGCCTGGTGGGCCCAGGGGTGCTCGATCCCGCAGGCCCGGACCGCGGCGAGGACCTCCGGGCGAATCCGGTCGGGCCAGACGGCATGACGACCCGCTCGCGGGGGCAGGTGCTCCGTATGAGTGATGCGCGCAGCCCGGCTCGGCCCGGAGGCGAGCCGGTCCAGAACCGAGCCCGGCGTCAGGCGGGTTGCGGTGTCCGTCGGGGTTCGATCGGATCGGTGATTCTTGGCCATTGACACCGAGTCTGTCACCGGCGTGACGGACAATGGAGCCAAGGCGTCGTGCACGCCTGCCGGTAAGTGATTGAATGCCATCGCGGCTGGCGAACCGTCCCGGGGGCCTCAAGCCGAGGTGCCCGATGGGCGACCGCTCGATAGCAAGGTGCTGGAGGATCCGTGGACCTGTCCCTGTCGACCCGTACCGTCGGCGATCGTACGGTCGTCGAGGTCGGTGGCGAAATCGACGTATATACCGCGCCCAAGCTGCGCGAGCAGCTGGTCGAGCTGGTGAACGACGGGAATTTCCACCTCGTCGTCGACATGGAGGGCGTGGACTTCCTCGACTCCACCGGTCTCGGCGTACTGGTCGGCGGTCTGAAGCGAGTGCGTGCCCACGAGGGCTCGCTGCGCCTGGTCTGCAACCAGGAGCGCATTCTCAAGATCTTCCGCATCACCGGTCTGACCAAGGTGTTCCCCATCCACACCTCGGTCGACGAAGCGGTGGCGGCGACCGACTGACCGCCGGTCCCGGGCCGGTGTCCGGGGCGGAAGACGTTCCTGCGGGGAGCCGGGCTCGGCGGCCCGGTCTCCCGACCGCACGCCCGTAGCTCCTAGGGGGATGCATGGCCACCGTCGAACTCCGCTTCAGCGCGCTGCCGGAGCACGTCAGGACCGCCCGGCTGGTGGCGGCAGCGGTGGCGCGCAGGGCGGGGGTCGACGAGGCCGTCCTCGACGAGGTCAGGCTCGCCGTCGGTGAGGCCTGTTCCCGTGCCGTCGGGCTGCATCAGAGCAACGGGATCGCGGCACCGGTGACGGTGGTGCTGACCGAGGAGGAGAAGCAGTTCTCCATCGAGGTCGGCGACGAGGCCCGGCATGCTCCGCACCATCCGGGGGATGCCCCGGGCGCCGTGGACGACGCGGACGCCGAGGAGGACGAGATGGGCCTCGCGGTCATCAGCGGCCTTGTCGACGACGTCGAGGTCTCGGCGGGCGAGGACGGCGGACTGATCAAGATGACCTGGCCGACCGCGTCGGCGGGCGCCGTGCTCTCCTGAGCCGATCGCAGCCGATCGCTCATAGGTTCGCATCCCGGCTCCGTCCTCGACCCGTCCTGGTCCCTGCCCGCTTCTGTGCCCCACACCGTTCCGTTTCCGTCCGTCTGTTCTGTTTCCGTCCGTCTGTTCCGAAGGGCCCCGGCAGCGGGGCCCTTCGGCATGTCCGGGGGCAGGAGCACCGCCGTCCCCGGCCGACCCATTCGAACGAGTCTTTCGAACGGGCCTTTCGACCGGCCCATTCGGCCGATCCTGCGGCGGACCGGCATCATTTAGTGAATTGATTCACGATCGATAGCCTGATAATGGATCAAGGGTCAATGCTTTTGAGGCGTTACCGCTTTCGGGTCCCCTGTCGGCCGGCGATCTTTTGCTGAGAGCCGTGTGACGGCTGATTCCATTTACCGCACACTGTTTAGTTCGGGTTTCGCTCCCTACAATCCGTCCACATCTTGAGCTCAGCCCAAGCGTCAAGGAGGACGAATGGCGGGGCTTTCTACCCCTCATCAGTCGGCTCAACCGACAACTTTCGCAGCCGCGGTACTGACCGATGACAATCGGATCATCGTGGCGGTCATCGCCGCGGTCGCGGTGGCCGCGCTCTTGGTCGCGGGTGTCCTGGTGCGCCAGGTGCTCGCGGCCGGCGAGGGCACCGACAGCATGAAGAAGATCGCGGAAGCGGTCCAGGAAGGCGCGAACGCCTATCTGGGCCGCCAGCTGCGCACCCTCGGCGTATTCGCCGTCGTGGTGTTCTTCCTGCTCCTGCTGCTGCCCGCCGACGACTGGAATCAGCGCGCCGGACGGTCGGTGTTCTTCCTGATCGGTGCCGGGTTCTCGGCGGCCACCGGTTATATCGGCATGTGGCTCGCCGTGCGCAGCAATGTGCGTGTGGCCGCCGCCGCCCGGGAGGCGACTCCCGCGCAGGGCGAACCGGAAAAGGATCTCACCACCGTCTCGCACAAAGCCATGAAGATCGCTTTCCGTACGGGCGGCGTCGTCGGCATGTTCACGGTGGGGCTCGGCCTGCTGGGCGCCTCCTGCGTGGTGCTGGTCTACGCGGCGGACGCGCCGAAGGTGCTGGAGGGCTTCGGCCTCGGCGCGGCGCTGATCGCCATGTTCATGCGAGTGGGCGGCGGCATCTTCACCAAGGCCGCCGACGTCGGCGCCGACCTGGTCGGCAAGGTCGAGCAGGGCATTCCGGAGGACGATCCGCGCAATGCCGCGACCATCGCCGACAACGTGGGCGACAACGTCGGCGACTGCGCGGGCATGGCGGCCGACCTCTTCGAGTCGTACGCGGTCACGCTGGTCGCCGCGCTCATCCTCGGCAAGGCCGCCTTCGGCAACGACGGACTCGCCTTCCCGCTGCTGGTGCCCGCCATCGGTGTGGTCACCGCCATGATCGGCATCTTCGCGGTGGCCCCGCGCCGCAGCGACCGCAGCGGCATGAGCGCGATCAACCGCGGGTTCTTCGTCTCCGCGGTGATCTCCCTCGCCCTGGTGGCGGTGGCCGTCTACACCTATCTGCCGTCCACGTACGCCGGTCTCACCGGCGTCACCGACGCGGCGATCCGCGGGAAGGACGGCGATCCGCGGATCCTCGCCCTGGTCGCGGTGGGCATCGGCATCCTGCTGGCCGCCGTGATCCAGCAGCTGACCGGGTACTTCACCGAGACCACCCGGCGGCCGGTCCGCGACATCGGCAAGACCTCGCTCACCGGCCCGGCCACCGTCGTCCTCGCCGGTATCTCCATCGGACTGGAATCGGCCGTCTACACCGCGCTGCTGATCGGCCTCGGCGTCTACGGGGCGTTCCTGCTCGGTGGCACATCGATCATGCTGGCGCTGTTCGCGGTGGCGCTGGCCGGCACCGGCCTGCTCACCACGGTCGGTGTGATCGTCGCCATGGACACCTTCGGACCGGTCTCCGACAACGCCCAGGGCATCGCCGAGATGTCCGGTGACGTCGAGGGCGCGGGCGCCCAGGTGCTCACCAACCTGGACGCGGTCGGCAACACCACCAAGGCCATCACCAAGGGCATCGCCATCGCCACCGCCGTCCTCGCGGCGTCGGCGCTCTTCGGGTCGTACCGCGACGCCATCACCACCGGTGCGAGCGACGTCGGCGCCAAGCTGTCCGGGCCCGGCGCGCCGATGACCCTGATCATGGACATCTCCCAGCCCAACAACCTGGTCGGGCTCATCGCCGGGGCCGCGGTCGTCTTCCTCTTCTCGGGGCTGGCGATCAACGCGGTGTCGCGGTCGGCGGGGTCGGTGGTCTTCGAGGTGCGGCGCCAGTTCCGCGAGCACCCCGGGATCATGGACTACACCGAGAAGCCGGAGTACGGGCGCGTCGTCGACATCTGCACCAAGGACGCCCTGCGCGAACTCGCCACGCCCGGACTGCTGGCCGTGATGGCGCCCATCTTCATCGGGTTCACGCTCGGCGTCGGCGCACTCGGCGCCTATCTCGCGGGCGCCATCGGCGCGGGCACGCTGATGGCGGTGTTCCTCGCCAACTCCGGCGGTGCCTGGGACAACGCCAAGAAGCTGGTCGAGGACGGCCACCACGGCGGCAAGGGCAGCGAGGCCCACGCCGCCACGGTGATCGGCGACACGGTCGGCGACCCGTTCAAGGACACCGCGGGCCCGGCGATCAACCCGCTGCTGAAGGTGATGAACCTCGTGTCGCTGCTCATCGCGCCCGCGGTCATCAAGTTCTCCTACGGCGACGACAAGAGCGTCGGCGTGCGCATCCTGATCGCGATCCTCGCGCTGATCGTCATCGTCGGCTCGGTCTACGTCTCCAAGCGGCGCGGGATCGCCGTGGGCGACGACGAGGAGAGCGCCGAACGGGTGGCCGCCGAACCGGCCGACCCCGCGGTGGTCTCGTAAGGGGGCGCACGGGGCCGTACGGCACGGTCCGGCTCGTGAGCGGGCGGGCGGCGCGTTCGACGCGCCGCCCGCCCGCCGCGTGTCCGGGGTCCTGGACCCGCCGCGCGTGCCGGGAGGCCGTGAGCCTTCTCTCGCTTGGTGCAAATGGCTGCAAGACGGCACGTAAGGGGTCACCGGGCCCCGGCGGCCTGGCGATCGCCGTGTATGTTCCGGGGCCGAGAGCCATGGAAGGGACCGATCCGGTGAACAAGAAGCTCGCGGCCGCACTGTCCGGCGGTGCGGTACTGGCACTGGCACTGACGGGATGCTCCGGCAGCAGCGACGACGGCAAGAACGACGCGCTGAACACCTGGGCCAAGCAGGTGTGCGACGGTGTCCAGCCGCAGGCGAAGAAGATCCAGGCCGCCAGCGCCGCGATCCAGAAGCAGACCTCGGACAACACTCCGACGAAGACGGTCCAGGAGACCGACGCACAGGCCTTCCAGGACATGTCCGACGCCTACAAGGCGATCGGCGCCGCCGTGAACAAGGCCGGCGCGCCCGATGTCGAGGGCGGGCAGAAGAAGCAGCAGGACGCGGTCAAGGAACTCAACGACCTCGGTGCCTCCTACGCCTCGCTCAAGGAGCAGGTCGACAAGCTCGACACCAAGGACCAGGCCAAGTTCGCGGACGGGCTCAAGGACATCGCCACCCAGCTCGACAAGCTGAGCAGGACGGGCAACGACGCGCTGAAGAACCTGGAGGAGGGCGACGTCGGCAAGGCGATGGCCGGGCAGCCGAGCTGCAAGTCCGCCTCGGCCACCGCCTCCACGACCGCGTCGCCCGCGAACGGCTGAGCCGCCGCGGCCGCACCGCCACCGCACCGCCGTCCCGGCGAACGCATCGGCACGCACGCACGCGCACACGCGCGTGCCGATGCGTGCCGTGCCGGGGCGAGCGGTGCGCGCGTGCGATGTCGGTGGGAGCCGACACAATGGGTGCGTGAGTGACTCCAGCGTGCCCGCCCCGAACGTCCCGAACATCCCGAGCGTGTCGACCGCCCCTGCCGCACCCGGCACCCCCGAAGCCCCGGTCGGCCCGGCGGCCCTGCCCGCGGCCGCCCGCCCCGACGTCGCCGCCCGGCTCCGCGACGCCCTGCTCGGCGCGTCGTTCACCGCCGACGGGCTGCTCGAACTGCTCGGCGCGCCCGCGTACGCGGCGCTCGCCCGCAGCGAGACCGTGCCCGCGCTCCGCGCCACGCGCGGGGACACCCCGCTCGAACTGCTCGTCCGGCTCTTCCTGCTCCAGCAGCCCGTGCCGCACGCGCGCGTGGCGGACGTCCTGCCCGTCGACGCCTGCCTGGAGACCGGCTGGCTGGCGCGCGTCGGCGGGGACGAGCTGGCCGCGACCGTGGACGTACGGCCGTACGCCGGGCTCGACGGCGAGGACTGGTTCATCGTCTCCGACCTGGGGTGCGCGGTCGGCGGCGCGGGCGGCATCGGCAGCCACGAGGAGGGCGTCGTCCTCGGCGTCGGCGGCGCCTCCACCACCCTGGCGGGACTCACGGTCCGTACGCCCGTCGCCGCCGCGCTGGACCTCGGCACCGGCTCCGGCATCCAGGCACTGCACGCGAGCCGGCACGCCACGCGGGTGACCGCGACCGACCTCAACCCGCGCGCGCTGCACATCACCGCCCTCACGCTCGCGCTGTCAGGTGCCCCGGCCGCCGATCTGCGCAAGGGCTCCCTGTTCGAGCCGGTCCGCGCCGACGAGCGGTTCGACCTGATCGTGTCCAACCCGCCCTTCGTGATCTCGCCGGGTGCCCGGCTGACGTACCGCGACGGCGGGATGGCCGGGGACGATCTGTGCCGCACGCTCGTTCAGCAGGCGGGGGAGCGGCTGAACGAGGGCGGGTTCGCGCAGTTCCTCGCCAACTGGGAGCACGTGGAGGGGGAGGACTGGCAGGACAGGCTCAGGTCGTGGGTGCCGCGCGGCTGCGACGCGTGGATCGTGCAGCGCGAGGTGCAGGACGTCACGCAGTACGCCGAGCTGTGGCTGCGCGACGCCGGTGACCACCGCGCCGACCCGGCGGAGTACCAGGCGCGCTACGACGCCTGGCTGGAGGAGTTCGAGGCGCGCAAGGTGAAGGCCGTCGGCTTCGGCTGGATCACCCTGCGCCGTACGGACTCCGCCGTGCCCTCGGTCGTCGCGGAGGAGTGGCCGCACCCCGTCGAGCAGCCGCTCGGCGACACCGTGCGCGCGCACTTCGACCGCGTCGGCTTCCTGCGGGACCACGACGACGCGGGCCTGCTCGACCGGCACTTCCGGCTCGTCGGGGAGGTCGTGCAGGAGCAGGTCGGGCTGCCCGGCGCCGAGGACCCGGAGCACGTGGTGCTGCGCCAGCACCGCGGGATGCGCCGGGCCACCGCCGTGGACACGGTCGGCGCGGGCTTCGCCGGTGTCTGCGACGGCACGCTCAGCGCCGGACGCATCCTGGACGCCATCGCCCAGCTCGTCGGCGAGGACCCCGTGCTCCTGCGCGACCGCACGCCCGCGCAGATCCGCCTGCTGGTGGAGCAGGGCTTCCTGGAGCCGGCCGACCGGCCGTCGGCGGACTGACCCGGCCTCGGAGGACTGACCCCGCCGTCGGCGGACTGACCTGCCCTCAGTGCGCCAGCCGCCGCGCCCCGAGGGACCCGCCCCGCGCAGAGTCCGCCCGGCGGGGCCCGCCCGCCCCTCCGGACCGTTCGCCTCCGGCCCCGCTCGACCATTTTTCGGTCATCGCTCCGGCGTGCGCCGGGGCACGCCGGGCGGTCGCCGAGGGGCCGCGCGGTTGCCCGGACGCTCCGTGTTCACCCCGGGTTGGGCCGCCCGTCGCCCGGAGGTGCCAGCCTCCCCGACCGGGGGCATCCGGGGCGGAGGGGTACGTACGTGGAAAGCGGTCCGGCGATCTTCACAGGGGCGGTGTTCGCCCTGTTCGGAGCGGTGCTGCTGGGGTGGACGGCACTTCGCGCGCGCCGTCGCGAACCCGTGGCGCTGGGGGTGCGCCAGAGCCTCGCGGCAACCCTCGCGACCGGCGCGGCCCTGGGGTCCCTGGCGCTCGGGACGTGGTGCCTGACGCGGCTGTGAACACCGGCGCGGCGCGGCGTCCCCGGTGTCCGGTGGATCATCTTCCGCTTCGGCCCCGACCGGTCCGTGGGCACTCCGGGCGGCAGGAAGGGCGGTAGTCGGGTTACCGTTCGAGTGGCCGTTGCGGGCTTTTCCCGTTTGACACGGGGGCGGGATGTACCGTCACACTCCGCAGCGTCAGCACTGCCCGGCCCCGGGAACGCAGCCACAGCCTGGGGAGATCCAGCGAGACACAGCGAGACCAAGCGTCGACCGGAGAGAAGAGCGAAGTTGTCCCCGACCAGCGATACCGCACAGGGCGGTCGCCGACTCGTCATCGTCGAGTCGCCTGCCAAGGCGAAGACGATCAAGGGCTATCTCGGCCCCGGCTACGTCGTCGAAGCGAGCGTCGGGCACATCCGGGACCTTCCGAACGGGGCCGCGGAGGTCCCGGAGAAGTACACCGGTGAGGTCCGCCGCCTCGGTGTGGACGTAGAACACGACTTCCAGCCGATCTATGTGGTCAACGCCGACAAGAAGGCCCAGGTCAAGAAGCTCAAGGACCTGCTGAAGGACTCCGACGAGCTCTTCCTCGCCACCGATGAGGACCGCGAGGGCGAGGCCATCGCCTGGCACCTCCAGGAAGTGCTGAAGCCGAAGATCCCGGTCAAGCGGATGGTCTTCCACGAGATCACCAAGGACGCGATCCGGGCCGCCGTCGCCAACCCGCGCCAGCTCAACCAGAAGCTCGTCGACGCCCAGGAGACCCGCCGCATCCTCGACCGCCTCTACGGCTACGAGGTCTCGCCGGTCCTGTGGAAGAAGGTCATGCCGCGGCTGTCGGCGGGCCGCGTCCAGTCGGTGGCGACCCGGCTCGTGGTCGAACGGGAGCGCGAGCGCATCGCCTTCCGCTCCGCCGAGTACTGGGACCTGACGGGCACCTTCTCGACCGGCCGGGCGGGCGACGCCTCGGACCCGTCGTCCCTGGTCGCACGGCTCCAGACGGTCGACGGCCGGCGTGTCGCACAGGGCCGCGACTTCGACTCCCTGGGGCAGCTGAAGAGCGCGAACACCCTCCACCTCGACGAGGCGAACGCGCGTGCGCTCGCCGCCGCCCTGGCGGACACCGCCTTCGCCGTCCGCTCCGTCGAGTCCAAGCCGTACCGCCGCTCGCCGTACGCCCCGTTCCGTACGACGACGCTCCAGCAGGAGGCCAGCCGCAAGCTCGGCTTCGGCGCCAAGGCCACCATGCAGGTCGCGCAGAAGCTGTACGAGAACGGCTACATCACGTACATGCGTACGGACTCCACGACGCTGAGCGACACGGCGGTCAGCGCCGCCCGCGCCCAGGTCACGCAGCTGTACGGCGCCGACTACCTGCCGCCGCAGCCGCGTACGTACGCCGGGAAGGTCAAGAACGCGCAGGAGGCGCACGAGGCGATCCGCCCCTCGGGCGACCGCTTCCGCACGCCCGCCGAGACCGGTCTGACCGGTGACCAGTTCAAGCTCTACGAGCTGATCTGGAAGCGGACCGTCGCCTCCCAGATGAAGGACGCGACCGGGAACTCCGTCACGGTGAAGATCGGCGGCCGGGCCGCCGACGGCCGGGACGTCGAGTTCAGCGCGTCCGGCAAGACGATCACCTTCCACGGCTTCCTGAAGGCGTACGTCGAGGGCGCCGACGACCCGAACGCCGAGCTGGACGACCGCGAGCGCCGGCTGCCGCAGGTCGCCGAGGGCGACGCGCTCGGCGCCGAGGAGATCACGGTCGACGGGCACGCCACCAAGCCCCCGGCCCGCTACACCGAGGCCAGCCTGGTCAAGGAGCTGGAGGAGCGCGAGATCGGCCGCCCGTCGACGTACGCGTCGATCATCGGCACGATCCTCGACCGCGGCTATGTGTTCAAGAAGGGCACGGCGCTGGTGCCGTCCTTCCTGTCCTTCGCCGTGGTGAACCTCCTGGAGAAGCACTTCGGCCGGCTGGTCGACTACGACTTCACCGCCCGCATGGAGGACGACCTCGACCGCATCGCGCGCGGCGAGGCGCGGGCCGTGCCGTGGCTGAAGCGGTTCTACTTCGGCGAGGGCACGGGCGAGGGCGGTGCCGCGGACGCAGGCAACGGCGACGGCGACCACCTCGGCGGCCTCAAGGAACTGGTGACCGACCTGGGCGCGATCGACGCGCGCGAGGTGTCGTCGTTCCCGGTCGGCAACGGCATCGTGCTGCGCGTGGGCCGCTACGGCCCGTACATCGAGCGCGGCGAGAAGGACACCGACTCCCACCAGCGCGCCGACATCCCGGACGACCTGGCCCCCGACGAGCTGAGCGTCGAACTCGCCGAGGAACTGCTCGCCAAGCCGAGCGGCGACTTCGAGCTGGGCGCCGACCCGGTGACGGGCCACCAGATCGTCGCCAAGGACGGCCGCTACGGTCCGTACGTCACGGAGATCCTCCCCGAGGGCACCCCGAAGACCGGCAAGAACGCGGTCAAGCCGCGCACGGCCTCGCTCTTCAAGTCGATGTCCCTGGACACCGTGACGCTCGACGACGCGCTGAAGCTGATGTCGCTGCCGCGGATCGTCGGCGCGGACGCCGAGGGCGTCGAGATCACCGCGCAGAACGGCCGCTACGGCCCCTACCTGAAGAAGGGCACGGACTCGCGGTCCTTGCAGACCGAGGACCAGCTCTTCACGATCACGCTGGAAGAGGCGCTGGCGATCTACGCCCAGCCCAAGCAGCGCGGCCGGGCGGCGGCCAAGCCGCCGCTGAAGGAGCTGGGCGAGGACCCGGTCAGCGCCAAGCCGGTCGTGGTCAAGGACGGCCGCTTCGGTCCGTACGTCACCGACGGCGAGACCAACGCGACCCTGCGGTCGGGTGACAGCGTGGAGACGATCACGCCGGAGCGCGGCTTCGAACTGCTCGCGGAGAAGCGGGCCAAGGGCCCGGCCAAGAAGACCGCGAAGAAGGCCCCCGCCAAGAAGACCGCGGCGAAGAAGACGGCCTCCACGGCCAAGAAGACCGCCGCGAAGAAGACGGCTGCCAAGACGACGGCTGCCAAGACGACGGCGAAGAAGACGACGACCGCTGCCGCGAAGAAGACGGCGGCGAAGAAGACCGCCGCGAACACGGCGGCGGCCGAGGACTGAGCGGCACCGCGGCTTCGTCGGCTTGGTCGGCTTCATCCGGTTCGTCTTCACATCTGTTCACGCGACGCGCGCCCCGGCATCACACACATGCCGGGGCGCGCGTACGTTCGGGCGGTCGCCACGTCCTGTCGGTGCCTCCCGATAGGCTGAACGCATGACGCGAGCCGAGCAGCCAACGGCCCACACTCCGGCCCCCGACGACGCACTGGTGACGGACTCCCGCGAGCGCGCCGTGCGTGCCCTGCTGCGCCGACCCCAGCTGAAGCGGCTGTGGAGCGCGCAGCTGGTCGCGGGCGTGGGCGACACCCTGGCCCTCCTGGTGCTGGTCGCCCTGGTCCTCCAGGCGGCCGTCGCCCAGGGGTCCTTCGGCGGCGGCTACCGGGGCGCGGCGTTCGCAGTGGCGACCGTCTTCGGTGCGCGCATCGTGGCGACCGTCCTCTTCGGAGCGGTCCTCCTGGGACCGCTCACCACCCTGACCGCACCGGACGGCCCGCTCGACCGCCGCTGGACCATGGTCGGAGCGGACGGCGTACGCGCCGCGCTGCTGATCATCGCCCCGCTGTGGATCGACTGGACCCCGGCGAACGCACCGACGCTCCTCCTGGTCACCGTCTTCGTGACCGGAGCGGCCGAGCGGCTGTGGACGGTGTGCCGGGAGAGCGCGGCGCCCGCGCTGCTGCCCGCCCCGCCCCCCGAGGGCGCCACCGTGCGCCCCCTGCCCGACCACCTGGACGCCCTGCGCCGCCTGTCGCTGCGCACCACCTTCGCGGCGATCCCGCTCGCGGCCGTCGTCCTGGTCGTCGCCTCCCTGTTCAACAACCTCCTGGGCACCGGCGTCGCCTGGTTCGACCAGCACCAGGCCGCCCTCGGCGCGTATGTCGCGGCCGGTCTGTTCGCCGCGTCCCTGTCCGTCCTCACCTACCTGGAGCTGCCCGGCACGCGTACCCCGCGCGCGCGGTCGCCGCTCGAAGGGCTGCGCCGTCCCAGGACGGCCACCGGCGTGGACAAGGGCCGCACCGGCGCCGTCCCGGTGCTCGTGCTCGCCTGCGCCGCCGTCGCCGGGGCGATCGCCGCGGCCGTCGCCGTCTGCGCGCTGCACGCGCGCGACCTGGGCGGCGGCCCGGTGCTCTTCGGTCTGGAGGTGCTCGTCCTGACCGGCGGGGTCGCCGTCGGCATCCGTACGGCGCCCAAGGCGCTCGTCACGCTGTCGCGGCGCCGGCTGCTGGCGCTGGCCCTCGCCCTCACCGGCATCGCCCTGCTCGCCGCCGGGCTGGTGCCCGACGTCACCACGGTCCTGCTGCTGCTCGCCCTGGCCGGGGTGAGCGCCGGCACCGCCGCCAACGCGGGGCACACCGTCCTCGATCTAGAGACCGAGGACCAGCGCAGGCCGCGCATGGCCGGGCATCTGCACGCGGTGGTGCGGCTCGTGGTCGCCCTCGCCGCGCTGTGCGCTCCGGTGGTCGCCGCCGGTATCGGCCCGCACCGGCTGGAGAACGGCCGGTTCGTCTTCGAGCACGGCGGCGCCGCCTTCACCCTGATGCTGGTCGGCGCGCTGCTGCTGCCGGTGGCCGCGCTGGTGCTGGCCAAGGTCGACGACCGCTCCGGCGTTCCGCTGCGCAAGGACCTCTTCGACGCCCTGCGCGGCGGCGACGACCCCGTGACGGTGCCCGCCGCGACCGGCTTCTTCATCGCCCTGGAAGGCGGCGACGGCGCGGGCAAGTCCACCCAGGCCGAGGCGCTCGCCGACTGGATCCGGGCCAAGGGCCACGAGGTCGTCCTCACCCGTGAGCCGGGCGCCACGCCCGTGGGCAAGCGGCTGCGCTCGATCCTCCTGGACGTGTCCTCCCAGGGCCTGTCCCACCGCGCCGAGGCCCTGCTGTACGCCGCCGACCGCGCCGAGCACGTCGACACCGTCGTACGGCCCGCCCTGGAGCGCGGCGCCGTGGTGATCAGCGACCGGTACATCGACTCGTCCGTCGCCTACCAGGGCGCGGGCCGCGACCTGTCCCCGACGGAGATCGCCCGTATCTCGCGCTGGGCGACCGACGGGCTGGTGCCCCACCTCACCGTCCTCCTGGACGTCTCCCCGGAGACCGCCCGCGAGCGGTTCACGGAGGCGCCCGACCGGCTGGAGTCGGAGCCGGCCGAGTTCCACGCGCGCGTGCGCTCCGGATTCCTGGCGCTGGCCGCCGCCGACCCCGGCCGGTACCTGGTGGTGGACGCCGGCCAGGAGCCCGAGGCGGTCACCACCGTTGTCCGGGCCCGGCTCGACCAGATGCTGCCGCTGTCCGAGGCCGAGGTGAAGGCCCAGGAGGAGGCACGCCGCAAGGCTGAGGAAGAGGCGCGCCGCAAGGCGGAGGAGGAGGCCCGGCGCAAGGCCGAGGAGGAGCGCCTGGAGCGGGAGCGCCAGGAGCAGCTGGCCCGGCTGCGCGCCGAGGAGGAGGAGCGCAAGCGCCGCGAGCTGGAGGAGGCGCAGCGTCGCGAGGCCGAGCGCCAGGCGGAGGAGGCCAGGCAGCGCGCCGAGGAGGCGCGCCGCCGTGCCGAGGAGGAGCGCGCCCGGCTGCTCGCCGAGGAGCAGGCGCGCGCGGAGGCCGAGGCCCGGCGCAAGGCCGAGCAGGAGCGGCTGCGCAAGCAGGCCGAGGAGGAGGCCCGGCTGCGGGCCGAGGCCGAGGCGCTGCGCCTGGAGAAGCAGAAGAAGGCCGAGGAGGCACTGCTGCGGGCCGAGGAGGCCCGGCGGGCGGCCGAGAAGGCCGCCGCGGCGGCGGCCTCGGGCCCGCGCCGCCCGGCCCCGCCCGCCGCGGCCGCCGTGCCGCCGTCGGACGCGGTGACCGTCCCGACGCCGGTGGTGTCCCCGGCCGACGCGCCGGACACCTCCGAGGCGACGGACGCCCGCTCCTCCGCCCCGGCGGGCGCCCCGGCGGACGACGAGACAGCGGTGCTGCGCGCGGTGCGCGCGGACCGGAGCGATGCTCCGGGCGCGGGTTCCGACGCCCGGGAACCGGGTGCGCGGGGTGCTTCCCGTGGCGCTGCCGGAAGGGACGCCGAGCCGGAGGCCGAAGCGGAGGCTTCCGAGGCGGAGACCACGGCCGAGCTGCCCCAGCCGGGGCTGTCCGGCCCGCCGCCGGCGCCCACCGGCCCGGCGGACGAGACGGCGGTGCTGCCGCAGATCCGCGCCGACGACGACGGTGAGGGCGCCGGTACCGGTGGCTCCGGCGCAGTCTCCGGCGCGTTCTCCGGCGCGGCCGACGAGACCGCGGTGCTGCCGCCGGTGCGGGACGCGGCTCCGGCGGACGTCCGGGGCGGCGACATCACCGACCGGGTCCCGCCGGGCTTCTTCCGGGACGAGCGGCCGACGCCTCCCGTACGGCCCGACGGCTCCGACGACCGCACGCGCGAGCTGCCCCAGGTCGAGGCAGACACCGGCACGCGGCGGCGGCCACGGCCGGACTGGGCCGAGGAGACACCGCTCGACGACCTGCCGACGCTGGCGGACGAGCTGCTCGGCCCGCGCCAGGACGGGCAGGAGGAGTACGACGACGGCCGGGGCCGCGGGCGCCGGGGCTGAGGACGACGGTCGGGCCGCGGGCGCCCGGGGCCGGCCGGGACCGGCGGCCTCGCCGGTCCCCGTTGTCAGTGGGCACCCGCACAATGGATCCCGCACCACCACGAACAGGACGCACACGAACAGGACGAAGGCGCGGCGAGCCATGACGAGGGCGCGGCGGACCGCGGCGGAAGGGCGGCGTGACCCATGAGCGTGTGGGACGACCTCGTCGGGCAGGAGAAGGCCGGCGAACAGCTGGGCGCCGCTGCCCGGGACGCCGACGCCCTGGTGACGGCGGCCGCCTCCGGAGCCGCACCGCCGGAGGCGTCGAGGATGACGCACGCGTGGCTGTTCACCGGGCCGCCCGGCGCGGGGGTCGTCCGGACGGCGCGGGCCTTCGCCGCCGCGCTCCAGTGCGTCAGCCCGGACCGCGCCCTCGGCGGGGCCCCCGGCTGTGGCTTCTGCGACGGCTGCCACACGGCGCTGATCGGTACGCACGCCGACGTCTCCACGGTCGCCGCGGTCGGCACCCAGATCCTCGCCGACGACATGCGGGACACCGTCCGCAAGTCGTTCACCTCACCCGCCAACGGCCGCTGGCAGGTGATCCTGGTCGAGGACGCCGAGCGGCTGAACGAGAAGTCGGCCAACGCCGTCCTGAAGGCCGTCGAGGAACCGGCTCCCCGTACGGTGTGGCTGCTGTGCGCCCCCTCCATCGAGGACGTCCTGCCCACGATCCGCTCGCGCTGCCGCCACCTGAACCTGCGCACCCCCTCGGTGGACGCCGTGGCCGACATGCTCGTACGCCGGGACGGCGTCGAACCCGGCGTCGCCGCCGCGGCCGCGCGCGCCACCCAGGGGCACGTCGACCGGGCCCGCCGCCTGGCCACCGACCCGGCCGCGCGCGAGCGCCGCGCCACCGTGCTGCGGCTGCCGCTCCGCCTCGACGACATCGGCGGCTGCCTCAAGGCCGCCCAGGAGCTGGTCGACGCCGCGGCGGACGACGCCAAGGCCCTCGCGGAGGAGACGGACGTCAAGGAGACCGAGGAGCTGAAGGCGGCGCTGGGCGCGGCCCAGGGCGGCCGGCTGCCGCGCGGCACGGCGGGTGTGATGAAGGACCTGGAGGACAAGCAGAAGCGCCGCCGCACCCGCACGCAGCGCGATAGCCTCGACCTCGCCCTGACCGACCTGACCGCCCTCTACCGCGACGTCCTCGCCCTCCAGCTCGGCTCGCGGGTGGCCATCGCCAACGTGGACGTCGAGGACACCCTGGACCGGGTCGCCCGGGGCAGCACCCCGGAGTCCACGCTGCGCCGCATAGAGGCGATCGCCGCCTGCCGTGAGGCCCTCGACCGAAATGTGGCCCCGCTGCTCGCGGTGGAGGCGATGACGATGGCCCTGAGAGCCGGCTGACCGGCCCGCCCGACGGACTCGACGGACCCGACCGACGGACCCGACGGACCTGTCCCACCGCCCACAGGGGGGGGCATCACTCGTACGGGGCACGACACGCACGTAGCGCACCCGCACCGTCGCGCAGAGTTACGCTCGCCAGATGTACTTCAGGCGCGCCCCTCGTCCGAGCACTCCTCCCGACACCTCTGCGAACAGCTTTCCGCCCGCACCCCGGCCCCGCCCCGGCGGCTCCCGCCCCGCTCTCCTCGTCCTCCTCTCCGGGCTCTCCGCCGCCGCCCTGCTGGTCTCGGGCTGCTCCGCGGGCGCGGCGCGGCAGCAGCAGGCCGCTCCGGCGGCGGACGCGGTGCTGGCCGCGCTGCCGCGTTCCACCCCGGCCGCGCTGATGCCGTACTACGAGCAGAAGCTGACCTGGCGTGACTGCGGGGCGCCCGGCTTCCAGTGCGCCACGATGAAGGCGCCGCTCGACTACGCGCAGCCCTCCCAGGGCGACGTGCGGCTGGCGGTGGCCAGGAAGAAGGCCACGGGGCCCGGCAGCAGGCTGGGCTCGTTGCAGGTGAACCCGGGCGGACCGGGCGGCTCGGCCATCGGCTACCTCCAGCAGTACGCCGGCCTCGGCTACCCCGCCGAGATCCGCGCCCGCTACGACATGGTGGCGATGGATCCGCGCGGCGTGGCCCGCAGCGAGCCCGTCGAGTGCCTCGGCGACCGGGACATGGACACGTACACGCAGACCGACGTCACGCCCGACGACCGCAAGGAGACCGACGCGCTGGTGGGCGCGTACCGGAAGTTCGCCGAGGGCTGCGGCGCCCATGATCCGCGGCTGCTGCGGCACGTCTCCACGGTCGAGGCGGCTCGCGACATGGACGTCCTGCGCGCGGTGCTCGGCGACAAGAAGCTGACGTACGTGGGGGCGTCGTACGGGACGTTCCTGGGGGCGACGTACGCCGGTCTCTTCCCGGACCGGGCGGGCCGCCTGGTGCTGGACGGCGCGATGGACCCGTCCCTGCCGGCGAGCCGGATGAACCTCGACCAGACGACGGGTTTCGAGACCGCCTTCCAGTCCTTCGCGAAGGACTGCGTGCGCCAGAGCGACTGCCCGCTCGGCGGCCGGGGCACCACACCGGCGCAGGCGGGCGACCGCATGGCGGCCTTCTTCCGCAAGCTCGACGCCCACCCGATCCCCGCCGGTGACACCAAGGGCCGCAAGCTCGGCGAGGCGCTCGCCACCACCGGGGTGATCGCCGCGATGTACGACCAGTCGGCCTGGCCGCAACTGCGCGGCGCCCTGAACGCGGCGATGAAGAACAGCGACGGCGCCCCCCTGCTGGCCCTGTCCGACAGCTACTACGAACGCGACTCCAGCGGCCGCTACAGCAACCTGATGTACGCCAACGCCGCCGTGAACTGCCTCGACCTCCCCGCGGCGTACTCCACCCCCGCCGAGGTGGAGAAGGCCCTGCCCGCCTTCGAGAAGGCGTCCCCCGTCTTCGGTCGGGGTCTGGCCTGGGCCTCCCTGAACTGCGCGTACTGGCCGGTGAAGCCCACCGGCGGCCCGCACCGCATCGAGGCCAAGGGCGCGGCGCCCATCGTGGTGGTCGGGACCACCCGCGACCCGGCCACCCCCTACCGCTGGGCCCAGGGCCTGTCCGCCCAGCTCGCCTCCGCCCGCCTCCTCACCTTCGACGGCGACGGCCACACCGCCTACGGCCGCGGCAGCCGCTGCATCGACGCCGCCATCGACACCTACCTCCTCCGGGGCACCCCGCCCGCCCAGGACAAGCACTGCTCCTGACCACCCCGTACCCGCCCCGGCCCCCGTCCCCGGGGCGGGTACGAAGCACCCCCGGAAACTGTGTAGACTTGCCGACGTTGCCGATCGCACCATGGTGCGGCCAGCACGCCGCTTTAGCTCAGATGGCCAGAGCAACGCACTCGTAATGCGTAGGTCTCGGGTTCGAATCCCGAAAGCGGCTCCCTTGGGAAGAAGCCAGGTCACCTCGCGCGTGACCTGGCTTTTTTGTTGTTTTGAGGGGGCGTGTCGGGCAGGGTGTGGTCGCCGGTGGGGGTCGGGGGCGGGGTGTTGTGGGCTTCTGGTGTGTCGGGGGCGGTCGATACGATCTGGCTCACCGGCGAGTTGGGGGAGTCTTGCGTGGAACCCTTCATGGGAGTGGTGCTGTCGGCCGTCGGGACGGTCGCGTCCGGCGCGTTGTCCGGTGCGGGCGGGGAGATGGGCAGACGCACCTCGGAGACGCTCTTCGGGCTGCTGAACCGGGCACGTGACGAGCAGGGAACCGCGGCCGTCGCGCCGGGACGGGCCGGGGGCACCCGGGCGGACGGGGCCACGGGCGGCGGGCGGGCGCCGACGCTGCCGGTGACCGAGTCCGAGCAGCGCGCGGCGGCGTTATGGCTGACGGAGGTCGCACGCCGGTCGCCCGACTTCGCCGATGAGGTGGCTCGGTGGCTCGACGAGGCGGCCTCGCTGGTGCCGGGAGGCGGCAGCGGCGGGGCTCACGGGACCGTCCGCCCGCGGATGCTGCCCCCGGCGACCGGAGTGTTCACGGACCGGGAGGACCTGACGGCGTCGGTGACCGCGCTGCTGGAGGAGACCGGCCGCACACGGGGCGCCCCGGCGGTCGCCGTACTCAGCGGTCCGGGCGGCATCGGCAAGACCGCGGCCGCGGTCAACTGCGCCCACGTCCTGGCCGACCGCTTCCCGGACGGCGCGCTGTACGTGGACCTGGCCGGTGCCTCCGCCGAGACGGCACTGGCGCCGTCCGACGTGCTGGTCCGCTTCCTCGAACGGCTCGGGACGCCGCCCGCCGCGGTGCCCGGGGACGAGGCACGCCAGCGTGACCTCTACCGCGACCGCACGGCCGGCCGACGCCTGGTGATCGTGCTGGACAACGCCCACTCCGACGCCCAGGTCCTGCCGCTGCTCCCGGCCTCGCCCGACTGCCTGGTCCTGGTGACGAGCCGACGCCGGCTGGACCGGCTGGTGGCCGGAACCGGGGCGCGGCACCTCACCGTCCCACCGCTCACCCCGGAGGATTCGGTGCGCCTGCTGACCCGGATCGTCGGGGACGAGCGGGCGGCGGGCGCGGAGGCGGGCGTGCGGGCCGTCGCCGAAGGGACCGGCGGGATCCCGCTGGCCCTGTGCACCACCGGCGCGCGCCTGGCCGTACGGGAGCACCTGGCGTGGGAGCGGGTGGCCCGGCAACTGTCCGAGCGGCGTGCGGGATCCGGCGGCGGGGACGGCCAGGAGGAGGGCGCGGCGATGCCGGAGGGGACACCGGGGGACCCGGTACGGCTCGCGCACGACGGCGCGTACCGCGAACTGGCACCCGAGTGCGCCGCCCTCTACCGGGCGGTGGCGGTGTGGCCGTGGCCGACGGTCACGGTGCGCTGCGCGGCACTCGCGGCCGGCGTCGAGGAGGGCGACGCACGCCTGCTGCTCGAACAGCTGGCGGATGTGCACCTGCTGGAGGAGGTGGCGCCGGAGCGCTACCGGTTCCATGACGTGTCGCGTGCGTTCGCGCACGACCTGGCGGTCGCCGAGGACGGGCACGGTCGGATGGCCGCCGCGGTGCGCCGGGTCGCGGTCGGGCAGCTCCGGTTCGCGGCGGGCGCCGACCTTCGGGTCATCCCGTCCCGGTGGCGGCTCGGGCCCGCCTACGCGGCGCTCGGCCGGCCGGAGAACCGCGACCCGGAGGACGGCGGGCGCGCGCTGCGGGAACTGCGCGAGGAGCGCGAGAACCTGGCGGCGGTCGTCCGGGCCGCCGCGCACCACGGGTTCGACGATCTCGTGTGGCAGCTGTGCGAGGCGATGTGGGGGCTGCATCTGCGGCTCGGCTTCCACGAGCAGTGGGTCGACACACATTTGCTGGGCGTGGAGGCGGCCCGGCGCAGCGCGGCCGAGTTCGGCGACCGGCGGGCCGTGGGCCGGGTGCTGGTCCAGCTCGCCTTCGCCTACATGGGCCTCGGCCGCGCCGCCGACGCGGAGCGGGCCCTGGCGCAGGCGGTGGCGGCGGACGCGGACTGCGGACACCACCGCGGGCAGGCGAGCGCCGTCGAGGCACTGGGGCTGCTCCATCTGAAGCAGTGGCGCTGGGCGGAGGCCGAGGAGAGCTTCATCGAGGCCGGGCGGGTCCTGAGCAGGATCGGACAGAACGACGAGGGCCGGGAGGACCTTCCGCGGGCCCGCGCGCTGCTGGAGCACCACACCGGCCGGGCGCAGGCCAAGCAGGGCCGGTTCGATGAGGCGGTCGACAGGTTCAACACCGCGCTCGTGCAGTTCCGCGATCTGCCCGGGGGCGCCGACCGGTACAACGAGGGCCGGGTGTACATGAGCCTGGGCGAGACGCACCTCGCCGCAGGGTCCGTGGAACACGCCCTGGTGTGCCTGGACAGGGCGGTCGACATCATGAGCGCGGAGGGCGCCGAGCCGCAGCACGCCTACGCGCTGGAACTGCGGGCCGACTGCCACCGTCGCTCCGGTCGGGTGGAGGACGAGCGTGCGGACCTGCGGGCCACCGTGCCGCTCCACGAGCGCGGCGGTGACCAGCCCGCCCTGGCCCGCGTGCGCGCCCGGCTGGCCGAGCCGGAGGAATGACCGCGCCCCGCGCTCACTGCTGCGGGTGCGGGTGCGGGTGCGGGTGCTCCAGGGGGTCGATCCGTACGCGGTGGGTCGTCCTGCCGGTCCGTACGACGATCTCGGGGGCGGCCTCGCGCGCGGGCCTGCCGGCGGCGGCCTCACCGGTGGCCCACGCGTACAGCGCGGACGCGTAGGCCGCCGGATCGCACAGGTCGGCTCTGCCGTCCGGGGCCGTGGCCGCCGTCAGCCGCAGCAGCGCGCCCTCGCGGGTGCCGACGACACAGCGGTCGATCCCGTCGACGTAGACGGCCAGACCGCAGTACGGGTACCGGGCGAGTGCCTCCGCCACCCAGGCGCCCGGCGGTCCGACCCTCGGGTCGTCCGCGCGCCCGCGGCGCACGACGATGTCGGCGATCCGCAGCCGCCCCGCGTGCTTCGTGTCCTCGTCGACCACGGTGTGGGCGGCGGTCTCGCACTCGGTCCCTGTCTCTGTCCCGGACATGGTCCCTGTCCCGGACACTGTCTCGGTCTCGGTCTCGGGATTCTCCTCGGTGGTGGCGCGGCGGACCACCGCGACCTCCGGCGGACCGGTGCCGAGCAGCCGGGTCAGGACCCGGACCGGCGCGGTGCACCGGTCCGGTGTGTACGGGGGCAGCGGCAGCGGGTCGAGCAGGGCGGGCCGTCCGCTGGGCTCGGGCAGGTCCATGAGGCCGTAGAACAGACGGCGCAGCAGTGGGCCCGACTCGCCCGGTGACGAGGTCGTCTGCGCGGCCAGCCGCCGGTACCGGTCCGGCCCGTGCGCGGCGATCACCTGGTCGATCTGCGCCCGCAGGGCTCCCTGGCCGGTGCCGTGCCGGACGAGCCGGGGAGCGGTGCGCACCAGGGCGGCGACGGGGGAGTGCGGGTCGAGGGCCTCCTCGGGGAAGGCGCCCAGAAGGACGGGGACGCCGATGGACGCCGCGTAGTACGTCACGCTGCCGTGGTCCCCGATGACGCAGTCGGCGGCGATCAGCGCCTGGCGCCAGCCGTCGAGCGGCGGGATCGTGTCCAGACCGGCCTGCCGGGCGTGGTCCAGCCAGGCCCGGACCTGCCCGGGGCCGTGGCCGTGCCAGATGTTGGGATGCAGCACGGCCGTCACGCGGTACTCGTCGGCGGGCAGTTCGGCGGCCAGCCGGGAGAGCAGCCAGGGCAGCAGGTCGTCGGCGTCGGCCGGTGCGGCGCCCTGCCCGGTGGTGTCACCGAAGAGCGAGCGCGCCGACCAGGTCGAGTTGAGCACGATCAATCGGCGGCCGGGACCGACGCCCAGCGCGCGGCGGAAACTGTCGCGGCGCGGGAGGGCGGCGAGGATGCGGTCGTAGCACGGGTCTCCGGCGAGGACCGCCGTGGGCGCGGCCTCCGGGCAGTACGCGCTCAGCCGCTCCAGCTGCTCCGGGTGGGAGAGCACCGTCGCGGTCGCCAGCGGGCGCCGCCCGTCATCGAGCAGCCATTCCGGCGACATACCGAAGACCGGTGCTCGGTGCTCGGTGCTCGGTGCTCGGTGCTCGGTGCTCGGTGCTCGGTGCTCGGTGCTCGGTGCTGCCAGCTTCTTATTGTATCCGACACCATGTGACAGAACCACCAATTTCCCCTGGAACGCCTCCAGTTCGCCCCCATAACTTGCCGTGATCGCCAGGTCGAAGTCCGTGTCCTTCGCCTGTGCCCAGGGGAGGACGGGCAGGCCGGATCGGGTGAGGAGTTCGGGTACTCCGGCGAGGAAGGGGGAGGAGCCTGTGCAGGTGGCGAAGAGCTGGACGCGCAGGTCGCCGTCGAAGAGCGGGAGGGTGTCCAGCAGGCGGGTCGCCGAGGTCACGTTGTGGACGATGAACAGGACGCGGCGGCAGCCGGTGCGGGTGATCCACCGCTCGGCGTCCTCGCCCACCGGTACGCGCAGCCGCGCCACCCCGCCCATGTCCGCGCCGGCCCCTTCCCCCGCTCGTCGGTCCGTACGGCGATCCGCCGGGCCGTCAGCCCGGTCGTGTGTCTGTCGGTTGATGTTATCGAGCGGGTGGGTGGCGCCGGGTGCGGTCAGCCGAGGAGGCGGATCGGGGCTCCGGCCAGGTACGCCTCGATGTCCTCGACCGCCTGGCCGTAGTAGCGGGCGTAGTTCGCCCGGGAGACGTAGCCGAGGTGCGGGGTGGCCAGCAGGCGCGGGGCGGTGCGCATCGGGTGGGTGGCGGGGAGGGGCTCGGTGTCGAAGACGTCGACGCCCGCTCCGGCGAACCGGCCCTCGTGCAGGGCCGTGAGCAGGGCGTCCTGGTCGACGATGGCGGCGCGGGAGGTGTTGACGAGGTAGGCGGTCGGCTTCAGCAGGGACAGTTCACGGGTGCCGAGGAGGCCGCGGGTGCGGTCGCTCAGGGCCAGGTGGACCGAGACGAAGTCCGCGGTGGACAGCAGATCCTCCTTGCTCGGCGCCAGGGCCACGCCCACCTCGTCCGCACGTTCCTTCGTGAGGTTCCGGCTCCACGCCGTGACCTCCATGCCGAAGGCCAGCCCCACCTGCGCCACCCGGCTGCCGATCTTGCCGAGTCCCAGCAGGCCGAGGCGCCGGCCGTGCAGGTCGGCGCCCACGGTGGACTGCCAGGGGCCGCCCGCCCGCAGAGAGTTGTTCTCCTGGACGATCCCGCGGGCGAGGCCGAGCAGCAGGGCCCAGGTCAGTTCCACCGGCGGAGTCGACGAGCTCTCGGTCCCGCACACGGTCACGCCGTTCGCCCGTGCCGCCGCGTGGTCGATCACCGAGTTGCGCATACCGGAGGCGATCAGCAGCTTCAGGCGGGGCAGCCGGTCGAGGAGGGAGGCCGGGAAGGCGACCCGTTCGCGCAGGGTCACCACGATGTCGGCGTCGGCGAGCGCCTCGGCCAGGGCGTCCTCCGTGGCGAAGTGCTCGTCGTGGGCGACGACTTCCACCCGGTCGTGCAGCGGTGACCAGTCGGCCGCGGTGGTCGCGGCGTTCTGGAAGTCGTCGAGTACGGCGCAGCGCAGGCGCATGGGTGCTCTCCCCCTCGGTTCGGTGGCTGGGTCCGTGTGCGGGTGTCGGGTGCCCGGTCGCCGTGGATCTTCAGGAGTACCGCAGGAACCGGTGCGAGGTACACCGCGGGCCGCGGGACGCACCCCGGTGGGACGGGAAACCCGGGCACGCAGCCCCGCCACGCCGTGTCAGGGTTACGGGCCGAGCTGAGGCAACATCGTCGTGAACGAGGAGCGGAACGAGCGGAATCAGCGGATCGTCCTGAGACACGGGCTCGGGCGCCGCCGGTGCGGATGGAGTGAGCGGAACGTGACGACAGGGGCGGCCAGGGCAGAAGAGGCGGCAGGGGCAGTAGAGGCAGTAGAGGCAACAGAGGCGCAAGAAGCGGAAGTAGCGGTAGGGGTGGGAGCGGGGCGAACGCGCGAACCGCGGATCGCCGTCGCCGTGGTGACCATGGGCAACCGGCCCGACGAGGTCGACGCCCTGCTGAAGTCCGTCGCCGCGCAGGATCTCGCGCCCGCGCGCATCGTGATCGTCGGCAACGGCTGCCGGCTGCCCGAGTTCGCCCGGCGGCTCTCCCTGCCCGGCGAGGTCACCACCGTCGAGCTGGACGAGAACCTCGGCTGTCCGGGCGGACGCAACGCGGCCCTCGCCCGGCTGCGTGAGTTCGGCGACGTCGATGTGGTCGTCGACCTCGACGACGACGGGCTCCTCGTCGACGTGGACGTGCTGCGCCGCGTACGGGACCTGTACGCCGCCGATCCCCGCCTCGGCATCGTCGGTTTCCGCATCGCCGACGAGAACGGCGAGACCCAGCAGCGGCACGTGCCCCGTGTCGGCTCCGCCGACCCGATGCGCGGCGGGTACGTCACCGGCTTCCTCGGCGGCGGGCACGCCCTCGGCATGCCGATGCTCGAACAGACCGGCGACTGGCCCGCGGAGTTCTTCTTCGCGCACGAGGAGACCGACCTGGCCTGGCGCGCCGCCGATGCCGGATGGAAGATCCTCTACGCCCCCGAACTGCTCCTGCGGCACCCGAAGACCTCGCCCGCCCGGCACGCCATCTACTACCGCGTCACCGCCCGCAACCGGGTCTGGCTGGCCCGCCGACGGCTGCCCCTCGCGCTCATCCCGGTCCACCTGGGCGTATGGGCGCTGCTCACCCTCGTACGCACCCGGTCGGCCGCCGGGCTGCGGGCGTGGCTCGGCGGGTTCGCGGAGGGGCTGCGCCGCCCGGCGGGGGAGCGGCGGCCCATGCGCTGGCGGACCGTGTGGCGGCTCACCCGGCTGGGTCGGCCTCCGATCATCTGATCAAGGCCGTCCCCGCGGCGTCACTTGGCGTCGGCGTAGCACTCCACCACCGACATCGTGAACGGGAACCGCACCGGCGTCGGGCCGAAGGTGAGCCGCCCGGCCAGCTCCGCCGCCTCCCGTATCGCCGCGGCGACGGAGTCGGCCTCGTGCGCCGGGCAGTGCACGATCACCTCGTCGTGCTGGAAGAAGACCAGCTCGGCCGTCAGGTCCCGGCAGGCGCGGCGCAGCGCGGCGAGCAGCAGCAGCGCCCAGTCGGCCGCACTGCCCTGGACGACGAAGTTGCGGGTGAAGCGGCCCCGGGCGCGGGCGTCACCCGACGCGTACCCCGGGGTCCAGCCCTGGTCGGGGCTCCGGCCGGTGTCCTGCTCGTCCGGATCGTCCTGGGGGAGGCCGGCCTCCTGGGTGGCCTCGTCCGTCGCCCCGGCCGCGGGCGGACAGGTGCGGCCCAGCCAGGTCCGTACGAGCCGCCCCTCCTCACCGGCGCGCGCGGCCTCGTCGACATAGGCCACCGCGCGGGGAAAGCGGCGGCGCAGCGCGGCGAGGTTCTTCAGGCCGTCCCCGGAGGTCTGGCCGTAGACGGCGCCGAGCACGGCCAGCTTGGCCTGGGCGCGGTCGCCGGAGAAGGCCCGGTCGGACACCGACTGGTAGAGGTCGTCGTCCCGGCCCGCCACCTCCATCAGGCCCGGGTCGCGGGAGATCGCCGCCAGCACGCGCGGCTCCATCTGCGCCGCGTCCGCCACCACCAGCCGCCAGCCCGGGTCGGCGACCGCGGCACGCCGGATCACCTTCGGGATCTGGAGCGCGCCCCCGCCGTGGGTCACCCAGCGCCCGGTGACCGTGCCGCCCGCCAGGAACTCCGGGCGGAACCGCCCCTCCCGCACCCAGTCCTGCAACCAGGCCCAGCCGTGGGCGACCCAGATCCGGTACAGCTTCTTGTACTCCAGCAGGGGGGCCACGGCCGGGTGGTCCACGGAGTGCAGCTCGTGGCGGCGCGTCGATCTGACCCTGACCCCGGCCCGCGCGAAGGCCCTGACGACCTCGGCGGGCAGGTCGGGCCGCACCCGGTGGCCGAAGGCGGCGGACACCTCCTCCGCCAGCTCGGCCAGCCGCCGGGGCTCGCCGCCGCCCGCGTACCGCTCGCCGAGCAGCTCGCGCAGGACCCCGCGGTGCACGTCCGCGTCCCACGGCAGGCCCGCGCGGTTCATCTCGGCGGCCACCAGCATCCCGGCCGACTCGGCGGTGGTCAGCAGGTGCATGCGGTCGGGATGAGCTGTCCTGCCGTGCCGCCGCTGCTGCTCGGCGTAGACAGCGAGGAGATCGGACAGGGGCAGGTGGGTGCCGCGCGGTTCGAAGAGGGGGGACTGCGAACCCGGCTCGGCGGCCCGCTGCGGCGGATCGCGCGGTACGGGGCCGCCGCGCAGCCGGGCCAGGGCCGCCGCTGCCGAACGGGGCTCGCCGTGCCGTCCCTCGTGGCCGAGCAGCAGCGTCTCGGCGTCCTCGATGTCGTAGCACCGCTCGACGCGCACGCCCGCGTCGAGCAGGCGCGGGTATACCTCGGCGGTGGAGCGCCACACCCAACGGGTGACGTGCGGTCTGCTCCGTACGGACTCGGCGAGGTCCGGCTCCCGGCGCACCGGGCCCGAGGGCAGCCCGTCCGGGCCGAGGGGGGCGACGTCGGCGCCACCGTCCTCGGCCGGAGCGAGAGCCCAGCGGTCGGTCATGCCGAGAGTCTCGCAGGCACCTGTGACAATCGGCCGGACCTGTGGACGGACGGAACTCAGGAGAGCCGGAGGGTCCGCTGACCCTTCGCTCAGGCCGGCCCGTCCTGTGTCTCGCCGGACGGGGCCGCCGGTGCTTCGCCGTCCGTCAGGAACTCCGCCAGGAGGCGGGTGACGAACTCCTCGGCGTGTGCCTTGTCGAGGCCGAGGCCGCTCAGCGGGCCGTCGCCGTTCTCCTGCTCCAGGAGGGCGAGAAGGATGTGCTCGGTGCCGATGTAGTTGTGGCCGAGGCGGAGGGCCTCGCGGAAGGTGAGTTCCAGGGCCTTCTTGGCGGCGGGGCCGTAGGGGACCAGGTCGGGTGCGTCGGCGGAGGCCGGCGGCAGCGCGGCGGACGCGGCCCGCCGGACCGCCTCCAGCGTCACGCCCTGTTCCTGGACCGCCTTGGCGGCGAGCGCCTCCGGCTCGCTGAGCAGGCCCAGGACGAGGTGGGCGGGCAGCCCCTCGGTGTTCCCCGCGGACTTGGCCGCCTCGTGCGCGGCCATGACGACCTTCCGCGCGCGGGGGGTGTAGCGGCTGAAGCCCTGGCTGGGGTCGAGATCGGCGGACTCCTTGGGCACGAACCGCTTCTGCGCGGCCTGCCGGGTGACGCCCATGCTCGCGCCGATGTCGGTCCAGGAGGCGCCGGAGCGGCGGGCCTGGTCGACGAAGTGTCCGATGAGGTGGTCGGCCACCTCGCCCAGGTGCTCACCGGCGATGACGGCGTCCTGGAGCTGTTCGAGGGGTTCCTGGTGAGCGTTCTTGATGGCCGAGATGAGGTCGTCGAGACGGACCGTCGACCGGATGCTGGGGTTCGTCATGTGTCAACCGTAGGTTGACAGTGGAGGAGTGTCAACCTCGGGTTGACATGAGCCTCGGCGGCTCCGCCGCCCGCTGGCCGCCGCCCACCGCCCGCTGGCCGCAGAGTTGTCCACAGGCTGTGGACGGCCGGTCGGCCCGACGTGGCACGATCGGTCCGTGACCCGTACGACCAGCTCCACCGACCCTTCCGGCTCCTCCGGCTCCTCCGACCCTTCCGGCTCCTCCAGCGCGTCCGACGCGTCCGGCGGACCCGGGGCCGTCGTCGACCGCGCCCTGCGGGCCGCCCTCTACGCCGCCTCCGACGACGCCCTCGACACGGGCGCCTCGCTGCTCGCCGCCGCCCCCGCCGCGGACGCCGAACTCGACCGGCGCGGCGAGGAGTTCGTGGCGGTCGCCTGGCAGCGGGGCTGGCAGCCCGCCGACGTGGTGCGGATCGTGGGGCGCGAGCTGGGCGAGGAGCACGTACGCCTCGCCGCCTCGCTGATCCGCGCCCAGGCCCGGCACGACGGACCGCGCGGACGGCGCTGGACCGCCCAGCTCGACGAGCTGACCGCCACGGCGCCGGGCCGGGCCGACCGCTTCTCGTACGCCACCGCCGTGCTGGAGCTGTACCGCCTGCTGCTGCGGCTGCCCGCGCTGGAGCACCTGGACGAGGCGGCCGGACCGTCCGCGGCGGCGGCGCCGGGAGCCGAGTCCCGGATGCTCGGCCGGATCCGCGCGCTGCTGGCCAAGGCCGAGGCGACCGGGTTCCCGGAGGAGGCGGAGGCGCTGAGCGCCAAGGCGCAGGAGCTGATGGCCCGGCACAGCGTCGACGAGGCGCTGCTCGCCGCCCGCGCTCCCGCGCCCGACGCGCCCGGCGCCTGCCGGATCGGTGTCGAACCGCCGTACGAGCAGGCCAAGGCCGTACTGCTGGACGCCGTCGCCACCGCGAACCGCTGCCGCGCGGTGTGGAACGAGCCCCTGGGCTTCTCGACCGTCGTCGGCTTCGAGGCCGAACTGGAGGTGGTGGAGCTGCTGTACACCTCACTCCTCGTGCAGGCCACGACCGCCATGGCGAAGGCCGAGGCGGCGCAGCGGGCCGGCGGACGCAAGCGGACCAAGACCTTCCGGCAGTCCTTCCTGGCCGCCTACGCCCATCGCATCGGCACCCGCCTCGCCGCTGCCGCCGGGACCCAGGTCACCGAGGACCTGCTGCCGGTCCTGGCGAGCCGGGACGTCGCGGTGGGCGACCGGCTGGACCGGTTGTTCCCGGAGACGACGACCACCCGGCTGCGGGGGGTGAGCGACGAGGCGGGATGGACGGAGGGCGCGCAGGCGGCCGACCGGGCGCAGATGAGATCCCGCCGCCGACTGGACTGAACCCGGCTGCCCGGCTGCCCGGCCAAACCCGGACGGCCGGTCTCGGCTGTTCCCCGCGCAGTCCTCCGGGCAGTCCGCCGCGCGGTCCTCCGCCGGTCGGGCCCGGTTCGTCAGTCGCCCGCCTGCTGGAAGGCCGTCACCGACGCGTCCGGCTCGCTCGCGTCCTTCTTGCCCTGCACCGGGCCGTAGGACCACTTGGAGTCGAGGGCGTCGGCCGCGCCGGGCAGGGCGATCTTCAGCGAGGTCGCCGCGAGGCTCTTCCCGTCGCCCTCCTTGCCCCGCACATAGGTCAGGGTGAAGGACGCGGTGCCGCCCTTGGCGAGGGTCAGCTTCTGCGGCTGGCCTGCCTCGTCCGGCTTCACGGTCGCGGAGGTGCTCCCGGCGGCCAGGGTGACGGTGGGGAAGCCGTCCAGGGTGCACTGGGCGCCCCGGTTGGTGAGGGTGACCGGGACGTCACCCGTGTCACCGGCGGCGGGCGCGGCGTTGGCGGGGCCGACCTGGAGCCCGACCTGGCCGATACGGCAGGCGGAACCGGCGGGACCGGCCGAACCGGCGGAGTTGGCTGAACTGTCGGTGTTCTTGCTGCCCGTGTCGCTGTCGGAGCCGCTGCCGCCGCTGTCGCAGGCGGCGAGGAGAAGGGCCGCGGCTACGGCGGTGACGGTGAGGGGAATGGCGCGCATGTGCTGCTTCCTCGGGTCGTGACGATGCTCGACGATCATCACGTACGAGCGGGCCGCGCGGTTGCCCGCCCCACCCGCCTCGGACGTCGCGGACCTTGCGGGCCCCCGCGGGTCTCGCGGACGCTCAGGAACCGCTGCTCGCCGTGGGCAGCCCCGACGGTAGCGCCCCGCCCTCGGACCGTGTGTAGGTCTCCTTGCCGAGTCCACCCTCCCAGGTCACCTGGAGCGTGGTCTTGTTGACGGACTCGACCGTGCCCGCCGACCGCGTCTTGCACGCGTCCAGGCGGATCACGTCCTCGCCCGCCTGTCCGGTCGCGGTTCCGGTGCACGTGGTCCGGTCGGTGGAGAACAGGGCCGCCTGACGGCCGGTGATGATGAGCACCACGGCCTTGCCGCCGCTGGTGGTGAGCCAACTGCCGCTCAGCGCGGCGTCCGTGGCACCCGCGCCCCCGCCGCCCGCACCTCCGCCGCCCGTACTCCCGCCGCCCGTGGCCGACGGCGTGGCGCCACCGGAGACATCCGCCTTGGCACCCCCGGCACCCGAGTCTCCACCCCCACCCCCACCCCCGCCCCCGCTGCCGCAAGCCCCCAGCACGAACGCGCCCAACAGCGCGACGACACCGACCCGCACCGCCACGGCCGTTCGCACCACCACGGCCGTCCTGTTCGCCGCCGTGGCTGCCGTGGCTGCCGTGGCTGCCGTGGCCGCCGTGTCAGTCCTGGCCGCCTCGCCCGCCTTGACCGCCTCGCCCGCCTCGACCGTCCTGTTCACCGAGTTCCCCCCCACCTGGCAGCGGCCGTCCGGCAGCCTGCCGGTGCACCACCGGCAGGCTATCGGGTCACGTTCACGCAACCCCCTCGCGGAGGCGGAACACCGCGGGCCTCCCGTGCGTCTTTCCTGGAGTGCACGTGTCAGTACGGGCGCGCAGTACGGGCGCGCCCGGCGGGCGGACAGGGCACGGGACGCGCATGCCCGGTCCGTCCGGGGGCAATCGCTGCATCAGCTTCGGTAAAGCGCTCGTCAAAGCTGTAACGGCCGCACCACTCCGCGTGCACGTGCATCTGCTCATGCACCTGCACATGAACAAGGTTATGATCCGGATCAGTTGACCGATGCATCAATGGCCATACCAGCCAGTGCACCACCGGGGAGCGACCTGTGAACCACGACGTCGAGGGCGTGTACGGGGAGTGCGACGTGTACAACGGCATGGCGGCCGAACGGCTGCGAGGCGTGGCCTGGCAGAAGAGCCGGCACAGCAACTCACAGGGCTCGTGCGTGGAGTTCGCGCGGCTGCCGGGCGGGGACGTGGCGGTGCGGAACTCCCGCTTCCCCGACGGTCCCGCGCTCGTCTACACGCGCGCCGAGATAGAGGCCATGCTGCTGGGCATCAAGGACGGCGAGTTCGACCATCTGATCGTCGGCTGACGAAACGAATCGCCACAGCACAGGGCGGGGGCTCGCCGCACCGCGGGGGCGCGGACCCGGGAGGACGGACCGGTCGCCACGTACCCCGTGACGCGCGTAGAACCGCGGCGTCGCACGACGCCGCGGCCGGTTCCTCAGATCAGCGGGACGGCCGGTGCGGCCGTTGCGGCGGGCGCGATCGGCAGGACCGGTGCAATCGGCGCGACGGGCCCCAGCCGGAACAGCGCCCAGACGACCTTGCCGCCCAGCGTGCCGGCCAGCGGATGCCAGCCCCAGCCGTCGCTGAAGGAGTCGACGAGGAACAGCCCCCGGCCCGACTCGGCGGAGAAGTCGTCGCTCTCGCGGGCCACCGGGCTCTCCCGGCTCGGGTCGCGCACGGCGCACACCAGCCGTTCGGTCCAGTGCATCAGATGCAGCCGCACCGACGGGCCGTGGTCGCACGCGCGCGGTCCCGGCGCGTCCGGCAGCGCGTGCCGCAGGGCGTTGGTGACCAGTTCGGAGACGACCAGGCAGACATCGTCGAAACGCTCGCCCAGGTCCCATCCGTCGAGAGTGGCGCGGGTGAACCGCCGCGCCTCGCGCACGGCTTCGAAGCGGGCGGGCAGAGCGCAGGAGGCGGCATCGCACACGGCGGAGGGGTCCAGTGGCGGAAGGCCCTGCCGTAACGGCTGGAGCATGGTCGATCCATTCGTCCCCATGCGAGGCACTCCCGGGAAATCGCGATCGTTGCGATGCATTGGTCATTGCGATGCAGCGGTGGCGCGAGACCATGGTTTCGGATGCGTACAGCAGATGCAAGGGCAGATGCACGTGCACGTGACCGAATTAGACCCTCCCGTACCGCTTACTGGCCATTTTTTCCGCCATCTTCTCGACCGGCGATTGCCTTCTTCTCGCCTCTCGCTGTGCGCTTTCTGCGATCTCTTTCCGTTTCCGTAATCATGCGAGTACTGCTCGAAGTGTTTTAGTGGCAGACTGCGGCTCTTGAAGACGGTTGGGGAGGCTGGCGAACGTGAGCGCGGGAGAGCCCGGATCGGTGGTGCGGCGCATGCTGCTCGGCTCGCAACTCAGGCGGCTGCGGGAGGCACGGGGGATCACGCGGGAGGCGGCGGGCTACTCGATCCGCGCCTCGGAGTCGAAGATCAGCCGGATGGAGCTGGGCCGGGTGAGCTTCAAGACCCGTGACGTCGAAGACCTGCTGACGCTGTACGGCATCACGGACGGCGCCGAGCGCACCTCACTCCTCTCGCTCGCCAAAGAGGCCAACGTCGCGGGCTGGTGGCACAGTTACTCCGACGTCCTGCCCAACTGGTTCCCCACCTATGTGGGCCTGGAGGGCGCGGCGTCGCTCATCCGCGTCTACGAGGTGCAGTTCGTGCACGGCCTGCTCCAGACCGAGGCGTACGCCCGCGCGGTGGTCCGGCGCGGGATGCAGGGCGCGAGCGAGGCGGACGTGGAGCGCCGGGTCGCGCTGCGCCTGGAACGGCAGAAGTACCTCGTCTCCGAGAACGCGCCGGAGCTGCACATCGTCCTGGACGAGGCCGCCCTGCGCCGCCCCTACGGCGACCGCGCGGTCATGCGCGGCCAGTTGCAGCATCTGATCGAGTTCTCCGAGCGGCCCAACGTACGGCTCCAGGTCATGCCGTTCAGCTTCGGCGGGCACGCCGGTGAGTCCGGTGCCTTCACCATCCTCAGCTTCCCCGAGTCCGATCTGTCGGACGTCGTCTATCTGGAGCAGCTCACCAGCGCCCTCTACCTGGACAAGCGCGAGGACGTCGCCCAGTACGAGCGGGCGCTCAAGGAGCTCCAGCACGACAGCCCCGGCCCGGACGAGAGCCGCGATGTGCTGCGGGGGCTGCTCCAGCTCTCCTGAGCCGTCCCGGTTCGTCCCCAAGTCGCCTTGCCCGCGCGTACGATGACGTTCGATCAGACAGCGAGCGCCTGGGATTCGAGGGGTCACATGTCGTCCTACTTCACCGACCTGGCACGGCAGTACATCGACGGCGAGTGGCGCCAGGGCAGTGGCTCCTGGGACATCATCGACTTCAATCCGTACGACGACGAGAAGCTGGCCTCGATCACGATAGCCACCGTCGACGAGGTCGACGCGGCCTACCGCGCGGCGGCCCGCGCCCAGAAGCAGTGGGCCGCGACCAACCCCTACGCGCGCCGGCTGGTCTTCGAGAAGGCGCTGCGCCTGGTCGAGGAGCGCGAGCAGGAGATCACCGAGGTGATCATCGCCGAGCTGGGCGGTACGCACCTCAAGGCCGCCTTCGAGCTGCACCTCGTCAAGGAGTTCCTGCGCGAGTCGGTCCATTTGGCGCTGGCCCCCGAGGGCAGGATCCTGCCGTCGCCGTCCGACGGCAAGGAGAACCGCGTCTACCGCGTCCCGGTCGGTGTCGTCGGCGTCATCAGCCCCTTCAACTTCCCGTTCCTGCTGTCGGTCAAGTCGGTCGCCCCGGCGCTCGCGCTCGGCAACGCCGTGGTGCTCAAGCCGCACCAGAACACGCCCATCGCCGGTGGCACCCTGGTCGCGAAGATCTTCGAGGACGCGGGTCTGCCCGGCGGTCTGCTCAACGTCGTCGTCACGGACATCGCCGAGATCGGGGACGCGTTCATCGAGCACCCGGTCCCGAAGGTGATCTCCTTCACCGGCTCCGACAAGGTCGGCCGGCACGTGGCCACCGTGTGCGCCGCGAACTTCAAGCGCTCCGTCCTCGAACTGGGCGGCAACAGCGCGATCGTGGTCCTGGACGACGCCGACCTCGACTACGCGGTCGACGCGGCCGTCTTCAGCCGCTACGTCCACCAGGGCCAGGTCTGCATGGCGGCGAACCGGGTCCTCGTGGACCGTTCGGTCGCCGAGGAGTTCACCGGGAAGTTCGTCGCCAAGGTGAAGTCGCTGAAGGTCGGCGACCCGCGCGACCCGGGGACGGTCATCGGCCCGGTGATCAACTCGGCGCAGGCGAACGCGGTGTCCGGCACCGTGGAGCAGGCCATCGCCGAGGGTGCGACGGCGCTGGTGCACGGCACCACCCGGGACAACCTGGTCGCCCCGTCCGTGCTGACCGGGGTGCCCGCCGACTCCGCGCTGCTCCAGCAGGAGGTCTTCGGCCCGGTCGCCTTCCTCATCCCCTTCGACGGTGAGGAGGAGGCGGTCCGGATCGTCAACGACACCCCGTACGGCCTCAGCGGTGCCGTGCACACGGCGGACATCGAGCGCGGTGTGGCCTTCGCCAAGCGGATCGACACCGGCATGTTCCACGTGAACGACGGCACCGTCCACGACGAGCCGCTGGTCCCCTTCGGCGGCGAGAAGCACTCCGGCATCGGGCGGCTCAACGGCGAGACGACCGTGGACGCCTTCACCACGGTGAAGTGGATCTCGGTCCAGCACGGCCGCAGCGGCTTCCCGTTCTGACCGGCAGACCGGAAGACCGGCAGACCGGCAGACCGGCAGACCGGCAGACCGGCAGACCGGCAGACCGGCAGACCGGCCGACCGGCCGACCGGCCGACGGGCCGACCGGCCGACCGGCCGACGGGCCGACGGCCTGACGGTCTGACGGGACCGGCCCCCTTCACCCGCCGTCCGCCCTCGCCCCACCGCCCGCCGTCCGTCCGCCCGGCCCTCGCGCGGGCGGGCCGGGCGGCGGCCATAACCTGGACCGCATGTCAGCGATCCGTCTCCTGGTGCTGGGCGCCGTCCGCCAGCACGGGCGGGCCCACGGCTACCAGGTGCGCAACGACCTGGAGTACTGGGGCGCCCATGAGTGGTCCAACGCCAAGCCGGGCTCGATCTACCACGCCCTGAAGCAGATGGCGAAGCAGGGACTGCTGCTCGCGCACGAGATCGCGCCGTCCACGGCGGGCGGCCCGCCGCGCGTCGAGTACGAGATCACGGAGCTGGGCACCGAGGAGTACCTCACGCTGCTGCGCGAGTACCTCACCGCCTACGACCAGCGCCCCGACGTGCTCACCGCCGCGCTCGGCTTCATGGTCGACCTGGGGCGCGCGGAGGTCCTCGGCCTGCTGGAGAAGCGGGTGCGCAGCATCGAGGAGTGGCGCAGGTCGGTCACCGAGTACTACACCCCCGAGGAAGGCCCGGGGCAGCTCGGGCACATCGGCGAGATCATGAACTTCTGGGTGCACTCCGCCGACTCGGGCGCCGAGTGGACGCGCGGCCTCATCGAGCGCGTGCGCGGCGGGGCGTACACCTTCGCGGGGGAGGGCGAGCCGTTCCGCGGCATCCTGGCGGACGGCCAGGAGAACCCCTTCGGGACCGGACGGCCGGGAGAGGCCGGCGGTGCACCGGACGAAGAGACCCACTAATCAAGTTTGACCAACCGCCTCGGCGGCGCTACCTTCCTCCGGCAGGCATCAGTAGTCAAATTTGGCTAGCGAGGGGAGCGGCCGATGGCCGAGGCGGCGATCACCGTCGAAGGGGTACGCAAGAAATACGGCGGCAGAGGAGGGGTGTACGCGCTGGACGGGCTCCGTCTGAGGGTGGACCGGGGCACCGTCCACGGGGTGCTCGGTCCGAACGGCGCGGGCAAGACCACCCTGGTCCGGATCCTGTCCACGCTGCTGCGGCCCGACGCGGGCCGGATCACGGTGGCCGGGCACGATGTGGTGGCCGACGCCTACGCCGTACGCCTGCGCATCGGGCTGCTCGGTCAGCACGCGGCGCTCGACGAGGAACTGGGCGGCCGGGAGAACCTGGAGCTGTTCGGCCGCCTCCACCACCTGGGCGCCCGCGGGGCACGCGCGCGTGCCGGTGAACTCCTGGAGCGCTTCGGCCTGACCGGCACCGGACGCAGGCCGGTGAGCACCTACAGCGGCGGCATGCGGCGCCGCCTCGACCTGGCGGCCTCCCTGATCACCGAGCCCGAGGTGCTCTTCCTGGACGAGCCGACCACCGGCCTGGACCCGCGGGGCCGCGCCGAGGTGTGGGCGGCGGTCCGCTCCCTGGTCGGCGGCGGTACGACCGTCCTGCTGACCACCCAGTACCTGGAGGAGGCCGATCAGCTCGCCGACCGGATCTCGGTCGTCGACACGGGCCGGGTGATCGCCGACGGCACCGCAGGCGAGCTGAAGGCGCTCGCGGGCGGCGACCGCGTCGACGTGGTGCTGCGCGACGCGCGCCGGCTGGCGGCCGTCGCCGCGCTGCTGCCGCTGACGGGCGTGTCCGCCGACCCCGACCGGCGGCTGCTCAGCGCCCCGGTCACCGACCGCATGGCCGCGCTGTCCGCCGTCGTACGGGCCCTTGAGGAGGCCGGTGCGGAGGCGGAGGACGTGGCCCTGCGCCGCCCGACGCTGGACGAGGTGTTCCTGCACCTCACCGGAGGGGACCACCGAGTGGAGGAGCCCGCGTGAGCATGGCCCCGAGCACGAACCCGAGCCCGACCCGGACCCCGGGCACGAGCCTGAGTGCGGAGATCCGCCCGAGCGTCCGCGCGCTGTCCGACTCCTGGACGATGACCCGGCGCGAACTGGCCCGCTGGGCGCGGCGGCCCGTCCAGGTGGCCGTCGCCCTGGTCTTCCCCGTGATGCTGCTGCTGATGTTCGGCTACCTGGTCGGCGGCGGCCGGGACGTGCGCGGTGACTACGTCGACTACCTGGTCCCCGGCATGCTCGCCCTCACCATGGCCTTCGGCCTGGAAGGCACGATGCTCGCCGTCACCCAGGACCTGAACAAGGGGGTCATCGACCGGTTCCGCGCGATGCCGATGGCCGACGGCGCGGTGCTGGTGGGGCGTTCGGCCGCCGACATGCTCCAGTCGGCGCTGGTCCTTGCCGTCCTCGTGGGCGTCGGGCACGCGCTCGGCTGGCGCGCGCACGGCGGACCCGGCGGCCTGCCGGGTGCCCTGGGGCTCCTGCTGCTGTTCCGCTTCGCCATGCTGTGGGCCGGCATCCACCTGGCGCTGCTGGCGGGGCGGCCCGAACTGGTCCAGGCGGTGCAGATCCTGGTGTGGCCGGTGGGCTTCCTGTCCAACGCGTTCGCCGCCCCGGACTCCATGCCCGGCTGGCTGGGCACGCTCGTGCGGTGGAACCCGATGTCCCACACGGCGACGGCGGTACGGGACCTCGTCGGCGGACCGGGCGGCGAGTCCGGGCACGTGCTCCCGGCCGTCCTGTGGCCGCTCGGGCTGCTCGCGGTGTTCCTCCCGCTGGCGCTGCGCCGCTTCCGGGGCCTGAGCCGCTGAGCCGCCGGGCGGCCGCGGGGGCGGTGCGGGACGGCGGTCAGCGGGCCGCCGTCCCGTCCGCGCGCAGCTGCATCTGCGGGCGGCCGGTCACCAGCAGCCAGGCGGGCAGCGAGGCGAGGCAGAGCAGGGACAGCAGGGTCGGCGAGGAGACGAGGACGGCCGCCGTGAACAGGCTCACCCAGCCCTGCCGGGTCACCGCCAGCAGCATGCCGAGCACGCCCGCCGCGACACCGAGCGCGGGCGGCACCGAGGGCACCAGGGCGTGCGCGGTGAGCCCGAGCGCGGCGCCGATGAAGACGGACGGGAAGATCCGGCCGCCGCGGAAGCCGCAGGACGCGGCGACGAGCAGCGCCGCCAGCTTCACCACGGCCAGCGTCGCGAACTGCCCCGCCGTCCGGTCCCCGGGAGCGCGGGCCAGCTCCGCGACCTCCGAGAGTCCCTTGAACAGCGTCAGAGGGCCGCCCAGCACGCCCAGCAGCCCCAGCACCAGCCCACCGGCCGGCAGGGCGATCATCGGGTGCCCGAGCCGGGCGAAGACCCGGTGGACGTACGGGAAGGCGTACACGGCGGCGAGGCCGAGCAGGGCCGCCGCCGAGGCGATCACGAGCGCGGCGAGCACCTGGCCCGCGTGCGGGCGGCCGAGCGGCGGCAGCCCGAGGTCGAAGGTGGGGTGGGCGACCAGCGTCGTGGTCATGGCACCGGTGGCGCCCGCGGCCAGTGGCGCGAACAGGTTGTCCCACAGCGCCCCGCGCATCGGCCGCCCGGCCAGGGCCTCGGAGATGACCAGCGCGGCGGCCACCGCGGTCCCGAACAGCGCGCCGATGGTCGCCGCCTCGGCCAGCGCGGGCCACAGCGCCCGCGGCAGCCGGGGCAGCAGCCTGCGGCCCAGCCAGAAGACCAGCGCCACGTTGGCCGCGATGATCGGGTTCTCCGGGCCGAGGCTCGGCCCGCCGGCCAGCATCAGCATCGTCGCCAGCAGCAGGCCCGGCAGCACGCCCGGCGCCACCGGGGCGGCCGACAGGCCCAGCGTGGCCGGGTCGGGGCCCGCGTGCCCCGGCACCTTCCACACCACCAGTCCGACCAGGACACCGGTCGCGGTGAGCACGACCAGCATCCACACCGCCGAGTACCGGCCGATGCCGAGCGCGTCCGGCAGGTCCTCCCACAGGGCGCCCTGCAACCGCTCCGCCACCCCGCTCACCAGCAGGAGGAGCAGACTGCACCCGAACCCGGCGACGAGGGCGGGCAGGATCAGGGGCAGCAGCGCGCGGGCCGGTGCCGACGGTACGGCCGGTGCGGCGGCCGGCTGCCGCTCGGTGTCCTGGACCACGGGCACACGATAAGCGGGCGTATCCGGAGGAAACCGGAGGAACGCGCGCACGGCGTCCGGCGGCCGTCACGGGCTTGCACCTCACGCGGCGTGAGGACGCACCGTGGAGCGCGTACCGAGAAGGGAGCGGAAGTGGGCTACACCGTGGGCCAGGTCGCCGGTTTCGCCGGAGTGACGGTGCGCACCCTGCACCACTACGACGACATCGGCCTGCTCGTCCCGGGCGGGCGCAGCCACGCGGGGCACCGGCGCTACGACGACGCCGACCTCGACCGGTTGCAGCGGATCCTGTTCTACCGGGAGCTCGGCTTCCCGCTCGACGAGGTCGCGGCACTGCTCGACGACCCGGACGCGGACCCGCGCGCGCATCTGCGCCGCCAGTACGAGCTGCTGACCGCCCGGATCGACAAGCTACAGCGGATGGCCGCGGCCGTGGAGCAGGCCATGGAGGCACGCAGGATGGGAATCGACCTCACGCCCGAGGAGCGTTTCGAGGTGTTCGGGGACAAGGACCCCGAGCAGTACGCGGAGGAGACCGAGCAGCGCTGGGGCGGCACCGAGGCGTACGCCGAGTCGCGGCGCCGCGCCGCCCGCTACACCAAGGAGGACTGGAAGCGGATCAAGGCCGAGGCGGACGCCTGGGAGGAGCGGTACACCGCGCTGGCGGCCGCCGGGGAGCCGCCGGCCGGTCCGGCGGCCATGGATCTGGCGGAGGAGCACCGGCGGCATATCGGCACATGGTTCTTCACCTGCCCGTACGAGATGCACCGCTGCCTGGCGGAGATGTACGTCGCCGACGAGCGCTTCACGGCGTACTACGACGCGATGCGGCCGGGGCTCGCCGAGCACCTCAAGGAGGCGATCCTCGCGAACGCGGCCCGGCACGAGGGCTGACGGTCACGAGGGCTGACGGTAAGGGGCGTCCGCCCATGGCGGGTGCCCCTTACGTCCGTGTCCCGGGGCGGCGGTCCGGTCCCGCCGGGGGGCTGCGCGCGGGATCCGGCGGAACCCGGGGCGTACACCATCCGTTGATACTTTGTGCGGCAGTACCCGGAGGCCGACCCGCCGCCGACCGTCCTCACCCCCTCAGGAGCCCGGAACCGTGACGACGCTTGCCCTCGGCCCGAGCTGGCTGGATCCGAACTACCTGCTGGACACCTACGGCATCTGGGGGCTGCTGCTGGTCGTCTTCGCCGAGTCGGGCCTGCTCATCGGCTTCTTCCTGCCGGGTGACTCGCTGCTGTTCACCTGCGGTCTGCTGATCACCTCGCACCAGCTGGACTTCCCGCTGTGGGCGGCCGTCGCGCTGATCTGCCTCGCGGCCGTCCTCGGCGACCAGGCGGGCTACATGTTCGGCAAGAAGGTCGGTCCGTCCCTGTTCAACCGCCCCGACTCCCGCCTGTTCAAACAGGAGAACGTCGTCAAGGCGCACGAGTTCTTCGAGAAGTACGGCCCGAAGTCCCTGGTCCTGGCCCGCTTCGTGCCGGTCGTGCGGACGTTCACGCCGATCATCGCGGGCGTCAGCGGCATGCGGTACCGCTCGTTCGTCACCTTCAACGTCATCGGCGGCGTGCTGTGGGGCGCGGGCGTCACCCTGCTCGGCTCCTGGCTCGGCAAGATCGACTTTGTGAAGGAGAACATCGAGGCGATCCTCATCCTGATCGTCCTCGTCTCGGTCGTCCCGATCGCCATCGAGTTCCTGCGCGCCCGCGCCAAGGCGAAGAACGAGCCGCAGCCCGCCGCCGCGGCCCCCGAGCCCGTCGCCGCCCACCAGCAGCAGTACGCGCGGCAGCCCCAGCAGCCTCAGCCGTACGGGCAGCAGTTCCAGCAGCCGGTCCTGGACGACGCGACCACCCAGCTCCGCCGCATCGAACCGCCGTACGAGCAGCAGCGCCCCCAGCAGCAGCACGCGCAGCAGCACCAGCCCCAGCCGCCCCAGCAGCCGTACGGCTACGACCAGGGGCAGCAGCACCCCGGCGGCGCGTACCCGCAGCAGCACCAGCAGCCCTACGGTCACCCCCAGCAGCCGCAGCAGCCCCAGCAGCCCCAGCCCTACGGCGACCAGCAGGAGCAGCAGCAGTACGACCCGCAGTACGACCAGCGGCAGTACCCGTACGACCAGGACCAGGGGTACTACCGCGCCCCCTGAGCCGTCGCGCGGCCCGGCCGGGCTCAGAAGCCCCTGGTCCGCTTGGCCGCCCGGCGGCCCGCGGCGCTGCCCGCCCCCGGCAGCCGCAGGAAGAGCCGGGAGATCTCGGAGCCGAGGTTCACCCCGATGGCGATGGCCATGGCGAGCGAGACCGCCTTGGCCAGGGAGACGAGCCCCTTGTCGATATGGCTCTGCGCGATCGACAGCAGCCCGAAGTACGTGGCGGAACCGGGCAGCAGCGGCCCGATCGCGGCCGTGGTGTACGGCAGCGCGGAGGCGAAGCGGTAGCGGGACAGCAGTTGCCCGAACAGTCCCACCAGGCCCGCGGCCGCCGCCGTGGAGGCGACCGGCGAGATCTCGCCCACGTTGTGCATCGCGCCGTACACCACCCAGGCCACCCCGCCGTTGAGCGTCACCCACAGGACGGTGGACCGTTCCTGCTGGAGCAGCACGGCGAAGGTGAGCGACAGCAGCATCGACGCGACGATCTGGAGCACCGGCCGCTGGCTGCCCACCAGCGCCGCGTCCGGGTTGAGCTGGGCGCCCAGCTTCACCCCGAAGTACAGGACCAGCAGCACACCGGTGACGATGCCGACGAAGAAGTACATGACCTCCAGCAGCCGGGCCGAGGCGGTGATGTAGAAGCCGGTCAGCCCGTCCTGCACGCCCGCCACCAGCGCCCGCCCCGGCAGCAGCGCGAACAGGCCACCGGTGATGACCGCGGACGCCTTCACGTCCACGTCCGCCACCGTGAGCGCGACGCCGATCGCGGCCGGCGGCATCGCGGCGACCGTGAACTGGTAGAACTCCGGCAGCCCGCGCCCGGCGCACAGCCAGGCCAGCCGGTCGCCGAGCATCGCGCCGAGCGCGGCCACCACGAAGACCAGCGGACCACCGCCGACGAGCACGGAGGCCGCGCCCGCCAGCAGCCCGGCGGCGCCGGTCAGCGCCCAGCCGGGGTAGGGGTGCCGGTTGCGGCGGATCTCCGCGAGGCGCCGGTAGGCCTCCTCCAGGGACACATGGGTCTCGGGGTCGCTGAGGTCGTCGACGAGCTGGAAGACGGCCGCGAGCCGGGTGTAGTCCGTGCCGCGGCGGCGCACCACGCGGGAGGCCGACACCGGGTCGTCCACCAGGGACGGCTGGTAGGAGATGGACAACAGGGTGAAGGTGACGTTCGGCTCGCAGCGGTCCAGGCCGTAGGAGCGGCAGACCGCGAACATCGCCGTCTCCACGTCCTCGGCGCCCTCGCCGCCCGCGAGCAGCAGTTCGCCGATACGCAGCGACAGGTCGAGGACGCGCGGGACGGCCGGACCGCCCTCCTCCGCCTTGTGCACCTGCTCCAGCGCGGGCCGCTCGGTCACCGACATGCGCAGCATCGTGCGCATCCGGTCCTGCCAGGGGGCGTCCTTGGTCAGACTGACCGCCGGGGTGCCCCGGGGCGGCGTGAAGGCGTACGGCGCCTCGCGCGCGGTGTAGGTGTGCGGGGTGCTGAACGCGGAGCCCTCGGGCTCGGCGGCCGGTGCCTCGGGCACCGCCAGGCCGTCCGGCAGGGCGAACTCCGAGGTCGTCTCGGACTCGCCTGCGGGCCGGGGCGCGGCCAGACCCTGCGGGAGCGCGAACTCGGACGTCGTCGACGACTCGTTGTCGACCGGTGTCACGGCGGTCACCGGGGCCGCCCGGACCACCGGGATCAGCTGCGTCGTCTGCGTCACCGACGCCTGCGCGGGACGCGCGGGGGAGGACACGAAGTCACTCCTCGCCTCGTCCGACTGCGGTTTGCGGTCCTCCGCGTCCGTCACTGGGCAACGCTCCCTGAACGACACCTTCCGTAAGCCTCAGTATGCGCGGGTACCCGCGCACGTATGCCGAAGGCCGCGTCACCTCTCGCGAGGTGGACGCGGCCCCTGGGCGCGGTGCGGTCAGTGACCGCCGTGCTCCTCGAAACGCTTGCGGGAGCGCTCGATCTCCGCCTCGGCGTCGGCGCGGCCCACCCAGTTGGCGCCCTCGACCGACTTGCCCGGCTCCAGGTCCTTGTAGACCTCGAAGAAGTGCTGGATCTCCAGGCGGTCGAACTCCGACACGTGGTGGATGTCCCGCAGGTGCTCCACGCGCGGGTCGGACGCCGGCACGCACAGCAGCTTGTCGTCGCCGCCGGCCTCGTCCGTCATCCGGAACATGCCGATCGCGCGGCACTTGATCAGACAGCCGGGGAAGGTCGGCTCGTCCAGGATGACCAGCGCGTCCAGCGGGTCGCCGTCCTCGCCGAGGGTGTCCTCGACGAAGCCGTAGTCCGCCGGGTAGCTGGTCGAAGTGAAGAGTCGACGGTCCAGGCGGATACGACCGGTCTCGTGGTCCACCTCGTACTTGTTCCGCGAACCCTTCGGAATCTCGATCGTGACGTCGAACTCCACCGGTGGCTCCTCCATGATCAGCACATAGTTCTGGTGATTAAGTGTCCCTCACGCAGGTGTGTGATCGCGAAAGGGGCTGGTGGTCGTGCCGGAGCTGAGGGGCTGGCGGGCCGCGGAAGAGCGGCTGGCACGCCTGACGCGGTCCCTGCGGCCGCGCCTCGCGCGGGTCGCACGGTCCACGGGGCCGGTCCTGGCCGGGGCCGCGCGGACCGCGCGGCCGTGGATCGCACGGTTCGCGCAGGCCACCGGGCCACGGCAGGGGCGGCCCAGGACGTGGCGGTACACCGCCGGTGCGACCACCGCCGGGCTGGCGCTGGCCGCGGGGGTGGTGACTGCCGCCGGTCCCTGGGACTCCACCGGTCAGCGTACGGCCGAGCGGGATCGGGCCGTGGCCCTGGAGCGCGCGGGTGGCGCAGATCACGGCCGCGGTTCCGATATGTCCCGGGGTGTGCGGCCCGGCGGCGCGGCGGCGGACTCCCCGCGGGCCGCGCCCAGCGCCGCCGCCGTCCTGGCGGGCCTCGGCGGCACCGGCGGCGCCGTCCGGCCGGCGGCCGAGGGCCCGGCCCTCGCCCCCGTCCTCGGCCCGCTCCTGGAGAACCCGGCGCTCGGCACCGGCCGCTCCGCCGCCGTCGTCGACATCACCACCGGACGGCAGCTCTACGGGCAGGGCGCCGGAAACGGCCTCACCCCCGCCTCCACCACCAAGATCGCCACCGCCGTCGCCGCCCTGTCCGCCCTCGGCCCCGACCACCGCCTCACCACCCGCGCCGCCCTGGAGCCCGACACCGGGGAACTCGTCCTCGTCGGCGGCGGCGACCCCACCCTCACCGCCCGCAAGGACGCCAAGGGCGCCGCGAGCCTGCGCGCCCTCGCCGACGCCACGGCCAAAGCCCTGGCCGGACGCGGGGTGCACCAGGTCACCCTGTCGTACGACACCACCCTGTACGCCGGTGCCGATCTGCACCCCATCGGCGTGAACGAGAACCTGGCCCGGGTCAGCGCGCTCATGGCCGACGAGGGCCGTACCGACGACTCCGCCAGCGGCCCCGCCGACCGTGTCGCCGACCCGGCCGCCGAGGCCGCCCGCGCCTTCGGCCGCTTCCTGAACGAACACGGCGTCCGGACCACCGCCCCCGGCCCCTCCAAGGCGACCGGCCGCGCGCGGACCCTCGCGACCGTGTCCTCGCCCCCGCTGTCCGACGTGGTCGAACGGATGCTCACCAACAGCGACAACGACATCGCCGAGGCGCTCGCCCGGCAGACGGCCAGGGCCTCCGGCCAGCGGGCCGACTTCGCGGGCGGCGCCCGCGCCGTCGCCGCCCGGCTGAAGGCGCTCGGCCTGCCCCTGGCCGGCACCGCCTTCCACGACGGCAGCGGCCTGGACCGCGCCGACCGGCTCACCGCGAACCTGCTCACCGGCCTGCTGCGCACCGCCGCCGACCCCGCCCGCCCCGGGCTGCGGCCGGTCCTCACCGGACTGCCGGTCGCCGGGTTCACGGGCACCCTCGCCGACCGCTACACCGGCGACGGCGCCGCCGGGATCGTCCGGGCCAAGACCGGCACCCTGACCGGTGTGAACACGCTGGCGGGCACGGCCGTCGACCGTGACGGCCGGCTGCTGGCCTTCGCCTTCCTCGCCGAGGGCACCACCGACCCGCAGGCCGCCCAGGCGGCCCTGGACCATGTCGCGACGACCCTGGCGGCCTGCGGCTGCGGCTGAACCCCGTACGCCCGGCACGCCGTCCGGGACGGCCGACGGGGCCCCGCGCGGGCACCGGACGGCCCTGGACGGCCCCTGGACGTGGCGGGCCGCGGCCGCGCTCCGGCAGCGGGGGCGTCCGTCGCTCTGCCTCCTGGGCGGCGACGCTCGCCGGGCCTTCGGCCGTGTCGCGGCGACAGGACGGCCTGCGGCCGTGGCTGAGCCCCGCCGTCCGGGACGCCCGCCGGGCCCCGCGCGGGCACCGGACGGGCCCCAGGGCGGACCCCGGACGCGGCGCCCGGGGCCGCGCTCCGTCACCGGAGGCGTCCCTCGCTCTGCCTCCCGGGCGGCGTCCGCTCGCCCGGCCCTGGACCGTGTCGCGGCAACACGGTGGCCGATGGCCCGCGGCGGCCGCAGCGGCTGCGGCCGTGGCTGAGCCCCGCCGTCCGGGACGCCCGCCGGGGCCCGCACGGATCCGGGCCGATCCCCGGGCCGCCCCTCGGGGCGGACGCCGGGCGGACCCCGGAGGCGGTGGCCCGGGGCCGGGCTCCGGCGCCCGGTGCCGTCCGCCGCCCTGCCCCGAGTGGCGGCGCTCACGTACCGTTGACACATGACGAGCATCGGTGGTGCCGCAAGTCCCGGGATGGTCGACTGGAATCTCGCGGTGGCGACCGCGACCAGGCTGGTCCGGCCGGGCCCCGAGGTGAGCCGCGACGACGCCCGCGCGATCGTCGCGGAGCTGCGCCGGCACGCCAAGGTCTCCGAGGAGCACGTGCGGGCCTTCACCCGGCTGGGCACCGAGGAGACCCACGACACCCCGGTCCTGGTCGTCGACCGCCCCGGCTGGATCCGGGCCAACGTCGCCGGTTTCCGCGAACTGCTCAGGCCGCTGCTGGACAAGATGCAGGAACGGCGCGGCAGCAACCCCGGCACCGCCGTCCTCGGCGCCGTCGGCGGCAAGGTCACCGGTGTCGAACTGGGCATGCTGCTCTCGTTCCTCGCCTCCCGGGTGCTCGGCCAGTACGAGACCTTCGCCCCGGCCGTCCGCGACCTGCCCGGGGGCGCCGACGGCGGCGGCCGGCTCCTCCTGGTCGCCCCGAACATCGTCCACGTCGAACGCGAACTCGACGTGGAACCGCACGACTTCCGCCTCTGGGTCTGCCTGCACGAGGAGACGCACCGCACGCAGTTCACCGCGGTGCCCTGGCTGCGCGACCACCTGGAGGGTGAAATCCAGTCGTTCCTGTCCGAGACCGACGTCGACCCCACCGCGTTCCTCGAACGGATCCGGGACGCCGCGCAGTCGCTCGTCGGCGGCCGCCCCGAGGGCGAGGAGGACGACGGCGGGCGCTCCCTGGTCGAACTGGTCCAGACCCCCTCGCAGCGCGAGATCCTCGCCCGGCTCACCGCCGTGATGTCCCTCCTGGAGGGCCACGCCGACTATGTGATGGACGGGGTGGGCCCCGAGGTCGTGCCGAGCGTCGCCGAGATCCGCGAGAAGTTCCAGCAGCGCCGCGCCAAGGGCGCCTCCCGGCTCGACTCGGCGCTGCGCAAGCTGCTCGGCCTGGACGCCAAGCTGCGTCAGTACCGGGACGGCGAGCGGTTCGTCCGCGCGGTCGTCGACCAGGTCGGCATGGACGGCTTCAACCGCGTCTGGACCTCGCCCAACACCCTGCCCACCAAGGCGGAGATCGCCAAACCGGCGGACTGGGTCGCGCGGGTGCACCGCAAGGCCGAGTCGTGAACCGGACGCGGACGGGGTGAACCGGATCCGGCCGACGGCAGGCGAACGCCCCTCCAATCACCCGTCCGAGGGACCGTGAGCGATGGGTAGGCGTGCGATGCTCGGGGAACGGCCCGTTTCTGTCACCATCGTCACACTCTGAGTGACCTGCTCGGGCTCACCCCCCGAAAACTCCGTGAAGGGAACCGGACATGGGTCCCCATCCTGCGGTCGCGGCGATACGCCTGGCGGTCCGCCGCGTCCTGAACGACATCCTCGACGAGCAGTCCCCGGCCCCGCCCCCCGCCGGGCCGCCCCGCCCCGAACTCCAGACCGCGCACGCGGCGCAGGCGGCGTACGGCGGACAGCCGCAGCACACCGCGCCCGCCCCGCGCCCCGCGCAGCTGCCCGAGCGCCCCGCGCCCGGCGTGCCCACCCCCAGCCGGACGCCCCGCGCGCCCCGCGCCCCGCACGGCGCGAGCGCCGCCCGTACGCCCGCGCCGCTCGTGCTGGTCGCCTGCTCCGGCGGCGCCGACTCCATGGCGCTCGCCTCCGCCCTCGCCTTCGAGGCGCCCAAGCTCGGCGTCCGCGCCGGTGGCGTCACCGTCGACCACGGCCTCCAGTCCGGCTCGGACCTGCGCGCCGCCGAGGTCGCCCAGCGGCTGCGCGAACTCGGCCTCGACCCGGTCGACGCCGTCGCCGTCAGCGTCGGCCGCGACGGCGGGCCCGAGGCCGCCGCCCGTGACGCGCGCTACGCCGCCCTGGACGCCGCGGCCGACCGCCACGGCGCCCACGCCGTCCTGCTCGGCCACACCCGCGACGACCAGGCCGAGACGGTCCTGCTCGGCCTCGCCCGCGGCTCCGGCATCCGCTCCCTGTCCGGCATGGCCGCGGTCTCGGGGGCCGGCGGCCGCTACCGGCGCCCGTTCCTGCACATCGACCGGCAGACCGCCCGCAAGGCCTGCCTGGTCCAGTCGCTGCCCGTCTGGGACGACCCGCACAACACCGACCCCGCCTACACCCGCTCCCGGCTGCGCCACGAGGGACTGCCCGCCCTGGAGAAGGCCCTCGGCAAGGGCGTCGTCGAGGCCCTGGCCCGCACCGCCCAGCTCTCCCGCGACGACGCCGACGCGCTCGACGCCTGGGCCGGCCAGGCCGAGGCCGTCGCCCGCGACGAAGCGGGCTGCCTGGAGTGCGCCAAGCTGCACGACCTGCCGCCCGCCGTGCGCCGCCGGGTGCTGCGGCGCGCCGCCATCGACGCCGGGGCACCGGCCGGATCCCTGTTCGCCCGCCACATCGAGGAAGTGGACCGGCTGATCACCGGCTGGCGGGGCCAGGGAGCCATCAACCTCCCGGGCAAAGTCGTCGCCCGGCGGCAGGGTGGCAGACTGGTCATTCGGCAAGGCTGAAACCTTCCCCCCGGGGGAGGCGCCGGTCTCCCCTCCGGGGAGGCTCCCGGCGGCAGGTCTCCCCGCCGGGAGGCCCACAGCAGCCGCGAGCCGTCAATGCGGGACGACCGACCGAAAGTGATGCGGGTGGACGCGAAAGACATGGGTGCCGACCTCCAGCAGGTGCTCATCACCAAGGAAGAGATCGACGCCAAGCTGACCGAGCTGGCCGCGAAGATCGACGCGGAGTACGCGGGCAAGGACCTGCTGATCGTCGGCGTCCTCAAGGGCGCGGTCATGGTCATGGCCGACCTGGCACGGGCGCTGTCCACCCCGCTCACCATGGACTGGATGGCCGTGTCCTCCTACGGCGCGGGCACCCAGTCCTCCGGCGTGGTGCGGATCCTCAAGGACCTCGACACCGACATCAAGGGCCGCCACGTCCTGATCGTCGAGGACATCATCGACTCCGGCCTGACCCTGTCGTGGCTGCTGTCCAACCTGGGCTCGCGCGAGCCGGCCTCCCTCAAGGTCTGCACGCTGCTGCGCAAGCCGGACGCCGCGAAGGTCGCCATCGACGTGGAGTGGGTCGGCTTCGACATCCCCAACGAGTTCGTCGTCGGCTACGGCCTCGACTACGCCGAGAAGTACCGCAACCTGCCGTTCGTCGGTACGCTCGCCCCCCACGTCTACGGCGGCTGACCCATAAGGGCGCAGCCCGTACGGTGATCGGGAACCCCGGCGGCCCCGGAGCCGTTGGAGCATGCAGACGGGAACGCCAGCTCTCCCGTGCGGCTTCTCGCCACGATGCTGGGGTACCGTCAGAAGAACTGTCTTATCAAACTCACTATGGCAGGAGGGACGGGGCGTCATCGCTCCGTATGGATGGACGTGAAGCGATACTTCCGTGGGCCGGTCATGTGGATCGTGCTGGCCGTCCTTGCCGTGGTCGTGTTGATGCAGGTCGTCGGCTCGTCCGGCGGCTACAAGACGGTGGACACAGGCCAGGTCGTAGCAGCGATCAATGACAACCGGGTCCAGCAGGCCAAGCTGACCACCGGCGACGAGCAGACCATCAAGGTCGAGCTCAAGGACGGCCAGAAGGTCTCCGGCAGCTCCAAGATCCAGGCGAGCTACATCGGCGACCAGGGCGCAGCCCTCGCCAACACGTTGCAGGACAAGTACCAGCACAAGCAGATCCCGGACGGCTACACGGTCTCGCCGTCCAAGCAGAACCCCTTCCTCGGTGTCCTGCTCTCCCTGCTGCCCTTCGTCCTCATCGTGGTCGTCTTCCTGTTCCTGATGAACCAGATGCAGGGCGGCGGCTCCCGGGTCATGAACTTCGGGAAGTCCAAGGCCAAGCTCATCACCAAGGACACCCCGAAGACGACGTTCTCCGACGTCGCGGGCGCCGACGAGGCGGTCGAGGAGCTCCACGAGATCAAGGAGTTCCTCCAGGAGCCGGCCAAGTTCCAGGCCGTCGGGGCGAAGATCCCCAAGGGCGTCCTGCTCTACGGCCCGCCCGGAACCGGCAAGACCCTGCTCGCGCGTGCCGTCGCGGGCGAGGCGGGCGTGCCGTTCTACTCGATCTCCGGTTCCGACTTCGTCGAGATGTTCGTCGGTGTCGGTGCCTCCCGGGTCCGTGACCTGTTCGAGCAGGCCAAGGCGAACGCCCCGGCGATCGTCTTCGTCGACGAGATCGACGCGGTCGGCCGCCACCGCGGCGCCGGCCTCGGCGGCGGTCACGACGAGCGCGAGCAGACCCTGAACCAGCTGCTCGTCGAGATGGACGGCTTCGACGTGAAGGGCGGCGTGATCCTCATCGCCGCCACCAACCGGCCCGACATCCTCGACCCGGCCCTCCTGCGCCCCGGCCGCTTCGACCGGCAGATCGCCGTCGACCGCCCGGACATGCAGGGCCGTCTGGAGATCCTCAAGGTCCACCAGAAGGGCAAGCCGGTCGCGAAGGACGTCGACCTGGCCGCGGTCGCCCGCCGCACCCCCGGCTTCACCGGTGCCGATCTCTCCAACGTTCTGAACGAGGCCGCGCTGCTCACGGCCCGCAGCGACCAGAAGCTGATCGACAACAAGATGCTGGACGAGGCGATCGACCGTGTGGTCGCGGGCCCGCAGAAGCGGACCCGGATCATGTCGGACAAGGAGAAGAAGATCACCGCGTACCACGAGGGCGGACACGCCCTGGTCGCGGCGGCCTCGCCGAACTCCGACCCGGTCCACAAGATCACGATTCTGTCCCGCGGCCGGGCCCTCGGTTACACGATGGTGCTCCCGGACGAGGACAAGTACTCCACCACGCGCAACGAGATGCTGGACCAGCTGGCCTACATGCTCGGTGGCCGCGCGGCCGAGGAACTGGTCTTCCACGACCCGACCACCGGCGCTGCCAACGACATCGAGAAGGCCACCTCCACGGCCCGCGCGATGGTCACGCAGTACGGCATGACCGAGCGCCTCGGCGCGATCAAGTTCGGTGGCGACAACACCGAGCCGTTCCTCGGCCGTGAGATGGCTCACCAGCGCGACTACTCGGAAGAGGTCGCCGCGCTGGTGGACGAGGAGGTCAAGCAGCTCATCGAGAACGCGCACAACGAGGCCTGGGAGATCCTGGTCGAGAACCGCGACGTCCTCGACAACCTGGTCCTGGCCCTGCTGGAGAAGGAGACGCTGGGCAAGGAGGAGATCGCCGAGGTCTTCGCCCCCATCGTCAAGCGTCCCCCGCGGCCCGCCTGGACCGGATCCTCCCGCCGCACCCCGTCCACCCGTCCGCCGGTGCTCTCTCCCAAGGAGCTGGCCCTCACCAACGGGGCGAACGGCGCGACGGCGGCGATCAGCACCGTGAAGTCCACCGCCACGGAGCCCGCCCCGGCGACGGAGCAGGCCCCGGAGGACCGCCCGGACAACTGACCGGGCCCACCGGCCCCGGAATGTATGCCGCGCCCCCCAGGTTCTAGCCTGGGGGGCGCGGCATTTCGCATGCCCGCGGCTGAGACAGACAGGAACGAGGCTTCACATGACCGACCCCGTGACGCTGGACGGCGAGGGCGCCATCGGCGAGTTCGACGAGAAGCGCGCCGAGAACGCCGTACGCGAACTCCTCATCGCGGTCGGCGAGGACCCGGACCGTGAGGGCCTGCGCGACACCCCGGGGCGGGTGGCGCGGGCGTACAAGGAGATATTCGCGGGTCTGTGGCAGCAGCCCGAGGATGTCCTGACGACGACGTTCGACCTGGGCCACGACGAGATGGTGCTGGTCAAGGACATCGAGGTGTTCTCGACCTGTGAGCACCATCTGGTGCCGTTCCGGGGGGTCGCGCACGTCGGGTACATCCCGTCCACCAGCGGGAAGATCACCGGTCTGTCCAAGCTGGCCCGTCTCGTGGACGTCTACGCACGCCGTCCGCAGGTGCAGGAACGGCTCACCACCCAGATCGCCGACTCGCTGATGGAGATACTGGAGCCGCGGGGCGTCATCGTCGTCGTGGAGTGCGAGCACATGTGCATGTCGATGCGGGGCATCCGCAAGCCCGGTGCGAAGACCATCACCTCGGCGGTCCGGGGCCAGCTGCGGGACGCGGCGACGCGGAACGAGGCGATGAGCCTCATCATGGCGCGCTGAGGGCCGACGAAGCCCCCCGCACGCCCGGCCCGGGGCGCGCGGCGGAGCCCTCGGTGGCTCAGGCCGCCGGTTCCGCGCCCTGGGGGTTCTGGTCGTCGTCCTCGGGGAGTCTGCAGACGCGTTCGAGGAAGAGGGCCGCCGCTATCACGGCGAGGCCGGCCAGGACGGAGGCCCCGGCGTAGATGGCCTGGTCGCGGCGGGTGGGGATGTCGAGCAGTTCCAGGAGGAAGACGCCGGCGCCGCCGTACATCCCGGCGACGAGGGCGGCGACCAGGGCGCTGGCCTGGCCGAAGACGACCGCGCGGGCGGCCATCAGCGGGTCGACGCCCTTGGCGCCGGGGCGGCGCTCGCGCTGGGCCTTGAGGCGGGCGCGCAGCGAGAGGGCCGTGGACACCAGGACCACGGCGATCAGGGCGAGGACGATGGGGGCGGCCAGGGGGACGCTGGGCAGGGTTCCCACCGCGTTCCACAGACGGGCGCCTGCCCAGGACAGCACTCCGGCGACGACGAACACGCCCGCCAGCACCCTGATGCGCAGCTCTTTCACGGTGTCCCTTCAGCTCCCCCGGACCGCGGTCGGGCGTCGGCGGTTCGTCCCGGGCCGGCCGGGGGAGCGGCGGTGCCGTCCCCGGACCGGGCGCCGGGATCTTCCTCGACCTTAACGACTACTCGGGCAGTCGAAGTTCCAGGTCCGCGCGCGGTGCGACACCCGTGCGGGTGACGGCGCCCAGCAGGCCCGCCACGTCGCCCCGGCCGGGGAGCTGGGCGTCGGGGTCCACGTCGTGCCACGGCGCGAGGACGAACGCGCGTTCGTGGGCGCGGGGGTGGGGGAGGGTGAGGAGCGGGTCGTCGGAGACGACGTCGGCGTAGGAGACGATGTCGACGTCGATGGTGCGCGGACCCCAGTGCTCGTCGCGGACCCGGTGGAAGGCCTCCTCGATGGCGTGCGCCCGCTCCAGCAGGGAGGACGGCGGCAGCGTCGTCTTCAGGACCACCACCGCGTTGAAGTACGAGGGCTGGGTGTCGGGCTCGACGCCCCACGGCTCCGTCTCGTAGACCGGGGAGACGGCCTTGATGCGGACGCCCGGGGTGTCCTCCAGGGCGTCGACGGCGCCCTGGAGGGTCTCCAGGCGGTTGCCGAGGTTGGAGCCGAGGGAGAGCACGGCGCGTTTCGGGTTGCTGAGCGTGGTGTCGGCCGCGTCGACCTGCTCGACGACGGAGGCGGGCACCGGCTGGACGGTCGGGTCGCTGTGACCCTGGAGGAAAGGTCGGGTCATACTCGGCTCCGGGTGATGGTGACGGTCACGTCGTCGAAGGGGACCGTGATCGGGGCGTCCGGCTTGTGGACGCGGACCTCGACCTCCAGGACGCCTTCGTGCTTCAGGCAGGTCTGGGCGATGCGCTCGGCGAGGGTCTCGATGAGGTTCACCGGCTCGCCCTCCACCACGGCCACGACCTCTTCGGCCACGATGCCGTAGTGCACGGTCTTCGCCAGGTCGTCGTCGGCCGCGGCCTGCCGGGTGTCCACCCCCAGGACGATGTCGACGAGGAAGGTCTGGCCGTCCTCGCGCTCCTTGGGGAACACACCGTGGTGCCCGCGGGCCTTCAGGCCGCGCAGCGCGACACGATCCACGCGAATCACTCCTGCAATCGTCGGTGACGGCCGGGTCGTACCGCGTGCGGGCGGTACACCGGCCTCGGACGAATCTACCTGCGGGCGCCGACACCGCCGGGACACGGGGGCGCCGGGGCGAGCCGGGCCCGGGAGCTTTCACCCGGTGTTTCCCCTGGAGAACCCGGTTGCTCACCGGCCGGTGGCCGCCCACGCCGCCGGACCCGTGATTCCGGCCACTTCCGCGTCGGTGCCCGTCGCCTACCCGTTCACGCGGGCGGGCCCTCCTCCTCGTCGCCGTCGTTTTCGGCCAGAACCGGGGAGGCGTGGTGCGACCAGAGCTTCCAGCCGAGCGGGGTGCGCCGGAACACGTTGGTGGCGACGACGAGCTGTCCGACCAGCGGGCCCAGCTCGTCACCGGCGGCGGGCGCCGGACCGCCGCTGAGGATGTTCTCGGTGCAGGTCACCAGGGCGGTGTCGCCGGTGACCGAGACATGCACATCGGTCAGGAAGAACTGGATGTAGTCGGTGTTGGCCATGATCAGCGCATAGCTGCGCAGGACCTCGCCGCGGCCGGTGAGCACCGGCCAGCCGGGGTGCACGCAGGAGATCACACCGGTGTCCGCCGGGTCGTGGTACTCCTCGTCGACGCCCAGGTCGGACGGGGTGAGCCAGAGGGAGGTCAGCTCCTCGAAGTCGCCCTGCTCCAGTGCCTCGTAGAAGGCGGTGTTGGCCGCTTCCACCTGTTCCACGTCCGTGTGGGGAGCGCTCACCGGGCTCCTTCGGGGGAGCCGGCCGGGCCGTCCGCAGGGGCGTCCGCCGGGGCGGTGCCGCCGGTCGTGCGCGCCTGTTCCACGGCGCGTGCGACCCGTACCGCGTCCGCTGTGGCGCGTACCTCGTGCACGCGGACCGCCCACGCTCCGGCGTGCGCCGCGAGCGCGGAGACGGCGGCCGTGGCCGCGTCGCGCTCGCGGGCGGGCGGCGGCGCGCCCTCCGGTCCGGCCAGGACGCGGCCGAGGAACCGCTTGCGGGAGGCGGCGACCAGGACGGGGTGGCCGAGGCCGAGGATCCGGTCGAGACGGGCCAGGAGCATCAGGTCGTGCTCGGCGTCCTTGGAGAAGCCGAGGCCGGGGTCGACGACGACGCGGTCGGGGGCGATGCCGCCCTCCAGGACGGCCTCCACGCGCGCGTGCAGCTCGTCGGCGACCTCGGTGACGACGTCGGCGTAGACGCCCCGGACGTTGCCGCCCTGGAGGAAGCCGCGCCAGTGCATCACGACGAAGGGCGCGCCCGCGTCCGCGACCGCGGGGATCATCGCGGGGTCGGCGAGGCCGCCGCTGACGTCGTTGACGAGGGCGGCGCCGGCCGCGAGCGCCTGCTCGGCGACGCGGGCCCGCATGGTGTCCACGGAGAGGACGACGCCCTCGGCTGCCAGGCCCCGGACGACCGGCAGGACGCGCCGCAGTTCCTCGTCCTCGTCGACGCGGGGGGCGCCGGGGCGGGTCGACTCGCCGCCGACGTCGACCAGGTCGGCCCCTTGGGCGACCAGGTCGAGGCCGTGCTTGACGGCGGTCGTCGTGTCGAACCAGCGGCCGCCGTCGGAGAAGGAGTCGGGTGTCACGTTGACGACCCCCATGACCGCGCAGCGGTCCCATGCCGGTAGGCCCGCCACTCGGCCGCGCCCGCTCTGGTTGCTCATACGTTCAGCGTAGGCCCCGGGTCCGGGGCCGATCCCGTTGGCCCGGCTGGCCGGGGGCCGGTACGGGAGCGGCCCGAGCGGTCGCCGCCTCCGGTCGGGAGGCGGCGACCGCTCGGGCCGCGGGGCGCGTGGGCGCGGGGCGTGCGCGGGTCAGGCCGCGCGCACGTCCCGTTCGGCCACTCCGTGGGCGCACGGACGCTGTCCTGCCTTGCGACGGCGCAGGAAGCGCGGCACGGGCAGGGCCAGGGTGACGAAGCCCTCGGCCTGCATGGCGGCGAAGCCGATGCGGGCCAGGTCGGAGGAGGAGCGGTAGACGACGAACCGCGGCTCCCAGCGGGGCTGGAACTTGGCGTTGAACTTGTACAGCGACTCGATCTGGAACCACCGGGACAGGAACACGAGCAGTCCGCGCCAGGCGCGCAGCACCGGGCCCGCGCCGATCTTCTCGCCGCGCGCGAGGGCCGAGCGGAACATCGCGAAGTTGAGCGAGACCCGGCTGATGTCGAACTTGGGGGCGGCCTGGAGCGCCGCGACGATCAGCAGTTCGTTCATGCCGGGGTCGGCGGAGCGGTCGCGCCGCATCAGGTCGAGGGAGACGCCGTCCTCGCCCCACGGCACGAAGTGCAGGATCGCCTTCAGGTCGCCGAACTCGCCCGGCTCGTCGTCCTGCTTGTGCGCGGTGGCTATGAGGCAGTCGCCGTCGGCGGGGTCGCCGATGCGGCCGAGCGCCATGGAGAAGCCGCGCTCGGTGTCGGTGCCGCGCCAGTCCTCGGCGGCCTCCCGGATGCGCTCCAGCTCGGCGTCGCCGAGGTCACGGATACGCCGTACCCGGGTTTCGTAGCCGGCCCGTTCGATGCGCTTGACCATTTGGCGGACGTTGCGCATCGCGCGTCCGGCGAGTGAGAAATCCGCGACGTCGACCACCGCCTCGTCGCCCAGTTCCAGGGCGTCCAGACCGGTCTCGCGGGTCCAGACCTCGCCGCCGGTCTCGGAGCAGCCCATGACGGCGGGCGTCCAGGAGTGGGCCTTGGCCTCGTCCATGAAGCGCTCGATGGCGCCCGGCCAGGCCTCGACGTCACCGATGGGGTCGCCGCTGGCGAGCATCACACCGGAGACCACCCGGTAGGTCACCGCGGCCTTGCCGCTGGGGGAGAACACGACGGCCTTGTCGCGGCGGAGCGCGAAGTGGCCGAGGGAGTCGCGGCGGCCGTGCTTGGCCAGCAGCGCGCGCAGCTGGACCTCGTCCTCCTCGGTCAGCCGGGCCGCCGGGTGCTCGGGGCGGAAGGCCAGGTAGATCGTGGTGACCGCGGTGATCCAGCCGAGCGCGCCCAGGGAGAAGGCGACGGTCCAGGAGGTGTTGCCCTGGTAGTCGACGGGGCCCTCGAAGCCGACGAGGCCGTAGACGACGTGGGTGAGCCGGTCCGCGACGCTCGGGTCGCCGACCATGCGGTCCGTGTGGACGCTGACGATGAGCATGCCCAGCGCCAGCGAACCGGCGCTCATCAGCACGAAGTTGGTCAGCGCCCGCCACCTGCTGCGCGGGTCGGGCAGCGCCGAGAACTCCTTGCGGTGGAGCACCAGCGGGGTGAGCAGCGCGAGGGCGATGACGACGCCGACCACGGAGTGCCGGTAGACGAACTCGGCCGCGGCGCCCGCCGGGAGCAGCGCCACGGCGGCGCGCCAGGCACGGCGCTTGCGCCGGCGCAGGCCGTGCGCGAGCAGCAGCAGGAGCACGCCGGCGCTGAGCGAGAGAGCCGCGGCGAACGGTCCGAACGAGCCCGGCAGCACCTCGGCCCAGGCGTGCATCCGGCTGTGCCGGAAGCGTGGGAAGACGCCCGCGGCGATGTCCAGCAGGCCCACGACCGCGCAGGCCCGGCCGATCAGCGTGGGGACCGCCTCAGGGCGTGGACCGCGCAGTATGCGCCGTACCCGGCCTGATCCGCTCGGAACCCCGCCCGGCTTTTCCCCATCTATCCTGACAGACATCGCATCCCATAGTTCTGCGAGAGACCTTGAATCCGGTGCCGATCCGGGCATCCGGCGACATTGCGCCCTCTAGGACGGTGTCTGGGGCAGGAAGGTTCACTCCCCACCCGGAATCCGGGTCAAAGGCCAGGGAAAGCCCGGGTCCGGCCGACGCCGTCGAGGCGTCGGCCGGACCCGGGCATGGAATGCAGGCAGGAAAGAGCTCATGGGTCTCACGAGCAAGAAGGTGCTGGTACTGGCGGTGCTGTTCGCCGTACTGCTGTTCGTCGCCACGGTGTGGCTGTGGCCACGGCTGGCGCGGCGCAACTGGCGGGCGGTCAGCGGCCGGATCGGCATTCTGGCGGCCACCCAGGCAGCGATCTTCGCCTGCGTCGGCCTCGCCGCCAACCAGGCCTTCGGCTTCTACGCCAGCTGGGCCGACCTGTTCGGTCAGGAGACGGACCAGGGTGTGGTCGTCGACCATATGGCGGGCGGTGCGACCGGGCCGCTGCGTGTGGTCGGCACCCAGCAGGTGCAGATGGCAGGCGGATCCCGGCCGCAGCTGACGGGGCAGATACAGAAGGTCGACATCGTGGGCCGTACGTCCCACATCGCCTCGCCCGCGTTCATATACCTGCCGCCGGAGTACTTCCAGCCGCAGTACCGCACCCGTACGTTCCCCGCGTCCGTGGTCCTCACCGGCTACCCGGGCACCGCCCAGGCGCTCGTCAGCAAGCTCGACTACCCGCGCACGGCACAGCAACTGGCCAAGCAGGGCCGGATGGAGCCGATGATCCTGGTGATGCTGCGGCCGACGGTCGCGCCGCCGCGCGACACCGAGTGCGTGGACATCCCGGGCGGCCCGCAGACCGAGACGTTCTTCGGCCGCGATCTGCCGGACGCGGTGGCCGCGCACTACCGGGTCGGCAAGAAGCCGGGCGGCTGGGGCATCATCGGTGATTCCACGGGCGGATACTGCGCGCTGAAACTCGCCATGCACCACCCCGAGGTGTATGGCGCGGGGGCCGGTCTGTCGCCTTACTACAAGGCGCCGATCGACCCGACGACCGGTGATCTGTTCCAGGGGAACGAGCAGCTGAAGAATCGCGCCGACCTGGCGTGGTTCATCAAGCACCAGGCAGCTCCCGACACTTCGCTGCTCGTCACCAGCAGCAAGCACGGCGAAAGCAACTACCGGTCGACGATCAGGTTCATAGACGCGGTCAAGGCGACGAAGAAGACCCGTGTCTCGTCGATCATCCTGGACAGCGGCGGCCACAACTTCAACACCTGGCGGCGCGAGATCCCGCCGACCCTTCAGTGGGTCAGCGCGCGGCTCGCGGAGCGCTGAGACGGGGCTGTGCGAGGTGCCCTGGAGAGGCACCGATGAATGATCTTGGAATTGCTCCGGAGTTCGGCCGAACTCGCCCCGCGCCCGGCCCGAACTCCTGATGTGCTGTGAAGATTTCGGTATGGCCGCCTTTTTGCGGGGCGGCCCACCATGATTCGCCTACGCGCGGTAAGTTTCTGGCCATGCCACGTGGACGTCACCGCCATTCCCCTCCCTTGCACAGGCTGCTGCCCCCCACGGCGATCGCCGGCGTCTCTGTCGTCTGCGCCCTGGGGCCCTGGGTGTTCACGGCACCGGTGGTGCTGCGGTCTCTCGCGGCGGCCGCCGCGGTGACGGCGGTCGCCGGTGCGGTCGTCCTGCGCCGCTGGGACACCCAGGCGGGCCGCCGGGTGGCCGACCTCACGCGCGCGCGTGCGAGCGACGAGTGGCGCTTCGAGGAACGCGTCGCCGAACTCGAGTCGGACCTGGAGGAGTCGCGCGGACTGCGCTCCCGCCTGGAACAGAAGCTGCGGGCCAAGCGGTCCGAGCTGGCGCGGCTGCGCAACGAGCACGCGGCCCTGCTGCGGCGCTACGCCACGGCCGAGACGGAGCGGGCGAGCGCGCTGGAGGGCCGCCGCCTGCTGGAGCTCGAGGCGGCCACGGATCTCCCCGCGCTGCCCGCGGGCCCGAGCGCCCAGGCGCAGGCGCCGCAGGAGCCGGAGGAGCAGCGGGTGGGCGTGGCTCCCGCCGTGTTCTCCCCCGAGGGCTCCGAGCTGTTCGCGCGGGCCGGGGCGGCGCTGGCGCGGCTCGGCACGGACGGCGAGCGCGGCGCGCGGGATCACCGCGACGCCGGTGACGGTGCTGGCGCCGATGGCAGCGCTGGTCCCGATGACGCCGACGGCGCCGATGACGACGTTGTCGACGGTGACGACCGCGGTGAGGGTGCCGACCGCGGCGAGGGTGCCGACCGCGGCGAGCGGGCCGGGCGCGCGGACGCGGCCCCGGACGCCGACGCCGAGGCGGGCGCGGCCCGTGCGCGGGAGACGGCGGACGGGCCGGAGGGGGAGGCGGGGACGGCCCGGTCCGCCGAGGCCGGGCCCACGGACGCCGCTGGGCGGACCGATGGCGCCGACGACGCCGGTGCCGCCGACGCGGCCGCGCCGGGCGGCAGGCCGCAGCACCCCGCCGGACACTTCGCCGTGCCGACCGCGGTGGCCGTCGTGCCGCCCGCGCCCGCACGGCGCCAGGTGACCGCGGGCGGGTTCGACTTCTTCGGTACGAAGAAGGGCGCGCCGCCCGCCGCCCTGGAAGCCGTCCAGAACGAGGACCTGGCGGACGTCGTCGGCCCGGAGGCGCTCGCCCTGCACAAGGCCGAGGCCGAGGCTGAGTCCGAGGCCGATTCCGGGAGGTCCGAGTCCGGGAGGTCCGATTCCGAGTCCGGGAGGGCCGGGACCGGGGCCGGGCACGAGCGCGCCGACGCGGCGGCCGGGGCCGAGGCGGCGAACCAGGTCATCGACCTCACCGCCCACGACGAGACCGAGCAGCTCGACGTCCTGGACCTGCGCACGGCGGCGTCCTGAGGGCGGACCCACGTCGAAGAGCGAGCATCGGCACATCGGTAAGGGGCACGGTCCTTTAGACCGTGCCCCTTACCTCTACCTCTTGTTACCTCTACTACCTCTTGTTACCTCTACCTGGCCGGGTCCGCCTGCCCGTCCCGCTCCATCCACCGGTCCGGCCGGGCGTCCCGCCGTCCCGTACGGGAGCGCTCGGCCTGCGTCCGCAGCAGCCGCTCCGCCTCACCGGTGCCCCGCAGCCGCGCCGTCACCGTCTTGTTCGCGCCGGTGTCCACCTGGATGTCGGCGACGCCCCAGAGGCGCTCCCAGGGCCCCTGGGTGAGCCGTACGCTCTGCACCTTGGCGTGCGGGACCAGCGCGAGCCGCCGCCGCAGCAGCCCGTGCCGGGCGGCGAACACCGTGCCGGTGACGGCGACCCCGTACCCCCGCCACCGCACCGGCGCGCACCACCGGGCACCGCGCGGCGGCCGGGCCAGGGACGAGGTCTCCGGCACGGCGACGCCCGGCAGCACCCGGGAGATCACAGACTCGGCGATCTCCCGGGGAGCCACCGGCAGCAGCACCGAGTTCGAGGACCCGGCCACGTCCAGCTCCACCCGGACCCAGCCGCGCCCGGTGCCGGGTCCGCCCGCGCCGGGCGCCCGCCAGCGCCGCCACAGCAGCGGTTCCACGATCCGTACGGTCTGCACGCGTCCCGGCGGCACGGTCTCGTGGGTGCGGTCCAGCAGGCCTCGGTCGATGCGCAGCCCGTCGGGCGACTCGCTCAGCGTCCAGTCGTAGGCGGCGACGAAGCGGCCCACGCTGCTCGTCACGGCCCCGCCGAGCAGCGGCAGGGCGGTGGCCAGGACCGTCCACAGGCTGTGGGTGGCCAGCCACAGCAGGGACGGCACGACGACGGCGGCGAGGAGCGAGCCCCAGGTCGCCCCCATCAGCAGCAGCGAGACGGCTATCACGCGCGCGGGGACGCGGACCAGCTCCCGCGCGGGTGCCTCGCCGACCTCCTGGGCGGTGTCGGCGGAGAATCCGGCGGCGCGCGCGAGCAGTTCGGCGCGCAGCGCGCGGGCCTCGTCCTCGCCGAGGAAGGCCAGTTCGTCCTTCTTGTCGGTCCCTATGACGTCGAGCTTCAGCTTGGCGACGCCCGCGAGGCGGCCGAGCAGGGGCCGGGTGACGTCGACGGCCTGGATGCGCTCCAGGCGGATGTGCGCGGTGCGGCGGAACAGCAGTCCGGTGCGGATGCGCAGTTCGGTGTCGGTCACCGCGAAGTGCGTGAACCACCAGGACAGGAAGCCGTAGAGGGCCGCCGCCGGGAGGAGCACGGCGAGGCCGGCCAGCAGCCAGGCCGTGGTCAGCCGGGTCAGCTGCTGCTGCGCCTGGCCGGGGTCGTGGACGGCCCAGCCGGCGAGCACGGCGACCGGCGCCCAGGCGCGGCGCAGCGGGGTCACCGGGTGCAGCCGCCGCTCGACGACGGGCCGCGCGGCGGCGGGCCCTCCCGCGGTGCCCGCGTCCTCGGTGGCGTCCGCCTCCGGCGCCGTCACAGTCCCGCCGATCGGGCCTGGCCCAGCTCGGTGAGCCGGTCGCGCAGCCGTTCGGCCTCGGCCGGGTCCAGGCCGGGGATCGTCGCGTCGGTGGCGGCGGCCGCCGTGTGCAGTTGCACGGTGGCCAGCCCGAAATGCCGTTCGACCGGGCCCGAGGTGACCTCGACCAGCTGCATCCGGCCGTAGGGCACGACGGTCTCCTCGTGCCACAGCACGCCCCGGACGATCAGCAGGTCGTCGGCGCGCTCGGCGTAGCGCCAGGAGCGCCAGTTGCGCCCCAGCAGCACCCAGCCCCAGGCCGCCGCCGCGAGCGGCACCAGCGCGAACGCCGCCCAGGCCGGTCCCGCCATCGCGCCGAGCACCCAGCCCACGGCCACCGCCGCCGTTCCCAGCCACACCACGAGCAGCAGGCGGCGCATCCGCAGCAGGCCGGGCGGCAGTGCCGTCCACCCCGGCTCGGCCCCGGCCGCCCGCTCGTTCTCCGGACTCCCCGTCTCCATGAGGCAAGCGTACGTAGGGGAGACTGGGTCCATGACTCCTACGACGGAGACGACGGTCGGGATCGGCGGTGCCGCGGAGAGCACCGACATGGTGCTCAACATCGGTCCCCAGCACCCGTCCACGCACGGGGTGCTCCGGCTGAAGCTGGTGCTGGACGGCGAGCGCATCAGGAGCGCGGAGCCGGTGATCGGCTATATGCACCGCGGCGCCGAGAAGCTGTTCGAGGCGCGGGACTACCGGCAGATCATCATGCTGGCCAACCGCCACGACTGGCTGTCGGCGTTCTCGAACGAGCTGGGCGTGGTCCTGGCCGTGGAGCGGATGCTCGGCATGGAGGTGCCCGAGCGGGCGGTGTGGACGCGCACGCTGCTCGCGGAGCTGAACCGGGTGCTCAACCACCTGATGTTCCTCGGCTCCTATCCGCTGGAGCTCGGCGGCATCACCCCGGTCTTCTACGCGTTCCGGGAGCGCGAGATCCTCCAGAACGTGATGGAGGAGATCTCCGGCGGCCGGATGCACTACATGTTCAACCGGGTCGGCGGCCTCAAGGAGGACATCCCGGCCGGGTGGCCCACGCGTGCGCGCGATGCTGTCGCCGCCGTGCGCTCGCGCATGGACGTCTTCGACGACCTGGTGCTCGGCAACGAGATCTTCCGGGGGCGCACCCGGGGCGTGGGCACGCTGTCGCAGCGCGCCGTGCACGCCTACGGGGTGAGCGGGCCGATCGCGCGCGCCTCCGGCGTCGACCTCGACCTGCGCCGCGACGAGCCGTATCTGGCGTACGGAGAGCTGGCGGACGTCCTGAAGGTGGTCACCCGGCAGGAGGGCGACTGCCTGGCCCGCTTCGAGTGCCTGCTGGAGCAGACCCACAACGCCCTGGACCTCGCCGACGCCTGTCTGGACCGGCTGGCCAGTCTCGCGCCGGGACCGGTCAACCAGCGGCTCCCGAAGGTCCTCAAGGCGCCCGAGGGGCACACCTACGCCTGGACCGAGAACCCGCTCGGCATCAACGGCTACTACCTGGTCAGCAAGGGCGAGAAGACCCCGTACCGGCTGAAGCTGCGCTCCGCCTCGTACAACAACATCCAGGCGCTGGCCGAGCTGCTGCCGGGCACGCTGGTGGCCGACATGGTGGCGATCCTGGGGTCAATGTTCTTCGTGGTCGGGGACATCGACAAGTAGGGCGGCCCGCGCCCGGGGGAGGCCCACCGGCTGGAGCAGCCAGCCGAAGTCGCCGAGTCCGCCGGACGCGGTGAGCTCCGCGGCCTCCCCGGCGCTCGCGAGGGCGCGCACGTACTCCGCGGGGCGCGTGGAGGCCAGTGCCAGCGGAGGGCGTGCGCCGGTGAGACCGAGGGCGTGCAGTGCGGTGCGCTGGGTGAGCAGGCGTGCGCGGGGGAGCGCGTCAGGGGTGTGCGCGGGGCGCGTGCCCGAGAGGTGCGCGGCGTGCGCGGCGCAGGCGTCCAGGGCCACGTGCGCCGTGAGATCGCAGGTGCCGTCCGGTACGGGCCGGGTCTCCCGTCCGTCCCGGAAGCCGGTGAGGGTACCGAACGGCGGCCGGGCGCCCGAGCGGTGCGCGTAGTCCACGGCGACCGCCAGCCCCCGGTCGAGGCAGGAGACCGCCTCGGCCCAGGCGGTGTCCCTGGGCAGGCCGATCTCCGCGCGCAGGCCCTCCTCGGGAGGCAGCGGCCACCACCGGGCCAGCCAGGCGGCCTCGGCGCCCGCCACCGGCTCCCCGAGCCGTTCCGTGCCGTCGCGCCGGACGAGCACGCGCCGGGGCACACCCGCCGCGTCGGTCTCCGCCACCTCCACCGGCACGTTGTCCAGCCACTCGTTGGCGAAGAGCAGCCCGGTGACGTGCCGGGGCGGGGCGCTCAGCCACTCGATCCGGTGATCGAGTCCCGGCGGGCGGCCGGCGACCTCGACCGCGTACACCCGGGTGCGGGCGGCCACCGGGGCGGGCAGCGCGGCCAGCACCCCCGCGGCCAGCTCCCCGTGACCGGCCGCCATGTCGACGAAGCCGAGCACCCCGGGCCGCTCCAGCGCCTCGTCGAGGCGGCACAGCAGCCGTGCCACGGCGGCCGCGAACAGCGGCGAGGCGTGCACGGACGTGCGGAAGTGCCCGGCCGGTCCCTCGGGCCGCCGGTAGAAGCCACCCGGCCCGTACAGGGCGTCCCGGGCCGCCGCGCGCCAGCCGCGCCACTCCCGCCCGCTCTCCCGCGGGTGCTCCCGCGGGCGTTCCCGCGCTGTGTCGTCGGCCACCTCGCCAGCGTAGGCGTACAGGCGATCACGACCTCCACCTTGGGGAGTACGCCCGGGGGGTGCGGATCGGCCCTCCGGTTGACCCGTGCACCACTCACGTTTCCCTACTCTGGGTTACGTGCAGCGTCTCTACGACTTTCTCCGCAGGCACCCGACATGGGTCGACGGCTTCTGGGCCCTCGTCCTGCTCGGGTTCTCCGGCCTGGGTGCGGTGAGTGTCGACGGGACGCCGGGCCACCACGGGACGCTCCCCGCGGCGCTCGCGGTGTCCGTGGTGCTGAGCGTGGTGGTCGCGCTGCGCCGCCGGATGCCCGAGAAGATGGTGCTGCTGGCGGCGGCGACGGGCGCGGCCCAGCTGGTGCTGGACATCGAGACCACGGTCGCCGACTTCGCCATGCTGGTGATCATCTACACGGTCGCCGCGATCGGCGCCCGCTGGGCCTCCCGGTTCGCCCTGGCCGGCGGGATGTCCGCGGCGACGCTCGCCCAGATCCGCTGGCCGCAGGAGAACTCCAGCGTCGCCGGGAACGTGGCGATAGCCGTCTTCACGACCGTGCCGTTCGCCCTGGCCTGGGTGCTCGGCGACTCCATGCGCACCCGCCGCGCCTACTTCGCGCAGTTGGAGGAGCGGGCCGCCCGGCTGGAGAAGGAGCGCGAGGCGCAGGCCAAGGTGGCGGTCGCCGCCGAGCGCGCCCGCATCGCCCGCGAGCTGCACGACGTGGTCGCGCACAACGTGTCGGTGATGGTGGTCCAGGCCGACGGCGCCGCCTATGTCCTGGACGCCGCGCCCGACCAGGCCAAGAAGGCCCTGGAGACGATCTCCTCCACCGGCCGCCAGGCCCTCGCCGAGATGCGCCGCCTGCTGGGCGTGCTGCGCACCGGCGAGCACCAGGAGGGCGGCGAGTACGTGCCGCAGCCCAACGCCGAGCAGATCGAGGACCTGGTCGAGCAGTGCCGGGGCTCCGGGCTGCCGGTCGACTTCCGGGTCGAGGGGACACCGCGTCCGCTGCCCAGCGGCGTCGAGCTGACCGCGTACCGGATCGTGCAGGAAGCCCTCACCAACACCCGCAAGCACGGCGGACCGAACGCGGGCGCGAGCGTGCGCCTGGTGTACTTCGACGACGGTCTGGGACTGCTGGTCGAGGACGACGGCAAGGGCGCCCCGCACGAGCTGTACGAGGAGGGCGGCGCCGACGGGCAGGGGCACGGCCTGATCGGGATGCGCGAGCGCGTCGGTATGGTCGGCGGCACGCTGGACGCGGGACCGCGCCCCGGTGGAGGCTTCCGTATCAGTGCGCTGCTGCCGCTCAAACCGGCGCACTGAAGCCGACGCACACTGCCGGTGACACCTGTCACGCCGTTGTGCGCCGGTGCACCGCCCGACCGGCCGCGACCCGCTGCCCGCCCGCTCGCGCCGCTGTGCCGCCCGTACGACGCTCCTATGACGAAGACGAAGAGGAACCCCGATGACGATCCGCGTGATGCTCGTCGACGACCAGGTGCTGCTGCGCACCGGATTCCGGATGGTGCTGGCCGCCCAGCCGGACATGGAGGTCGTCGCGGAGGCGGGTGACGGCGTCGAGGCGCTCCAGGTGCTGCGGGCCACCGCGGTCGACGTGGTGCTGATGGACGTCCGGATGCCGAAGCTGGACGGGGTGGAGACCACCCGCCGTGTCTGCGCGGAGCCGAACCCGCCCAAGGTGCTGATCCTGACCACCTTCGACCTGGACGAGTACGCCTTCTCCGGGCTCAAGGCGGGTGCCTCCGGGTTCATGCTCAAGGATGTGCCGCCCGGTGACCTGCTCGCCGCGATCCGCGCGGTGCACAGCGGTGACGCGGTCGTCGCGCCCTCCACCACCCGGCGCCTGCTCGACCGGTTCGCGCCGATGCTGCCCTCCGGCGGCCAGGAGCCCCGGCACAAGGAGCTCCAGCGGCTCACCGAGCGGGAGCGCGAGGTCATGATCCTGGTCGCGCAGGGCCTGTCCAACGGCGAGATCGCCGCCCGGCTGGTGCTGTCCGAGGCGACCGTGAAGACCCATGTGGGCCGCATCCTCACCAAGTTGGGCCTGCGTGACCGTGTGCAGGTGGTCGTCCTGGCCTACGAGACGGGGCTCGTCCGCGCGGGCGGCCACGGCTGAGACCCGCACGCGGGGGGCCACGGCTGAGACCCGCACCGCCCCGCCCGGGGCCGCGGACGCGCCCCGGGTCCCCGGGCGCGCGGGTCAGCGCAGGATCCCCTCCAGGAAGTCGCTGCCCAGCCGGGCCACCATCGTCACGTCCAGCTGGTGGTAGACGTACCGGCCGCGGCGCCGGGTGGTGACCAGACCGGCCTTCTTCAGCACGCTCAGATGCCGGGATATCTCCGGGGCGGTCATGCCGTGCGCCTGGGTCAGCTCACCGGTGGTGAACGCGCTGCGGGCCAGGCTGCGGCACAGCCGCATCCGCACCGGGTGGGACAGCGCGGACATCCGCAGCGTCAGCTGCTCCACGGAGGGCGGCGCGGCCGGTTCGGGCGAGCCGACCGGGTAGTGCAGCACCGGCTGCCAGGCGTGGCGGTGCAGCACCATCAGGTGCGGCCAGCCCAGGCTCGTCGGGACGAGCAGCAGACCGCCGCCCGCCGTGGCCGTGCGCCCGTCGCCCAGCTTGTCGACCGTGATCCGGGCCGCGGCCTCGTCCAGCGCGACCGCCGGGGACACCGCGGTCAGCGCGTCGGCCAGGCCCCGGCGGCGCAGCAGCTCCGTCTTGTGCCGCGCGTCCGCCGCGAGCTGGTGGCGCAGCCGGGCCCAGGTCTCCGCGAAGAACGCCTCGTCGCAGTCCTGGAGGAACTGCCGCAGCCAGCGCCTGATGTGGGGCGGGTCGGCCAGCAGCCGCTCACTGAAGAGCACCTGCTGCGGCCCGCGCGCGGCGGCCAGCTCCAGCGCGCGGCGGCGCAGCCGCGCATCGCCCAGCGGGCCGGGGCCCGGCCCGCTGTAGGGCAGGGCGCAGGTGAACTCCAGGGCCGCGTCCACGAACTGCTCGTCGGACAGCTTGTCCAGCAGGTCCAGCTCCTCGGCGAGCGTCTGCCCCGGCAGTCCGCTCGCGCCGGGCAGCCCGGCGAAGGGCAGGAAGAGGTCGGAGAACGTCGTACGCCACAGGAAGTCCGCCTCGCACATCCGGTCGGCCAGATGCGGGTCGAGCCGGGCGGTGACGCCCGTGACCCAGCCCTGGAGGCCCGGGTGGTGCGCCGGCTCGGACAGCGCGTGCAGCGCCATGCCCAGCTCGGCCAGGGGAGAGGGCACGACGGCGATCCCCTCCGGCCGCAGCCCCGTGATGTCGATGCGCACGCTCATGCCCCCATGGTGCACGCGCCCACCGACAACGCGGACCCCGATTGACGGCCGCCGTCAATCGGCGGGACTTCGGCCGGGCGGCGGCGCAGGGTGGAGGCACCGGGGCAGCCGCGGAGCCTCTTCCATCCACCCGTCCCGAGAGGGCGATACGGCCATGAGCCTCACCGAGCAGTACTTCCTCGACGTCCACCGCGCCCGCCGCCACGGCGAGCCGGAACCCCCCGCGCCGGGCCTCAACGACTGGCAGATGGTGCGTGAACTGCGGGAGCGGCGGCGCTTCGGCGCGGTGCTCGCGGGCCGTCCGGCGCACGGGCGGCTGCGCCTGGCCCTGGACCGGTGGCGGCACCGGCAGGCGCGGCGGCCCCGCGCCACGGGGTGCTGAGCCGCACCGCACCGGACCGCGGCCGCCGCCGCACCGCGCCGGGACGCCGCCACCGGAGGCGTCTCCGGCGCCGGAGAGGGCCCGCCCGTTCCACCCGCCCCGGCCTCGTGGGTGCGCCGGGTCAGGTCCGGGCGCACGCCTCGGCGAGGCACGCGGCGAAGCCGGCGACCGCCGACCGCACGTCGTCCGCCGTCCACTCCAGGCCCGCGGCGCGCACGGTGACCTCGGTGAAGGCGAGCCCGGGGCCGCCGCGGTCCCAGGGGCGGGCGAACAGCAGCGTCCGCGTCGCCTCCCCGTGGAGCACCGCCGCCTCGGCGAGCACCTCCGCGTCGTACGGCAGCCAGACCTGGAACTCGTGGGTGTGCGGCACCTCGGGGTGCACGCGGAACCAGGGCACCCCGGCCGCCGCGAAGCCCTCGCGCAGCGCGGCGGCCACCACGCGCGCGTGCCGCACGTACGAGGGCAGGCGGGGCAGCTCCCGGTCGAGCCCGGCCAGCGCCGACAGCGCGGTCGGGAACTGCTGGAAGACCGTGCCGCCGTACCGGTGCCGCCAGGTCTTCGCCTCGGCCACCAGCTCGGCCGGCCCGGCGAGCACCGCGCCGCCGAGGCCCTCCAGGGACTTGTAGAGCGACACGTACACGCTGTCGGCCAGGTCCGCGATCTCCGCCAGCGGCCGCCCGAAGTGCTCGGTGGCCTCCCACAGGCGCGCGCCGTCGAAGTGCACCACGGCGTCCCGCTCGCGGGCCGCGGCGACGACGTCCGTCAGCTCTTGCCAGGTGGGCAGCACGAAACCGGCGTCCCGCAGGGGCAGCTCCAGCATCAGCGTCCCGAAGGACTCGTCCAGGCCGCGCACCTCGTCGGCGGTCGGCTGCCGGGGCTCGCTCGTCACCCGGACCGGGCGCAGCCCGCTGACCTGGCTGAACGCATGGCGTTCATGCACCTCGGGGTGGGCCAGGGCGTGCAGGGCCACGGCCCGGTCGCCGGTGCGGGCCGCCCAGCAGCGCAGCGCGACCTGCTGGGCCATCGTGCCGGTCGGGAAGAAGGCGGCGGCCTCCTTGCCGAGCAGGGCCGCCGTCCGCTCCTCCAGGGTTTCGACGACACCGCTGCCGTACATGTCCGACGTCTCGTCGAGGTCGTGGACGTCCCGTGCCTGCTCCAGGTCCGCCAGCCGCTCCCGGAGCGTGCCGAGATAGGCGGGGCGCGACAGGACGCGCTCCGCGCTCCGGTAGGCGGCGAGGCGCCGTTCGCGCAACCGCGTGCGCCGCTCCTCGGCCGCGGCCGGGTTCTCGGCCGGGTCCTCCTGATGATCCGTCCGGCCCGTGCCGTCCGCCCGGCCGTGGTGCCGGTCCTGGTGCCGGTCCTGGTGCTGGTCCTGGTCCGCCGTGTCGTCCATGCCGTGGATCATCCCCCGCGCCGCTCGCACGGGGCACCCGGATTTCACCGCCGGCCGCGCGGGCGTGCCGCGGGCCGTGGTGTGACCCACAGCCTGTGGACGAACGGACGCCTCCCGGACGGATAGCGTTAACATGACGAGAAATCGTCCGGTACCCGGAGCGGACTGGAACGGGAAGGCCACTGCCGCGTGAGTACAAGCCAACAGCCAGACCCCAGGGACCGCCCCGCGCGGCTCACCGTCGGCGTCGTCGGCGCCGGCCGGGTGGGTCCCGCGCTCGCCGCGTCCCTCCAGCTCGCGGGCCACCGTCCGGTGGCCGCCTCGGGCGTCTCCGACGCCTCCAGGCGGCGGGCCGGGCACCTGCTGCCCGGCGTCCCCCTGGTGCCGCCCGCCGAGGTCCTGCGGCGCGCCGACCTGGTGCTCCTGACCGTCCCCGACGACGCCCTGCCCGCCCTCGTCGCGGGCCTCGCCGAGACCGGCGCCGTACGCCCCGGCCACCTGCTCGTGCACACCTCGGGGCGGTACGGCACGCGGGTGCTGGACCCCGCCCGGCGCGCGGGCGCGCTGCCGCTGGCCCTGCACCCGGCGATGACCTTCACCGGCACCCCCGTGGACGTGCAGCGGCTGGCCGGGTGCTCGTTCGGCGTCACGGCGCCCGAGGAGCTGCGGATGGCCGCCGAGGCCCTGGTCATCGAGATGGGCGGCGAACCGGAGTGGATCGCCGAGGAGATGCGCCCGCTCTACCACGCGGCCCTCGCCCTGGGCGCCAACCACCTGGTGACGCTGGTCGCGCAGTCCATGGAGCTGCTGCGCGCGGCCGGTGTGACCGCCCCCGACCGGATGCTCGGCCCGCTGCTCGGCGCCGCCCTGGACAATGCCCTGCGCTCCGGCGACGCGGCCCTCACCGGCCCGGTCGCGCGCGGGGACGCGGGCACGGTCGCCGCGCACGTCGACGAGCTGCGCCGACACGCCCCGCAGACCGTCGCGGGCTATCTGGCGATGGCCCGCGCCACCGCCGACCGCGCCCTCGCCCACGGGCTGCTCAAGCCGGAGCTGGCCGAGGATCTGCTCGACGTCCTGGCCGAAGGGACCGCGCGCCCCGGCGGCACCGACGCCGGTGACGACGAGGGTGATGCCCGATGACCCGCGCGGGGCACTCGGCGAACCGGACGGCGCGGACCGCCGCGGAGGAGGGCCGCCCGGTGACCCCGGCGCCCGGGAACGGAGACGCCCGATGACCACAGCCCTGCTGCGCACCGCCGACGAGCTGCACGCGCGCGTGCGCACCGGCCGCCGCGCCGTCGTGATGACCATGGGCGCCCTGCACGACGGGCACGCCGCCCTGATCCGCGCCGCGCGCCGGAGCGCGGGCGACGGCGGCGAGGTCGTCGTCACCGTGTTCGTCAACCCGCTCCAGTTCGGCGCGGGCGAGGACCTGGACCGCTATCCGCGCACCCTGGAGGCGGACGTCAAGCTCGCCGAGCAGGCGGGCGCCGACGTCGTCCTCGCGCCCTCCGCCGGCGAGGTCTACCCCGGCGGCGAGCCGCAGGTGCGCGTCACCGCCGGGCCCATGGGCGGACGCCTGGAGGGCGCCTCCCGCCCCGGGCACTTCGACGGCATGCTCACCGTCGTCGCCAAGCTGCTGCACCTCACCCGCCCGGACGTCGCCCTGTTCGGGCAGAAGGACGCCCAGCAGCTCGCGCTGATCCGCCGCATGGTGCGCGACCTGAACTTCGGCGTGGAGATCACCGCCGTCCCCACCGTCCGCGAGGACGACGGACTGGCCCTGTCCAGCCGCAACCGCTACCTCTCCCCGCAGGAGCGGCGCACCGCCCTCGCGCTCTCCCAGGCCCTGTTCGCCGGACGCGACCGGCACGCCGCCCAGGAGGCGCTGCGCGCCCGCGCCCGCGAAGTGCCCTCCACGCGCGCGCGTGCCGACGCGCTGAGCGCGCTGGGCGAGTCCCGTGCCGCGGCCGACGCCGCCGCCGTCGCCAAGGCGGCACCCGGCGCGCCCGACGCCGTCCGCGCGGCGGCCCGGCTGGTCCTCGACGAGGCCGCCCGCCTCGATCCGCCGCTCGAACTGGACTATCTGGCCTTGGTCGACCCGGCCGACTTCACCGAGATCGGCGACGGCTTCACCGGCGAGGCCGTCCTCGCCGTCGCCGCCCGGGTCGGGGCGACCCGGCTGATCGACAACATCCCCCTGGCCTTCGGCGCCCCCGGGGACCCGGCAACCCTTGGAGCCGCCTTGTGACCAGCACCGGCATACGCCTGCACGCGCCCGCGCCCGGGTGGTCCGTCGCCGCGGACGTCGTGGTCGTCGGCTCCGGCATCGCCGGGCTCACCGCCGCCCTGCGCTGCGAGGCCGCCGGGCTGACCACGGTGGTCGTCACCAAGGCCCGCCTGGACGACGGGTCCACCCGCTGGGCCCAGGGCGGCATCGCCGCGGCCCTCGGCGAGGGCGACACCCCCGGGCAGCACCTGGACGACACCCTGGTCGCCGGGGCCGGCCTGTGCGACGAGGAGGCCGTACGGATCCTTGTCACCGAGGGCCCCGACGCGGTCCGGCGGCTCATCTCCACCGGGGCCCGCTTCGACACCGACGACGCGGGCGGCATCCAGCTCACCCGCGAGGGCGGCCACCACCGCCGCCGCATCGTGCACGCGGGCGGCGACGCCACCGGCGCCGAGGTGTCCCGGGCGCTGGTCGAGGCGGTCCGCGCGCGCGGGATCCGCACCGTGGAGAACGCCCTCGTCCTGGACCTGCTCACCGACGCCGAGGGCCGCAGCGCGGGCGTCACCCTGCACGTGATGGGCGAGGGCCAGCACGACGGCGTGGGCGCCGTGCACGCGCCCGCCGTGGTCCTCGCCACCGGCGGCATGGGTCAGGTGTTCTCCGCGACCACCAACCCGGCCGTGTCCACCGGTGACGGTGTGGCTCTCGCCCTGCGCGCGGGTGCGGAGGTCTCCGACCTGGAGTTCGTGCAGTTCCACCCGACCGTGCTCTTCCTCGGCGCGGACGCCGAGGGCCAGCAGCCGCTGGTCTCCGAGGCGGTCCGCGGCGAGGGCGCCCACCTGGTCGACGCCGACGGCGTGCGCTTCATGCTGGGACAGCACGAGCTGGCCGAGCTGGCGCCCCGGGACATCGTCGCCAAGGGCATCACGCGCCGGATGCAGGAACTGGGCACCGAGCACATGTTCCTCGACGCCCGGCACTTCGGCGCCGCCATGTGGGAGCGGCGCTTCCCCACGATCCTGGCCGCCTGCCGGGCCCACGGCATCGACCCGGTCACCGAACCGGTTCCCGTCGCCCCGGCCGCCCACTACGCCTCCGGGGGCGTACGCACCGACTCCCGCGGCCGGACCACCGTGCCCGGCCTGTACGCGTGCGGGGAGGTCGCCTGCACCGGCGTGCACGGCGCCAACCGGCTCGCCTCCAACTCCCTCCTGGAGGGACTGGTCTACGCCGAGCGGATCGCCGCCGACATCGCCCGCGAGCGGTCGGAGGGCGCTCTGCACGCGCGCGTGCCCGAGCCCGTCCCGCACCCCGGGCAGCCCGCGCACCCGCTGCTCGCCCCCGAGACCCGGTTCGCGATCCAGCGGATCATGACCGAGGGCGCCGGTGTGCTGCGCTCCGCCGCCTCCCTGGCCACGGCCGCCGACCGGCTGGACGCGCTGCACACCGAGGCCCGTTCCGCCCTCGACGAGAACGGCAAGACCGCCGAGCCCGGCATCGACACCTGGGAGGCCACCAACCTCCTGTGCGTGGCCCGCGCCCTGGTGGCCGCCGCCGGGCTCCGCGAGGAGACCCGCGGCTGCCACTGGCGCGAGGACCACGCCGAGCGCGACGACGCCCGCTGGCGGCGCCACAACGTCGTACGGCTGAACCCGGACCGCTCGCCGGTCGTGCACACCACGGACACCGCAGACTTCCCCCCGACCCGTCCCGGGGCCACCGGGCCCCGCCGTCCCCAGGAGCAGTGAACAAGTGAGCACCGAAGACCTTCCCCTCGCCCCGAACGGCGGCTGCGGCGACGGCTGTGCCTGCGGCGCGGACACCGACGAGGACCACGACGGCTACGACGAGTGCGGGCTCGACCCCGCGCTCGCCGAACTGCTGGCCGGTGCCGGACTCGACCCCCTGGAGGTCGAGGACGTCGCCAACGTCGCCGTCCAGGAGGACCTGGCCCACGGCGTGGACGTGACGACGGTCGCGACCATCCCCGAGGAGGCCGTGGCCACCGGCGACCTCACCGCCCGCGAGGCCGGTGTGGTGGCGGGCCTGCGCGTCGCCGAGGCGGTGCTCTCGGTGGTCTGCACGGACGAGTTCGAGGTCGAGCGGCACGTCGAGGACGGCGACCGCGTCGAGGCCGGGCAGAAGCTGCTGTCGGTCACCACGCGCACGCGCGACCTGCTGACCGCCGAGCGCAGCGCGCTGAACCTGCTGTGCCGTCTGTCCGGCATCGCGACCGCCACGCGCGCGTGGGCGGACGCCCTGGACGGCACCCGGGCCAAGGTGCGCGACACCCGCAAGACGACGCCGGGCCTCAGGTCCCTGGAGAAGTTCGCCGTGCGGGCCGGCGGCGGCGTCAACCACCGCATGTCCCTCTCGGACGCGGCCCTGGTCAAGGACAACCACGTGGTCGCCGCCGGTGGCGTCGCGGCGGCCTTCGCGGCCGTACGGGAGGCCTTCCCGGACGTGCCCGTCGAGGTCGAGGTCGACACCCTGCACCAGCTGCGCGAGGTGGTGGACGCGGGCGCCGATCTGATCCTGCTGGACAACTTCACGCCCGGTGAGTGCGAGGAGGCCGTGGCCATCGTCGACGGCCGCGCGCTGCTGGAGGCCTCCGGCCGGCTCACCCTGGACAACGCGCGCGCCTACGCGGAGACCGGCGTCGACTTCCTGGCGGTCGGCGCCCTCACCCACTCCTCGCCGATCCTGGACATCGGCCTGGACCTGCGCGCGCCGGAAGCGGAGCAGGCATGCTCCTGACCATCGACGTGGGCAACACGCACACGGTCCTCGGCCTGTTCGACGGCGAGGACATCGTCGAGCACTGGCGCATCTCCACGGACGCCCGCCGCACCGCCGACGAGCTGGCCGTCCTGCTCCAGGGCCTGATGGGCATGCACCCGCTGCTCGGCGACGAGCTGGGCGACGGCATCGACGGCATCGCGATCTGCGCGACCGTCCCCTCGGTGCTGCACGAGCTGCGGGAGGTGACCCGCCGCTACTACGGCGACGTCCCGGCCGTCCTGGTCGAACCGGGCGTCAAGACCGGTGTGCCGATCCTGACCGACAACCCCAAGGAGGTCGGCGCGGACCGCATCATCAACGCGGTCGCGGCGGTCGACCTGTACGGCGGCCCGGCCATCGTCGTGGACTTCGGCACGGCGACGACGTTCGACGCGGTCTCCGCGCGCGGGGAGTACATCGGCGGCGTCATCGCCCCCGGCATCGAGATCTCCGTGGACGCCCTCGGCGTCAAGGGCGCCCAGCTCCGCAAGATCGAGGTGGCCCGGCCGCGCAGCGTGATCGGCAAGAACACGGTCGAGGCGATGCAGGCGGGCATCGTCTACGGGTTCGCCGGGCAGGTGGACGGCGTCGTGGGCCGCATGGCCCGCGAACTGGCCGACGACCCGGACGAGGTCACGGTGATCGCGACCGGCGGCCTGGCACCCATGGTGCTCGGCGAGTCCTCCGTGATCGACGAGCACGAACCCTGGCTCACCCTGATCGGCCTGCGGCTGGTCTACGAGCGGAACGTGTCCCGGCTGTGAGGCACGCCCCCGCGTGACGCCGCGCCGTACGCGTGCCACCGCGCGCGTACGGCGGTCCGGGCCCTCCCCAGGACGCGCCGGCCGCCCGAGCCGACAGGCCCGCGGCCGCCCGCACCCGCGCGTACGCCCCGCCGCGTCGCGCCGCCCGCGCATAGCGCCTTCCCTCCCCGGGGCCCCTCCCTGACTGCCCCCGCCCACCGGCCGGACCGGTCCCGGCCGAACCCCCGACCGGCTCCCGACCACCCGCGCCAGCCCGACGCGCGGTCGCCCGCGCCCGCGCGCGTGCGCCCTGTCGGGCCGCGCCACGCGCCCGGCACGCCACGCCCGCCACGCACGCGCCTTATGTCGAATTTGTCTGATTAGCGCGTATCGTCGGGCCCATGCCCACGCCATATGGAACCCGCGGCGGCATGGCGTTCGGCGCGGAGGAGCTGCGTGTGCTCCGCCGCGCCCTCGCCGTTGCCCTTCATCTCCGCCCCGCCCGCGCCGAGGACGTGCAGGACTGCCTCCGCCTCGCCGAGTCGCTCGACGAGGCGATGCGCGAGGGTGCCCGGCTGCGCGCGTTCCTGGTGGCCGACCTGGCCCGCTACCGTGACGCGCTGCCCGGCTCGGCTTCCGGCTACTTCGCGCTCCTCGACGAGGCCCTGGGCGCCGGATACCGGCCCGTCCCCGACGACCTCGCGGCCCTGGGCGCCCTGCGCGGCGCCCCGGCCGCCGCCGCCCTGCTGCGCCGCTGCGCCGGGCACGGCGCCGCCCCGGCGGTCCCGGCCTCCCGCGCCCCGCGCGGGGACTTCGGCCCGCTCGCCGCCGTCCAGGCGCCCGCGCCCGGTGTGCCGGCCGCCCGTTCGGCCCAGGACGGCGGAGCGAGTCCCGGGCCCGCCAAGCGGCCCGCGCCCAAGCCGGGCGAGCGCCCCGCTCCCGCGGGGCCCGCTCCCGCGCGGCCCGCCCCCGCGCAGCCCAGCCCGGCCCAGCCCGCCAGGCCCGCGCAGCCCGCCCGGCCCGGTCCGGCGCCCGCTCCCGGGGGCGGCAAGCCCGCCCGCCGCCCCGTCCCGACGCCCGGCGAGGTCTTCCCGCGCCGCAGACCGGCGTCGCCGTCCCCCGGCTCCGGCCAGCGGCTCGTCGCCCGTCTGGCCGCCGTGTAGCCATCCGGGCGACCCCGCCCCTGTTTGTCCCCGGCTCCTGGCTACTCTGGATCCATGGACTACGTCTCCGCACTCGTTCCGCCGATCGTGATGGCCGCGTTCTTCATCGGCCTGGTCAGGGTGATCGTGAAGACCCAGGGCGGTGCCGCCAAGGCCAAGGAGGACGCGGCCGTCGATGCCGCGCTGGCCCGTACGGGAGGCGGCGGGAACGCCGCCTCCGCGGGGACCTCCGCCCCCGACGCCTGACCCGGCGTCCGGCTCCGGGCCCGACCCGTCGTACGCCCTTTTTGTTCGCTTTCCTGGCGTAATCGGATGTTCGGCACGCTTCTGACCGCATCTCCCACTAAGGTCTGAGGTGTGCCTCGCCCCTTGGGAGAACTCGAAGACGCGGTCATGACACGGGTGTGGAAGTGGAACCGCCCGGTGACCGTTCGAGAAGTCCTGGAAGACCTCCAGCAGGAACGGACCATCGCGTACACCACGGTGATGACCGTTTTGGACAATCTCCATCAGAAGGGCTGGGTGCGCCGGGAAGCGGAAGGCCGGGCCTATCGATATGAGGCCGTCTCCACCCGGGCCGCCTACGCGGCCGCACTGATGAACGACGCCTGGTCCCAGAGTGACAACGCCGCCGCCGCTCTCGTCGCCTTCTTCGGCATGATGAGCGAGGAACAGCGGCAGGCCCTGCGGGACGCCGTACGGATCGTCGAAGGCGCGCCGGAGGCCACGGCGGCGGGGTTGCGCACGGAAGGCACCGAAGCCGCCGCCGGTGAAACCGCAGGCGAAACCGGCGGTGAAACCCATGGCGAAGCCGACGGTGAAACCGGCGACCGGAACCCCGGCGCCGGACCCGGCGGCACCGGGCGATAGCGTCCGCCCATGCCCGCAGAGCAACCCGCAGAGCATCCGGCGAAGCGACCCGCAGCGCAGCGCGAAGTCACCGCAAAAGCCATCACCGTCCGGCGGGCCCGGACCAGCGATGTCCCGGCGGTGCGCCGACTGCTCGACGACTACGCCCGCGGACGCATCCTCCTCGACAAAGCGACCGTGACGCTTTACGAGGACATCCAGGAGTTCTGGATCGCCGAACGGGACGACAACGCCGAGGTCGTCGGGTGCGGCGCACTGCACGTGATGTGGGAAGACCTGGCGGAAGTGCGCACGCTCGCGGTGAAGCCGGGACTCAAGGGCGCCGGTGTGGGGCACCGGCTGCTGGAGAAGTTGCTCCAGACCGCACGCTGGCTCGGCGTTCGCCGCGTATTCTGCCTGACCTTCGAAGTCGACTTCTTCGAGAAGCACGGCTTCGTGGAGATCGGTGAGACACCTGTCGACACGGATGTCTACGCCGAGCTGATGCGTTCCTATGACGAGGGCGTCGCGGAGTTCCTCGGTCTCGAACGAGTGAAACCGAACACCTTGGGCAACAGTCGGATGCTTCTGCATCTGTGATCCACACCGGCGCCCGGAGAGGACGGCGGTGCCGAGCCGTGGAAGCCGCATTCCGCCGGACCGGCCATGCCCGCGTTCCCTATGTCCGAAACGCGCATGTTTCCGGGCGGGGATGAGGGTCCGGTCTCTCCCAGGGGTTTGTGTTTTTCCCGCAAAAGCGGTTTGCTTTCCGACGTACTGCAGTACTGCATATAACAGGGGACGGTGAAACGGCGGACGCCGACCCACCCCGGCCCTGACGTTATCGATGAAAGGAAATCCGGTGGCACAGAAGGTTCAGGTCCTTCTTGTCGATGACCTCGACGGCGGCGAGGCGGACGAGACCGTGACGTTCGCACTGGACGGCAAGACCTACGAGATCGATCTCACCACTGCCAATGCGGACAAGCTCCGCGGCCTTCTCGAGCCGTACGTGAAGAGCGGCCGGCGTACCGGCGGCCGTGCTTCGGGCGGGCGCGGAAAGGCGCGTGCGGCGGCGGCCGGCGGCAGCCAGGACACCGCGCAGATCCGTGCGTGGGCCAAGGAGAACGGCTACGACGTCAACGACCGCGGCCGCGTCCCCGCGACCATCCGCGAGGCGTACGAGAAGGCCAACGGCTAGTCACCGCCGGCGAGACCTACCGGACCGGTGACCGGCCCCGCGTGTGCCGCAGCCGGACCCGGTGGCACTGCGTAGCGGCGGTGCGCACCAGCCGTACGAGATCGGGGGCGCCCCCACCGGCCCCCTGCGCCGACATCGTCGGCAGCGAGGACTCGACCTCGCCTCCGGACTCGGGGGGCCGCAGCCACTCGGCGGCCCCCTGCGGGTACGTCCGCGCCCCGGCGCCGGGCAGCGGCGGCGCGTCCATCAGCGCCCCCGCGCCGAGGCCCACCAGGTCCAGGTCCAGCGCGTCCCACTCCAGCCAGCGCAGCAGCCCCGGCAGCTCCTCCGCGCTGCCCGCGGCCACCAGCAGCCGCATCCGGTCCCCCTGCACGGCCACCGGGGATGCGGGCGCGCCCGGACACGTCCCCAGGCGGCGCAGCGTCGCACGGCCCGCCTCCAGCGGCACGTCCAGGACGTCGAAGCCGCGGCCCACGACAAGTCGTACCGGTGCTCCGGGCACCGTCGCCCACCCCAGCTCGTTCTCGTACCAGCGGCGTGCCCGGTCGGCGGGACCGAGCGGCCGGCGAGGGGACGGGAGCGGAAGGGGAGCCGTGGGGATCGCTCGGATCGCTGGGATCACCGGGATCGCGGAGAGGCTGCCGACCATGCCGGTCCAACCGCCGGGCCCGCCCGGAGGTTACGGTGGGTCGCCCTTCGTGCGCCCTGCGTGTCCGAAGCGGGGTCGCCCGGCGGCGGTACGGCGCGCAAGGGTGTTCGCCCATAGCGGAGGGAACCGGGGCGTCCCGCATGGAGTGTCCGTTCCCGCGGGTAAGACATCCCTAGTGGGAGGGGGCGACACGCAGGCCGCACCCCGGGCAGAGGAGTCTCACGTTCGCCATCGGCGTACTGGCGACTGGGGTAACTGCCTGGCCTGCGGGAACATCGTCTCGCACCATCGGGTTGGAGCAGATGTCGGCGTTCGGGGTCAGGAGGCCATCGACGGTGTCGGCAGTTGGAATGAGCGGTCCCCGCTTGCGGGACTAAGCTGCGGAAGGACAGGGAGGGGAAGTTCCCCCCACTGCCTGACCGCTCTGAGGAGCGATTAACGATGTTCGAGAGGTTCACCGACCGCGCGCGGCGGGTTGTCGTCCTGGCTCAGGAAGAAGCCCGGATGCTCAACCACAACTACATCGGCACCGAGCACATCCTCCTGGGCCTGATCCACGAGGGTGAGGGTGTCGCCGCCAAGGCCCTTGAGAGCCTCGGGATTTCGCTCGAGGCGGTCCGCCAGCAGGTGGAGGAGATCATCGGCCAGGGCCAGCAGGCGCCCTCGGGCCACATTCCCTTCACCCCCCGTGCCAAGAAGGTCCTGGAGCTGTCGCTCCGCGAGGCCCTCCAGCTGGGGCACAACTACATCGGCACGGAGCACATCCTGCTCGGCCTGATCCGTGAGGGCGAGGGCGTCGCCGCCCAGGTCCTGGTCAAGCTGGGCGCCGACCTCAACCGGGTGCGGCAGCAGGTGATCCAGCTGCTCTCCGGTTACCAGGGCAAGGAGACCGCCACCGCCGGCGGCCCTGCCGAGGGCACCCCCTCGACGTCCCTGGTCCTCGACCAGTTCGGCCGGAACCTCACCCAGGCCGCCCGCGAGTCCAAGCTCGACCCGGTCATCGGGCGCGAGAAGGAGATCGAGCGGGTCATGCAGGTGCTGTCCCGCCGCACCAAGAACAACCCGGTGCTGATCGGTGAGCCCGGCGTCGGCAAGACCGCCGTCGTCGAGGGCCTCGCCCAGGCCATCGTCAAGGGCGAGGTGCCCGAGACCCTCAAGGACAAGCACCTCTACACCCTGGACCTCGGCGCGCTGGTCGCCGGCTCCCGCTACCGCGGTGACTTCGAGGAGCGCCTGAAGAAGGTGCTCAAGGAGATCCGCACCCGCGGCGACATCATCCTGTTCATCGACGAGCTGCACACGCTGGTCGGTGCGGGTGCCGCCGAGGGCGCCATCGACGCCGCCTCGATCCTGAAGCCGATGCTGGCCCGCGGTGAGCTCCAGACCATCGGCGCCACCACGCTGGACGAGTACCGCAAGCACCTGGAGAAGGACGCGGCCCTGGAGCGCCGCTTCCAGCCCATCCAGGTCGCGGAGCCGTCCCTGCCGCACACCATCGAGATCCTCAAGGGTCTGCGCGACCGGTACGAGGCGCACCACCGCGTCTCGATCACCGACGAGGCCCTGGTGCAGGCCGCCACGCTGGCCGACCGGTACATCTCGGACCGCTTCCTGCCGGACAAGGCGATCGACCTGATCGACGAGGCCGGTTCCCGGATGCGCATCCGCCGGATGACCGCGCCGCCGGACCTGCGCGAGTTCGACGAGAAGATCGCGGGCGTGCGCCGCGACAAGGAGTCCGCGATCGACTCGCAGGACTTCGAGAAGGCCGCCTCCCTGCGCGACAAGGAGAAGCAGCTCCTGGCCGCCAAGGCCAAGCGGGAGAAGGAGTGGAAGGCCGGCGACATGGACGTCGTCGCCGAGGTCGACGGCGAGCTGATCGCCGAGGTCCTCGCCACGGCCACCGGCATCCCGGTCTTCAAGCTGACCGAGGAGGAGTCCTCGCGTCTGCTGCGCATGGAGGACGAGCTGCACAAGCGGGTCATCGGCCAGGTCGACGCCGTCAAGGCGCTGTCCAAGGCAATCCGCCGTACGCGCGCCGGTCTGAAGGACCCGAAGCGTCCCGGTGGCTCGTTCATCTTCGCCGGTCCGTCCGGTGTCGGTAAGACCGAGCTGTCCAAGGCGCTCGCCGAGTTCCTCTTCGGTGACGAGGACGCGCTGATCTCCCTCGACATGTCGGAGTTCAGCGAGAAGCACACGGTCTCGCGGCTCTTCGGTTCGCCCCCCGGCTACGTGGGCTACGAGGAGGGCGGCCAGCTGACGGAGAAGGTGCGCCGCAAGCCGTTCTCGGTCGTCCTCTTCGACGAGGTCGAGAAGGCCCACCCGGACATCTTCAACTCGCTGTTGCAGATCCTGGAGGACGGTCGCCTGACCGACTCCCAGGGCCGGGTCGTGGACTTCAAGAACACGGTCATCATCATGACGACCAACCTCGGCACCCGGGACATCTCCAAGGGCTTCAACCTGGGCTTCGCGGCCACGGGTGACACGAAGACCAACTACGAGCGCATGAAGAACAAGGTCTCGGACGAGCTGAAGCAGCACTTCCGGCCCGAGTTCCTCAACCGCGTCGACGACGTGGTCGTCTTCCCGCAGCTCACCCAGGACGACATCCTGCGGATCGTCGACCTGATGATCGGCAAGGTGGACGAGCGCCTCAAGGACCGGGACATGGGCATCGAGCTGTCCCAGTCCGCCAAGGAGCTGCTGTCCAAGAAGGGCTACGACCCGGTCCTGGGCGCCCGGCCGCTGCGCCGGACGATCCAGCGGGAGGTCGAGGACACGCTCTCGGAGAAGATCCTCTTCGGCGAGCTGCGCCCCGGTCACATCGTGGTCGTGGACACCGAGGGCGAGGGCGACGAGAAGACCTTCACCTTCCGGGGTGAGGAGAAGTCGGCGCTGCCCGACGCCCCGCCGATCGAGCAGGCGGCCGGTGGAGCCGGGCCGAACCTGAGCAAGGACGCGTGATCCCGCGGGACGACGCGTGACGGAAAGGGCCGGTGCCTTCGGGCACCGGCCCTTTCCGTGTGCGGGCGCGGTCAGGAGCGCAGGTAGGTGATCTCGGCTGCCGGGAAGAGCCGGGCGTGCAGCTCGCGCGGGTCGGCGTAGTCCCAGCGGGACCGGAAGACGACGCGGCGCACGTGCGGCAGCCGCTCGGCCAGGACGCGCAGGAGGTGCGCGTCGTGGCGCGAGGTGAGCCTGAGGTCCCGTACGCCGGGCAGTTCCGGCATGGTCCGGAGGCCGTGTTCGAGCGTGAGCCGCCGCAGGACGAGGCTCGTCAGCGCGGGCAGCGCGGCCACCTCCCGCCAGTCGGCCCCGGTGAACCCGTGCGGGTCGCCGAGGCTGAGCGAGGCCAGGGTGGGCCAGGCGCTCAGCCCGCGCAGGGCGTGGCCGCGCATCAGGGCGACGGTGCCGAGGTGCAGGTGCTCCAGCGGGGCGCCCGCGGGCAGTACGCCGGTGAGGTCGCCGTCGGGCAGGAGCTGGTCCAGGGAGAGCCGCCGCAGCCGCCGCAGCGCGGCGAGCCCGGACAGATCGGCGATCTCCCCGAAGGCGAGGTCGGTGAGGGGCAGCGGGGCGAGCCGGTCCAGGCCGTGGGCCCAGCCGCAGCCCCTGAGCCACAGGCCGTCGAGCCCGGAGAACGGCAGCAGGGCGCCCAGGTCGTCGATCAGCGGGTTGTCGCACAGATCGAGGAGGCGTACGCCGTCGCGGCCGGGGACGGCAGCGGCCATTTCCGCGGCCGGGTGCGCGCCCCGGAAGGTCACCCGCTGCCAGGGCCGCATCCGGGCCAGTGCCGCCCGCTGCGCGTCCGTCTCGCAGGTGATCAGGAGGCCGTCGCGGTCGAGGTGGTCCAGGACCTCGGCCGCGTACTCCTCGGTGCCGAAGCGGCTCCAGGTGCCGACGAGCTGGCGCCGGACGCCGAGGTCCGGGTGGGAGCGGAAGCGGCGCAGCACACCGAGGGCGCCCGCGGGCTCGTCCGCGCCGAGCACCGACGCGGTGACCGTGACGCCCAGTGCCTCGGCGTCGGTCAGTCCCTCGGGCCCCGGCAGCAGCTCCAGTACCAGGGGGCCCGCCTCGGCCAGCGCCTTGGCGTCCTCGGGGGTGCGCGGCGGGATCAGTGCGGCGGCGCGGGCCTCCACCTCGGCGCGCACCCTCGGTTCCAGGGCCGGGGTGTGCTCCAGGCAGGCCAGCGCCAGCAGGGCCAGCCGCGGGGTGCCCCGGCCGAGCAGCCGCCGCAGCACCGAGGCGCGCTCGCGGGGGCGGGCGTGGGCCACCGCCATCCGGACGACGTCCTCCCACTGGGTCTCGTGGGCGCGGTCGGCCAGCAGGTCGAGGTGGCCCTCCTCCACGGCGTGGCGGGCGCCCAGGTAGTCCTGGAAGGTGCGGTGCACGAAGTCCACGGCGCCCTCGGCCGGGCGGCGCAGCAGTCCGCTGCGCAGCAGCAGGGTGCGCAGGACGGCCGCGGCGGTGGCGGGGTCGGCGGGCAGGGTGAGCGAGGGCAGGCGGCGCTCCACGATGCCCTCGGCGGTCTCGGTGTCCATCTCGGTGCGGCCGCTCAGCACCAGTGCGTAGGCCAGGCGCTGGAGGAGTTCGAGGGCGGCCTCCTCGCCGAGGTCCACCTCGTCCGTGCCGGCCAGGCCGCGTTCGCGGTCCCGGCGGGTCAGCAGCATCGCGAGGGCGGCGTCGTACAGCTCCTTGCGGCCGGTGGGCAGATAGCCGCGCCGCTCGCGGTGCAGGGCGCAGATCAGGCCGCACATGAGGGGGTTGGTGGCCAGGCGCGCGAGATCGCGTTTGGTGCGCAGGGAGTCGAGGAGCGCGCCCGCGTACTCCGGGGCGTGCGCGGCCTGGTGCCAGCGGTGGACGAAGGTGACGACCTCGGGTTCGCGCATCGGGGCCAGGGTGAGTTCGCGGAAGCCCTCCTGGGCCAGCCAGTCGGGGCGTACGGCGGTGGGGCGGGAGGTCAGCAGCCACTGGTTGCCGGGGTAGGCGGCGAGCAGGGCGCTCAGCCAGTCGCGGGTGCGGTGGCGGTCGGCGGCGGGGATCTCGTCCAGGCCGTCCACCAGGACCAGGGCCCGGCCCGCGGTGAGGACGCGCTCGGCCCAGCCCTCCGGCTCGCCGAGCGGGCAGCCGGCCGCCTTCAGGAAGCCGTCGGGGGCGGGGAGGGGGCCGGTGCGGGCCAGGGTGCGCAGAGGCAGCACGAAGGGGACGCGGTCGCCGTCGCGGGCCGCGGTGACGGCCAGCCACTGCACCAGGGTGGTCTTGCCGGACCCGGCGTCGCCGCGCAGCAGGACGCGGGGGGCGGTGCGCAGCGCCTCCTCGGCCGGCAGCCGGGCGGCGTCGGCGACCGCGTGCTCCTCCGGTGCCGGGACCGGTGCGTCCTCCTGGGCGCCGGTGGCCTCCAGGCTCAGATAGGCCACTTCCAGGGGCCAGCGGTCGGGGGAGTCGCGCAGGTCGATGCCGTAGATGGTGATGTGGTTGTGCCGCTGGGCCAGGTGGGGCAGGTAGCGGCGTTCGAAGGCGGTGTCGCGGGCGTCGGGGCGCGGGGTGCGGACGATCAGCTCGTCGATCCGGGCGATCAGCTCGGACTGCGTCCGGGTCTGCTCCACCAGGGTGCGGGCGACGAAGGTGGAGCGGCGGGTGAAGAACTCCAGGATGTGCAGGCAGGCCCATTCGGTGGCGCTGTCCAGGAAGTACGCGGCGTCGGCGGACAGCCCGTGGGCGGCGGGGGCGGCCTCGGACAGCCGCCGGGCGAGTTCGCGGTGGCCCAGGCGTACGGCCTGGACGTCGTCCGTGCCGAGGTCGCCGAGGGCGAGCAGGCGCGCGGCCAGGGCGGCGGTGACGGCGTCCTGCTCGGCGGGCTCGAAGGGCGGCTCGCCCGGCCGGTCCGCGGCGCCGCCGACCAGCCGTCCGGCGAGCCTGTGCACCTCTTTCTCGCCCAGGGAGCGCTTCTCGCCGCGGAAGGAGACGAGGTCGCTCATCCGCACGGGCCGGTCCACCAGTGCGGCGCCCGGCCCGTCCGCCACGAACAGCTTCCTGACCAGCGGCGCGATCAGGCTGGACGCCAGTCTGCCGCCGAGTGCCATGGGCTCCATCCGCCGCACCCCCCGTGATGTCGCGAACGGGTGGAGCCTATGCCCTGGCCGGAGGATCAGGACAACTGGCCGTCGTAGTCCGGCAGTTTGAACGTCTTCTCGGCGTGGCCGCCGGACAGGTCGGTGGCGCTGTTGCCGATGTTCGCGATGATCGTGTAGCCGTCGGCCTCGATGCCGGCGCGCTGGGCGGTCTTGTAGTCGGCGACGTTCTTGAACAGGTCGAACAGACCGCGCACGGCGAGGCCGTCGACGCGGTAGCCGTCGTGCTCCAGGTTGTACCGGGTCGGGGCCTTGACGATGCCGGGGCGGGCGGTGACGAAGAACAGCGCGACGCCGTGCTCCTGGGCGTACCGGGCGACCTCCAGCACGGGCCTGTTGGCGGGCTGGGGCCAGGTGAAGCCGAAGTCCGTCTCCAGGGTGGTGTTGTCGACGTCGAACACGACGGCCCGCTTCTCGCCGGGGGCGCCGTGCGCGATGCGCTGCTTCAGATAGGGCAGGGCCTGGTCCATCACGGCCTGGCAGTCCCGCTGCCAGGTGGCGTGGTCGACCTTCCCGGACACGGCGGAGGCGGTCGCGGGGGCGGCCACGGCGCGGGCGGTCGCGGTGGTGGTGGCGGCCGGGGCGGGCGCCGGGGCGCCGGCCGCGGCCTCGGCGCCCGCCGGGACGGCCAGTGCGGCGACGGCGACCGCGGCCAGGGCGGTCGTACCGGTGCGGCGCGTCCAGGTGCCTGGGGTCATGGAGGGGTCCTCTCGCGTGCTCAGCGCTGGGGATGGGCTGGGAGCATGCTCGTGCGCCCGGGTGGCGGGAGGGGAACCGAATGATTACTTGCGGGTAACTCTGCTGAGACGGGCACCACATGAGCCCGGTCACAGGAAAGGGGGCGCCAGGGGGGTTCACCGGTGACATGGGGCACAGGCGTTTTCTCCCGCACTAAGGCGCCTAGTAGGGGACAGGCACCCTTAAATCGGACATTTCGTCCATCAGGGTGGAGGAGTGTGGGGGTTTTACAGCGGTTTTGTCCCAGATGCCCGAGGTGTCAAGAGAGCTGCATCACTGCCCGCTGTTACTAGTTCGTGTCGTAGTGGGGGTGTTTGAGGGCCGGTGACCGGCGGGGTTACCAAGGTGGGGCCCCGCCCGGCGCAGCACCTGCGTCCCGGGTGGTCCACATGTCCCCCACCCTCAGAGGTTTCGATGTTCCAGCGCGCCACCGTCCGTTCTTCCCGTGCGACCAAGCTCCGTACCCGTGCCGCCGTCCTGGCCGCAGGCCTGGGAGTGACCGCCGCAGTGGGTGCGGGCGCCGCGTCGGCCGCCGAGATGGCGGCCCCGACCGCCACCGTCGCCAAGTCGGCGGCGGCCTGGGTCGACCCGGTCAAGAGCTACACCCTGAGCGCCAGCTTCAACCAGGGCGGCAGCCACTGGGCCCACAAGCACAGCGGCCAGGACTTCGCCGTGCCGATCGGCACCAACGTCGTCGCCGCGCACGGCGGCACGGTCGTCAAGGCCGGCCCCAACGGCGGCGGTGACGGTCCGGCCTACGGCAACGCCATCGTCGTCAAGCACGCCAACGGGCTGTACTCCCAGTACGCCCACCTCTCCCGCATCGACGTGAAGGTCGGCCAGGTCGTCACCACCGGGCAGCACATAGCCAAGTCCGGCAACACCGGCAACAGCACCGGCCCGCACCTGCACTTCGAGATCCGCACCACCCCGAACTACGGCTCCGCCGTCAACCCGGTCGTCTTCCTGCGCGCCCACGGCGTGAAGGTCTGAGCCACCGGCCGAGGGCCCGCCGGGCCCCGAGCCTGCCTGGCTGAACGTTTCAGCACCGTGCCGTCCCGTCGCTTCCGCGGCGGGGCGGCACGGTGCTGTCCGCCGTCCGGGCCGCTCAGCCGCCGTGCGTGCCCCGGTGGGCCTGGGTCACCAGATCGATGGAGACCTCCAGGACGGCCTTGCGCCGCTCCTCCGGGTCGCCCTCCATGTCCTGCATCACGAACATGCCGGCGTGCAGCGTGAAGAGCGCGCTGATGCAGCGGACCTGGTCGGTCAGGCTCGCCTCCGGGTCGGTGATGATGTGCCGCAGGTCGCGCATCCAGTCCTTGAAGCTCTCGCCGATGCGCAGTTCCCGTACCGTCGCCTGGTTCTCCTGCATGAAGCGGAACAGCGGTGATGCCCCGGCGAGCGCTGCGCTGTAGCGGCGGACGATCTCCTGTTTGGTCTCCAGTGTGCGCGGCTGTTCCCGGCCCCACACGATCAGGTCCTGGAGCGGCTGCGTCAGATCCTCGAAGAGGCTGACGACGATCTCTTCCTTCGTTCTGAAGTGGTAGTAGAGAGCCGCTTTGGTGACGTCCAGGCGCTCGGCGATCTCGCGCAGGGACGTCTTCTCGTAGCCCTGCTCCGCGAAGAGTTCGAGGGCCACGTCCTGGATGCGCTGGCGGGTGTTGCCGCGGCGCTGCTGCTTCGTGCCGTCCATCGTGACGCCCATCCTCGTACTCCTTGCGCTGTCCGGGAAACTTACCTGCCGACAAGCCAGCAGAAACTTACTTGACGCCCGGCTAGTGAAGCTCTACCTTCCCGAGTGTAGTAACTTGCCGGTCGGCAAGTAAGTAGGCAGGCACCTGGGGGAGCTGGGGAACGATGGCGGACACAGCGATAGCGGACACCAAGACCGGCGCGGACGCCGGTCCACAACCGAGGAGCGTGCGGGTCGTCCTGCTCGCGCTCATGATCGCCATGATGCTCGCGATGCTCGACAACATGATCGTGGGCACCGCGATGCCGACGATCGTCGGCGAGCTGGGCGGGCTCCAGCACCTGTCCTGGGTGGTGACCGCCTATACGCTCGCCACCGCAGCGGCCACACCGCTGTGGGGCAAGCTCGGCGACATGTACGGGCGCAAGGGCGCCTTCATGACCTCGATCGTGATCTTCCTGGCCGGCTCCGCGCTCAGCGGCATGGCGCAGGACATGGGCCAGCTGATCGGCTTCCGCGCCATCCAGGGCCTGGGCGCCGGCGGTCTGATGGTCGGCGTGATGGCCATCATCGGCGACCTGATCCCGCCCCGGGAGCGCGGCAAGTACCAGGGCATGATGGCCGGTGTCATGGCGCTGGCGATGATCGGCGGCCCGCTGGTCGGCGGCACCATCACCGACAACTGGGGCTGGCGCTGGGCCTTCTACATCAACCTGCCGCTCGGCGCGGTGGCGCTGGTCGCGGTGAGCGCCGTGCTGCACCTGCCGAAGAAGCGCGCGCAGGCACGCGTGGACTACGTGGGCGCGGCGCTGCTCACCCTCGGCATCAGCTCCATCGTGCTGGTCACCACCTGGGGCGGCACGGAGTACGCCTGGACGTCCGCGCGGATCATGGAACTCATCGCCATCGGCGTGGTCGCGCTCATCGGGTTCGTGTTCTGGCAGACCAGGGCCGCCGAGCCGATCGTGCCGCTGCACATCTTCCGCAGCCGCAACTTCACCCTGATGTCGCTGATCGGCTTCGTCACCGGCTTCGTGATGTTCGGCGCGGTGCTCTTCCTGCCGCTGTACCAGCAGGCGGTGCAGGGCGCCTCCGCGACCAACTCCGGACTGCTGCTGCTGCCGATGCTCGGCGCCATGCTGGTGGTGTCGATGGTCGCGGGCCGGGTCACCACCAGCAGCGGCAAGTACAAGGTCTTCCCGGTGGTCGGCAGCGTCCTCATGGTCGTCGGTCTCTATCTGCTGTCCATGATGGACACCGGCACCACCCGGCTCACCTCGGGCCTGTTCATGGCCGTCCTCGGCGCGGGCATGGGCTGTCTGATGCAGATCACCATGCTGGTCGCGCAGAACAGCGTGGAGATGAAGGACATGGGCGTGGCCTCCTCGTCCACCACCCTCTTCCGTACGCTCGGCTCGTCCTTCGGCGTGGCGATCATGGGCGCGCTGTTCAACAACCGGGTCCAGCACGAGATGGCGGAGCGGGCCGGTGCCGCGGGCTCGAAGATGACCGAGAAGTCCGCGCAGCTCGACGCGGCGAGCCTGGCCAAGCTCCCGGCCGCCGCCCGAGAGGCCTACCAGCACGCGGTGTCCTCCGGTACGCACTCGGCGTTCCTGCTCGGCTCCGTGGTCGGCGTCGTCGCGCTGGTCGCGGCGGTGTTCGTCAAGGAGGTGCCGCTCAAGGGCGCGGGACCGGCCCCGGCCGAGACGGCGGTCGAGGCGCAGATGTAGCGGCAGCGGCGGCCCGGACGCGCCGCCGCCCATGCCGTACGAAGGCCCCCCGGCCGTCCGCCGGGGGGCCTTCGCCGTTGAGGGGACCGGTGGGTCACTCCGGCAGCGTCGGGTAGCTGCCCGTGCTGGTCGGCGCGTGTTCCGGGAGCCACAGGACGGCCACCGCGCCCTCGGCCGGTACGTGCTCGGGAGCGCCCGCGGGCCGTACGTTGCGGAAGGTGAGCCGGGCGCCCAGCACCCGGGCCTGCCCGGCGGCGATGGTCAGACCGAGGCCGTGGCCGCGCCCGGCGCGGTCCGCGCTGCCGGTGCGGAACCGGCTCGGGCCCTCGGCGAGCAGCGCCTCGGGGAAGCCGGGACCGTGGTCGCGGACCCGGATGACCCGGCCCTCGACGGTCACCTGGATCGGCGGCCTGCCGTGCCGGGACGCGTTGGTGATCAGGTTGAACAGCACCCGCTCCAGGCGCCGCGGATCGGTGGTGACCATCGACTCGTGCACCACCCGCACCTCGACGTCCGGGTCCTTCGCCGCCACCCGGCGGGCGACGAACTCGCCGAGCATGAGGTCCTGCAACTCGGCCCGCTCCGAGGCGCCGTCCAGCCGGGCCACCTCCAGGACGTCCTCGACCAGCGTGCGCATGGCCTTCGCCCGGTCCAGGACCAGCTCGGTGGGGCGTCCCGGCGGCAGCAGCTCGGCCGCCGTCAGCAGCCCGGTGACCGGGGTGCGCAGCTCGTGCGCGATGTCCGCGGTGACCCGCCGCTCCGCCTCCAGCCGCTGCTGGAGGGCGTCCGCCATGGCGTCCACCGCACGCGCGAGATCGTCGGTCTCGTCCCGTACGACACCGCCGATGGCGTCCCGCACCCGGATGTCCGGCTCGCCGTTGGCGACCTGGTTCGCGGCGGTGGCCGCCTTGCGCAGCCGCCGCGAGAGCTGGGCGCCGATGAGCACGCCCAGCGCGCTGCCGCCGAGGACGACCGCGATCGAGCCGATGACCAGGGCCTGGTCGAGGTCCCGGAGGATGTTCGCGCTGCGGTCGGTGAAGTGGGTGTGCACGGACAGCACATGGCCGCCCTTGATCGGCATGGCCGCCCAGATGTCCGGCACCCCGCCCCGGTGGTCGGAGACATAGGTGGCCCGGCGGCCCTCCCGGACCTTCTGCTGGAGCGCGGGCGGCAGCATCGGGTCGTCGAGCTTGATGATCGTGGAGGTCGGCCGGTGCCCGGGACGCTCGTAGAGCGGCTGGGCGTACACGAGCCGTGAGTCGGCGAGGTCGCGCGCGTTGTCCAGCATGGACACCCGCGCGGCGTTGTGCACGACCAGGCTCAGCGCGACGGCGATCAGCGCGCCGACCAGCGCGATGGCCGCGCTCAGCTTCCAGCGCAGACCGGTACGGATCTTCGCGTGCTCCAGGCGCCCGGGAATCCGGCGCCGCGTGTTCCCCCGCATGCCCGCCCCGCTCAGGCCTTCAGCTTGTAGCCGAAGCCGCGGACCGTCTCGATGCGGTCCTGGCCGATCTTGGTGCGCAGCCGCTGCACATGGACGTCGACGACCCGGGTGTCACCGCCCCAGCCGTAGTCCCACACGCGTTCCAGGAGCTTGTCCCGCGACAGCACGGTGCCCGGCGCGGAGGAGAACTCCAGGAGCAGCCGCATCTCGGTGGGGGTGAGGCCCACCGGCAGCCCGGCCCGGCGCACCTCCATGCCCTCGGTGTCCACCTCCAGGTCGCCGAAGGTCAGCACCGCGCCGTCCACCCCGGCCGCGTCCGCCTCGGCGCGGTCGCCGCCGGCGTGCCCGAAGCGGCGCAGCACCGCGCGGATCCGGGCGACCAGGACGGCGCCGTCGAACGGCTTGGTCACATAGTCGTCGGCACCCGCCTCCAGGCCGAGGACGACGTCGATGGAGTCGGCGCGCGCCGACAGCATGATCACCGGCACCGTGGACTCGTCGCGGATGCGGCGGCACAGGCTGACGCCGTCGAGGCCGGGGACCATGACGTCCAGCAGCGCGATGTCGGGCCGCCGCGCCCGGAACGCCTCCAGGCCGGACAGTCCGTCGGGCATCGCCGTGACCGCGAAGCCGTCCCGCTCCAGGGCGAGCTGGGTGGCCTCGCGGATGACATCGTCGTCCTCGACGAACAGGACATGGGTCTGGTCTGCCATCCCGGTGCTCTCAGTCCTCTGTGCTTCAGGCGCGTCCACGGAGGTGGACGCACCGGACGGGTGGTGCGTTCAGCGGTGCCGTGCCCGCCGGTGCCGCGCCGGTCCCGCGGGGAGCGGGTCCGTGCGGCGCCTACCCGGTCGGTGCTGCGTTCATGGGGTCCGCCCGGCGGGCCCCGGTCCGCCGGGCGCCGCCGACGGGCCGGGGCCGCCGGGGCACCGCGTTCACGGGGTGTTCGGACCGGGCGGCCCGATCGGTTCACGCCGCCGGCGGGCCGTCGCGACCGGAGCCGCCGGTGCTACGGCTCGGCCGGTTCCGGTTCCGGCTCCGAGGGCGGCGTCGCCTTCGCGCCCCCGCCGACGGTCTTGCTGTACTCGTTGCGGGTGCTGAACGCCTTCGTGAACCCGCTGCCGGACCAGCGGTAGGTGATGACGTCCTCGCCCGAGGGGTTCGAGACCGGGTCGCCGCGCTCGTACACCTGCTTGGTCACGACGAGGTCCCCGCGGTCGATCTCGGCGTAGACCGGCGGCTCCTCGGCGGAGAACACGTTCTCGTAGCCGTCGCCCGGCTTGCGCTCACGGTACACATAGGCACCGAGCCCGACCGCGTCCCCGCAGGTCAGCACGTTGACGACGATGTCCTCGACGGAGGTGCCGGTCAGCTTGCCGTACGACACGTCGACAGGGTACTCGTCGGCGACGCACGGCTTGAGGCCGTTCCTGACGGCGGGCGAGACCTTCGGGTCGTCCTTGATCAGCCGGACCGCGTCCACCGCGCGCGGGGTCTCGCTCGGGCTGGGCGAGGGCGCGGCCGGGGTGCCCGCCACCGAAGGGGCGTCGGCGGGTCCCTCGTCGCGGGCGCCGGTGCCGCCGGTGCCGCAGGCGGACACCAAAAGCCCGAGGGCGGTGACCACGGCCACCGCCGTACTCACCGCCTGGAGGGTCCCTGGAGCCCCGGTGGGCTCAGGGCCGGTACCAGCCCTGCCGGTCAGGCCGCGCAACGCTCCCGCTCCTCACGCTCCAGCGCGCGTGCGTCCAGATCGCGGGCCTCCAGCTCCTCGCGGAGCCGGGCGAGCGCCCTGTGCAGCGTGCTCTTGACCGTTCCCGCTGACATGCCGAGTGCCGCGGCGGTCTCTTCGGTGGACATCTGCTCCCAGTGTCGCAGCACGACGACACTGCGCTGCTTCGGAGCGAGAACTTTCATGATGTCCATGAGCAGCGCGCGGTCGGCGTGCTGCTCGGTGGCGTCCTCGACGGAGGCGTCCGGCAGCTGCTCGGTGGGGACCTCCTCCAGCTTGCGGGCCCGCCACCACTCGGTCCGCGTGTTGATCATGACACGGCGCAGATAGGCGTCCGCGAGCCGCTTGTCGGCGATGCCGTCCCAGCGGCCGTACGTCCGCACCAGCGCGGTCTGGAGCAGGTCCTGGGCGTCGACCGGGTCCGGCACCAGCCGGCGTGCGCTGCGCAGCAGCGCGTCCTGCCGGGTACGCACGTACTCCTCGAACTCGAGCACCTCACCCTGCGCCATGATCAACCGCCTCCGCTCCCCGTTTCCCGGCCTGTTTCCCGCCGGACCCCGAGCCTGTGATGCGGGCGGGCTGTGGTCGGCAGCCGCCCGGTGCCTGTCGGGCACGAAGATGAAGCTACGGAGGGCTTGTCACGGCGTTGTCCGAAGCAGCCTGCGGAAAGCGCGCGGCTGTACGTCGGTTGTGTAACGGACGGCGTAACGGGGTAGAGAACCGGGCCGGTTGGCGTGGATATGGGGTGATTTGCCCCCCAGATCGGCGCGCGGGTCTGTGACACAGAGACCCGCGGCGCCCCCTGAGGCTGTGACGCGGCTGTGCGGTGACGGACCGTCAGGCGGGGTCCGCCGGGAGAGATCCGTCGGGAGAGGTCCGCCAGGTGGGGTCCGTCAGGTGAGCGGCAGCCGGTACAGGCCGCCCGCCAGGGGCTCGACCAGTCCGTCCGCGACGAGCCCGTCCAGGGCCCGCGCCCGCTGCACCGGTTCGTGCCACACCCGGTCCAGTGCCGCCTGCGGCACCGGCGTGCGGGCCTCGCGCAGCACGGCGAGCAGCTTGCCGCGCACCTGCCGGTCCGTCCCGGCGTACGTCTGGCCCCGGCGCGGCGGCCCCTCGTGCTCCGGCTTGCCCGCCTGCCGCCAGGCGCAGTGCGCGGCGATCGGGCAGCGGTGGCACGACTCGTTCTTCGCCGTGCACACCAGCGCGCCCAGTTCCATGGAGGCGGCGGCCCAGCGGGCGGCGGTGCGCTCGTCCTCGGGCAGCAGGGTGCGGGCCAGCCGCCGTTCGGCGGCGGTGGTGGCGTTCGGCGGGTAGCGCACCCCGGTGACGGCGCGGGCCAGCACCCGGCGGACGTTGGTGTCCAGCACGGCGTGCCGCTGCCCGTACGCGAAGGAGGCGACCGCCGCCGCCGTGTACTCGCCGATGCCGGGCAGCGCCAGCAACTGCGCGTGCTCGGCGGGTACGTCGCCGCCGTGCCGTTCCGTTATGGCGACCGCGGCGCCGTGCAGGCGCAGCGCGCGGCGCGGGTAGCCGAGCCGGCCCCAGGCGCGCACCGCCTCGCCGGGCGCCTCCTTGGCGAGGTCGGCGGGGCGCGGCCAGCGCTCCAGCCACTGCTCGTAGACGGGCAGCACCCGGCTCACCGGGGTCTGCTGGAGCATGAACTCGCTGACCATCACGCCCCAGGCGCCGGCGTCGGCGCGCCGCCAGGGCAGATCGCGGGCGTTGCCCTCGAACCAGGTGATGACCTGGGTGTGCAGGGTCTCGCCGAGCGGGGCGCCGGCGGACGAGGAGGCCGCGGCGCAGGACTCGGGGCCGGTCTCGGGGCTGGTCTCGGGGCCGGCCGCGGAGACGGTCCCGGCGGCGGGGGCGGCCGTGGTCTCGGTCGGGGTCCCGGGTGCGGGGGCCGGGGCGGAGGGGGTGCTGTGTGGGGGCAGTGTGGGCGCAGTCATGTCGCCGTCGATCCTGCCACGCGGGGGCGCACGGGCGGGTGAACCGGCGCGGACCGTTTCGTCACCGTGCGTCTCCGAGCGGTCACCGGACCCGCAAGGCGGGCCTGCGGGACGGGCGTTGTTGAAATGATGATCCGGAAAAGTTGCGTCCGGCGCGGCGGGTGCGTCGGGGGAAGCGCGGGATCTCTCGTAGGGTTGGGGCGTGGGATCTCTGCGCAATCCGGTCGGGCCGCTTCCCTCCTCCATCTACTGGCGACGGAGGGTCGTCCTGGTGTCCATGGCCGCCCTGTTGGCCCTGCTGGTCATCTGGATCGTCACCTCGGGCGGCGGAGGCGGGGGCCACAAGGACGCCGGGGGCGCGGCCAACGGCAAGAACCCCACCCCCTCGGCCATCGAGCCCGGACCGTCCCAGTCCGGTCCCGCGATCAGCCAACACCCGGGCGGGCGCGACGAGTCCGGCGGCGGTGACTCCGGTGGGAGCGGCGCGTCGTCGGGCGGCAGCGGTGGCACCGGCGGCGCGGGCTCGGGGGGTTCCGGCGCTGCCGCGTCCACGGGCGGCGCGGGCGACGACGGCAAGGGCGGCTCCACGGGCGGCGGCGGTACGGGCGCGGCGCTGCCCGCCGGGAGCACGCTCCCCGACTGCACCGCCTCCGCGGTGAGGCTGAGCCTGCGCAGTGTGCGCAACTCCTACGGGCCCACCGAGACGCCCGCCTTCGAACTGATCGCGAAGAACGCCTCCGGCAGCGACTGCAAGGTCGATCTCGGCCCGAGGACAGCGGTCCTGACGGTCAGCCAGGCCGGTGGCGACGGCGGCTACTGGTCCTCGGCCGACTGCCCGAAGACGGCCGGCAGCCTGCTGTACCGGGTCCCGGCCGGCAGCGGCATCACCTCGACCGTGCGCTGGGACCGCAGGCCGAGCGCCCCGCAGTGCGCCACCCCGCCCTCCGGCACCGCCGCCCTCGGCAAGACGTATCTGGTGGAGGCGAAGGTGCCGGGCTACGGCAAGCTCCAGACGTCGTTCGTGCTGTCGGCGGACTGAGCCGGGCGCCCCGCCCCGGCCCGGCCCGGCCGCGCGAGGACCGCTGCGCGAGGACTCCTAGACGTACCGCTCCAGGATCGACGACTCCGCCAGCCGCGACAGCCCCTCGCGGACACTGCGGGCGCGGGCCTCGCCCACGCCGTCCACCGTCTGGAGGTCGTCGACGCTCGCGGCGAGCAGCTTCTGGAGGCCGCCGAAGTGCTCGACCAGGCGGTCGATGATGGCGCCGGGCAGCCGGGGGACCTTGGCCAGCAGCCGGAAGCCGCGCGGGGAGACCGCCGAGTCCAGGGTCTCGGGCGAACCGGTGTAGCCGAGGGCGCGGGCGACGGTGGACATCTCCAGCAGCTCCGCGTGCGAGAGCTTGTCCAGCTCGGCGAGGGCCTCCTCGACCGTACGGGAGCGCTTGGCCGTGGGCTCGGGCACATAGTCCCGGACGACCAGCTCGCGCTCGGGCTCCACGCCCGCGATCAGCTCGTCGAGCTGGAGCGCCAGCAGGCGGCCGTCGGTGCCCAGCTCCACCACGTACTCGGCGATCTCGGTGGCGATGCGGCGGACCATCTCCAGGCGCTGCGCGACCGCGGAGACGTCCCGGACCGTGACCAGGTCCTCGATCTCCAGCGCCGACAGGGTGCCCGCGACCTCGTCCAGGCGCAGCTTGTAGCGCTCCAGCGTGGCCAGGGCCTGGTTGGCGCGGGAGAGGATCGCCGCCGAGTCCTCCAGGACGCGGCGCTGCCCGTCGACGTACAGCGCGATCAGGCGCATCGACTGGGAGACCGAGACCACCGGGAAGCCGACCTGCTTGCTGACCCGGTCCGCCGTGCGGTGCCGGGTGCCGGTCTCCTCGGTGGGGATCGTCGGGTCCGGGACGAGCTGCACGCCCGCCCGGAGGATCTTCGACAGGTCCGAGGACAGCACGATGCCGCCGTCCAGCTTGCACAGCTCCCGCAGCCGGGTCGCCGTGAACTCGACGTCCAGCACGAAACCGCCCGTGCACATCGTCTCCACGGTCTTGTCGGAGCCGAGCACGATCAGACCGCCGGTGTTGCCGCGCAGGACCCGCTCGAGTCCGTCCCGCAGCGCCGTGCCGGGTGCCACGGCGCTCAGTGAGGCGCGCATCAGGCCATCGGCGCCGGAGCTCCCACCGGACTTTCCGGGAGCTGCTGCCCGGTCGTTGGCTGCCACTGCACTCCTCCGGTCGCAGGTCTTCGGGCGCCCCCGCCGCCGCACTCGGCGCGTACGCCGTGCCGGACGGGCGGGCGGGACCAGCGCAAAGTCTACCGGCGGTCCTCCGGCTCCCGCGGGGCCTCTCGGCGACGCGAGCGCGGCAGGACCCGCAGCGCGTCCCCCATGTCGGCCACTTCGAGGACCTTCATCCCGGACGGCACCTTGCCCGGATCGCCCGGTACGAGCGCGTGCGTGAAGCCCAGGCGGTGCGCCTCGGAGAGCCGGCGCTGCACGCCCGTGACCCGTCTGACCTCGCCCGCGAGGCCCACCTCGCCGATCGCGACCAGGTTCTTCGGCAGCGGGGTGTCGCTCGCGGCCGAGGCCAGCGCGAGCGCGATGGCGAGGTCGGCGGCGGGCTCGGACAGCTTCACGCCGCCGACCGTCGCCGAGTAGATGTCCCGCTTGCCCAGCGCGCTGATCCTCCCGCGCTGCTCCAGCACGGCCAGCATCATCGACACCCGGGAGGTCTCCAGGCCCGACGTGGTGCGCCGCGGGGAGGGGATCTGGGAGTCCACGGTGAGCGCCTGGACCTCGGCGACCAGCGGGCGGCGGCCCTCCAGGGTGACGGTCAGACAGGTGCCGGGCACCGGCTCGGCGCGGCGGGTCAGGAACAGGCCGCTGGGGTCGGCGAGGCCGGTGATGCCCTCGTCGTGCAGCTCGAAGCAGCCGACCTCGTCGGTGGCGCCGTAGCGGTTCTTGACGCCGCGGACCAGGCGCAGGCGCGCGTGCCGGTCGCCCTCGAAGTGCAGCACCACGTCCACCAGGTGCTCCAGCAGGCGCGGACCGGCGATCGCGCCGTCCTTGGTGACATGGCCGACCAGCAGGGTGGACATGCCGCGCTCCTTGGAGGCGCGGATCAGCGCCCCGGCCACCTCCCGGACCTGCGCCATGCCGCCGGGGGCGCCGTCGATCTCCGGGGAGGCCACCGTCTGCACCGAGTCCAGGATCAGCAGCGAGGGCTTCACCGCGTCCAAGTGCCCGAGGACGGCGGCCAGATCGGTCTCGGCGGCCAGATAGAGATGGTCGTCCAGGGCGCCGATGCGGTCGGCGCGCAGCCGCACCTGGCTCGCCGACTCCTCGCCCGTGACGTACAGCGTGCGGTGCTCGTCGCTCGCCGCCTTGGCGGCCACGTCCAGCAGCAGCGTGGACTTGCCGACGCCGGGCTCACCGGCGAGCAGGACCACGGCGCCGGGCACCAGACCGCCGCCCAGCACCCGGTCCAGCTCGGGCACGCCGGTGGTGCGGGCCGTCGCCTGCCGCCCGTCGACCTGGCCGATGGGCAGGGCGGAGGTGGTGACCCGGCCCGGCGTGGTCGTACGCACCGCGGGCGTGCCGTACTCCTCGACCGTGCCCCATGCCTGGCACTCGGGGCAGCGGCCGAGCCACTTCGCCGTCTGCCAGCCGCACTCGGTGCAGCGGTAGGACGGACGGTCCTTGGTGGTCTTCGTACGGGCAGCCATGCGTAAGACCGTAGCCGCAGCCACTGACAGCGCCGACGCCCGCACGGTCACCGGCTCGAACGGCATCGAACACGCGCGCCCGAAGGGAGGAGCCGCCGGTGCCCGTCCCCGTATGAGGGATCGTTTCACCCGTACGGATTAAAAGTGCGCAACAGGGAAGAACGGACGAACCTCCGCCGCCTACGGTCGCACAGGTGATGAGCAGCAGTCCGGAGACCTCGACCCGTACGAGCCGTACGACCGGTGAGCACCGGGCGGACCGCGAGGCGCGCGAGGCGCGCGACCGCGCTGCCGCGCGCACCCTGGCGCAGCACCCGCCCGCCGCCTACGACCCCCACCTCGACGGCCTGTTCACCTACTGCCTGTCCGTGCTGTGCGACCACGACGCGGCGACCGCCGCGCTGGGGGACGCGCTGGCCTTCGCCGAGCGGCGCGCGCCGCGCCTGCCGCAGGATCCGGCCGAGTACCGGGCGTGGCTGTACGCGCTGGCCCGCTGGGCCTGTCTGCGGGAGCTGGCCGAGGCCCGGCTCAGACGCCGGGCGGGCCATGCCGCGGGCCGCCCCGGCCCTTCCCGGCACCGCCCCGGGCCGGGCGCGGCGGTGCCGGTCCCGGCGGACGTCCAGGAGCGGCGGCGCCGTGAACTGTCCCTGCTGGCCTGGCCGGAGGCGGCCGGCACCACCCCGGAGCAGCGCGAGGCGCTGGAGCTGGCCGTGCGCCACCACCTGAGCGGCCACGAGACCGCCGCCGTGCTCGGTCTGAGCACCGCCGCCGCCCGCGAACTGCTCGCCGCCGCGGCCTGCGAGGTGGAGCGCACCCGCGCGGCGCTCGCCGTCGCCGAGGCCGGCGGCTGCCCCGGCGTCGCCGCGCTCACCGGCGACGGCAGGCTCGTCCTCGGCACCGCCCTGCGCCGCGAACTCGTCCGGCACGTCGACGACTGCCCGCGCTGCCGCCGCACCGCCGAGCGCGCGCACCCCGCGCGCTGGCCCGGCGCCAGCGTCACCCCGGCCGCGCTGCCCGTGCTGGCCGCGCCCCGTACGGACCTGGGCCTGGCCATGGCGCACCACTCGCGCGCGCGGGGTGCCGCGCCGCGCCTGGACCGGCGCGGATTCCCGATGGACCCCAAGGACCGCGCGGCCCGGAGGGAGCGCCTGCGCGCGCGTGCGGTCACGACGACGGTCGTCGCCACCGTGGTGGCCGCGCCGGTGCTGGCCCTGTGGGCGGCCTACCGGGGCACCGCGACCGGCGAGGGCCACGGCGGCCCGTCCGCCACCGCGCGCGAGGGGCACGACTCCGGTGCCCTGGCCGGGGAGGACACCGGCGGCTACGAGAACACCGGCAGCGCCCGGACGCGCCCCGGCGGCCCGTCCGGCGGCGCGGGGCCCGACGTCTCGGTGGAGGTGCTGGGCGACGCGGGCGCGGGCGACGCCCGGGGCGCGAACGGCGCGCTGACCGTGACCGCCGCCTCGGGCACCGCCGACACGACCCTCGTCACGCTCACCGCCTCCGGCCCGGAGCCGGTCCGCTGGATCGTGTCCACGCAGGCGTCCTGGCTGTACTTCAGCCGCTCCTCGGGGACGCTGGAGCCGGGCGCGTCGATCACGGTCAAGGTGTACGTCGACCATCTGCGCGAGCCCTCCGGGCCCTGGAACGCGCGCGTGGAGATCACCCCGGCAGGAGCGGTGGTCTTCATCTCCGGCCACGGCCGGGCCCCGAGCCCGACCGTCCCCCGGCCCACCCGCACCACGGGCCCGGCACCGGGCGACGGCGCGCACAGCCCCACACCGGATCCCACGGGCACCGCGGACCCCTCGGGCCCGCCCACGACCGATCCGCCCTCGTCGGGCCCCTCCACCCCGCCGCCCACCGGATCGTCCCCGTCCGACCCGGGCGACTCGCCCGCGCCCACCGGCGACGACGGCACACCGGGCCCGAAGGGCGGCTGAGCACCACAAGGGCGACGGCTCTCCGGAGGAGACCCCGTCCCGGACGGGGAGGGGCCGCTTACGGTCCCGTCCCGGCTCGGTCCCGGCTCAGTCCCGGCGGTCCGCCGGGTGCGCGGCCAGCAGCGGCAGCCGCGAGGCGAGCCGCTCCTCGCACAGCTCGACCAGCCGGTCGTAGCCCTTCTTGCCCATCAGCTCGGTCAGCTCGGCCCGGTAGGAGACGTAGACGGGGTCGCCCGCGCCGTGCGCCGACGTCGCCGAGGTGCACCACCAGTGCAGGTCGTGGCCGCCCGGACCCCAGCCCCTGCGGTCGTACTCGCCGATCGACACCTGGAGCACGCGCGTGTCGTCCGGGCGGTCGATCCACTCGAAGGTCCGCCGGACCGGCAGCTGCCAGCACACGTCCGGCTTGGTCTCCAGCGGCTCGCGGCCCTCCCTGAGCGCCAGGATGTGCAGCGAGCAGCCCATGCCGCCGGAGAATCCGGGCCGGTTCTGGAAGATGCACGAGCCCTGGAAGGGACGGGTCTGCCGGGAGCCCTCCTCGTCCTCGGACACCCAGCCGTTCTCCGTGCCCTCGGCGTGGTTCTGCCAGATGTCCGGGGTGAGCCGGGCCACGTGCCCCGCGACCCGCTGCTCGTCCTCCTCGTCGGAGAAGTGCGCGCCCAGCGTGCAGCAGCCGTCCTCGGCGCGGCCCTCCTGGATGCCCTGGCAGCCGCTGCCGAAGATGCAGTTCCAGCGGGAGGTCAGCCACGTCAGATCGCAGCGGAAGACCTGCTCGTCGTCCGCCGGGTCCGGGAACTCCACCCACGCGCGCGCGAAGTCCAGTCCCTTCTCGTCCGGCTGCGGGCCCGCCGGGGCACCGGTCTTCGCCTTTTTCGTCTTTGGCACCCGTCCAGGGTAAGTCGCCCGGCCCCGCACCCGGGGCCGCCGCGTCCGGGCACCCGGAGCCGCCGCCTCCGGCCCCCGCCCGGCGCGCTCCGCACGGTGCCGGGAATCCGGGTCAGGGCCGGAGCACGCGCGCGATGGCAGTAGCGTTTCCGTACATGAGACTCGGTGTCCTCGACGTGGGTTCGAACACGGTGCATCTGCTGGTGGTCGACGCGCACCCGGGCGCGCGCCCGCTGCCCGCGCACTCGCACAAGGTGGAGCTGCGCCTGGCCCAGCTGCTCGACGAGGGCGGCGCGATCGGGGCCGAGGGCGTGGAGCGGCTGGTGGCCGTGGTCAGGGACGCGCTCCAGGCCGCCGAGGACAAGGGCGTGGAGGACCTGCTGCCGTTCGCGACGTCGGCGGTGCGCGAGTCGAACAACGCCGACGACGTCCTCGCGCGCGTGCAGGCCGAGACGGGCGTACGGCTCCAGGTGCTCAGCGGCGCCGAGGAGGCCCGGCTCACCTTCCTCGCCGCCCGCCGCTGGTTCGGCTGGTCGGCGGGCAAGCTGCTGGTCCTGGACATCGGCGGCGGCTCCCTGGAGATCGCCTTCGGCATCGACGAGGAGCCCGACGCCGCCGTCTCGCTGCCGCTCGGCGCTGGCCGGCTCACCGCCGGCTGGCTGCCCGGCGACCCGCCGGACCCGGAGGCCGTCCGGGCGCTGCGCCGCCATGTCCGTGCGGAGATAGCGCGGACGGTCGGCGAGTTCAGCCGCTTCGGCGCCCCGGACCACGTGGTCGCCACCTCCAAGACGTTCCGGCAGCTGGCCCGGATCGCCGGGGCCGCCCGCTCCGCCGAGGGCCTGTACGTGCAGCGCGAGCTGAAGCGCGAGTCCCTGGAGGCATGGGTGCCGCGGCTGGCCGCGATGACGGCCGGCGAGCGCGCCGAGCTGCCGGGCGTCTCCGAGGACCGCGCGGGCCAGCTGCTCGCCGGTGCCCTGGTCGCCGAGGCCGTGATGGACCTCTTCGGCGTGGAGCGGCTGGAGATCTGCCCCTGGGCCCTGCGCGAGGGAGTCATCCTGCGGCGCCTGGACCACATGGGAACGGCGTAGCCGCCACCGCGGCGCGGGCGTGGGGCGTACGCGGACGGGACGTGAGACCGGCCACGACGGGCGGGCGCGGGCCCTGGAGCGCCGCCGCCACCCCGTAACCTGTCCCTCGTGGTGGAACCCGTCGTGCGCATCCCGGATGCGAAGGTCGCCCTGTCGACGGCCTCCGTGTACCCGGAGTCGACGGCGACGGCCTTCGAGATCGCCGCGCGCCTCGGCTACGACGGCGTCGAGGTCATGGTGTGGACCGACCCGGTCAGCCAGGACATCGACGCGCTGCGCCGCCTCAGCGACCACCACGGCATACCGATCCTGGCCGTGCACGCCCCCTGTCTGCTGATCACCCAGCGGGTGTGGTCCACCGATCCCTGGGTCAAGCTCCAGCGCGCCCGGTCGGCGGCCGAGCGGCTCGGGGCGAGCACCGTCGTCGTGCACCCGCCGTTCCGCTGGCAGCGCCAGTACGCCCGTGACTTCGTCTCGGGGATCTGGCGGATGGCGGACGAGACGGACGTGCGCTTCGCGGTGGAGAACATGTACCCCTGGCGCTACCGCGACCGCGAGATGCTCGCCTACGCGCCCGACTGGGACGTCACCAAGGACGACTACCGCCACTTCACGATCGACCTCAGCCACGCGGCGACGGCCCGCACCGACGCCCTCGCCATGGTGGACCGCATGGGCGACCGCCTCGGCCACGTCCATCTCGCCGACGGCAAGGGCTCGGCCAAGGACGAGCACCTGGTGCCGGGCCGCGGCGGACAGCCCTGCGCGGCGCTGCTGGAACGCCTCGCCGGATCCGGTTTCGACGGCCATGTGGTGATCGAGGTCAACACCCGGCGCGCGATGTCCGGCGCCGAACGTGAGGCCGATCTCGCCGAGGCCCTGGCCTTCACCCGCCTGCACCTGGCCTCGTCGGCGCGGCTGCGCGGGCGCTGACGCCCCCCGCGCCGCACCCCCGGCCGGGCACCGGCCCGAGACGGCCGTCCCGTATTCCGGACAGGGCGTCCCGCCCCGTGGATGACCGGCGTACGCTCGACGGAGTCAGAACTCTGTCCGCCGCAGGCATCCGGACGCACCGGCGCCACCAGCGGCAGAACCCTTTGAAGGAGCGAGCGACGATGCCCGAGCTGAGGTCCCGCACAGTCACCCACGGCCGCAACATGGCGGGCGCCCGCGCCCTTATGCGCGCCTCCGGTGTACCCGGTGCGGACATCGGCCGGAAGCCGATCATCGCCATCGCCAACAGCTTCACCGAGTTCGTGCCCGGCCACACCCACCTGGCCCCGGTCGGCCGGATCGTCGGCGAGGCGGTCCGCGAGGCCGGCGGCATCCCGCGCGAGTTCAACACCATCGCCGTCGACGACGGCATCGCCATGGGCCACGGCGGCATGCTGTACTCGCTGCCCTCGCGCGACCTGATCGCCGACAGCGTCGAGTACATGGTCGAGGCGCACTGCGCCGACGCCCTGGTCTGCATCTCCAACTGCGACAAGATCACCCCGGGCATGCTGATGGCCGCGCTGCGGCTGAACATCCCGACGGTCTTCGTCTCCGGCGGCCCCATGGAGGCCGGGCGGGCCACCCTGGTCGACGGCACCGTGCGCACCCTCGACCTGATCGACGCCATCGCCGACGCCGCCAACGACAAGATCTCCGACGAGGACATCCTCCGTATCGAGGAGAACGCCTGTCCGACCTGCGGCAGCTGTTCCGGCATGTTCACCGCCAACTCGATGAACTGCCTGACCGAGGCCATCGGCCTCTCCCTGCCGGGCAACGGCTCGGTCCTGGCCACCCACACCGCCCGCCGCGCCCTGTACGAGGACGCGGCCCGCACGGTCATGGACATCACCCGCCGCTACTACGGCCAGGACGACGAGACGGTCCTGCCGCGCAACGTCGCCACCTTCGCGGCCTTCGAGAACGCCATGGCCCTCGACATCGCCATGGGCGGCTCCACCAACACGATCCTGCACCTGCTGGCCGCCGCCCAGGAGGCGGGCGTCGAGTTCGGCCTGGAGCAGATCGACGCCGTCTCCCGCCGCGTCCCCTGCCTGGCCAAGGTCGCCCCGAACGTCGCCAAGGACCGCACGTACTACATGGAGGACGTGCACCGCGCCGGTGGCATCCCCGCCCTGCTCGGCGAGCTGCACCGGGCCGGACTGCTCAACGAGGACGTGCACGCCGTGCACAGCCCCTCCCTGGCGGACTGGCTCAAGATCTGGGACGTGCGCGGCGGCTCCCCCTCGCCCGAGGCCGTCGAGCTGTGGCACGCGGCGCCCGGCTGCGTCCGCTCCAGCGAGGCGTTCTCCCAGTCCGAGCGCTGGGAGGCGCTGGACACCGACGCCGAGGGCGGCTGCATCCGCTCCGCCGAGCACGCCTACTCCAAGGACGGCGGCCTCGCGGTCCTGCGCGGCAACCTCGCCGTGGACGGCTGCGTGGTCAAGACCGCGGGCGTCGACGAGTCCATCTGGACCTTCGAGGGCCCGGCCGTCGTCTGCGAGTCGCAGGAGGAGGCCGTCGAGAAGATCCTCACCCAGCGGATCACGGCCGGTGACGTCGTCGTCATCCGCTACGAGGGCCCCAAGGGCGGCCCCGGCATGCAGGAGATGCTCTACCCGACCTCGTACCTGAAGGGCCGCGGCCTGGGCAAGGTCTGCGCGCTCATCACCGACGGCCGCTTCTCCGGCGGCACCTCGGGCCTGTCCATCGGACACGCCTCCCCCGAGGCGGCCTCCGGCGGCACCATCGCGCTGGTCGAGGACGGCGACCGCATCCGCATCGACATCCCGAACCGCTCCGTCGAACTCCTGGTGGACGACGCGGAGCTGGCCCGCCGCGAGCAGGCCCTCGGCGGGGTGTACGCCCCGAGGAACCGCGACCGCAAGGTCACGGCCGCCCTGCGCGCCTACGCCGCGATGGCCACCAGCGCCGACAAGGGCGCCGTCCGGGACGTCTCGAAGCTCGGCTGACCCGCGGAACACACCGAGGGGCCGTCCCGTCCGGGGCGGCCCCTCGCGCCTGCCGCCGGGAGGCCGCGCGCCGTCGGCGGACCCCCGGGGCGTCCGTACGTCACCAGGCGGACGGATCCCGCGCGTCCACCGCGAAGACCGTGCCGTCCGGCGCGCCCCCGCACACATGCCCGGCCACCGGCACCGGATCCGGGACCGAGGAGGCCACCCGGTCCCCGCCCGCGCCGAGCCGCGCCGGTGTCTGGCCGACCAGCGCGCCGCCGCGCGCGTCCACGGCCAGCAGTCGCCCGTCCGACGACAGCACGTACACATGCCGCGCGTCCGCGACCGGCGCCGAACCCCGGCTCACCGATGTCTCCAGGGACCACAGCTGCCGCCCGGCCGCCAGATCGACGGCGACCAGCGAACCGCCCGCGGACAGCAGGTGGACCACGTCCCCGCGCACCGTGGCGTGCGCCTGCTGGAGCGGGACCGACAGCGCCACCTCACGGGTCGCGCCCGCACCGGGGGAGTAGCGGACCACCGCGCGCGTGTCGCCGTAGACCCCGTCGACCGACTGGAGGAACAGGGAACCGCCCGAGGAGCCGAACGGCCGCAGCGTCCCCGCCAGCCGTGCCTGCCAGCGCACGGCGCCCGTACGGGGGTCGACCGCCGTCACCCGCGTGCCCTTCCCGCCGTCGCCCGGACCCGTCGCGTACGCCAGCGGATCCCCGGCGAACGAGGTGAAGGACGGCAGGCCGAGGCCGGGCACCCGCCTGCTCCACCGGACCGCGCCGGAACCGGCGTCCACCCCGGTCACCGTGCCGTCCGCGGCGGTCAGCAGCAGTGTGTCCCCGGCGAACCGCATCCCCCGGTACGCCGACGCGTCCCGCTGCCAGCGCACCTCGCCCGTGGCCGGGTCCAGCGCCCGCAGCACCCCGTCCCGGCCGGCCGGCGCCACCACCAGACGGCCCGCCACCACCGGAGCGCCGGTGACCGGCGCGGCCGCGGCCGGGCGCCGCCACAGCACCGAGCCGTCCGCCGGGGCGAGCGCGAACACCAGCCCCGGCTCCGCGCACACCACGCGCCCGGCCGCGGACACGCAGTGCGGCACACCGCCGCCCTGCGCCACCGGCCGCGCCTGCCACCCGGCGAACGCCGCCGAGGCGGTGCGCGGCGCGTCACTCCCGTGCGCGGCCTCCTTGCCGCCGCCCAGCAGCTCCACCGCCGTCAGCGTGGAGCCCACGACCAGGACGCACACCCCCGCCACCAGCGCCAGCCGCCTGCCCATCCACCGGCCCGGCCACCGTCCGGCGCGCCGCACCGGCTTCCCGGCGGCGCCGTCCGCGGGCCCGGACCCGGCCGGATCCGCCGCCGGTGCGGGGTGCGGCGCGGAGTCCGGCACGGGGCCCGTTGCCGATTCCGGCTCCTGCTCCTGCTCCGGCCCGGCGGCACCCTGCGCGCCCGCCCGCTGCCCCGGCACGAACAACTGCGTGTCGTACGAGGCCGCCACCGACCGCAGTTCGCGCATCAGCTCGTCCGGGGTCGGCCGGTCCTCCGGTTCCTTGGCCAGGCAGCGCCGGATCAGCGGGGCCAGATCCTCCGGCACACCGGTCAGATCCGGCTCGTCGTGCACCACCTGGTACGCCACCACGTACGGGCTGTCGGAGTCGAAGGGACCCCGGCCCGTCGCCGCGTGCACCAGCACCGACCCGAGCGTGAAGATGTCGGCGGCCGGTCCCACCTCGCGCGGGCGCCGGAACTGCTCAGGAGCCATGAACGGCGGCGTACCGATCAACTTGCCGGTCTCGGTCCGCAGTTCGCTGTCCTTGGGACGCGAGATACCGAAGTCGATGACCTTCGGGCCGTCCTCGGCGAGCAGTACGTTGCTCGGCTTGAGATCGCGGTGCACGACCCCCACCCGGTGGATGTCGCGCAGCGCCTCGGCGAGCCCGGCCGTCAGCCTGCGCAACCGCGCCGGGGCCATCGGTCCGTTCCGCTTGACCTCCTCGGCGAGCGTGGGACCCGGAATGAACAAGGTCGCCATCCAGGGCCGCCCGGCCTCCGGATCGGCGTCCACGACCGACGCGGTGAAGGCACCGCTGACCCGGCGGGCCGCCGCCACCTCCTGCCGGAAACGCCCCCTGAACTCCGGATCCCGGGCGAACTCCGCGTGCACCACCTTCACCGCGAGCCGCAGCCCCGAGGTGCTCCGGGCCAGGTGCACCACCCCCATGCCACCGGAGCCCAGACGCGCTTCGAGCCGATAGTGCCCGGCATATTCCGGAAGTTCCGCTTCCGCGCCCGCTCCGATGTTGCGCTGTGGCGACATGGACCACCCCCGTGCTGTTCGTCCGCGCGCGCGACGCACCGACCCTAGTCGATGACTCGAACGGGACTGAGGCGGCTTGCTAGCGTTCGCGTGCGAGTCGCGCACACCTGTCCCACCGCGCGGCCCAGGGGAACGAACACCTCCGCGGCGCTCATGCCGCGGGGCACGACGGGGGAGGTCCTTTCATGACGGTCGACCATGCCGAGGAGACGGCCGGCGGCACCGGCACAGCCGCGGGCGAGGACAAGGAGCGGCAGATCACGGCCCACGCCGCCGCCCTGCGCTACTACTCCGTCGCACCCGGCGTCGCCCTGAACGTCCGCAGCGGCCCCGGCACCGGATACCCGGTCGTGCGCACCCTGCCGGTCGGCGCCAAGGTCCCGGTGTACTGCCAGTCGCCCGGCACCAAGGTCTCGGGCCCGTACGGGACGTCGAGCATCTGGGACAACATCGACAACGGCGAGTTCGTCTCCGACGCCTACATCTACACCGGCGCCGACGGCTACATCGCCCCGCGCTGCTCCTGAGCCCGCCCGGGGCCCGCGGCCCCCGGGGCGCCATAATCGTCGGGTGAGCGACGAGAACGGCACCCCGGACACCCCCGCGGGCCCCACGGCCACCGGCACCGCCGGGCCGCGCCCCGAGCCCCTGCGCTTCTTCGGCACGACCTGGGTGCACCACGACAACGGCTACGCGCTGCGCCGTGCCGGGGTCGCCGCCGGTTCGCTGCTGGCGGCGGCAGCGGCCTGCTTCGTGCTCCGCTTCGCCTACGAGGGCATCCAGATCGCGGACTCGGGCGTCTTCGTCAGCCTGCTGGTCGTCATCATGTTCGCCGTGTGCAGCGCGCTCGCCTTCGGCCACACCTGGGGCGGCTTCAGCACCCGTCCCGACCCCGAGCGCCAGTCCTCCCTGCGCGGCCTGCTCGCCATCGGCTTCGTCGGCTCTCTCCTCGCGTACTTCTTCCGCTCCCTGACCGAGGCCCCCGGCGAGGGCCTGCACCGCAAGGAGTACGAGCAGGCCCGCGAGCAGTACGAGCGCCGCAGCACCCGGCGCACGGGCAACCCCTCGAAGAAGAAGCGCCGCCGCGGCTGACCGGCGGCACCCGCCCACCGCGACCCCGCGGACCCCGCCGCCCGCCCGGCCCGTACGGCCCCTGCCCGGCCCGGTGCGCGCCCCGTGCCCCGCGCAAACCACCGGGAAAATCCCGCCCGCCCGGCGACCGCCTGGACGACCATGGGTCCATGACCGTCTCTCCGTCGCCCGCCCCGGACCCCGCCGCCCACGCCGTCCGCGCCCGCTCCTTCGACGCGGCCGCCGCCCAGTACGCGGCCAACCGCCCCTCCTACCCGCCGGCCCTGTTCGACACGGTCGAGGAACTCGCCGGCCGCCCGCTCGCCGGTGCGCGCGTCGCCGACGTCGGCGCCGGTACGGGCATCTCGACGGCCCTGCTGCACGAGCGCGGCGCCCATGTCCTGGCCGTCGAACCCGGTGACGGCATGGCCGCCCAGTTCCGCACCGGCCACCCCGGCATCCCGATCGTGCGCGGCAACGGCAACGCCCTGCCGCTGGCCGACTCCTCGGCCGACCTGATCACCTACGCCCAGGCCTGGCACTGGACCGACCCGGCCCGCTCGGTCCCCGAAGCGCTGCGCGTCCTGCGCCCCGGCGGCTCCCTCGCCCTGTGGTGGAACAGGAACGCCCTCGACATCGACTGGATCGCGGAGGCGAGCCGCCGGGCCGGACGCTTCTTCGGCATCGACGTCCCCGCCGAGAAGCAGCAGGCCGCCCGCACCGAACTGGCCGACCCCACCGGCCGCCTCCGCCTCACCCGCCGCACGGTGCGCTGGAGCCGCCGGATCCCGCTCGACACCCACCTGGCCAACATCGGCAGCCACTCGCTCTTCCTCGTCTGCCCCGAGGACCGCCGCGCCGACTTCTTCGCCCGGGAGCGCGCCCATCTGCTGGAGGTCTTCCCGGACGGCGTCGTCGAGGAGACCTACGACGTCCTCCTCCTGGTCGCCGCCAACGACTGACCCGCCCGCGCCCCCGGCCGCCCCCGGGCACATGTCCCGCCAGCCGGACAACACCCCGTGTCCCGGACCGCCGGTGCGAGGATGAGGCTCATGAGCCAGAAAGTCGCAGTCCTCGGCACCGGCAAGATCGGCGAAGCCCTGCTCAGCGGAATGATCCGGGCCGGCTGGGCGCCCGCCGACCTCCTGGTCACCGCCCGCCGTCCCGAGCGCGCCGAGGAACTCCGCGCCCGCCACGGCGTCACCCCGGTCACCAACGCCGAGGCGGCGAAGACCGCCGACACCCTGATCCTCACGGTCAAGCCGCAGGACATGGGCACCCTGCTCGACGAACTCGCCCCGCACCTGCCCGCGGGCCGGCTGGTCATCAGCGGCGCGGCCGGCATCCCCACCTCCTTCTTCGAGGAGCGGCTGGCCCCGGGCACCCCGGTCGTGCGCGTCATGACGAACACCCCGGCCCTGGTGGACGAGGCCATGTCCGTCATCTCCGCCGGCACCCACGCCACCGCCGGGCACCTCAGCCACGCCGAGGAGATCTTCGGCGCCGTCGGCAAGACGCTCCGCGTCCCCGAGTCCCAGCAGGACGCCTGCACCGCGCTCTCCGGTTCGGGCCCGGCGTACTTCTTCTACCTGGTCGAGGCCATGACCGACGCGGGCATCCTGCTCGGCCTGCCCCGCGACAAGGCGCACGAGCTGATCGTGCAGTCCGCCATCGGCGCCGCCGTGATGCTCCGCGACAGCGGCGAGCACCCCGTGAAACTCCGCGAGAACGTCACCTCGCCGGCCGGGACGACGATCAACGCCATCCGCGAGCTGGAGAACCACGGGGTGCGGGCCGCGCTGATCGCCGCGCTGGAGGCCGCCCGCGACCGCAGCCGCGAACTGGCCTCCGGCAACAGCTGACCCGCCGCCCGCCGCGTGCCCGCCGTCAGGCGGGCAGCAGCCCGATGGCCCGGTATGCCGCGTCGACCGTCGGCCGCGCCATCGTCCGGGCCTTCTCCGCGCCCGCCCGCAGCACCTGCTCCAGGTACCCGGGGTCGGCGCACAGCTCCCGGTGCCGCTCCTGCACCGGCCTGAGAACCTCCACCACGGCCTCCGCGGTGTCCTTCTTCAGCGCGCCGTACGACGAGTACGACGCGGCCAGGTCCTCCGGGTCCCCGCCCGCGCAGGCGGCCAGGATCTCCAGCAGGTTGGTGACGCCGGGCCGCGCCGCACGGTCGTGGACGACGTCCTGCCCGCTGTCGGTCACCGCGCGCATGACCTTCTTCCGCACGGCCTCCGGCTCGTCCAGCAGATAGACGATGCCCGGTCCGGTGTCGTCGGACTTCCCCATCTTCGATGTCGGGTCCTGGAGGTTCATCACCCGCGCCGCCACCTTCGGCGACGTCGCCTTCGGCACGGTGAACGTCTGCCCGTACCGGTGGTTGAACCGCACCGCCAGGTCCCGGGCCAGCTCCACGTGCTGCGTCTGGTCCTCGCCGACCGGCACCTCGTCCGTGTCGTACGCGAGGATGTCCGCCGCCATCAGCGCGGGATACGTCAGCAGCGACAGCCGGACGCTGCCGCCGCGCACCTGCTCGCGCGCGGACTTCTCCTTGTACTGGATCATCCGGCGCATCTCGCCGTCGGTGGCCACGCACTCCAGCAGGTAGGACAGCCGGGCGTGCTCGTCCACATGGCTCTGCACGAACACCGTGCACCGCTCGGGATCGAGGCCGGCCGCCAGCAGCAGCGTCGCCGCCTGCCTGCTGAGTCTGCGCACCCGGGCGGGGTCGTGGTCCACGGTCAGGGCGTGCAGGTCCACCACGCAGAACAGGGAGTCCGCCCGGTGCTGGTCGGTCTCGGCCCACTGCCGCAGGGCGCCCAGGTAGTTCCCGAGCGTCAGATGCCCGGTCGGCTTGACCCCGCTGAAGACCCTTGTCATCTCTGTTTCCTCTCCGGTGGAGGCCGCCGTCCCTGCGGGCCGGTCCCCGGAGTCCTGGAGGGGAAACGAGAACGGCCGCCGAGGCGGCGGCCGTTGTCTGCGTACGTGAGCAGGGCCGCCGTCAGGCGGGCCACCACTGCTGGTTGTACGTACGCGTCGTCATGGCCGTCAGCGTACGCCTCCGCCGCCCGCCCCAGCCATGGGTTGACACGCCGCCCGGGGATCCGTAAGGTACTTCGAGTTGTCCGACGTGAGAGCCGACTCCGGTCGGTCCCCGGGCAGCCACTCCGCACGTACTCATCACTACACGGCGACAGTCGTTTTACGTCTGTCTGGCGTCGTGCATTGTCATGCGTATTCACGGAATGAGGAATCCGCGTTCGCGAGAACGCAGGCCCCCGATTCGCTCGGGAGCACGGAATCCGCTAAAGTCTCACTCGTCGGAACGGCCCAACGGCCGGGAAGACGGACCCCGCTGACTGGGGGTCAGGTCGAGAAAAGATCTGATAGAGTCGGAACCGCCGGAAAGGGAAACGCGGAAGCGGGAACCTGGAAAGCACCGA